>CAJOEH010000007.1:0-940 GCA_905233385.1 uncultured Oscillospiraceae bacterium
CAAGCTCCGCTTTGTCTGCGGTGCGACCGCAGCGGAGATCGAAGCGAAGAGCGCCGCCGGCAACCGGATGCCATCCGACGTGATCGCCGTGACGATCGTCAAGCCGGAGGACGCGGAGCCCGCTGCGCTGGAGCTCTATACCCAGACCGGCGAAGGCGAGCCGGAGCTTGTGAAGGCTTACAAAGCAGGCGAGCTTGCCGCACTGGCGGAAACCAAGGCAGAGGGTTATGAATATGATTACTATCGCGGCGACGCGCATTATGCAGTCGCCGCAACCGAGCTCATTACGCTCGATGCCCTGCTCTCCGACGCCGACACGGAGTTTTCTTCCGGTGATTCGCTCAAGTTCAACACCGATACCGGGCCCTATACCAAGGGGAACTTCGATTATGAAAACATCGCGGCACGTGGCGTGGATGCCGACGGCAACACGGTTCCAACTGCCCTCGCTCTGACCTGGAACTCCGGCGAGCTCAACGCGGAAAACACCTTTGCCGCACTGGCGGAAACCGTGTACAACAGCGGCAGCCTGCGCTTTGTAAGCGGCATGACTGCTGAGGAAGCCGAGAACAAAACCGCTGCCGGAAACCGGATGCCCAGCGGTGTCATCTCCATCACGATTGTCAAGCCGGAGCCGGCGGAAACCCCTGCGCTGGAGGTCTACACCAAGACCGGAGACGCGGAGCCCGAGCTGGTCAAGTCCTATGCCGCCTCCGAGCTTGCCGAACTCAAGGAGACAACGGAGACAGGCTACTGCTACGTTTACTGGAAGGGTGACGATATGAAGACAATCGTCGCCACCGAGTATGTGACGCTGGACGCGCTGCTTTCCGACGCGGGCACGACCTTCGGCGCAGGCGACGAGCTGAAGTTCACCTGCTCCGACGGACCGTATCCCAAGGGAGATTTCAGTTACGAAAGTATGGCCGAGCGCGGCTAT
>CAJOEH010000007.1:994-64935 GCA_905233385.1 uncultured Oscillospiraceae bacterium
CAAGCTCCGCTTTGTCTGCGGTGCGACCGCAGCGGAGATCGAAGCGAAGAGCGCCGCCGGCAACCGGATGCCATCCGACGTGATCGCCGTGACGATCGTGAAGGCGGAGGAGCCGCCGAAGCCCGTCGCCGTCTTTGACGACGTTGCAAAGGACGCCTACTACTACGACGCCGTTTACTGGGCGGTCGGAAAAGAGATCACCAAGGGCACGAGCGAGAAGACCTTCAGTCCCGACAAGGACTGCACCCGTGCGGAAATGGTCACCTTCCTCTGGAGAGCCGCAGGTTCGCCCGCGTACGTCATCGACGGCGATCCGCTGATGGTCATTCCGTTCCAGGACGTGAAGTCCACCGACTATTTCTGCCAGGCCGTGCTTTGGGCTGTCCATAACGGCATCACCAAGGGCACCTCTGAAACGACCTTCTCCCCGGACAAGACCGTTTCCAGAGCAGAAGCAGTGACCTTCCTGTTCCGTATGGCAAAGGCAGAGAAGCCGGAAAAGGCCGCTTCCTTTACGGACGTTCCTGCAGACGCGTATTATGCCGACGCCGTGGCGTGGGCGTGCGCCAAGGAGATCACGCTCGGCACCTCCGCAACCACCTTCTCGCCGAACAATCCCTGTCTGCGCGCGCAGATCGTGACGTTCCTCTACCGGTATTTCAACGCGAAATAAGAGAACAGAGAGCCGCCGCATCCAACGATGCGGCGGCTTGCAGAGCATTTTGGGAGGCTGCCATGAAACGAATGATCTGCCTGCTGCTGATTCTGAGCGTGCTGTGCGCGATCTGCGCCTGTACGCCGCAGCACGAATATAATCCGCTGGACGGCGTCGAAACGACGGCGTTTATTGACAGCGCCGGCAGAAGCGTTGCCGTCCCCGTTGAGATCACGCGGATCGCCGCCAGCGGCTCGACCGCGCAGATGATTTTGATGACGCTCTGCCCCGAGCTGCTGGTCGGCCTGGCCTCCAGTCCCTCCACCGCGCAGCGTCCCTATTTCCCGGAGGATATGTGGTATCTTCCCACCTTCGGGCAGTTCTACGGCAGCAAGGCGAATCTCAACATGGAATCGCTGATCGACGCCCGGCCGCAGATCATTATCGACCTCGGCGATCCGAAGGATTCCATCGCCTCGGATATGGACATGATCCAGGAGCAGACCGGCATCCCGACCGTATTCGTGCAGGCGACACTGGATCAGCTCCCGACGGCATACCGCACGCTTGGAATGTTGCTCGACAGGCAAGAAAAGGCGGAGGCGCTGGCGCTGTTTGTGGAAAAGACGCTTTCTATGGCGGAGGAAAACCGCGCGAAGATCACGGAAGAAGATCGCAAGACCGTGATGTTCGGCACCGGCTCCACCGGCCTTGCCTGCAACGCGGCAGGCTCCACACAGGCGGACGTGATCGACCTCGTCGGCGGAATCAACGCGATCCGGTCGGACGAGATCAGCAACCGCAACGGCGGCACCACCGTCAATCTTGAGCAGGTCTATCTCTGCAGTCCCGACGTCATTCTGCTCGCCGCAGGCGGTCCCTACGACACACTCGCAGACAGCGAATGGTCGCAGCTTCGCGCCGTGCAATCCGGCGCTTATTACGAGATTCCGAATCTTCCCTACAGCTGGATGTCCTCGCCGCCCTCGGTCAACCGCGTTCTGGGCATCTGGTGGCTGGGAAATCTCTTGTACCCCGATGTTTATGACTACGATATGATTCAGGTCGCGCAGGAATACTACGATCTGTTCTGGCATTATACGCTGAGCGAGGAAGAAGCCGTGCAGCTCCTGTCCCGCTCCACCTTAAAGTAAACGGCTTATGAAACGACTGATTTTGCTGCTGACGATCCTGCTGGCACTGGCGGCGCTCTGCGCTTCTCCTGCCTCAGCGACGGGAACGGTTACGGATACGCTGACCGTGAAGGTCGGCTACTGGGGCATGGATACCGACGCCTACGTGACGGTCGGCTCTTACCATTGGAGCGAGCTGGAGGCGAACCTGCCGCTGTATTATGCGGCGTATTCCTTCTACCGCGCCGGAACCGACGGCGATTACGTCACGGTGATCGACTCCGCCTACGGCTTCTCGATCGCCGATCTGATTTCCTATGCCGGCATCTACGCCGGCGACGTGCAGTCTCTGCAGTTCTATACGCAGGACCAGACGGTGGGCTATTTTACCTCCTTCACCTACGGAGAACTGTTCGGCACCACGCGTTACTATTTTGAAGACCTTGCGGCGCATATCCATCCGGTTTGCGACGAGGAAGGCAACCTCGTTTCGTGGGACGCGGACGAGGCGTGGAACTACTGCTCCGTCGTCCAGCCGATGCTTGCGCTGGAGGACAACTGGGCGCAGTATGAGATCGGCACGGAGCATACCGCGCCGGATTTCAGCAGCCTCGGCACGGGCAACCGCTTCCGCCTGCTGTTCGGGCAGTCGTACCCGACGGAAACGCGCACCAACCAGACGGCGAAATACACGCATACGGTCTACGTGACGCTTTCCGGCGCGCCGACGCTCGGCGAGCTGCCGCCGCTGGACGGCACGATCGGCGCACACAGCGTGACCGCCGCGGTCACGGTCGGAAACGATGCGCTGGCGCAGGCGCTTGCTTCCATTTTGAACATTACTTCCTCCGATGACAGCGTCCTTCGGATCACAAACGTGACCGTCACGCCCGATCCGGATTATTCGGACCTTGTCACGGTGGAGATCGAATATGAGATTCTGAAAGAGGGAGAGGCGTACCTTTCCGCAGCCGTCGGCTCGCAGGTGTTTGCATCCACGCAGCCAGTCTCGGTGAAGCCGAACGAGCCGGAGCCGACGCAGCCGAAACCGACTGACGAACAATCGACGCAGGCGCCGGTCGAACCGACTGCTGCCCAGAGCGAAGCTCCGGACGCTGCGCCGCCTGCCGTGTCGGAACAAACGAAGGAGGACAAGGGAGAACCTGTGCAGCGCCTCGCGGCGCAGGCGATCGTCCTCGACGCCGCGACGGCGGCAAAGCTCCAGGCGCCGCCCGAACAGCAGCCACAGGAAGGCGTTACGAGGCTGACGCTGCCGGAGCCGGAGCCATCCGCACTTGGCGCATATACCGCGCTCGGCGCAGCGATCCTCGTTCTGCTCGGCGCGCTCGGCTCCCTGCTGTACTACAAAAAAGAGAGGTAATGATCTATGTCGTCCGTATTTCATGAGATTCTTCGCACCGTGGCGAACGCGATGGAGATCCCCGTCGTCGTCATTCTGATTCTGCTTCTGGCGCTTTCGGTGTTCTTTATCGGCTGGATCCTGACGGAATATTTTACGGAGCGCCGTCAGATGAAGATCGTGCTGCCCGCCCTCCTGGAGGAGCTTCGCGGCGGCGGCGGGACGGACGCCATTGAACGCAGCGGTCTTCTCAAGCGGCAGAAGGCGGTGTTGCTGGAGCTGTGCAGGCATCCAGACTTTTCTTCCGCCCTGCGGGAAGGGCTTGCCGCCAATCTGCTGGAAAAGGAGCAGGCGCATTATGACCGTATTCTGAAAACGACCGATCTGATTGCGAAGCTCGCGCCGATGTTCGGCCTGCTCGGCACGCTGATCCCACTCGGCCCCGGCATCATTGCGCTGGGCCAGGGCGACACCTACACGCTTTCCGTTTCCCTGCTCACCGCGTTTGATACCACGATCGCCGGTCTGATCGCCGCGGCGGTCTGTCTGGTGATCTCCAACCTGCGCAGGCGCTGGTACAACGGCTATATGGCGGATCTGGAAACCCTGATGGACTGTGTTTGTGAAGCGGAGGCAACCCATGCGTAAGATCGGAAGAAAACGCAGCCGTTTCGACGGCGAGAGCGTCGACCCCATGCAGTATCTGTCCAACCTGTCGGACGCGATGCTGGTGCTGGCGGTCGGCATGATGCTGGCGCTGATCGTCCACTGGAACGTGGACATCTCCACCTCCGGCGGCGTGATGTCGGACTCCGGCATCTCCTACGCGGCGGAGGGCGAAGGCGGCGCAGCGAAAATCGACAAGGACAATGCCCTACAATTCAGCGGCGACGAGCTGGCGCAGATGGAAACCGAAGCGCTGGAGGACGGCGGCGAGGGCATGGAAAAGCTCGGCGAGGTCTACTATGACGCCGCGACCGGGCAGTATTATATCGTTCGGACGGAGGAAACTGCGCCATGAAGCAACCGCGGTACGCGCTGCGCTTCGGACTGCTCGGCGCAGCTTTTGTGATCGTACTGATCGGCTCCGTGCTGATCGGCCGCTTTTCTCTGTCGTTCGGAGAGATGGCGTCCCTTTTGGGGCTGTCCGGCAAACCGGTGCGGGAGGGGGCGGACAACGTCTTCTTCCTGATCCGTCTGCCCCGCATCGCGGCGGCGGTCCTGGTCGGCATGGCGCTCTCCTGCGCCGGCGCGGCGTATCAGGGGATGTTCCGCAATCCGATGGTGTCGCCCGACGTGCTCGGCGCGTCGACGGCGGCGGGCTTCGGCGCGGCGCTGGGCATTCTGCTCGGCGCTGGGTACTTCGGCATTTCTCTGATCGCCTTCGTCTTCGGACTCGGCGCGGTTTTACTGACCTATACGGTCAGCCGCTTTGCGAAAACCAATGAAACCGTTGCGCTGATCCTGTCCGGCATGGTGATCTCCTCGCTGTTTTCGGCGGGAACGTCCTTTATCAAGCTTGTTGCCGATACGCAGGAGCAGCTCCCTGCCATCACCTATTGGCTGATGGGCAGCCTCGCCTCGATCAAGCGGCAGGATGTGGCGTTTCTGGCCGTTCCGGTGCTGCTGGGCCTGTTGCCGCTGCTGCTGTTTTCCTGGCGGATCAATCTGCTCACGCTGGACGAGGACGAGGCGAAGTCCCTCGGCGTCAACACCACAGCGCTGCGCCTGGCCGTCATTCTCTGCGCCACGCTGCTCACGGCATCCTCCGTCGCGGTCTCCGGCATGATCGGCTGGGTCGGGCTCATCGTCCCGCATATCTGCCGCATGCTCTTTGGCTATGACTACCGAAGGCTGCTGCCGGCCTGCGCCGTTTTCGGCGCGGCGTTTTTGCTTTTGACCGACGACATTGCCCGCTGCGCGACGGCGGGCGAAATCCCGATCGGCATTCTGACTGCCTTCGTCGGCGCGCCGGTTTTCCTGTGGCTGATTCTGACGGGAGGTGGCCGCCGGAATGATTGAAGTGAAGAATCTGTCGTTTTCATATGGGACGCATCCTGTTTTGAAAGACCTCAGCTTCGACCTGCCGGAGGCGGCGCTGGTAACTGTGCTCGGGCCCAACGGTGTGGGAAAAAGTACGTTATTCCGCTGCCTGTTGGGACTCTTGACGAATTACACCGGAGAAATCCTGTTTGCAGGACAGAACCTCAAAACCCTTTCCCGCCACGCGCTTTCACAGCTTGCCGCCTATGTGCCGCAGGCGTCAATCCCCACCTTTCAGTACACGGTACAGGAGGCTGTGCTGATGGGGACGACCAACACCCTGTCCGTGCTGGAGCGTCCGCGGCAGGCGGAGCTGGAGCGCGTGCAGGCGGTGCTGGACCGGCTCGGGATCGCGGCACTGTCACAGCGCAGCATCGGAAAGCTTTCCGGCGGTGAGCAGCAGCTTGTGCTGCTGGCGCGCGCTCTGGTGCAAAACACACGGGTGCTGATCATGGACGAGCCGACGGCCAACCTCGATTACGGCAACCAGCAGCGGGTGCTGTGCCAAATCGCGGAGCTTGCGAAGCAGGGCTACACCGTTCTGCTCTCTACCCACAATCCAGCGCACGCGCTGCGCTATTCCACGCACACGCTTGCTCTGCAGGACGGAAGGATCCTGGCATACGGCGAAAGCAGCCGGGTGCTCACGGCAGAGTTGATCGAAGCGCTCTACGGCATCCCGGTGCAGCTGGTCGAGACGCAGACGCCGGAGGGGCCGGTCAAGAGCTGTGTCCCGTTGTGACGAAAATCGGAGGCAACTATGAAACGAATCCTTGCATTTTTATTGGCGGCGGCGCTGCTGTGCGGCTGTTTGCCGGCGGCATGGGCTGCGGAAACGACCGGCGGCACGCTCGAGCGCCGCGCGGGCTTTGAGCTTGCCAGCGTGCGCTGTCAGTTTGCCGACGGCAGCTACGAGCTGATACCGTTTTCGGAAAAAGCAGAGGGCTATACCTACAGCTTTCCCACACCGGATGAGATATTCACAGTCATCCCGGAATACTATTCTCTGACCGTGTGGGACGGCGCGGTGGACATCTCCTGGTATGACGCGGACAAAACCGAGTTCTGTCTGGACAATCCCGCGCAGCTTGCGGGACTTGCGGCGCTGGTCAACGGCAGAACGGACGCCGATACGCCGGATTATCGCGTCAAGGGCGACCTTGACGAACTGGTTTCCACGCAGATCGACGATTTCCTGCTCGTCGGCGCAGGCGGCGGCAATCAGAAGGGTACGGTCTATCGGGGCGACCCGGCGCACGACTTTTCCGGCAAGACCGTTTCTCTTTGCGCCGATATGGATATGGGCGGCGTGTGCGCCGACGGCGCGTGGACCGGTCCGAACTGGACGCCGATCGGCGGCAAGTATCCCCTCAGCCGCCCGGACAGCGAGTATGTGATCGAAGCGTTCTTCAACGGCGTGCTGGACGGGCGCGGACACCGCATTACGAACCTCTGTTGCGACCGCTATGCCGACAAGGGCTACGCCTATTCGCAGGCGGTCGGGCTGGTCGGCTATCTCGGCGAACTCTACGAGGGCGAAGCCGCGTCAGTGCTGACGCCTGCGGTGCGGAATCTGAGCGTTTCCGGCAGCGTCTACGGCAGACGCATGGTCGGCGGGATCGTCGGGCGCGTCGGCTCGATCCCGACCGGCGTTCGCATTGAAAACTGCGCCAATTACGCAGCGGTCAAGAACACCGACTCCAAGGGAATCGGCGGCGTCTGCGGCGCAGGATGGGGAAAGGGCGCGATCGTCAACTGCTATAACATCGGCAGTGTCAGCACCACCTACGCCTGCCCTGCCGGCGGCATCTGCGGCAGCAACGGCGGCATGGACGTCTACAACTGTTACAACGTCGGCACGATCGACTCGAACGGCAACGGACGCGGCCGCGCCATCGGCGGGCATAACGGCGGAAGCTATACCGTTTCGGACTGCTATTATCTGGAAGGATGCGACGACGATCCTGCGTCGGGCGGCTGGTACGTCGGCACGGCGCTGAACGTGTCCGTCTCCTGCGCTGCAAAAACGGACGAGGAACTGCGTTCGGAGGACTTCGTGCAGGCGCTCAACAAGAACGGCGCGGCGTATTGCTATACTGCCGGCTCCTATCCGATCCTGCTCTGGGAGAGCGGCGAAGCGTCGCCGCGCGCCGTTGCTGTGCAGCAGCCGGAACATGGAAGCATCACGGCAGATCAGATCGGAGAGGTGCCCGCGGGTACCGTTCTGACGCTTTCCAACGTGCCGGAGGCCGGCTACGCTTTCCGCTGTTACACGATGAACGGCAACGCGCTTTCCGGCCCCTACGCCACGATCGGCGAAAACGCCGTGCTTTCCGGCGTTTTCGAGCAGATGCAGGCAGGAACGCTGATTCTTCCGTCCAATCCCGCCTGCGAGATCACGGCAACGAAGACGGGTACGGTAATGCAGGACGGCAGCCCCGTTGCCGTGACAGATTACTCCGTCAAGGACGGCGATCCGCTCTACGAGAACGATATTCTGACCGTTCGCGCGCAGCTCTATGAGAATGCCGCGCCGGACGACCTCAATTACGTTTACAGCGGTATCTTCCGCTATCACTTTGCCTTCAGCGACGGCAGCGGGAAAGAAACGGCGACCGATACCGGCGTCTTTACCGTCAGCGCGGCGATCAATGGGGCGGCGCTGACCGTGACCGTCGAGCCCTATACCACGCACAAGGTCTGGACGCAGCTCGGCGAGACCGGGTGGTACGATCCGAACGTATCCGAGTTTACGATCCGGACGGCAAGAGAGCTCGCCGGTTTCGCGCTTCTGGTCAAGCAAGGCAACGATTTTGCCGGGAAGACCGTGAAGCTCGGAAACGATATTTCCCTTTCCAACGACGACCAGACCTTCAACCGCGCGGTGCGCTGGTGGGACGGCGTCGGCTCGAATTTGCATCCCTTCCGCGGCGTGTTTGACGGCTGCGGCCATACGATCTCCGAAATGACGGCAATCTCCGAAGGAAGCAACCTTGCGCTGTTTGTCAGCACAGACGGCGCGATCATTCGCAATCTGACCGTCCGAGGCGAAGTCTCCGCCAGAGGCGGCGCCGCAGCCATCGTGTCACAGGCACGCGGAACCACCCTGCAGGACTGCGAAAGCTATGTGACCGTCAGCGCATCAGACCAGCTTGCGGGCGGGATCGCCGCCGCATTGGACGGCAGCAGTCAGTTGGAGCGCTGCATCAATCGCGGCGCGGTCTCCGGAACCACAGGCGTCGGCGGGATCGTCGGCAGCGTGGCGGACGCAGAGAGCCAGCTCACCGACTGCCTGAACTACGGCGCGATCCGCGGCGACGGCGCCAGCGGCGGCCTGGGCGGCGTCGCCGGAAAGATCGGCGGCAGCCTGACGCGCTGCGCCAATTACGGCGCGGTCAGCGGCAAAAACTGGTATGTCGGCGGCGTTGTCGGCTGTGCGAACCTATTGAATGCCTCCGTTTTGACCGACTGCTATAATGTCGGCAACGTGGACAACACCCACAGCTATCAGAAAGCAGCCACCGGCGGCATCATCGGTTACGGTAATTACTACAGCCTGACCAACGGCTTCTCTTATGCCACCATCACCGGCAGCAGCGGAACGCTCGGCGGCGTCATCGGTCTGGACAGCCGCCGCTCGACCAGTCATCTGGAAAACACCGCTTATCTGGACAGTGGCTGCGATACCGCAGTCGGCGGCGTTTCGGAGCCAAAGGGCGCAAAAGCCATCAGCGCAGCCGAGTTTGCCTCCGCTGCCTATCTGAACGAGCTCAACGTCAACGGCTGCTTCGCGCTGACGAACGGGCTTTACCCGGAATTCGGCGAAGCCTCCGTTGGACCGGCGCCCTGTCCCGGTGAGAAATTCACGGACATGCCTCCTGAGGATCATTGGGCACATGCCGCGATCGACTGGGCGATTGTCAGCAAAATCACTTCCGGCACCAGCTCCACCACATTCAGCCCGAACGATGGATGCACGAGAGGCCAGGTCGTGACCTTCCTGTGGAGGGCTGCCGGTTCGCCCGAGCCTGAAACGAGCAGCAACCCGTTCAAAGACGTGAAGAACGGCGCATATTACTACAAGGCTGTGCTTTGGGCAGCAGAGAAGGGCATCACGGCAGGTACCTCTGCAACAACGTTCAGCCCGGACAGAACCTGCACCCGCGGCCAGATCGTGACCTTCATCTGGCGCTGCGAGGGGGAGCCGGAAGCCGCAGCCTCCACCAATCCGTTCACGGATGTCAAGGCGGGAGCGTACTACGAGAAGGCCGTCCTTTGGGCATCCGAGACCGGCGTCACCGCGGGTACTTCCGCAACAACCTTTAGCCCGGACGCCACCTGCACCAGAGCGCAGATCGTGACTTTCCTCTATCGCGCCATGTCTGAGGAATCATAAGGAAGGCAAGAAAAATGAATCAACTGATTGCCAAAATTCGTGAAAAGCTACAATCCGGTGAAGCTGTCATGCTTTGCAGCATTTTGCAAAGCGACGGCTCCACACCCCGCAGCACAGGCGCAAAGATGGCAGTGTTTCAAGACGGAAGCTCCATCGGCACTGTCGGCGGCGGAACCTTGGAGCGGCTCGTTACGCTACGAGCTGTCACGCTGCTCCAGAGTGGCCGTTCGGGTAGCATTACGAAGAAACTGTTGTATAGTCGATGATCGGATGGATGACAAGGGCAAAAACTGCGGTTCCAATATACTTCCCGCAAAAGGCCCGACCGTCGTTTTCGTGTGTGGACACTTTGAAATCTTGTATTTTGATGTCAAAAGTAACACTAAAACTGCAGTTTTGGCGTTTCTCGTATTAGTCACTGGATGCTGGCAAAAAACCGCGTTCCATACATATTCCATACGAATTGCCGAACGGCCTCTTGAACGCTCGCAAGAAAAACTGCAATTTTGCAACTTTTTCTACTGGTGGAGATAAGCGGGGTACTCCGGCGCTGCGCGCCTCCGTGACACTGCGGATTTGAACGACTGCGACGTTCCGCCGCTGACGCGGCGCTTTTGCTTCGCAAAAGAAATCCTTGTGTTCGAACCGGCGGTTCGCTCCCAAACCTACCGCCACCAAAGAAAGGATCGAACCGCTGACCTCTTGAAGCCATTCAAGCGCTCTCCCAGCTGAGCTATACCTCCGTATTCCATTCGCGCGATTTCCGACGCGCAAAAGAATTATAACAGATATCGGTCAGAAATACGCATATCTTGTGCTTGGGAGACTGGATTTTGATGGTTGGCCACAGTATTTTGACAAAACAATTTCCCCTGCCGGAATATCTCCTCCAGCAGGGGAAACATCTTTGAATTACTTATAGTGCGGATAGTGGCTGTCAGGGCGCATCATCCCTTGTGCTCAAGCACCCACTGCAGTAGTTTTTCGTAGGACATGCTTCCGTCTGCAAGCGCAAGGCCGATTTGGACGATCTCATCATCAGTACATTCGATACGAATGCCGTTCATTTCCAAGAAGGAAAGCATCACATAGATGCCGATGCGTTTGTTGCCATCCACGAAGGCGTGATTGGTCACGAGGCAATAGCCGAGTCTTGCGCCCTTCTCCTCTTTCGTCGGGTAGAATTCGCGATCTCCGAAGCCAGAGAAAGCACTTTCCAGTGCGGATTCAAGAAGACTCTCATCCCGCACGCCAACGCTTCCACCGGTGGCCTCGGCCAGAAGTTGATGGAGCAGCTTCACCTTGTCTTTAGAGAACTTAATCATTTCGCCAACTCCTTAAATGCCGCCAGATGCTTCCGCAAGATGCGCCTTGCTACGAAGTCGATCTTTTCGTCTTCCGTCATTTCGATCTGAGGCTCTGCATCCAGATCAACTACGAGGTACTTCGGGCGGTTATTCTTGAAAACAACGACGTGTCCCTTCTTCTCTGCCAGGCGAGTCACGCGGGAAAAGTTCTGATTTGCCTCTGTTGCAGAGACGATGGCATTTGTTTCAATTTGCATAACGTATCACCTCTCGGTAATATGATACCACATAAATAGGATGAAATCAACCTATTTTTTGATGTCACATAGGTTTCTTTTGCAAATGTGAGAGTTTTGCACATTGACAATCATCATTGCGCTACATATATTATCCGCAGACCGAAACGCGCCGAAATGCAGGAGGCAAATATGCAGAAATCGAAGTATGCAGCATTGTTCATTCATCGTTCAGATGGTCGTTATATGGGGTATTGGCACGACACCAACGGAGTACGTCATGCAGTTTATGACCGCGATCCGGAAAAACTATACTGGAAGATTGCGGAAAAGGAAGCTCCTCCGCAACCTACCTTTGCCGTAATTGCTGAAGCGTGGCATGATGCTCATTGGGAAGAAATCGAAGAAGGCACAAAGTCCTGCTATGCTGCGCCATACAGACGAGCGGTAGAAGAATTCGGAGATCGCGTTGCAAGCGAGATCCAACCATTTGAAATTTCCGCTCATCTTATGCGGCTCAAGAGTCAGCAGTACAGTGCAAAGACTGTGCGAATGCAGAAGACGGTTTATAAACTGATCTATGAGCACGCGATCTATACACATCTACGGCAGAAAAAGCAGAAGAGCAGCGTGGATAAACTGATAGACTACGTTCAGTCAGAGCTTGACACGTAGTATAACGTCATTTTGACAGCAATTTTGACAGCACTTATATGTTCTTTTATGCTCTTATATGCTCTTAGCAATCTGGAAAAACCAATAAACAAAAAGCCTTGAAGCAACTGCAAATGCAGTAGTTTCAAGGCTTTTCAGGTTTGGTACGCCGGAAGGGACTCGAACCCCCGACCTACTGGTTCGTAGCCAGTCACTCTATCCAACTGAGCTACCGGCGCATAGTGCGCTCAACGCGCTAAAGTATAATAGCATACCCTTTTGGAAAATGCAAGTACTTTTTTTGCAATTTTACGATTTTAATCTTCCGGGCTTAACTCCACGGCGCGGCGCAGAATGCTCAGCGCGGGCACCGGCTTCGGAAGCCGCATCTGAAAGACCATCTGCGGGTTACGCGGCTCGATCAGCTCGTTCCCGTCCATGTCGCGCATCACCGGCACGGTGATCTCGAAAGGCCGCAGATCGGGACCGACGATCTCCACGCTGTCCCCTGCTTTGAACTTGTTGCGCAGGGACAGGGTCGCCATGCCGCTTTCGTCGCAGTCCGTAACGATCGCGCAGACCTGCCAGTCGCGGATATAGCGCGAATTCTGATAATACTGTCCGGGCTGGCCATAATAGAAGCCGGTCGCGTAGCGGCGGTGGGAGACGTGCTCCACCTCGTCGCGCCAGACAGGATCGACCGGTCTGCCGGCGGCGACGTCGTCGATGACGTGGCGGTAGGCGCCGGTCACGATCGCCGCGTAATAGGCGGATTTCGCCCGGCCCTCGATCTTGATGCAGTCCACGCCGACGCGCATCAGGTCGTCGATGTGGTCGATCATGCACATATCGCGCGAATTCATGATGTAGGTGCCCTTTTCGTCCTCAAAGACGGGAAAATATTCGCCCGGACGTTTTTCCTCCATCAGGGCGTACTGATAGCGGCAAGGCTGGGCGCAGGCACCGCGGTTGCTGTCTCTGCCGGTCATGTAGTTGGAGAGCAGGCAGCGGCCGGAATAGGAGACGCACATCGCGCCGTGGGCGAAGGTCTCGATCTCCAGCTCTCGCGGCGTATTGCGGCGGATCTCGGCAATCTCCTCCAGCGAAAGCTCCCGCGCCAAAACGACGCGCTTCGCGCCGAGCTCAAACCACGCGTTCGCGCAGGCGGTGTTCGCGACGCTGACCTGCGTGGAGACGTGGCGCTCGCAGTGCGGCGCGTAGTGTTCCGCCGCGCGGAAGACGCCGAGATCGGCGATAATCAGCGCGTCGACGCCGCAGGCCTCGAGCTGTTCCAGATGCGCGGGCAGCCCCGCGAGCTCGTCGCCGCGGGGCATCGTATTCACAGTGACATGCACTTTGACATTGTGCTCATGCGCGAAGCGCACCGCCTCCGGCAGCTCCTCCGGGGTGAAATTACCCGCGAAGGAGCGCATGCCGAAGCTTGTCCCCGCAAGATAGACCGCATCCGCGCCGTAGAGGACGGCCATTTTCAGCCGTTCCATATCCCCTGCCGGCGCAAGCAGTTCCGGCTTCTTATTCATCGTTCTGCGTTCCGAGGAACTGGTTGTGCTCGTCATAGGTCTTCGAGAAGTGATGGAAGCCGGTCGCGCGGTCGAGGGCATAGTAATAATAGCTTGTCTCGTTCGGATAGAGCGCGGCGGTAATGCTGGACAGGCCCGGGTTGGAGATCGGGCCGGCAGGCAGGCCGGTATGCGTATAGGTGTTGTACGGGCTGTCGATCTGCTTGTCCGCATCGGTGAGCGGACGGTTCTCGCCGATCGCGTAGATCAGCGTCGCGTCGATGTTCAGATACGGATACTCCGCGGGACTGCACAGACGGTTATAGATGACGGACGCGATATCGCTGCTCTCGCTCACGCCCGCGCTCTCCTTTTCGATCATGGAGGCGACGGTGATCAGGTCCCGAAGCGAAAGCAGATGCGAGGAAACGAACGATTCGTCATAGCCCGCGTAGCGCAGACGCTCGGCGATCTTTCCGTTCAGAACTTCGAGCTGTTCCTGCGCCTCCTCGGAGAATTTCTTCCCGAAGTTCGTCAAGAGCTTGTCCAGGACGCGCTCCGGGTCGTCGTTCTCATAGAAGTCGTAGGTATCCGGGAACAGGAAGCCCTCCAGGCGGTTGTCCGCGCCGTAGGGGATCCCCTCCAGGAACCAGTAGTCGAATTCCGCTTCTGCGGCGGCCTTTTTCAGTTCTTCCGCCGAGCAGACGTTGTTCTTCTCCATCAGCTCGAAGATCTTCGCGCAGGTCATGCCCTCGGGGATCATGACACGGACCGTGGTGCGGTTCGGGCTGTTGGCGATCATGTTGTTAACCAGCGCGTGATAATCGTAGTTGTAACTGATGACGTAGGTGCCGGGATCCATCGTCGTTCCGGAGTCCGTGAAATCGCAGTAGAGCTTGAACAGCCACGGATATTTGATGACGCCCTGCTCCTTGAGCATATGCGCGATATCGTCGACGGTGTCGCCGTTGTTGATCGTCACGGTCAGCGTCTCGTCCGAGCGGCCGAACGCCAGCACGTCCTGCGCGCATTCCCACGCGCCGTAGCCGAGACCGACGCCGATCAGCCCGACGATCACGACGTAGAGGATTACCTTGACGAACAGCGGAACGATGCGCTTTCTGCGCTTCTGCTTCGGCTTTTCGGGCGGCGGCGCGTTCTCCGCGTCGTCTTCCTCGTCGTACTCGTCATATTCGTCATAGGCGTCGTCATATTCCTCGTCAGGAACGACCGCTTCCGGCGCGGGTTCCACGTACTCGCCGTAGCCCTTGAACGCGTCGCCGAAATCCGGAACGAACTCCTCCTGCGGCGCTTGCGGATAGAATCCCGGATCGGCCTGATCCGCGGAGATCGGGCGTTCCGCTTCCGGGTAGTAATTCTCCCCGGGGTAGAAAGCCGGATCGACAGGAGCCATGTCGTTCGGTCCCGCAAAAGCCGCGTTCGGATCTGCGGGCCAGTAGTTCCCGTCGCCGGGGTCATACTGTCCCGCGCTCCCCGGTTCCGAATTGATCTGCTGCTTGATATCAGAGATCAGATCGTCCACGGAGAAGTCTTCCTCCAGCGGATCCGGCGTCTTGAAATAATCATTATCAGCCATAGGTTTCTCCTTTTAACGGTAGACCGCGCCGGCGGCGACCTTCTTCGCCGTCTCTTTCCCGCGCAGTACCTCGATCAATGCAAACGCAAAGTCAAACGCCGTTCCGGGCGCTTTTCCGGTGATCACTCTGCCGTCGATCACGGCCTTGTCGCCGCAGGGCTTCGCGCCGCCCATGTTTTCCTCGCAGCCGGGATAGCAGGTCGTCCGCCTGCCGTCCGTGATCCCGAGCTTCGCGAGCACGGTGGGGCCGGCGCAGATCGCGGCGGCATAGCCGCCCTTGTCATAGACCGTCTTCACGGCGTTCAGAACGGTCTCGCTTCCCAGAATGGACTGCACGCCGCCCAGACCGCCGGGCAAAACGATCATCTCCGCTTCGGTCAGATCGGTCTCTTCCGCGACGCAGTCTGCGAAGACGGCGATACCGTGGCCGCCGACGATCTCCCGTCCGCCGATGCCGGCGAAGCGAACGTCGACGCCCGCTCTGCGGAGCATGTCGCAGGGCACGACGGCCTCCGCCTCCTCAAAGCCCCTGCCGAGAATGATATAGACCATACTTATCCCTCCAGGCACTTGCTCACAAGTGCGAATATCTCGTTGTGAATCTCCTCGATCGAACGCATTTTCCCGTCGCGGGCGCAGTTGACGATCGTCCAGCCGTAATACTCCGCGGCCTGACGGCCGGTGCTGCGGCAGAGCCGCAGGTAGTCCATGTTCTGCTCGTGGATGTCCGCGACGGTGTTTGTGTCATGCTCCCGGCGGCGGAGATTCTGCCCCGTCAGCTCGGTCGGCACGTCCAGATATATGACGATGTCCGGCACGGGCAGTTCCATATGGATCTGCTCGAACTCGTAAAGCCACTTGAAGAATTCCTCGCGCTTCTCCGGCGGCTCCTTGGACGCCTGATGCACCGCGTTGGAAGTCGTATAGCGGTCGGAGAGCACCAGGCCGCCGTTCTGATAGTATTCCCGCCACACCTTGCGATATGACGCGTAGCGGTCCACCGCGTAGAACGTGGACGCGGCGTAGGCGTTCACGTCCGACGGCCGCGTGCCGAATTCCCCGCCGAGATACATACGGATCAGCGAAGACGACGGCTCGGAATACTGCGGAAACTCGATCGTTCTGAAATCGATATGCAAGGCCTGCAGACGCTTGGTCAGCAGCGCGAACTGCGTGGACTTGCCGGAGCCGTCCGTTCCCTCAAACACGATAAGCTTTCCCATGATCCTTACCCTTTCATTCTCTTTTTGACCGCCGCGAAAACGAATTTCGGCAGACGCATCATCCGTCCGAGGCGGCGCGGCTCTTTGATCAGACGGTAGAGCCATTCCAGCTGCAATTTGATCATCCATTTTGGGGCGCGCTTCACCGTGCCCGCGATCCCGTCCAGCGTTCCGCCGAGGCCCGCCATCAGGCGGACGTTCAGTTCGTCTTGATGACGGTACATGAAATTCTCCTGCTTCGGCGAGCCGAGGCAGACGTACAGCGCGTCGGCCTTCGCCTCGTTGATCCTGCGGACGACTTCGTCTTCATCCTTGAAATAGCCGTCCGCCGTGCCGCAGATCACGAGCTTCGGGTGCTTCTGTAACATCTTCTCCGCCGCCAGCTCCGCGACGCCGGGCTTGCTGCCCAGCAGATACAGCCGGCTGCCGAGTTCTTCATAGACCGGGAGCATGTTCTGCGCGAATTCGATGCCGGCGACCTTCTGCTTGAGCGGCGTCTTCAGGATCTTCGCGCCGAGGACCACGCCCGCCCCGTCCGGCAGGACCAGATCGGCGCTGTTGAGCAGGCCGCAGAAGGCTTCGTCATGAAGCGCTTCGTATGCCATTTCGGCGTTCGGCGTCACAACAGCGGCCGCTTTCGTTCCGCTCAGGAAAGCGCGGCCGGCGGCGATCGCCTCTTCCATCGTGACGTTATCATATTGCACGCCCAAAACGTCCGTTTTCATGCGCATACCTCTCCAATTTATTCTGTTTTCATTTTACCACAAATTTTGCACTTTGTCTACGGCTCATTTCACATTCTGCGACGGTTTGCATACTATGTTGATGAAAGCACATTTTTTGCTTAACTGTTCATTCGGGAGGTTTTTAACCATGCCAGAAAACACCATCAACGCTGCCGAAACGCGGCAGCCGGTTTCCATCCATACCCAACAAATCACGGACAGTTGTCTGGATAAGGACTGTATCGAAGATCTGCGGGTCTATCTGACCGAGTCGTCGCAGGCCGCGCTGGACGGCGCGACCACGGCGCGGGCCCGCTGCTGCGAGCTTCTGTTCGCCGACGTGGACGTTTCGCCCCTCAACTACAAAAGCGGCTATCACGCGGTCGACATCACCTTCTACTACCGCGTTATCGGCGACACCATCCTCGGCGGCACCCGTCCGACGACCATCACGGGCTTCGCCGTGTTCGCAAAGCGCGTCGTCCTCTGCGGCGGCAAAAACAGGGCCAAAGCCTTCTCCAGCGCGGAGCCTGTGACGTGTCCCGACGCGCTGCTGGAAAGCAATCTGCCGGTCGGCATTGTCGAAGTGCTCGATCCGATGATCCTCTCCGCGAAGGTCAGAGAGGCCGCAAGCGATCCAGGCGAGAAGGAACTGACGGAAGTTCCGCCCGCGATCGCCGACTGCTTCGACGAGCCGCTCGTCATGGACGAAGACCACAAGCGGCTCTACGTCACGGTCGGTCAGTTCTCCACCGTTCGCCTCGAGCGCGACACGCAGATCACGATCCCGACCTTTGAATACAGCGCGCCGACCAAGGAATGCTGCGACGACGAGGAGTGCGAGGAAGATCCCTGCGAGCTGTTCAGCCGCATCGATTTCCCCATGCGGGCGTTCTTCCCGGAGAGCCGTCCGTGCGAGGTCGCGGAAACACGCGGCGACTGCCGCTGCGGCTCCTGATTATTCTATGTGAGGAAAAGTTGTCCCTATATCGAAAAAAGCGACCCGAAAACGGGTCGCTTTTGTTATTTCATATGGACGTCCATCTGCGGGAACGGGATGGTGATATGCCGCTCGTCGAAGATCCGCTTGACCGCTTCGGTCACGTCAAATTCCGCCCGGAGATAGTCCGGCGGATCGATCCAGACCAGAAGCAGGTATTCCACGCTGCTGTCGGCGAATTCCTTCACGCGCACGAACGGCGCGGGATCACGCAGAACAGACTCCTGCCGCGCCGCTTCTAAAAGCGCCTCGCGCACTTCGTCGATATTGTCTCCGTAGGACGCGCTGAAGCAGAGCTCCAGCCGCCGCTTCCCTTCCATGGAGAAATTGCGGATCTTGGAGGAAACCGTCTCGCTGTTCGGAATGAACAGCGTCTCGGAATTCTTGTCGATCAGCTTGGTGTAGTGCAGGGTGATCTCCTTGACCACGCCCTCCACGCCGTCGATCCGAACGTGATCGCCGACGCGGAACGGATGCGTCGCGAGCAGCGTGATGCCGCCGACCACGTTGGAAAGCACGTTCTGCACGGCGAGGGAGACGGCAAGGGAGATCACGCTGATAACCGCGACCAGGGACGAAACGTCCACGCCGAGGCTTCCCGCGGCGATCAGGATGACCAGCAGATACAGAAGGACGCGCAGGATCGCCTTCAGGAAGTTGAACATCGTGCGATCCAGCTTGGAACGGTTCAGACCGCGGCTGAACAGTTTCATCAGCAGTTGGACCGCGATGAAGCCGCAGACCAGGATCACGATCCCGGGCAGGGCCTTTTTCAGCGTCAGCGACGCGAAAAACTGTTTGATCTCCTCAATGCTCATGCGTCCACCTCGCTGTCTCCTGCGGGAAGACGGTTCGCGTCCGCATTGACGTAGGCCATCAGGTCGTCGCCGGTGATCGTTTCCTTCTCCAGCAGATAGAGGGCGATCTCATCCAGCAGTCCGCGGTTGTCCAGAAGGATCTGCTTCGCCGCTTCATAGCAGGTGTTCAGCAGGGTGCGCACCTCGTTGTCCGCGTCGTCCGCCGTCGTCTGCGCGCAGTCCATATACGCCTTTCCGTCCAGGTATTCGTTCTGGGCGGTCGCCAGCGCCATCAGGCCGATCTTGTCGCTCATGCCGTACTGCGTGACCATCTTCCGCGCAAGCTCGGTCGCGCGCTGGATGTCGTTCGCCGCGCCGGTCGTCTGGATGCCGAACACGACCTGCTCCGCGGCGCGTCCGCCGAGCAGCGTTTGCAGTTCGATGATCAGTTCTTCCTTGGAATTGAGATATTTCTCCTCTTCCGGCATCTGCATGGTATAGCCCAGTGCGCCGGAGGTATGCGGGACGATGGTGATCTTGGAGACGGGCTGCGAGTGCTTTTTCAGCGCGGCGACCAGCGCGTGGCCGACCTCGTGGTAGGACACGATGCGCTTTTCGATGTCCGTCAGGACGGTGCCCTTTTTCTCAGTGCCCGCGATGACCGTCTCGAAGGAGACGAGCAGATCCTGCTGATTGACAGCGTGCCGTCCCATGCGGACCGCGCGCAGCGCCGCCTCGTTGACGAGATTGGCAAGGTCTGCGCCGACCGCGCCGGCGGTCGCCTGCGCCAGTTTCCGCAGGTCGACGTCCTCCGCGAGGTGGATCTTTCTCGTATGCACCAGGAGGGTCTGATACCGCCCCTCTAAATTGGGACGGTCGACGATGATCCGGCGGTCGAAGCGGCCCGCGCGAAGCAGCGCCTTGTCCAGGATCTCCGGGCGGTTGGTCGCGGCAAGGATGACGACGCCGTTGGAGGAGTCGAAGCCGTCGATTTCAGCAAGGAGCTGATTCAGGGTCTGTTCGCGCTCGTCGTTGCCGCCGAAGCGGCTGTCGCGGCTGCGGCCGATCGCGTCGATCTCGTCGATGAAGATGATCGCGGGCGCGACCTTCGAGGCTTCCTTGAACAGGTCGCGGACGCGGCTTGCGCCGACGCCGACGAACATTTCGACGAAGTCCGAGCCGGAGATCGAGAAGAACGGCACGTGCGCCTCGCCGGCGACCGCCTTGGCGAGCAGGGTCTTGCCTGTGCCGGGAGAGCCGACCAGCAGCGCGCCCTTCGGGAGCTTCGCGCCGATCGCGGTGTACTTTCTCGGGTTGTGCAGGAAATCAATGATCTCCACAAGGGATTCCTTTGCCTCGTCCTGTCCCGCGACGTCGCGGAACGTCACGCCGGTCTCTTTTTCCATATAGACCTTGGCTCTGCTCTTTCCGATCCCGCCGAGTCCGCCGATCCCGCCGAAACCGCCGCCGCTGCCGCCGCTGCGGTTGGCGATGATGCGCAGCAGCAGCATCAGGCCGAAGACAAAGATCAGCGGCATGATGATCCAGCTGAACAGCAGGGACGAGCTTCCGTCGTCAGCCGGCGCGGCGGAGAATTCCACGCCGTTTTCCTGCATGGTATTCGTCACCTCGGTCAGGTCGACGTCCGGCATCCGGTTGGTATAATAGAGCTTGCCCTTTTTCTCGTTTTCCCCCGTGCGGAGATAATAGGAGATCTGCGTGTCCGAGATCTCCGCCTCTCCGATCTTGTCGTCCGCGACGTCGGTCAGGAAGGTATGATAGCTCACTTCCTCCTGCCCCGCGGAAAACAGGAGGCCGAGCAGGCGGTTCCCGAACAGGATCGCGACGAGAAAAACGGCCGCGACCACGATCAGGCCGAGCATGGGCGTACGGCCGTTGTTTCCGTTATTCTTGTTGTTCGGCATTGCTTCACGCTCCTCATGAAAATGCACGTATTTTTTGCATCATATCACATTTTTCGCCGCTTCGCAATTCTTGATACCGCCCGCGGCGTAAATTTTCTGTAAATTCACGATTATTATTGTTTCCCGGCGCGTTATTTGATATAATATTGGATAATGAATAGAAATATTGGGAGTTCCTATGAAAAAAGACACGTTTATCGACGCCCCGGACGATTGCTCCGAGGGCATGATCGAAGGCAGAAACGCCGTCGCGGAGGCGCTGAAAAGCGGCCGCGCGATCAATAAGGTCTTCCTCGCGGACGGAGATACAGACAAGGCGCTCGGCCGCCTCGCCGCCATGGCGAAGGACGCAGGCGCGGTCGTCGTCCGCATTGACCGCCGCAAGCTCAACGACATGAGCCCCACGGGCGCGCATCAGGGCATCATTGCCTCCGTCGCCGCGCACGAATACGCGACGGTGGACGAGATCCTCG
This sequence comes from uncultured Oscillospiraceae bacterium, assembly GCA_905233385.1. Taxonomy (GTDB): domain Bacteria; phylum Bacillota; class Clostridia; order Oscillospirales; family Oscillospiraceae; genus JAZOXB01. Next base: position 22,039 of record CAJOEH010000007.1, read on the forward strand.
CCCGCGCCGAGCAGCGCGGCGAAGCGCCGCTGATCGTCATCTGCGATGAGCTTTCCGACCCGCACAATCTCGGCGCGATCCTCCGAACAGCGGAGTGCGCCGGCGCGCACGGCGTCGTCATCCCCAAGCGCCGCAGCGTCGGTCTGACCGCCGTGGTCGGCAAGGCCTCCGCCGGCGCGATCGAGTACATGCCGGTCGCCCGCGTCGCCAACATCGCCGCCGCGATCCGCGATCTCAAGCAGCGCGGCGTCTGGGTCTTCGGCACTGCCGCGGACGCCGACCTGACGCTGTATCAGGCGGATCTCAAAGGCCCTGCCGCGATCGTCATCGGCAACGAAGGCGTCGGCATGAGCCGCATCGTCGCCGAAAGCTGTGATTTCAGAGTCAGCATCCCCATGAAGGGGCAGATCTCATCTTTGAACGCGTCCGCCGCCGCGGCGATCCTGCTTTACGAGGCGGTCAGACAGAGAGGATAAGCCATGAACGAACGCGATCCGGAACAACTGAATATCCCGGACGCGTCCGAGGAGTACCTGCTGGAGGATATCCTCCGCGAATTCGGCGGCAAGCCGGAGGAGGCGTCCGTCAGCGAGGAACCGACGGCGGAACCTGCCGACGAAGCGCCGGCGGAGCCGCTCGGCGGCGACACGATCCCCTTCTCCCCGGTCGCGGCGGAGGAGGCGGAAGGCTCGGATACGATCCGTATCGAGCCCGTCCGCGCGGAGGAGGCAGAAAGCACGGACACGATCTGCTTCGAGCCTGTCCGCGCGGAAGTAACGGAAAGCGCGGATGACACGATCCAATTCGTCCCGCCGCGTACGGACGGCGCGGCAAAGCCGCGGAGCGACATGGACGCGGACACCGCCGTCCTGCCCGCTCTCATCCCGATCCCGTCGGCGAAGGAACGGCAGAAGAAGGCCGAGCTGACGGCGCAGTCCGTCCTGCGGGAAACCGCGGCCGGCAGGAAGCTGCAGCTGCTGCGCACCGTTCTCGTCGGCATTCTGGCGGCGGCCAGCGTATATCTGACCTTTTACGCATCATTTTCATGGGATCATCTCGGCCTTTCGGAGAAAACGCCGTCCGTCCTGCTGATGATCCTTCTCAGCGTCTCCGTTCTGCTCTCCTATGACGTGCTGTGGCGCGGCGTAACGGATCTGATCCGCTTCCATCCGAGCCCGTTCACGCTTTCCGCGCTGATCATCGCTCTGGCCGGGCTGGACGCCCTGCGCGCCGCGCCGAGCCGCACGGAGAATTACTGCGGCGCGGTGACCGTCCTGCTGTTCTTCCTGATGCGGACGCTGGCCGCCGAACGGAGCGGCAGATTCTATACGCTCCGCACCGTCTGCGGCTTCAAGAACCCGATGGGCATTTTCCACGCCCCGCAGGTCGACGAGGGAGCTTCCTCCCTGCGGCGCGACCCCGCCAACGCGGGCAGTTTCCTGATCGACCTGCTCCAAAAGGACAAGCCGCAGATGATCCTCAGCATCTACTGCACCCTCCTGCTCCCCCTCAGCGCGGCGCTCGCCTATATCCTGACGCGCGGAAGCGCGGGCGACTTCTTCCTCGCCTGGCTGCTGTTGCTGCTCGGCGGGCTCCCCTTCTGCGCCGCGCCCGCCTATCCGCGGATCTTTGCCGCCCTTGCCGGGCGGCTGAGCAGGATCGGCGGCGCGCTGAGCGGCTGGCACAGCGCGAAGATCTTCGGCGGGAAGCACACGATCATCATCCGCGACGAAGACCTTTTCCCCGTCGGCGGCATCACCTCCAACGGCATGAAAATGTACGGGCCCTACCGTCCGAATCGGATCATCTCCTACGCGCTCGCCGCCCTCGACGCCGCCGGCAGTCCGCTCGCGGAGCTCTTTGAGGGCCTTCTGAAAGCGCAGTACGGCACGCACAGCGTGATCTCGCAATACCGTTTTTACGACAATAACGGGATCGGCGCGGAGATCGCCGGCGACATTGTGCTGGTCGGCTCGCTCACCTTCATGCACAGCATGGGCGTGCAGATGCCTGCCGGCGCGAAGGTGCGGCTGGCCGTCTACGTCTCGGTGAACGGCGAGCTGGCCGGCATCTTCGCCCTGAAATACAAGGCGAACAAATCCTCGCGAAAAGGACTGCGCGACGTGCTGGCGAACCGCAACTTCTCCGTCGTGCTCGCGACGCGCGATTTCCTCATCACGCCGGAGCTGATCGCGGCGAAGTACGCGCTGCCGACCGACCACATGCAGTTCCCCGCCTATCCCGAGCGGCTGCGACTCGCGGAGCTCGATCCCAACCGCAAAGCGGAACAGGGCGGCCTGATCGCCAAGGACACCTTTGGCGCGTTCGCCTCCACCGTCGCCGCCGGACGCACGCTGCGGATCGCCTCGCTGGCGGCGCTGGCGATCTGCCTGTTCGTCGCCGTGCTCGGGATCGTTCTGTGGTCTTTGATCATCGCGTGGAATTCGGTCTCGGCGGCGTCGCCCGTGCACATCCTGGCATTCCAGCTCCTCTGGGCGCTCGCGCTGGGGTTCGTCAGGTTTATCATGCTGCGTTTTTGACCGTCTCCGCAATTTGAGAAAATTTCTCAGTTTTTTCTGAAAATATCGGAATTTTCATTGCAAAACTGTTTTCTATCGTGTATAATATAAACTAATTGCGGCAACGAACGGTTTGCTGCCCGCAGTCCCTTCCCGACTGCTCAGAAAGGAGAATTTCAAACTATGTACACAGCGAAGGATATCCGCAATATTGCTCTGCTGGGTCACGGCGGTGACGGTAAATCCGCCCTGTGCGAAAGCATGCTTTTCCTGACCAAGGCGATCACTCGTCTCGGCAAGCGTGCCGACGGCACGACTGTCTCCGACTTCGACGACGAAGAGAAGAAGAGGCAGTATTCCATCAAGACTTCTGTTATTCCCGTAGAATATGCAGGCACGAAGCTGAACGTTCTGGATAACCCCGGCTACTTCGATTTCGCCGCCGAGGTCGTGCAGTCCCTGCGCGTTGCGGATGCGGGCATCATCTGCCTGACCGCGAAGTCCGGCATCGCCGTCGGCACCGAAAAGGGCTGGAAGGCGCTGGCTGACGCGGATCTTCCCGCGATGTTCTACGTTTCCAAGCTCGACGAAGAGCACGCCAACTTCTTCGGCACCTTCGATTCCATCCGTGAGGCCTTCGGCGCTTCCGCCATCCCCTTCACCTTCCCCATCTTCAACGGCGACCAGGCGGTCGGCGTTGTCGATCTGATCGAGAAAAAGGCGTATGACGCGAGCGGCAAGGAGATCGCCCTGCCGGCGGACGCCGCCGACAAGATCGAAGAATACATGATGGAGCTCAACGAGCAGGTCGCGGAGACCGACGAAGCCCTCATGGAGAAATTCTTCATGGAAGAGCCCTTCACCCCGGAAGAACTGCAGAAGGGCATCAAGGACGGCATCAAGCAGCGCACGATCACGCCCGTCTTCTGCGGCTGCTCCATGAACGGTCTCGGCACCGTTCGCCTGATGGAGAACCTCAAGAAGTTCGCTCCGTCTCCCCTCGAGGGCAAGCCGGCGATCATCGTCGACGAGGACGGCAACGAATCCGAGCTTCCGCTCGATCCGGCAGGCAGCCCGATGGCGTTCGTTTTCAACACCATGGCTGACCAGTACGGCAAGAACTCCTACTTCAAGGTCATCTCCGGCGACATCGAGGACACCCTTACCGTCGTCAACGCCCGCACCGGCGACACCGAGAAGCTGGGCAACACCTTCTTCCCGCGCGGCAAGGACAACGCGAAGACCTCCAAGGTCTGCTGCGGCGACATCGGCGTCTTCACGAAGCTGGCTTCCGTCCGCACCGGCGACACGCTGGGCCTGCCCGGCAAGGTCGCTGCCGTCAAGGGTATGACCTACGCCGAGCCGTGCTACCGCATGGCGATCTACGCGAAGACCAAGGGCCAGGAAGACAAGGTCGCAAGCGGCCTCGCAAGACTGAACGAGGAAGACGCTTCCTTCACCTACGGCAACGATCCCGAGACCAAGGAAATGATCATCGCCGGCGTCTGCGACATTCATCTGAGCGTGATCATCTCCAAGCTGCTGAGCAAGTACAAGGTCGAGGCCGAGCTCCGTCCGGCGAAGATCGCGTACCGCGAGACCATCAAGAAGAAGGTCGAAGTCCACGGCCGTCACAAGAAGCAGTCCGGCGGTCACGGCCAGTTCGGCGACGTCTATATCCGCTTCGAGCCGCAGTCCGAGACTGAGGACATGATCTTCGCGGACGAGACGGTCGGCGGCTGCGTGCCGAAGAACTTCATCCCGTCCGTAGAAAAGGGCCTGCGCAACTGCATCGGCAAGGGCGTCCTCGCGGGCTACCCGGTCGTGTTCCTGAAGTCCACCCTGTACTTCGGTTCCTCCCACCCGGTCGACTCCTCCGATATGGCGTTCCAGACCGCTGCCGGCATCGCCTTCAAGGAAGGCCTGCCCACCGCGGCTCCCACCCTGCTCGAGCCGATCGGCGAGCTGAAGGTCAACGTGCCCGACGCCAACATGGGCGACGTCATCGGCGACCTCAACAAGCGCCGCGGCCGTGTCATGGGCATGAACCCGGACACCAACAACCGCGGATGGCAGATCGTTGAGGCGGAAGTCCCCATCGGCGAGATGAGCAGCTACGCGATCGATCTGCGTTCCATGACGCAGGGTCGCGGCTCCTACGCGCTCAAGTTCGTCCGCTACGAGGAAGTTCCGCAGATGAATCAGGCGAAGATCATCGAGGACGCCAAGAAGGACGAGGAAGAATAATACTTTTGTTACCGAAAAGTCGGCTGTGTAACGCAGCCGACTTTTTTCAAACTATCAATAAAGCCGCAAACCGTCGAAATAAGAAAATTATATTTCGTGCGACCTGTCATTGCGAGACCGACGGAGTCGGTCGTGGCAATCTGTCCCTCTCAAATTTGAATAATGTAAAGGTAATTGAATATTTCGACTTACTGCGCAACTCGCATCCTACCGTATTTCTATACGCCGACGGATGCGAGTTGCTTGTCTTTGCAGCTTTCTTGACAGTTTGGCATCGTAACAAAACAGATTTGTTTTGTTACGATGAAAAGTCGACAGCAAGAAATTGCAGCCGACTTTTTTCATCAAAAGGGTTGTAATTTTTGTAATTATTTGTTACAATATAGGAACTGAACAAAGGAGAACGCATATGAAGCTGATTTCCTGGAACGTCAACGGAATCCGCGCCTGTCTGGAGAAGGGCTTTCCCGAGGTCTTTGCCGCGATGGACGCCGACTTTTTCTGCCTGCAGGAGACGAAGGCGCAGCCCGAGCAGGTCGCGCTCGATCTGCCCGGCTATGAGCAGTTCTGGTACTCCGCCGAGAAGAAGGGCTATTCCGGCACGGCGATCTTTACGAAGCATAAGCCGCTTTCCGTGACTTACGGCGTGGGCGTGGAAGACCTGGATCATGAAGGGCGCCTCATTACGCTGGAATATCCGAACTGTTATATCCTCACCTGCTACACGCCGAACGCGCAGGACGGCCTGAAGCGCCTCGACCACCGCATGGCGTGGGAAGACGCGTTCCGCGCCTATCTCAAGACGCTCGACGCAAAGAAGCCGGTTATCTTCTGCGGCGACCTCAACGTCGCCCATCAGGAGATCGACTTGAAAAACCCGAAGTCTAACCGCGGCAACGCGGGCTTCTCCGACGAGGAGCGCGGCAAGTTCACCGAGCTGCTCGCCGCGGGCTTTACGGACACCTTCCGCTACCTGCACCCAGACGCGACCGGGATCTATTCGTGGTGGAGCTACCGCTACAACGCCCGCGCGAACAACGCAGGCTGGCGCATCGACTACTTCGTCGTCTCCGACCGCATCCGAGAACAGATCATCGACGCTCCGATCTACAACGATATTTACGGCTCCGACCACTGCCCCGTCGGTCTGGAGCTTTCCATGGAGGTATGATCGAATGAAAAAGAAACTGATTTCCCTGCTGCTGTGCCTGTGCATCGTCGCGGCCCTGATCCCGACGGTCTCCGGCTATTCCAACGTCAGCGACTGGGCGAAGGAATCCGTCGAAGCGATGAGCTCGCTCGGCTTCCTGCCGGCGAGCCTCAGCACCGCGGACATGAGCAAGAACATCACCCGCGGACAGATGTGCCAGATGGCGGTCCTCGTCTACAACGATTTTATGGGGACGCCGGGCGTCGGTCCAGACTCCACGAGCAATTTTGACGACACGAGCGATCCCGCGATCAACTACGCCTATGAGCAGGGCATCGTCGGCGGTTACGGCGACGGACGCTTCGGTCCGAACGATCCCCTCACCCGCCAGGACTTCTTTAAAATCACCTACAATATGATGGGAACCGCCCTGTGGGACGAGCCTCTGACCAGAGAGATGCTTTCGATCGACAGCTTTGACGATGCCGGAAGCGTCAGCGACTACGCTGTCCCCGCGGCAAGGGCGATGGTCACCATCGGCGTCGTGCAGGGCGACGGCAATCTGCTCCGTCCGAAGGACTATACCTCCTGCGAGCAGGCGATCGCCATGTTTCTTCGCGCCTATCAGTATCTGACCGTCTGGCTGAACGCGAAGAACGAAGAGAACAAGATGGTCGAGATCTACCGCCAGGGCTACTCCAACATCAGCACCTGGGCGATCCGTGAGGTCAAGGAGATGCAGGAAAAGGGCATGATCCCCTCCGTCCTTGACAACTGCGACATGAGCAAGCCGATCACCCGCGCCGAGATGTGCGCGATCGCCGTGACGGCTTACGGAAAGATCACCGGCGAAACGATCACGGCAAAGAGCACCGACCATTTCACGGATACGAACGATCCGAACGTCAACGCGGCCTATGAACTGGAGATCGTCGGCGGCTACGGCAACGGCATTTTCGGCCCGAACGACACGCTGACGCGCGAACAGTTCTTCCGCATTATGGCGAACTTCATGAAGGTCATCGGCTATCCGCGCGACGATACCCGCGCCGTCACGCTCAGCGCCTACAACGACGGCTACAAGGTCGCCGACTGGGCGGCTCCTGCGACCCGCCTGATGGTCTATATCGGTTCCGTGCGCGGAGACGGCAAAAACCTCAATCCGCAGGGCGCGACCAAGATCGAAGAAGCGATCGCCATCTTCCTGCGCTGCTACAAGTACACCACCGCATGGAAGGAAGCGCATCCGAACGGCGAAGAGGAGCTGGACGAACAGTCCGCTCTGATCAGTGATCTGCTCGCCTTTGCGAAGAGCTTCGAGGGCTATCCCTACGTCTACGGCGGCAACGGTCCGAACAGCTTCGACTGCTCCGGCTTCGTCCTCTACGTCTACCGCCACTTCGGCTACAGCTTCTCGCGCGGCGCGCAGGAGCAGTACAAGGACGGTATGCACGTCGATTTTGACGATCTGCTCCCCGGCGATCTGGTCTTCTTCACGAGCTACGGCGGCAACAACTGGACGAACAGCAATTTCCGCAACATCACCCACGTCGGTCTGTACCTTGGCGACGGCTACTTCATCCACGCCTCCAACCCGACGCGCGGCGTCGTAATCGATACGCTCTGGAGCGGCTATTATCAGTCCCACTTCTGGGGCGCCTGCCGCATCATTACCGATTAAGTGTATCCGCACCGTCCCGTTTTCCGGGACGGTGCATTTTTATCTTCCCTTTTCCGCGCAGGCGTGATACAATAAAAGTAACTTATACAAGGAGATGGATGCCATGAAAAAGCTTCTAAAAGGCGGCACCGTGATCAACGCGCACGGCAGACAGATTGCCGACGTCCTGATCGACGGCGAAACGATCGAGGCCGTTGCCCCGCAGATCTCCTGCCCGGACGCGCAGGTCATCAACGTCAGCGGCAAGCTGCTGTTCCCGGGCTTCATTGACGCGCACACGCATTTCGATCTCGACGTATGCAACACGACCACCGCAGACGATTTCTACACCGGCGGGCGCAGCGCCCTGCGCGGCGGCACCACGATGGTCATCGACTTCGCCTGCCCGAACAAGGGCGAAACGCTCCAGTACGGTCTGGATCTGTGGCACAAGAAGGCCGACGGCAAGACCGCCTGCGACTACGGCTTCCACATGACGATCGACGACTGGAACGAGGGCATCATCGCGGAACTGCCGAAGATGTTCGAGCAGGGCGTCAGTTCTTTCAAGATGTACATGACCTACCCCGCCATGATGATCGGCGACGAGGCGATGTTCCTCGCCCTGCGGAAGATGAAGGAGCTCGGCGGCATCGCGGGCGTGCACTGCGAGAACGCCGGCGTCATCGACGCGCTGATCAAGGAAAAGAAGGCGAACGGCGAGCTGGGGCCGGAGGCGCATCCGAAGTGCCGTCCGTCCATTCTGGAAGCGGAAGCGATCAGCCGCCTGCTCAAGATGGCAAAGATCGCGGACGTGCCCGTCGTGATCGTCCACCTGTCCAGCGAAGCGGGTCTGCGCGAGGTGCAGGCCGCCCGCGCCCGCGGGCAGAAGGTCTACGTGGAGACCTGCCCGCACTACCTGCTGATGGACGACAAGCTCTACAGCAAGCCGGACTTTGAGGGCGCGAAGTACGTCTGCGCGCCGCCCCTGCGCAAGAAGCTCGACAACGAGGCGCTGTGGCAGGCGCTGGCGGACGGCGAGATTCAGACCGTCTCCACCGACCACTGCAGCTTTACCCTGAAGCAGAAGGACGCCGGACGCGACGACTTCACCAAGATCCCCGGCGGTATGCCCGGCGTGGAGACCCGAGGCGTTCTGCTCTACACCTACGGCGTCGCGGCCGGCAGGATCAGCGCGGAGCGCATGGTCGAAGTGCTGTCCGAAGCGCCCGCGAAGCTCTACGGCGCGTTCCCGCGCAAGGGGCGGATCGCGCCCGGCGCGGACGCGGATATCGTGGTCTATGACCCGCGCGGCAAGACCGTCATCACCGCGGCCGATCAGGTCGCTAACGTGGACTATGCGCCCTACGAGGGCACGGAGATCGCCGGCCACATCGCGCAGGTCTGGCTGCGCGGCAAATTGTCCGTCGAGGAGGGCAAGGTGCTCGAAGACCGCGGCGGTCTGTATATCCCGCGTAGCAAATCGAACCTGTAAGAATATGCCGTAAGGACTGCTCAACTTGTTTGAGCAGTCCTTTTTCTGTCTATCATCTCTTCGGAGGGATGTACATGGTAAAAGGTACGGCGCGGCAGGTGGTCGTGGTCAAAAGTCCCGATCAGAAGCTGTTCGAGCAGGCGATCTTTCTGCTGCGCGAGGACGCGCAGGAGCAGGGCGTCGGCGAGCGGGAGCTGCTGGAGGAAGCGCGGCGTCTCGCGGATCAATGTCTCCGGCACACGCCCGCGAAGAAGCGGCGCGTTCTGCCGCCGCTGTTCTGGATGGCGACGGGCGCGATCCTCGTCGGTATTGTCTGGCTCATCACCGCGATCGTATGAAAAGAGCCGCCTCGCATAGGCGGCTCTTTTCATAGTTTCATTTGATAATGGATGGATTTCACGCGCATGCCCAGCGACTCGTACAGCGCGATGCCGGCGGCGTTCTCCGGGTGGCAGCCGAGCTCAAAGTCGGTGCAGCCCCATTCCTTCGCAAGCGCGCAGAGGTGGCGAAGCAGCTTTGATGCGATCCCCTTTTTGCGGTGCGCTTCGTCCACGCAGAGATTGTCGAGCAGCAGGACCGTCCGCGGCGTCAGCATGGGGTTTTCGGTCTTTCGGATGTCGTACGCCGCGTAGGCAAGAATCTCTTCGCCCTCGCAGGCGAGCAGAATCCGGTTCTCCTCCGTCTTCTGCCGGTAGTCTTCCGGCCCGAAGGGATATTCGACCGGCTGAAAGAGGTCCGGCCGCCACGCGAGGTGCACCGCGTGCGCCTGCCGCGCGAGCGCATTGACCGCCTCGAAATCCTCCGGCCGCGCAAAACGGAAGGGCCTCATTTCAGCAGTGCCTTGTGGTAGACCTTCTTGCCCTTGCGGAGCTTCACGCCGTTTCTGAGCTGCTCGGCGGTAAAGGAAACGTCGATGTTCGCGACCTTCTCGTCGTCAGCGAACACGCCGCCCTGCTGGACGAGGCGTCTTGCCTCGGACTTGGACGGTGCGAGCTTACAGGCCATCATCAGGTCGAGGATCGCGATCTTCCCGTCGGTGAGCAGATTATCGGTCAGCTCCGTCGTCGGCATGTCGGCGTCGTCCGCTCCGCCCGCGAAGAGCGCCTTCGCCGCGGTGCGCGCCTTGTCGGCCTCCTCTTCGCCGTGGACGAGCTTCGTCAGCTCGTAGGCAAGGATCTCCTTCGCCTTGTTGAGCTCGCTGCCCTCCCACTTCTCCATTGCGTCGATCTCCTCGAGCGGCAGGAAGGTCAGCATGCGGATGCACTTCATCACGTCGGCATCGTCGATATTGCGCCAGTACTGGAAGAAATCGAAGGGGCTCGTCTTGTTCGGGTCGAGCCAGACCGCGCCCTTCGCCGTCTTGCCCATCTTCTTGCCCTCGGAGTTGAGCAGCAGGGTGATGGTCATCGCGTGCGCGTCCTTGCCCAGCTTGCGGCGGATCAGCTCGGTGCCGCCGAGCATGTTGCTCCACTGGTCGTTGCCGCCGAACTGCATGTTGCAGCCGTAGTGCTGGTACAGGTAGTAGAAATCGTAGGACTGCATGGGCATGTAGTTGAACTCTAAAAAGCTCAGGCCCTTCTCCATGCGCTGCTTGAAGCACTCCGCGCGGAGCATGTTGTTGACCGAGAAGCAAGCGCCGATGTCGCGGATGAAGTCGATGTAATTCAGATTCAGCAGCCAGTCGGCGTTGTTGACCATCTGCGCCTTGCCCTCGCCGAATTCGATGAACCGCTCCATCTGCTTCTTGAAGCAGGCGCAGTTGTGCTCGATCGTCTCTTTCGTCATCATCGAGCGCATGTCCGTTCTGCCGGACGGGTCGCCGATCATGGCGGTGCCGCCGCCGATCAGCGCGATGGGCTTGTTGCCCGCCATCTGCAGGCGCTTCATCAGGCAAAGCGCCATGAAATGGCCGACGTGCAGCGAGTCTGCCGTCGGATCGAAGCCGATGTAGAACGTGGCCTTGCCGTTGTCGACCATCTCGCGGATCTCTTCTTCGTTTGTCACCTGCGCGATCAGGCCGCGGGCGACGAGTTCGTCATAAACTTTCATAATTCCTCCTAAAACTAAAAGCCCTCTGTCCGAAAAGGACAGAGGGCGTAAATTACGCGGTACCACCTCTGGTTTGCAAAGGTCTCGCGGCCTTCGCCTTACGGAGTCTGAGACTCCCGCGCGCTCACGGGCGCACCCGTCCCGCCCTACTGCGATTTTCAGGCGGACCGCTCCGGGATGTACTTCGCCGCGTCTCCCTGCCGACTTGCACCGACCGTCGGCTCTCTGCAAGTGAAAAGCGCGGGTACTTCTTCCCATCACTGCGTTTGTTTCTTTATATCAGATCATAAGCGGAATGTCAAGTGGAATTATTGCAGCATTTCCGCCGCGCTCTGCAGGGTCGTCTCCGTGATGTTCGCGCCGCCGATGATGCGGGCGAGCTCGCGCTTCCTGCCCTCGAAATCCAGCGGCGTGACGGCGGTGAAGGTTCGGCCGCCGCGCTCGGACTTTTCAATCAGGAAATGCGTGTCCGCAAGCGCCGCGAGCTGCGGCAGATGGGTCACGCAGAGCACCTGCTTGTTTTCGGAGACCGATTTCAGCTTCTCCGCGACGTGCTGCGCCGCGCGGCCGGACACGCCGGTATCGACCTCGTCGAAGATCAGCGTCGGCACGCAGTCGCGCTGGGCGAGGACGTTCTTGAGCGCGAGCATGATGCGCGCAAGCTCGCCGCCGGAGGCGACCTTGTTGAGCGGTTTCAGCGCCTCGCCGAGGTTGGCGGACATATAGAACGCCACGGCGTCCGCGCCGATCGGGCTGAGCTCCGTCTCCGTGAATTCGCAGGAGAAGCGGACGTTCTTCATGTCCAGATCGGACAGCTCTTTCAGGACCCGCTCGGTCAGGCCGACGGAGGCCTCTTTTCTCGCCGCGCGAAGCGTTTTCGCCGCGTCCCACGCGGCGTTCTCCGCGGTTTTCAGCTTGCCTTTGAGCTGTTCCATCCGCTCGTCGGCGAACTCGATCTCCTCCAGCTCCGCCTTCGCCTGCTCGAGATATTGCAGGATCTCCTCGCAGGTCGCGCCGTACTTGCGGCGCAGGCGGAAGATGAGATCCAAGCGTCCTTCGATCTGCTCCAATTCGTCCTCGGAATAGGACAGCGTATAGATCTTGTCGCGCAGCTGCTCCGCGGCGTCCTGCGCCTGATACATCAGGTCGGCGACCGTGTCGTGAAGCTGCGCGAGAGAATCGTCGAATTTCGCGATCTTGCCGAGAGCGCGTTCCGCCTGCGCGAGCAGGGCGGCAGCTCCCTCGCTGTCGTCGTCGCCGTCCAGTCCCTGTGCGGCGTCGCGCAGTCCGTCCGAGAGCTTCTCGGCGTTCTGCAGCAGCCTGCGGCGGCTTTCCAGACTTTCGTCTTCGCCTGCCTTCAGGTCGGCGCGGATGATCTCGTCGATCTGGTATTTCAGCGTCTCCATCCGGCGGAGCTTCTCGCCCTCGTCCATCGCCAGGCGGTCGATCTCCCGCTTCAGCTCCTGCACCGAGCGGTACTTCTCCGCATAGTCGGCAAGCAGCGCTTCGTCGCAGGCGTAGCCGTCGAGGAAAGACAGATGGTAGTTCTCGTCGAACAGGGCGGCGGAGTCGTGCTGGCCGTGGATGTTGATGAGCTGCAGGCCGAGCTTTTTCAGCACGCCGACCGAGACCGGCAGGCCGTTGACGCGGCAGACGTTCTTCCCGTCCAGATAAATCTCGCGCTGCACGGTGATCTCGTCCTCATAGGGGATCTCGTTCTCCGCGAACCACGAAAGCTCCGGCACGCGGTCGAACACCGCGCGGACGGCGGCTTTCTCCATGCCGGTGCGGATCATATCGCGGTAGGCGCGTTCGCCTAAAATCGCGCTGATCGCGTCGATGACGATGGATTTGCCAGCGCCGGTCTCGCCGGTCATGACGTTAAAGCCGTCCTCAAACAGGATGTCCGCCCGCTCGATGACAGCGATATTCTCGATATGCAGCAGGCGGAGCATAGTGATTCTCCTTTTATCCGAGCATTTTGCGGATCTCTTCGCAGAAATCCATCGCGCTTTCCGCGTCGCGCATGATGATCAGCGTCGTATCGTCGCCGGAGAGCGTGCCGATCACGGTCGGCATCTGCAGCGCGTCGATGTTCGCGCCGGCGGCCGCGCCGAGTCCGGGCATTGTCTTGACGACGACCAGGTTCTGCGCGCAGTCAAGTTTCGTCACGCATTCGCGGAAAATCACGCGGAATCTGTCGTCAAACCGCTCGTTGTCGTTCTTGTGCGGCGCGCTGTAGCGGTAGCCGCCGAGCCCGTCGAGCGTCTTGATGATCCGCAATTCCTTGATGTCGCGCGAGACGGTCGCCTGCGTGCTCTTATAGCCGCAGTCGCGCAGCTCCTGCAGGAGCTGTTCCTGCGTTTCAATGCTCTTCTCCGCGATCAGTTCCAGGATCTTCTTCTGGCGTTTTGCCTTCATTTCCACACCTACTTAAACTTATTTTTCACGATTTCAAAAAAGCTCTTTTCGCTCAGATGAACCAGTTTCGTCGTATCGGCGGACTTTGTGATCGTCACCTTGTCGCCGGTATTCAGCCGCTGTGCCCTGCCGCCGTCGACGGACAGGAAGGCGTTTTTGCGTCCGATCCTCCCGATCTCGACGGTGATCACCCGCTCCGCGGCGGTCACAACGGTCTTTGTTCTCATATCATGCGCGCAAATGGGCGTGATGATGATATTCTTCGCCGTCGGCTCGACGATCGGGCCGCCCGCGGACATGGAATACGCCGTCGAGCCCGTCGGCGTGCAGATGATCACGCCGTCGCCGCCGAAGGACATCATTTCCACGTCGTCGCAGCTCACCGCCATCTGAATGATCCGGGCGACCGCGCCCTTCGTGATCACCGCGTCGTTGAGCGCGTCTTCCTCGAGGATGATCTCGCCCTCGCGCTCCGCCTTCACGTGGAGCATCATGCGCTCCTCGACGCTGTACTCGCCGGTGGCGAGGCGGCTCAGCTCCTTGAGCTCGCTGCTTTCCAGCTCCGCCATGAAGCCCATCGTGCCGATGTTGACGCCGAGGATCGGCACGCCGGCGCGCGTCGCGGCCTTGGAAGCGTGGAGGATCGTGCCGTCGCCGCCGAAGCAGATCAGCAGATCGGCGTCCTTGAGTTCCTCCGTCAGGTCGTGGAGCACCACGTCCTCCGGCAGCTCGAAGGTCTTGTCCACGTCGAACGCCAGACAGATGCGCGTTTCAATCCCCGCCTCGCGCAGGACGCTCTCGGCCAGATTGGCATATTTGAAATATCGGTCCCGATACGGATTCGGGGTCATAACTACTTTTTTCATAACGTTTCATGGGCGGCTGCGACCAGCGCCTTCACGTCCGGCTCGGTCGCGCCATCGGGGAGCATCGAAAGATGCCCCAAAAATTCAATGTTTCCTTCCGGCCCCTTCACGGGGGAATAGGTCAGATTTCTAACGGTCAGGTTCAGCTCCTTCGCCAGCGCGAGAAAATCACGCAGGACTTCCTCGTGCACAGCGGGATCGCGGACGACGCCCTTTTTGCCGACCTTGTCTTTGCCCGCCTCGAACTGCGGCTTGATCAGGCAGAGGATCTGTCCGGTCGGCTTGAGCAGTTCTTTGATCGCGGGAAGGACGAGCTTCAGCGAGATGAAGGACACGTCCACGACGGAGAGATCGAGCGGCTCGCCCAGGTCTTCCGGCTTGACGTAGCGGATGTTCGTGCGCTCCATGCAGACCACGCGGTCGTCCGTGCGGATGCTCCACGCGAGCTGTCCGTAGCCGACGTCGATGGCAAAGACCTTTTTCGCGCCCTTTTGCAGGAGGCAGTCGGTAAAGCCGCCGGTCGACGCGCCGGAGTCACTGCACACGAAGCCGGTCGGATCGACGCCAAAATCGCGCAGCGCCTTTTCCAGCTTCAAGCCGCCGCGGCTGACGTAGGGGCAGGCGTTCCCGCGCACTTCGATCTCCGCATCGGTCTCTACCGCCGTCCCCGCCTTGTCGCATTTCTGCCCGTTGACGAAGACTTCGCCGCTCATAATGAGCGCCTGCGCGCGGCTGCGGCTCTCGCACAGCCCCTTCTCGGTCAGGAGCACGTCGAGGCGTTCCTTATGCTTCATGCAGCACCTCCCGCGCCTTCTTCGCGATAGAAGCGGCGTCCAGACCGAGCATTTTGTAAAGATCAGATACCGCGCCGTGCGGCACGAAGCGGTCGCCGATATTGACGAGCGCCGTCGGCACGACGATCCCCTGCATCCGCAGGGTCGCCGCGATCTCCTTGCCGGCGCAGCCGATGCAGACCGCTTCCTCGGCGATCAGCAGACGTCCGGTCTTGCGGACGGACGCAGCGATCGCCGCCATATCGATCGGCTTGACGGACGGCAGCTTGACGACCTCCGCCGAGACGCCGTCCGCTTCCAGAAGCGCGGCGGCGTCCAGGATCTCGTTGATCAGTTTTCCGTAACCGACCAGCGTGATGTCCCCGCCCTCGCGCAGGACCGGCGACTGCGCGACCTGCGTGAGTTTTCCGTCGCCGCCGCGCGGATAGCGCACGGCGACCGGACCGTCCATAGAAAGAACGGCTTTGCGGAGCATTGTCTCCAGCTCCGCCTGATTCGCGGGACAAAGCACCTGCATGTTCGGAACGGAACGCAGGTAGTTGATATCGAAAACGCCCTGGTGCGTTTCGCCGTCCTCGCCGACCAGGCCGGCGCGGTCCACGGCGAACACCACGTGGAGATTCTGCATCGCGACGTCCTGCAAAAGCATATCGTAGGCGCGCTGCAGGAAGGTCGAATACACAGCGACGACGGGGATCATCCCCTGCTTCGCGAGGCCGCCCGCCATCGCGACAGCGTGGCCTTCGGCGATGCCGACGTCGAAGCAGCGCTCCGGAAATTCCGCCCGGAAGTCCGTCAGCCCAGTGCCGTTCACCATCGCTGCCGTGATCGCGCAGACCTTCTCGTCCTCCCGCGCAAGCGCGCAGAGCGTCTTGCCGAAGGTGTCGGAGAAGGTCGGCTCGCTTCCGCAGGCAGGCTTGCCGGTCACGGGATCGAACGAGCCGATGCCGTGGAAAACGTCCGGGTTTTCCTCCGCGGGTGCGTAGCCCTTGCCCTTTTTCGTCAGCACGTGGAGCAGTACCGGCCGCTCGCTCTTTTTCGCGAGCTCCAGCATGTACTCCAACCGCTTCAGATTGTGGCCGTCGACCGGGCCGTAGTACTGGAAGCCCATCTCCTCAAAGAAGGTGGAGCCGAGCAGCATCCGCTTCCAGCGTTCCTTCAGTTTGTGCGAGAAGCGGTAGACCGCCTTGCCGCCGGGAACGGCGTTCGTCACGCTGCGATAGACCTTTTTCAGGCGGAAATAGCCCGGGCGGGTGCGGATCACGGAGAGGTGCTGCGAAATGCCGCCGACGTTCGGCGTGATCGACATGCCGTTATCGTTCAGGATCACGATCAGCGGCTCGTTGCTCTCGCCCGCGTCGTTCAGGCCCTCGTAGGCAAGGCCGCCGGTCATTGCGCCGTCGCCCGTCAGAGCGATCACGTGATAATCCTGCTTTTGGAGCGTTCTCGCCCGCGCCATGCCGAGCGCCGTGGAGACGGAGGAGGAGGCATGACCGGCGACAAAGGCGTCGCACACGCTTTCGGACGGCTTCGGAAAGCCGGATATGCCGCCGAACGTGCGCAGCGTGGAGAACGCTTCCCTGCGTCCGGTCAGGATTTTATGCACATAGGACTGGTGCCCGACGTCGAACAGCAGCCGATCCTTCGAGGTATCGAACACGCGCTCGATCGCGACGGTCAGCTCGACGATGCCGAGATTGGCCGCGAGATGCCCGCCGGTCTTTGCGACGTTCTGCACCAAAAACTGCCGCAGCTCTTCGCAAAGCTGCTCCAGCTGCTGTGCGTTGAGCGCGCAAAGCGCCTCTCTGGAATTGATCTGATTCAGCAAATCCAAGTTTACACGACCTGTCAGTTCGTCACTTATGCTTCCCGATACGGAAGAGTGACTTTGTATAGTAAATCGGTTTGGAAACGAAATGTACGATCTGCGTGGAATTGCGCATGGCGATGTTCTTGCCGAAGGCCTTTCCCGCGATCGTCACGCCCGCGACGAGCGCGGACATGATGAGCTGCTTCACGGCGTCGGAGCTCGGGTGCTTCAGCGCCATCACCGCGATGATCGCGGAGGCGGAGCCGGAGACGACCCCGCAGATATCGCCGACCACGTCGTTGCAGAAGCTGGAGACCTTCTCCGCGTTCCGCAACAGGGTCAGCGCCTCCGCGGCGCCCTTGACCTTCTTCGCCGCCATGGAGTGGAACGGTTTTTCGCTCGCCGACATGACCGCAACGCCGATGATATCGAAGACGACGCCGAGCAGCACGATCAGCAATAAGACAATAAATGCCTCGACAAGACCCGCATCCTCCATAACGACGGAGGAGAAGTAGGAGATTGCCGAGGAAACGGCGATCGTCACGAAGAAGATCGTGATGATCCACCGAAGGTTGCTCTGTTTTTTGTTCTTCTTTTTCTGCCCCTTACTTCGGGGCTCGGGATCGTTGGTATGCAAAGTATTCCCTCCAAGGAATAAAAAAGTGGTGGCAGCAGATAAAGTAAATCTTGCGGCTTAGGTCGGGTTGGATTTCCCCGTCGGCTGCCGTCCGTTGCCGGACGGTCGTTTCCGATTGAAGCCTCGTCGGAGCGTCGCCGCTTCCGATACCCGATTGCCACTTAGTCCGCACTGCAATCCTTTATCTGCCCTTTGCGTGAAAGTCAGCCTAGGTGATTTCCACAACATTACGCGCCGGTTCTATCCTCTTTTGCAGGCATGGTTTCAAGAGGCAATATCGCCCTCGGCCGCGGCCACGGCCGGAAACGCTTCGCTCCTCTATCCCCGCATGTCCACGCAAGGCAGGCTACGCTGCACGCAGCACACGATTCTGTGCACCACCTTGCAGGTTCATCTCCTGTTTCGTACGCAGTCCGGGTTGCGAAGAAAATGCTACTGGACGGCTGTCGCACAAGAACAGGTCTCCACGGAAGTCGGGTCGGTCGGTATATGCCATTACACCTCGCCCGAAAACCTTAACCCCCAGCACCCACCCTGATCTGGGCGAAAAAAGCAAGCACCAGGGACTTCACCGATATGCCCTTTTAGGGATTTTTAGGCCCCTCTTCGATACCGGCGCGCTTTGACTAGGATACAGCGCCACCGTTTGCATTATATCATATCTTTGCAAAATATACAAGTGGAATCCTTCGCAAATTGCCGAAGATTTCCGAAAATTATTCGCCGAAAACGCATGGATTTTCGTGGAAAATGTTGCATGTTGGAACAAATTGTTAAGAATATATAAACTTATGCGATTTGGATATTCATTGTATATACAAAAAGAGGCTGCTGCAAAATGCAAAAACGAAAAGGATTGCAGCAGACTCCCGGCAGGGGAAGTGTGAAGGGGGCGGTCTTGGAGCCCCCTTCACGTTCAATCACCCGCCCGCAGGCGATGATTTTTGCCATAACCGGAAAAAATCATACGGGAGCGTTGCAAAATGACTTCATTTTGCAACGCTCCCTCTGTTTCGCAATCTTATATCCCCTGCGTGCGGAAGGCGTTCAATATCGCCAGCACCGCCACGCCGACGTCGGCAAAGATCGCCAGCCACATCGGCGCGTAGCCCAACGCGCCGAGGATCAGGCACACGCCCTTGACGGCAAGCGCAAAGGCGATGTTCTGCTTCGCGATCGCGGTCTTTTTCTTCGCGATCCGCAGGAGGAGGGGCAGCTTCGTGATATCGTCCTTGAGCAGGACCGCGTCCGCCGCCTCGACCGCCGCTTCCGAGCCGACGCCGCCCATGGCGATGCCGACGTCCGCCGCGGTCAGCACCGGCGCGTCGTTCACGCCGTCGCCGACGAAAGCGACCGCTTGGTCTTCTTTCCGTTCGTTCAGAAGCTTTTCAAAGAAACTGACCTTATCCTGCGGCAGGAGCTGCGCGTGGTACTCCTTCACGCCGCTCTGCGCCGCGAAATGCGCCGCTGAACGCTCGTTGTCGCCGGTCAGGATGACCATGCGGTCGATCCCCTGCGCGGATAAAGCTTCCATCGTCTCCTTCGCACCGTCGCGCAGGGTGTCCGCGACCGCGATCATGCCGAGGTACGCGCCGTCATACGCGACGTATACGGCGGTGCCGACGTGGTCCGTCTCTTCCACGGGAACGCCGATCGACCTCATCAGCCGCGCGTTGCCGAGCGCGGCCTGCTTGCCGTCGATCTCCGCGGTCACGCCGTAGCCCGCTCTCTCGCGGATATTCTTTGCCGCGCCCTGCGCGTCCTGGCAGGCCTCAGAAATCGCCCGCGCGACCGGATGGGTGGAATACTGCTCACACAGGGCGGCGATCCGCAGGAGTTCCTCCTTCGTGCCTGCCGCGCAGCGCACGTCCTGCACGGAGAAGCTTCCTTCCGTCAGCGTGCCGGTCTTGTCGAAGACCAGCGTCTTCGTCCGCGCGAGCTGCTCCAAAACGACGCCGCCCTTGACGACGATACCGTGCTTCGCCGCCGCGCCCATACCGGAGAAAAAGCTCAGCGGCACGGAGATCACGAGGGCGCACGGGCAGGAAATGACGAGGAAGGTCAGCGCGCGCCGGATCCACTCGACAAACGGCTGACCGAAGACCAGCGGCGGCAGCAGCGCGAGCAGGACCGCCGCGCCGATCACAGCGGGCGTGTAGAAACGCGCGAATCTCGTGATGATCCGCTCGGTCTGCGCCTTCTTTTCGGCGGCGGTCTCCACGAGGGTCAGGATCCTCGCGACCGTGGACTGCTCGTACGCGCTCTCTGCGCGGATCGTCAAGACGCCGCTCAGGTTCACGCTGCCTGAAACGACCTTCATTCCCGCGCTCACGTCGACCGGCATCGCCTCGCCCGTGACCTTCGCGGTGTCGAGCGACGCCTCGCCTTCGACGATCACGCCGTCCGTGGGGATGCGTTCCCCTGCGCGGACGAGCAGCAGGTCGCCGATCGCGACGTCTTCCGGCTCCGTGACGATCTCCTCGCCGTCTTTCAGGACCGTCGCCGTATCGGGCCGGATGTCCATCAGCGCGGTGATCGAACGGCGCGAGCGCTCCACCGCCAGCGATTCAAACAGCTCTCCCACCTGGAAGAACAGCATGACCGCCGCGGCCTCCGCCCAGTCCTGCATCGCGAGCGCGCAGCAGGTCGCCAGCGCCATCAGGAATTTTTCATCGAAGAGCTGACCGCGCAGGATATTCCGCAAGGCCGCCCACAGTACGTCGTAGCCGACGATCGCCCACGCGACGATCATGCAGCCGGCCTTCCACCAGCCAGGCAAAAACAGGCCGACAGCAAAAACGATAATCGCAGCGGCGATCCGAACGAGCAGCTTTTTCTGCTTCCGTGTCACGCGAGGACCTCGCAGTCCGGCTCGACCTTGCGGATGACCTTCTTGATCGCCGCCAGCGCCGTCGCCTCGTCCGTGCCGTCGATGTAATTGATCACCATTTTCTGCGTCAGGAAGCTGACCGCCGCGCTCTCGACCTCCGGCAGCTTGTTGATCGCGTTCTCCATCTTCGCCGCGCAGTTCGCGCAGTCAAGGTCTCTCAAACGGTACGTCTTTTTCATGTCAATCCTCCTCGATATGTTCTTTCGCCATGCCGATGATCGTCTTCACGTGGTCGTCGGCCAGCATATAATATGCTTTTCTGCCCTCCCTGCGGCATCGGACCAGCTTCGCCTGCTTCAGCAGCCGTAACTGATGCGAGACAGCCGAAATGCTCATCTCGACCTTGTCGCAGATCTGCGAAACGTTCATCTCGCTGTCAAACATCGCGTACAAAATGCGGATGCGCGTCGAATCGGCGAAGACCTTGAACAGCTCCGCCATGTCGAACAGCATCTCCTCATTCGGCTCGCCGAAGACCTCTATATGTTTCTCCATTTCTTGTTTCGTTTTCTTCATACTACACGCTCCTTTTCACGCAAAATGCCAAGCCCGGTTTGATAACACAAGCGTTTCTCAACACGCTATTCTCGCGCTGTTTTCCGGTACGCTGATTTCAGGCACTGTTTCCCGTATTTGAGATAGCTTGAATATTTGCTCACTTGTTCAACTATTGATATCATACTCGAATCAACGGGCGTTGTCAAGAGGGTTTTTGAAATTTTATTGCATAATTGTTCAACTATTTCAATATTGAGTCGATAATTATAGCAGGATTATAATGCCAAAGCACCGCAGGGACGGATGTCCGTCGCTGCGGTGCTTTGAGGGACTTTTATTTTGGTCTGCTACTCTGCTGACAAATAGGCTTTTGCGGATGCGCCATAGTTATATAATGCGCGAACCAACGCCTTCAGGTTTGCGTTTTCACAGTTCTGCATAGAGCAAACATATGTATTTACAGAATAACTCACCGTTCTGCCGATGCTCTTGCCACCGCGATAGAAGGTTGCATTCACCACGTCATCGAACTCATTTGCTTCAATGCCGCTGAATTCAAAATGGTACTTCCCGGTTCCGTCGGTGGTGAAGTCTTCCGTAGTAAACATTTCTTCCCTTCCGTTAACGCTGACCGCCACGCTCAATCCTTCAAGGTTGTCCGTAAAGAAGGAGAAACGCATATCCACGTTGTTGCCAAGGAGCAGGCCAGCACCAAGCCAGTCCGTTGCAGCGTCTGCAGTTCCTTCAAATGAAACCGTTTTGCCGGTTAGTGTGCTGAACGCGGAAGGCGTCAGATTCAGGCCGGATGTTACGAGGTTGTCAGTATTGTAACCGCTATAAATCTGCGCGGTTGCGCCGTAAATCAACATATCAGCAAGAAGAGTTTTCAGCTTTGCATCGTCTTGGTGAGCCGTCATCAAATTGGTACAATACTGACGAACGCTGTATTCCGGCTTGCAGTATTCGTAAAGATTTCCGTTACAAGTTGCGTAAAGTGTTGTCTTGATATTGTCACCCATTTGATTCGGTTTTAGATTCATATATTCGAAAATCGCCCTGCCTTGGCTATCTTCTCGAGTTGGCAGAAGAGTATAGCTCTGTTCACCAACCTCAATCACCAAATACGGATCAGTCATACCCTCCGGCACGAAGGCGACAAAGTTCATTGCAATATTATGATACAGTATTGCAGAAACAGAGTCGATTTTTAAATCAGAGGTATCTACTTGCTTATAGAATTCAACTGGTCCAATCTCGGCAGTTGTTGTATCAACGGAAGTAGATTTAATACTTTGAGGGACTTTTTCGAAATCGGCAGCAGGACACCAGACTGGAGCGTGTAAATAATACTGCAAAGATGTTCCAATACGATCAATTGACCAAAATGATTCTATATCTCCTCTTCCAAATTCGTCACCAGAGTCTGGATAATGCACTCCGTCAAAAACAAACACGTGTGCTACTGGCATATAGACTGGCATAGGCATCCACACAGTTTCATTTTCTGCGTAACAACAAAGGGTATGATTACCATTTGAAAACATAAATCGTTCATTGTCGGTTTCGACTGTCCAAAGAAACGTCGAATCAATCTGAGTTGAAATGTCATCAATCGAGAATTGGGAAAAAGTGTCCTCGACATTAACTGCTTTTCTTGTCTCTGGAAGATAAATGATGACTTTGTTGTCTTCCTTCAAGGAAGAGGTTTGTGTGAATGTTGGACTTTCTTTTGTCCCGCAATATTTGCAGAAACCGCCTACATAGGTGTGCCCGGTCACATCGATCGTAACATCTGCGAGAGATATCTCAGTTGATAGAGTGCTGTCAGAAAAGTATTTTTGGCAATCTTGGCAGTAGTAATATGAGCAATTTCCCACACTTGTGCAGGAAGCTGGAACTGCAGCAGAGAGTGTGGCATTAATATGCGTACACTTATAGAATTCAACCGGTTTGATCTCTGCAATTGTCTCAACATAGTCGTCGATTACGTCACATCCAATCGTCGTATGCAAATAAAACTGCGATGAAGTACCTAATCGATCTACAAGCCAAAGAGAAGTGCTTGTTGGATGATAGTCATTTGGGGTAATAATACTCGTACTAATAAAGATGTGTGATATAGCATCTAATGTTGGATTAATGCCAAACGGATCATTATATACGGTTTCTTCTTCTGCATAACAGCTCAATGCCTTATTATCTTTTGTAAAAACATAATAATCCCCGATTATTTCTACCGTCCATAGAAACGCTGGATCGACAGAAGATGCATTGTCCACGATGGAAAACGGAGAAATAGTCATTTCAGAATTCACCGCTTCTTCGCTATTCGGGAGGAAGATGATAACAGTATCACCGTCAGATAATGTATCTGTCAGCGAATATGCAGAAGAGCAGTTAGTGCGAGAGAAGAGATTTTCAGCCGGCGCAGCAAAGATAGGTGCTTGAATGCAGAGCGAAAAAACAAGCATTAGCGTAAGGAATAGAACAATGACTCGTCTATACATACAACAGTCTCCCAAAAAGTTACTTTTGAAACAAAAAAGTGCGCAGCCAAAGCTGCGCACCGAAAAACGCACAACTCCCATTGCTGCGGCACAAGTTCGACATTTCACGTAGAGATGCCAAATCAGAGCGTGCATTTTTACCTAGGTAAAAATGCACCTCTACGCGAAAAAATACGAACTTGTGTCGCAAGAATAGTTTAGCACATTATGTCTTGTTTTGCAAGTAAAACCAGTCGAATATCAATATTGCCGTTCTTGAAGATATTGCGTATAAGTGCCTCTATCGATACGGACAGATTGCCACGCCCGACGAAGTCGGGCTCGCAATGACACAACGGAAGATTTCGCATATTACGGCTATTATTCCTACGACGGTAGGCACAGATTGCCCGAGCAAGTCGGGCAATGACAGAAGAGGAAACGGCGTGTTTTCCCCATTCTTGTCTTTTGTCGGATTCTGTGCTATACTTATTATGAGGTGATATGCGATGCGGTTTCTCGGGCGCGAGCTGAGCGGATGCGTGTTCCTCGCGCCGATGGCCGGCGTGACGGACTACGCCTACCGCACGATATGCGCGCGGCACGGCGCGGCGGTCACGGTGACGGAGATGGTCTCCTCGCGCGCGCTGGTCTATCAGGACAAAAAGAGCAAGTCGCTCCTGCGGAAGAACGATGGCTCTCTCTGCGGCGCGCAGATCTTCGGCAACGATCCTGCAATCATGGCGGAGGCGGCGAAGCTCGCGTTAACGCACAGCGGCTGTGATTTCATCGATATCAATATGGGCTGCCCGATGCCGAAGATCGCGAACAACGGCGACGGCAGCGCGCTGATGAAAGACCCCGCGCTCGCGGGGCGGATCGTCCGCGCGGTCAAGGACGCGGTAAACGTGCCGGTAACGGTCAAGACCCGCCTCGGCTGGGACAAGGGCAGCATCAATATCGTCCCCTTTGCGCAGGAGCTGGAGGCGAACGGCGTCGACGCGATCGCCGTCCACGGCAGGACGAAAACGATGCTCTATTCCGGCGTCGCCGACTGGGACGCGATCCGCAAGGTCACGGAGGCGGTCTCCGTGCCGGTCGTCGCGAACGGCGACATCTTCACACCGCGGGATATTCTGCGCTGCAAAATGCACAGCGGCGCTTCCCTCTTTGCGGTCGGCAGGGCCGCGTTCGGCGATCCGTGGGTCTTCGAGCGGCTGAACGCCGCTTTAGAGGGGCGGGAGATCCCGCCGCTCCCCTGCCTTGCGGAGCGGATGGAGACCGCGCTCGCGCAGTTCTCCCTCGCCTGTGAGGACAAGGGCGAGCACATCGCCTGTCTGGAGGCACGGAAACACCTCGCGTGGTATCTGCGCGGGGTCGCGCACAGCGCGTACTATAAAGAACAAATCTCCCGGCTTTCCACGCCGGAGGAAGTGCACGCGGTCGTGAAAGCGATCGTACGGGATCTGAGGTGATCGACATAGACGAGAAAAACGTAATACTGCGCGCCGTGAACGGCGACGCGGACGCCTTTGAGCAGTTGGTCCGCACGTATCAGACGCCGATCTACAATCTCTGTCTGCGGATGAGCGGCAACCCGGACGACGCCGCCGATCTGTCGCAGGAAGCCTTTATCAAGGCGTGGCGCAATCTCGGCAGCTTCCAGTTTGAGTCCGCCTTTTCCACCTGGCTCTACCGGCTCGCCTCGAACACCTGCCTCGATTTCCTGCGCAGCGTCAAGCGGCGGCCGCAGGTCTCGCTGACGGTGGAGGACGGCGACGGCGAGACGCAGACGCTGGATCTTCCCGATACCGCGCCGACCCCGGAGGAGGCCGCCATTTCAAAAGAAGAAAACGAGCTGCTCGCGCGGGCGATGCAGTCGCTCGACGAACAGCAGCGGCAGATCCTGACCCTGCGCGTGGTCAACGATCTGAGCTATGCGGAGATCGCGGAGATTCTGAATATCAAAGAGGGCACGGTCAAGTCAAGGCTTGCCCGCACCCGCGACGCTTTGCGAAAAAAACTTCTGCAATGCGGGAACGAATCGCCGCTTTCCGCGTCTAAAAAACTGAAAGGAGGGTGCGGAATTGAACTGTGATGAATACTTACCGCTGATCAGCGGACATCTCGACGGCGAAAACAGCGAATTTGAAGAACGCCGCCTGCAGGAACACCTGCAAACCTGCGAAAACTGCCGCACGCTCCTTGCCTTCATGGAACAGAACGACGCCCTGCTCAAAGACAGCACGGCGGAACCGCCCGCCGACCTGACGGATCGCATCATGCGGCAGGTGCGCAAGGAAAAGCAGCCGAAGAAATCTGCGAAAAAGCGCTGGATCCCCACCGCAGTGACCGCTCTTGCCGCGGCCGCTTTGCTCGCCCTCGTTTTTTGGGGGAATCTTCCGATCTTAAAGCCTTCCACGGACGCCATGAAAGCGGAAACCTCCGCGGCGTATGAGCCGGAGGCTGTCGCGGACGCTGTCGAAAACACCGCATACGAATATTCCGTCAGCGGTTACGAAGCGCCGGAATCGCCGGTCGCGACGGTTGCGGCTGCGCCGACGGAAGCGCCTGCCTTGCAGGACGAGCCGCTTGAAAACGCGCCGGACGGTATTGACGAAAGCAAGGTACTGACCGGGCTTATTCCCGATTTCCCCGTTTACTCGGTTGGTACGGCCACCGTTTCGGATGGGACGGAAGCCGGTACTTCTCTCTATGCGCCGACCGAAACGGGCCCCAGGCGGTACGGACTGCACTACACGCAGTCCGCCCCGATGCTGATCGTCTGGGGCGCGGACAGCTTGACCGTGCTGGAAGAACTCGAACCGGAAGACCTGAACGAGTTCGCTCCGCTGACCGCGAAGCTCGCCCCGTCGCTCTACGAGCGTTATCAGGCGGTGCTGCCGCTGCTGCGCGACTTCGATCAGATCTCCCCTGCCGAAGGCTACGGGATCACGGTCTACACCGTCCCGTACGAAACGATGATGGAGGCCTTCAAAGAATGCGCCGGCGTGTATGAAAACGCGATCTATTACCCGGCGGAGTTCACTGCGCCGGACGAATGCGTGATCGTCCTTGTGAATTTTTTGGAATAATGCATATGATTAAGAACAGGATGCGAACGCATCCTGTTCTTTGTCCAGATAACCGCGATAACGCAGCGTCATCGGGAAGGAAGAAAGTGTGAAAGAAACCCAGGAGGGGTGTCTTTCACGTTCAATAAAACCGGGTTTTCAATTTAGATCGTTTGAAAACCCGCTCTTTTCGTGTAGACACGAAAAGAGCAGGATGCGGGTGCATCCTGCTCTTTGTTAATGTTTTAAATTAGTCCTCGTTGATCTCGATGACAACGCCGGAACCGACGGTACGGCCGCCCTCGCGGATAGCGAAGCGGAGGCCCTTCTCGATCGCGATCGGGGTGATCAGCTCAACGTCCATATCGATGTTGTCGCCGGGCATGCACATCTCAACGCCTTCGGGAAGGCTGATGATGCCGGTAACGTCAGTGGTACGGAAATAGAACTGCGGACGATAGTTGTTGAAGAACGGGGTGTGACGGCCGCCTTCTTCCTTGGACAGGACGTAGACCTGGCCCTTGAACTTGGTGTGCGGATGGATGGAGCCGGGCTTCGCCAGGACCTGGCCACGCTCGATGCTCTTCTTGTCGATGCCGCGGAGCAGCGCGCCGATGTTGTCGCCTGCTTCAGCGTAGTCGAGCAGCTTGTGGAACATTTCGATGTCGGTGACGACGGTGGACTTCGCCTCGTCCATCAGACCAACGATCTCAACGGGCTCGTTCTTGCGGATCTGGCCACGTTCGACACGGCCGGTAGCGACGGTGCCGCGGCCGGAGATGGTGAAGACGTCCTCAACGGGCATCAGGAAGGGCAGATCAGCCTTGCGGTCGGGAGTCGGGATCCAGGTGTCGACAGCGTCCATGAGTTCCTTAATGCAGGCATACTCGGGAGCGTCCGGATCGGTGGACTCGGAGATCAGAGCGTTCAGAGCGCTGCCGCGGATGATGGGGGTGTCGTCTCCGGGGAAGCCGTAGAAGCTCAGGGTCTCGCGAACTTCCATCTCGACGAGCTCAAGCAGCTCTTCGTCGTCGACCTGGTCGACCTTGTTCAGGAAAACAAGGACGGAAGGAACGTTAACCTGACGGGCCAGCAGCAGGTGCTCCTTGGTCTGAGCCATGGGGCCGTCGGTCGCAGCGATAACAAGGATCGCGCCGTCCATCTGCGCAGCGCCGGTGATCATATTCTTGATATAGTCGGCGTGACCCGGGCAGTCGACGTGGGCATAGTGGCGGGCAGCAGTCTCATACTCGACGTGAGCAGTGTTGATTGTGATGCCGCGTGCCTTCTCTTCGGGGGCCTTGTCGATGTTAGCGTAGTCGGTGAATGCAGCGCTGCCCTTCATCGCGAGGTACTTGGTGATCGCCGCAGTCAGGGTGGTCTTGCCATGGTCGATGTGACCAATGGTGCCGATGTTTACATGGGGCTTTGTTCTTTCAAATTTCTGCTTTGCCATTGAAGTAAATCCTCCTGTTTGGTTTGTGAATGGTAAATTTTAATAATTTGTCTCAACAGTTCCACTATACACTAAATGTTGTGCAATAGCAAGAACTTTTTTATGCTTGCCCTCGAATTATTGCGCAAACGGCAATTTCGAAGGTCTGCACGGGACGGTTTTTCGGCTTTTGTGCCGAATCAGTACAGATAAGAACCGTGTTTTTCAACGATCTCCTGCTGAAGGTTCTTCGGCAGTTCGATGTAATGGCTCGGTTCCATCGCATACTGTCCGCGGCCCTGCGTACGGTTTCTCAGGTCGGTCGCATAGCCGAACATCGAAGCCAGCGGGACGTTGGCGTCGATCTGCGTCGCGCCGCTGCGCGGGATCATGCCGAGGATGTTGCCGCGGCGTGCGGAGAGATCTCCGATGACGTCGCCGGTGTATTCCTCGGGGACGACCACGCTGACCTTCATGATCGGCTCTAAGATGACGGGATCCGCCTTGTGGCAGGCTTCCTTGAACGCCATCGAGCCGGCGATCTTGAAGGCAAGCTCGGACGAGTCGACCTCGTGATAGGAGCCGTCGTACAGCGTGACCTTGACGTCCACGACCGGGAAGCCGGCAAGCACGCCTGCCGTCATCGCGCCCTGGATGCCCTGATCGACCGCCGGGATGAACTCCTTCGGGATCGCGCCGCCTGTGACGGCGTTGATGAATTCGTAGCCCTTGCCGGACTCGTTGGGCTCCAGCTTGATCTTGACGTGACCGTACTGGCCCTTGCCGCCGGACTGACGGACGTACCGCATTTCGACGTACGCGGTGCCGCGGACCGTTTCCTTATAGGCGACCTGCGGCGCGCCGACGTTCGCTTCGACCTTGAACTCCCGCAGGAGTCGGTCGACGATGATCTCCAGATGGAGCTCGCCCATGCCGGCGATGATGGTCTGTCCGGTTTCGACGTCCGTGTAGGTCTTGAACGTGGGATCCTCCTCTGCCAGCTTCATCAGGGCAATGCCCATCTTCTCCTGTCCCGCCTTCGTTTTCGGTTCGATGGCGACGCGGATGACCGGCTCGGGGAATTCCATGGATTCGAGAATGATCGGATGCTTTTCATCGCAGAGGGTATCGCCCGTCGTGGTGTTCTTCACGGCTACGACCGCGGCGATATCGCCGGAATACACGGTATCGCGGTCTTCTCTGTGGTTTGCGTGCATCTGCAAAATTCTGCCCAGTCTCTCGCGGGTGCCCTTGGTCGAGTTGAGAACGGTCGTTCCCTTCTCGACGTAGCCGGAGTACACGCGGAAGAAGCAGAGCTTGCCGACGAACGGATCGGTCGCGATCTTGAAGGCCAGGGCGGAAAACGGCGCCGAATCGTCGGCGGGACGGAATTCCTCCTTGTCGGTCTTCGGATTGATGCCGTGGATGCCCTTGACGTCCAAAGGTGACGGCAGATAATCGACGATCGCGTCCAGCAGTTCCTGCACACCCTTGTTCTTATAAGAGGTGCCGCAGGTCACGGGGATCATTTTGACGCCGATGGTGGCCTTGCGGATGGCGGCGCGCAGCTTGTCCTGCGGCACGTCCTCGCCCGACAGATAGAGCTCCATGATCTCGTCGTCCTGGTCGGAGACGGATTCAATGAGCTTATCGCGGTACTCGGCTGCAAGGTCTTTCAGGTCTTCGGGGATCTCTTCCTCGCGGACGTCCTTGCCGAGCTCGTCGTAGAAGACGTTCGCCTTCATTTTGATGAGATCGATGACGCCCTTGAAGTCGGCCTCCGCACCGATCGGCAGCTGGATGGGAACCGCGTTACATTTGAGCCGATCATGCATCATGTTGAGAACATTGAAGAAATCGGCTCCCGTGATGTCCATCTTGTTGACGTAGACCATGCGGGGAACGTTGTATTTGTCGGCTTGACGCCAAACAGTCTCGGTCTGCGGCTCGACGCCGCCCTTGGCGCACAGCACGGTGACCGCGCCGTCCAGCACGCGCAGGGAACGCTCGACCTCAACGGTGAAGTCGACGTGGCCCGGCGTGTCGATGATATTGATGCGGCAGTTGTTCCAGAAACAGGTCGTCGCGGCCGACGTGATCGTAATGCCGCGCTCCTGCTCCTGCTCCATCCAGTCCATGACCGCGTTGCCTTCGTGGGTCTCGCCTAATTTATAGGTGCGGCCGGTGTAGAACAGAATGCGTTCGGTCGTGGTGGTCTTGCCTGCGTCGATATGCGCCATAATACCGATATTTCTTGTATTCTCAAGAGAATATTGTCTCGGCATTGTGTAACTCCTTCTCGGTTACCAACGGAAATGGGAGAAGGCCTTATTGGCTTCTGCCATTTTGTGCGTATCTTCGCGCTTCTTCACAGAGGCGCCGGTGTTGTTGCAAGCATCCATGATCTCGCCTGCAAGGCGTTCCTTCATGGTCTTTTCACTGCGCTTGCGGGAATAGGTCGTCAGCCAGCGAAGGCCGAGCGTCTGACGGCGCTCGGGGCGAACTTCCAGAGGAACCTGGTAGGTCGCGCCGCCGACACGACGGGACTTGATTTCCAGAGACGGCATGATGTTTTCCATCGCCTGCTGGAATGCGTCGAGACCGTTCTTGCCGGTCTTCTGTTCGACGATTTCAAATGCGCCATAAACGACTCTCTGGGCAACGCCCTTCTTGCCGTCCAGCATGACGCTGTTTACGAGCTTAGTTACCAGAGTGGATTTGTAGATCGGATCCGGAAGGACCTCTCTCTTGGGAACATTACCTCTTCTGGGCACTTTGCTTCCCTCCTTCATAAAATGATTTCATAGGTACTTCGATAGGCTTATCCTACCGTTTTGTGCCTGCCAAGAGTTTCCCATACAATCAAAAATTATATAAAAAACGCATGGCAAGGCGGTGCCTTGCGATAAGGCGTTGGAATTACTTTTTCTTTGCCTTCGGCCGCTTCTGACCGTACTTGGAGCGGGCCTGCATACGACCCTGAACGCCCTGCGTATCCAGCGTACCGCGAATGATGTGGTAACGCACGCCGGGGAGGTCCTTGACACGACCGCCGCGGATCAGAACGACGGAGTGCTCCTGCAGGTTGTGGCCGACACCGGGGATGTAGGCGGAAACCTCGTAGCCATTCGTCAGGCGGACACGAGCGATCTTACGGAGCGCGGAGTTCGGCTTCTTCGGGGTGGTGGTACGAACTGCGGTGCAGACGCCTCTCTTCTGCGGAGAAGAAAGATCGGTAGCGCGGTTCTTGATGGTGTTCAGGCCCTTCTGCAGCGCCGGAGCCGTGGACTTGAAAGTGCTCTGTTCTCTTCCTTTTCTGACCAACTGATTAAAAGTAGGCATGTTGTTCTCCTTTCTTTCAAATTACGCTGATGCAGCGTTTATATTATCCCGGAATATCCCAAAATATTCCGTCGGATACAAAATTAGAGGATCGCCGCGACCGCCGCGTTGACGGGGATGCCGCAGGCGGCGCCGAGCTGGCGCATGGTCGGGACGGAGATCACTTCGATCTCCTGCGTTCTGCACTGCTCCGCGATCGGCTCGGTCAGCAGGGGATCAGCGTCCGCCGCGAGGAAAACCTTTCGGACTTTGCCGGCGGCCATCGCCTTGCGAAACTGCTTGATGCCGACCACTTTGTTCGCAGTCTTCAGTTCGTCAAGCACGGTGTTTCACCCCTCAATTCCTGCTCACGCGATTAAAGATTATAGCAGAATCAACGAAAAGTGTCAATGTTTTTTGCCGATTTTGCCGAAAAATTTTTATAATTTTTCCTGAAATCGCCTTGATTTTCCGCGGATTCTTTAGCTTGTGAAAGTAAATCGGCGATCGCAAAGAAAAACGGAGGCATTTGCCTCCGTTTTTCCATCGATTTTGACTCATTCCTGTGAGATCGTCGTCTCCGAAACGCCGCCCTTTTCGACCTTGTAAATGCGGTCGCAGCCGCTGAGCGTCGTCAGGCGGTGCGCGACGATGATCATGGTCTTCTGCGCGCCGAGCGCGTTGATGGACCGCATGACCGCCTTCTCCGTTACGTTGTCCAAAGACGAGGTCGCCTCGTCGAAGAAGAGGATCTCCGGATCGTAGTACAGCGCGCGGGCGATGCCGATGCGCTGCCGCTGTCCGCCGGATAGGCGGACCCCGCGCTCGCCGATGACGGTATCGAGCCCGTCCTCCAGCGAACGGACGAAATCGGCGAGCTGCGCGTTCTCCAGCGCTCTCCAGATCGCGTCCTCGTCGATCTTGTCTTCCTCCACGCCGAGGGCGACGTTGCTGCGGATCGTGTCGTCGACGAGATAGATGAACTGCGGGATATAGCCGATGTGCTTCTGCCACTCCGCGTAGTCCTCGTAGATATCCAGCGCGCCGTAGCAGACGGTCCCCTCCTGCGGCTTCAAAAGGCCGAGGATGATATCGACGAGGGTCGTCTTGCCCGCGCCGGTCACGCCGACGATGCCGACCGACTCGCCTGCGTTGACCGTCACGTTGACGTTTTTCAGCACGGGCTCTGTCTTGTTCGGATAGGTATAGGTGATATTCCTCGCGAAGATATTGCGCTCCTCTCCGATATTGACCGTGCGGTTCTGCTTCTTCTTCTCCTCGATCTCTTTCTGCCGCTCAGCTTCCTCACGGTCGGATTCCGTCAGGTCCTCGTACAGCGCTTCGAGGGAGGGCTTGTTGAACGTGATGGAGTTGATATGGCCGTTGACGCTGTTGGCGCGCGGCATCAGGCGGATCGCCGCAATCGCGAAGGCGGAAAGATTGGGGACGATCTCCGTCAGGTCCTCCCCTTTCACGATCTTCACGGCGACGATCGACAGGATCGCGAACATGCAGAGGGTCTCGATCAGGCGGCCGGGGACCGCGCTGATGAGGCTGTACCGCTTGCTCAGCTCCACGGACTCCGCGCCGCAGCGGCGGTACACGTCGGCAAAGAACTTCTCTCTGCCCATGATCTTGACTTCCTTGATGCCGCCCATCGCCTGCTGGATCGCCTTGTACATCTTCGCGGTGACCTTTCGGTTCTCCTGGCCGTAGGAGCGGATCTTCTTGCGCACGATCAGGAAATACACCGCGGAGCAGACCGCCAGCGCGATCAGGATGCTGACTGTCATCTGGAAATCGACCGCAAACAGGTAGACCGTGAGCGAAATGACGATCAGCGCGTCGGAAACGAGGGAGAACATCGCCGAGATCACGTTGAACGCGCCGTTGACGTCGCCGTTGATGTTCCGGATGATCTCCGAGGTGTTGCGCTGGAGGTGGAAGGTATAGGGCTTGTGCATATAGCAGGTGATCATCCGCGCGCCCATGCGGATCTTGCTTTTGCCGATAAAGTTGATCCGCAGCCACATCAGGAACATGATGAAGAGGTTCTTCACGAGGTAGACCGCCGCCATCAGGATCGTCAGGAAGAGCAGCACGGACGACAGGTTCGTCGTGCCGACAATCCTGGCCGAGAGCTGATACCACCAGGCGGTCTGCATCTGCTCCGCGCTGATCATGAGGCGGACGAACGGCAGGATCAGGGCGACGCCGAAGAAATCGAGCACCGTCTCCACCAGCTGGAGGAAAAACAGGCCCGCATACTGCCATCTCTGCTTCGTCGGGAAAATATAGAAAAGCTGTTCCATCAGCTTCATCGCGCTTTTCTCCTTTTACTTTTTGTATGTCATAGCATACCATAATCCCGCGAAAAAGTAAAGAGGCGTACTTGTAAAACGAACGCAAATCATATATAATGTAGATTGAAGTATTATGGAAGGAGCGCCGCTATGCTCGCGTTGTATATCATTCTCGGGATCCTTGCGCTGATCGTGCTGCTGCTGGCGCTCCCGCTGCGCATCTATCTGCGTTACGCGCCCGAACAGGGGTTCCGGTTCCGCGTCAGGTATTTGTTTCTGACGCTCGCCGACAGTACGAAAGAGAAAAAACCGAAGCCGGAACCGCCCGCAGGCGAGGAACAGCCCGCTGAAAAGAAGAAAAAGGGCGGCGGCAAAGCGACGGAAACGCTCCTCGATTTCCTCGGCCTGAAGGACGTCAGCAGCAAGATCAATTTCAAACGCGCCGTCGACAGCAAGGGGCTGGTCGAGACCGTCCGCGGCGTATTCGCCGCAGTCGGCGACATTCTTTCGCGCATCGGCAGGCTGGTCAGGAAGGCCGTTTTCAAGAAGTTCGATCTGCGGATCGCCGTCGGCGACGCAGACGCCGCGGACGCCGCCTTCCGTTACGGCGAGGTCTGCGCGGCGGTCTATCCCCTGCTGACCCTGCTGGACGGCGCAATGAAATTCAAAAAGCGCACCGTGGACGTCCGCTGCGACTTTGAACAGGAAAGCACCACGGCGTTCTTCGACGGGCAGCTCAATTACCGGCCGATCCATATCGTCGGTTTCCTGTTCGGGCTGATCGGCCGCTATCTCAAGCAGCGTGTAAAAAAGTGAGGTACCGAAAATGAGCGAATTACTGAGGATCTTTGATTTTACCGCGCAGCAGGCAAGAATGCTCTCTGCCGGTCAGAGCGTCACCGAAGCGCCCATCGTGCTCGGCGACGTTACGGTCATTCCCGTTTCCAAGCTGTCCTGCGGGTTCGCGGGCGGCGGCTCCGACCTGCTCAAAAACCCGAACGGCGTCGCTGCCGGCGCGGGCGTGAAGGTCACGAAGACCCCGCTGTCCTTCCTCGCGGTCTGCGGATCGGAGGTGCAGGTGCTGCACGTCGCCGCCGAGGAGGAAGGCAAAAAGGGTCTGATGGACGCGCTGACGCCGCTGGTCGAGCAGTTCAAAGAGAAGATCGCCGCGAAAAGGGCGAAAAAAAGCGACGCCGCTGAAAGCGGCGCCGCCGAATAACGATTTTACAGGCCGAGACCCTTCTGCAGATTGACGACGAAGTCCTGCACGTTGGTCACGATGCCGCGCGCGGACAGGCTGCCGCGGTCGGCGAGCTTGTTGACGACGAATTCCGACACGTCCACGCAGTAGAAATAGATCTGCCGCACGGTGCCGTCCGGCATGACGCGGTAGGACGGCGTCATGTTGCCGGTCGCGATCGTGTGGAGCATCGTCGCCATGGAGATGACGGTGGTCGCGCCGCGGATCTCGTCGCGCATGGCGTTCTGCGCCGCGTAGACGTCGGCGTAGACCGGCGGCAGCGGGCCGTCGTCGCGGATCGAGCCGCCGAGGACGTACGGCACGCCGTACTTTTCGCAGCTGTAGATGATGCCGTTGTCGATCTTTTCTTCTTCGATAAACTTTTTGATGCTGCCGTAATAGCGCACGCGGTTGAGCAGATCCAGATGATTGTAATGACCGTTCGGCATGGACTGCTGGGTATAGATGTCCTGTCCGAGGGCGGTCTTGAGATACGCGCCCTCCAAATCGTGGGTCGCCAGCGCGTTGCCCGCCAGGATCGCGTGGACGTAGCCGTTTTCGATCAGCCTCGACATGGCGCGCCGTGCGTCGGCGTCGAAGGCGAAGGCCGGGCCCATGACCCAGACGATCTTGCCGTGGTCGCGCTCGTATTTGAGCAGCTCGTAGATCTCGTCATAGTCGCGGGAGAACGCGGTCTCTCTGGAGCGGTTCTGCCGGAAGGCGAACACGTCCTTCTCCGCAGTCTTTTCCGCGAAGCCGTTCGCGTGAACGTAGATACCGTCCTCGCACTTTTCCGTACGGCCGGTCACAACGAGATCGCCCTGCTTGAGCAGGCGGAACTCGCGCACGACGATCTTTCCGTTCTCAAAGACCGCCACGCAGTCCATGCGGCTCTCCTCCGCGAGGAGCCACTTCCCGTCGATCTTGAAGTATTCCGGGAAAATGCTCATGGCGTGGTAGGTCATCGGCGCGACGCCGTCCTTCGGCGCGGGCTCTAAAACGACGTTCGGCGCGTTTAAGAATTTTGCCTCCGAGAAATCGGGCGGGCAGTATGGTCTCAACTGAAACATCCGAAGATCTCCTTTTGGTTTTTTCTACATTATAGCGCATGTTTTTGAAAGTTGCAAGCTCTGCGAGGTCATCTATGAAAGAATTAGCCGTCGGTCTTTACGCGCAGGTGGACGCCGGCAAGACGACGCTGTCCGAAGCGCTGCTCTACCGCACCGGACAACTGAAGAAGCTCGGTCGGGTCGATCACGGCGACGCTTTTCTGGATCACTTCGCGCTCGAACGGAGCCGCGGCATTACGATCTTCTCCAAGCAGGCGCGGTTTCAGACGGAGCAACTATCCGTGACACTGTTAGACACGCCGGGGCACGTCGATTTTTCCCCGGAGGCGGAGCGGACGATGCAGGTACTGGATTACGCCGTCCTGATCGTCAGCGGCACGGACGGCGTGCAGGGGCACACGCAGACGCTGTGGAAGCTTCTGCGTCGTTATCATGTCCCTACCTTTCTTTTCTTCAACAAAATGGACCTACCCGGCGCGGACAAGGCGCGGCTGCTGGCAGACGCGAAGGCGCACCTGAGCGGTCTGTGCAACGATATTGACGATACGGAGGCGGTCGCCCTCTGCGGCGAAGCCGCGCTGGAGCAGTATCTTGAAAGCGGAACGCTCGCGCCGGAAGAGATTGCTTCCATGGTCGCGCGGGAGGCGCTGTTCCCCTGTCTGTTCGGCGCGGCGCTCCACTCCGAAGGCGTCGACGAGCTGATCGGCGCGCTGGAGCAATACACCGTCGCGCCCGTTTATCCCGCGGAATTTGCCGCGCGGGTCTACAAAATTTCCCACGACGCGCAGGGAAACCGACTGACCTTCCTGAAGATCACCGGCGGCGTACTGCGCGTGCGCGCCCCGCTGCGTTATACAAATCACAACGGAGAGGAGATCGAAGAAAAGGTCACGCAGATCCGACTCTACTCCGGCGCGAATTTCACGCAGGCGGAGGAGGCCCTTGCCGGAACGCTGTGCGCAGTGACCGGCCTGACCGATCTTTCCGCGGGCGATCCGCTCGGCGCGGAAAAGCGGCGCGTTTCTCCCCTGCTCGCGCCCGTGATGACCTACTGCATCCGTCTTCCCGCCGGAACGGACGCGCGCACCGTCCTGCCGAAGCTGAAACTGCTGGAAAGAGAAGAACCGCAGCTGCAGATCGTCTGGGACGAGCGTCTGCGCGAGATCCACGCGCAGCTTATGGGGCAGGTGCAGATCGAAGTATTGCAAAGTCTCATTCGCGAACGCTTCGATCTGGACGTCACGATCGACGGCGGCCGCGTCTCCTACCGCGAGACGATCCGCGATCGCGTGGAGGGCGTCGGGCATTTTGAGCCCCTGCGCCACTATGCGGAGGTCCATCTGCTCTTAGAGTCGCTTCCCGCCGGCAGCGGACTGGTCTTCGCCTCCTCGTGCAGCGAGGACGACCTCGACCGCAACTGGCAGCGGCTGATCCTTACGCATCTGACGGAAAAGCAGCACCTCGGCGTGCTGGCAGGCTTCCCGATCACCGATATGAAGATCACGCTGGCCGCGGGACGCGCCCACCTGAAGCACACCGAGGGCGGCGACTTCCGGCAGGCGACCTACCGCGCCGTCCGTCAGGGGCTGATGCAGGCGGAGAGCGTGCTGTTGGAGCCGTTCTACCGCTTCACCCTGACCGTTCCCGCCGAGCAGATCGGTCGGGCGATCGGCGATATCCGCGCCATGGGCGGGAGCTTCGACTCCCCGATCGACGTGCCGGACGGCATGGAGCTTTCGGGCCGAGCGCCCGTCTCCGAATTGCAGGACTATATGTCGCAGGTCGTATCCTATACG
Organism: uncultured Oscillospiraceae bacterium; assembly: GCA_905233385.1. Lineage (GTDB taxonomy): Bacteria > Bacillota > Clostridia > Oscillospirales > Oscillospiraceae > JAZOXB01. Next base: position 59,803 of record CAJOEH010000007.1, read on the forward strand.
AGAGGACGCGGGCGGCTGCTCTGCGAGACGGACGGCTACGCGCCTTGCCACAACGCCGCGGAAGTGATCGCCGCGTTTGCCTACGACCCGGAAAGCGACCTTGAAAACACGCCCGATTCCGTCTTCTGCGCCCACGGCGGCGGCTTCACTGTCAAGTGGGATCAGGTCTTCGACCACATGCACCTCGACAGCGTGCTTCGCCCAAAACCGTTGGACGCGCCCGTGCAGGTCCGAAAGCAGAATCTTGATCTGGACGAAAAAGAGCTGCAGCGGATCATTGAGCGGGAATTCGGCCCCGATAAGTACGTGCTCCACCGCCCGCCGCCCGGAGCGGCGTCCTCTGAGATCGCTCTGCCGCCGCGCAAGAAGGACTATCTGATCGTCGACGGCTACAACATGATCTTCGCCTGGGACGGCCTGCGCGAACAGGCGCAGGCCGACCTGACCGGCGCGAGAGAACGCCTGTTGGATATTCTCAGCAATTACTGCGGCTACCGGCCGTGCGAGCTGGTCGTCGTCTTCGACAGCTACCGCGTCAAGGGCGGCGTCGGCTCGAAGACGAAGCGAGACAATCTCCGCGTCGTCTATACGAAAGAAAACGAAAGCGCCGACCTCTACATCGAAACCCTGGTCGGCCAAATCGGCAAAAACTACGCCGTCCGCGTGGCGACCTCGGACGCGCTGATCCAGCTCTCCGCCCTGCGCAGCGGCGTGCTCCGCATTTCCGCGAACGAACTGCTGGGCGAGATCGAGCAGGTCAACGAGAAGATCGCCGCCCTGATCCGTCAACTGCGCGAGGAGGCAAAACGCGCCTCCATCCGCGATAATCCCCTGCGAAAACTGACAAATGAGAAAACTTGATTAGGAGGTTAAGCTATGTCCACCCTGATGATCCGCAACATTTCCGCGCTTGTTACCTGCAACGATGCCGACGAGCTCCTGAAGGGCGTCGATCTTTACTGTGAAGACGGCGTGATCCGCGCCATCGGCAAGCAGCTCCCGCAGAAGGCGGACCGTGAGATCGACGGAACCAATCTGTTCTGCTATCCCGGTCTGATCAACACGCACCATCATCTGTACCAGCAGTTCTCCCGCAATCTGCCGCAGGTGCAGAACATGGAGCTGTTCGACTGGCTCAAAACGCTCTATGAGATCTGGAAGAATCTCGATCAGACGGTCATCCGCTACTCCGGCCTGACCGGCATGGGCGAGCTGATGAAGAACGGCTGCACGACCTGCTTCGACCACCACTACGTCTTCCCGGCGGGCACCGGCGACCTGATCGGCGCGCAGATGAATACCGCGGACGAGCTCGGTATGCGCATGGTCTCCTCCCGCGGCTCCATGGACCTGTCCGTCAAGGACGGCGGCCTCCCGCCCGACAGCGTCGTGCAGACCGTCGACGAGATCATGAAGGACAGCGCCTACCTGATCGAAAAATACCACGATCCGTCCTTCGGCTCGATGCACCAGATCGTCCTCGCGCCCTGCTCGCCGTTCTCCGTCAGCGCGGAGCTCCTGCGGCAGTCCGCGATCCTCGCGCGGCAGTACGGCGTGCGCCTGCACACGCACCTGTGCGAAACGAAGGATGAGGAGAACTACACCCTCAGCCGCTACAATATGCGCCCGCTCGAATACATGGATTCCCTCGGCTGGATCGGCGACGACGTCTGGTACGCCCACGGCATCCACTTCACCACGGAAGAACTGGACGTTCTCGCGAAGACCGGCACCGGCGTCGCCCACTGCCCGGTCTCCAACATGAAGCTCTCCTCCGGCATCGCCCGCATTCCGGAGATGCTGGAGCGCGGCGTGAAGGTCGGCCTCGCGGTCGACGGCTCCGCCTCGCAGGACGGCTCCAACCTGCTCGAAGAGATCCGTATCTGCTTCCTGCTGCACCGTCTGAACTCCTCCGCGAAGGCGCCGAGCGGCTATGACGTCCTCAAGATGGCGACCCGCGGCTCCGCCTCCCTGCTCGGCAGGACCGACATCGGCTCCATTGAAGTCGGCAAGTGCGCGGACTTCTTCCTCGTCGATTCCCGCCGTCTCGAGCTGGTCGGCGCGACCTATGACCCGAAGAACGTCTTCGGCACGGTCGGTCTGCGCGGCGCGGTGGATTACACCGTCGTAAACGGAAAGGTCACGGTCGATCAGGGCAACCTGGTCAACATCGACGAGCCGGTCATCGCAGAGGAAGCGAGAAAAGTCTGCGACGCCTATCTGGCAAAATAATGCGAAACCGGGGAAAATGGATGCTGATCGCCTCGATGGTGCTGTACGGCACCATCGGGGTCTTCCGGCATTATATCTCTCTCCCCTCCGGGCTGATCGCCTGCGCCCGGGGTCTGATCGGCGCGCTCTCTTTGGTCGCGCTTCTCTTGATTCTGAGAAGAAAACCGGATTGGTCGGCCATTCGGCGGAACTTCCTTCCCCTTGCCCTGTCCGGCGCGGCGCTCGGCGCGAACTGGGTGCTGCTCTTTGAAGCGTACAGCCGCACGACCGTGGCGGTCGCGACCCTGGCATATTACGTCGCTCCGATCTTTCTGCTGCTGATCGCGCCCTTCGCGCTGAAGGAAAAGCTGACCCTGCGCAAGGTTCTCTGCATCTTCGTCGCGTTAGGCGGTATGGTGCTGATCTCCGGCGTCATTGGCGGCGGCGTTTCCGGCCTGAGCGGCATCGCGTTCGCGCTGGGCGCGGCCCTGCTCTACCCGGTGATCGTCCTGCTCAGCAAGCGTCTGACCGAGGTCAACGCCTTCGACAAATCCATCGTGCAGCTGTTCTTCGCCGCCGCGATCACCCTGCCCTATACGCTGTTCGCGGAACAATGGAGCTTTTCCGACGTCACGCGCAAAGCGGCGATCCTCCTGCTGATCGTCTGCGTCGTCCATACGGGGATCGCCTACGCGCTCTATTTCGGCGCGCTCCCCACATTGAAGGCGCAGACGCTTGCGATCCTCAGTTATATCGACCCGCTCGTTGCGGTCCTCCTGTCCGCGCTCGTGCTCAAAGAGCCGTTCGGATGGGCGGAGGCCGTCGGCGCGGTCCTCATTCTCGGCGCGGCGCTCGTCAGCGAGCTTCCCGAAAGGAGAAATCACGATGTATCAACCTCTGGCGGATGAACTTCGCCCGACAACTTTAGACGAGGTCTACGGTCAGGACGAGATCCTCGGCGAAGGCAAGATCCTGCGCCGGATGATCGAATCGGGCAGCGTCCCGAATCTGATCTTCTACGGACCGAGCGGCACGGGCAAGACGACGGTCGCCAACATCATCGCCGACGCCACGCAGCGCAAGCTGTTCAAGCTCAACGCGACGACCGCCTCCACCGCCGACATCAAGGAAATCGTCTCCCAGCTGGACACCCTGCTCGCGCCGAACGGCGTGCTGCTCTATCTGGACGAGATCCAGTCCTTCAACAAGAAACAGCAGCAGACCCTGCTGGAGCACATTGAAAACGGCAAGATCACGCTGATCGCGTCCACGACGGAAAATCCGTATTTCTACGTCTTCAACGCGATCCTGAGCCGCAGTACGGTCTTCGAGTTCAAGCCGATCACGCCGGAGGCGGCCCTGCAGGCCGTCCGCCGCGCCGTGGACTACATGGCGAACAAGACGGAGCTCTCCGTCACGGCGGAGGAAGGCGCGTTGGAGCACATCGCCAGCGCCTGCGGCGGCGACATCCGCAAGGCGATCAACGCCGTGGAGGCGATGTTCATCGCGGCGCGGCCGGGCGACACCGCGCTGCTCCTGACGCTGGCCGACGCGAAGGCCGTGACCCAGCGCTCCGCCATGCGCTACGACCGCGAGGGCGACAACCACTTCGACAGCCTGTCCGCGCTGATGAAGTCCATCCGCGGCTCCGATCCCGACGCCGCGATCCACTATCTGGCGCGCTTTCTCGAGGCCGGCGATCTGCCCTCCTGCTGCCGCAGGATCCTCTGCTCTGCCTGCGAGGACATCGGCCTTGCCTACCCGCTGGCGATCCCGATCGTCAAAGCCTGCGTGGATTCCGCGCTCCAGCTCGGTATGCCCGAGGCGCGGCTCCCGCTCGCGGACGCCGTGCTCTTCCTCGCCACCGCGCCGAAGTCCAATTCCGGCTGCATGGCGATCGATAAGGCGCTCGCGGACGTCCGCGCCGGCAAAGTCGGCGCCTTCCCGCGGGAGCTGCAGAACGTCCACGCCGATTCCTTCGGACAGGAGCGCGAGCAGGGCTACCTCTACCCGCACAGCTTCCCGAATCACTGGGTGAAACAGCAGTACCTGCCGGATCTGATCAAGGACGTGCAGTATTACGAGTACGGCGACAACAAGATCGAGCAGGCCGCGAAACACTATTGGGATGAGATCAAGAAATGAGGGAGTAAGATGATGGATATTCGCCCGGGCGACGTGCTGACGATGAAGAAACAGCACCCCTGCGGAAGCAACACCTGGACCGTTCTGCGCATCGGCGCGGATTTCAAGCTGAAATGCACCGGCTGCGGGCACGAGATCATGCTCCCGCGCTTTCAGGCCGAGAAGCACGTCAAGGCCGTCAAGCGCCCGGAATAATCGTTCGACCGCGTGACACGGTTTTTTGCAAAAAAGTTGCTCGGGAAATGGAATTCCCGAAAGAAACACCCGAAAACACGGCTGACCGATACGAAACAGGCCGCATTCCCCGTTGGGGATTGCGACCTGTTTTTTGCGTCCGTGCCTCTATACTTTGTCCACAGAGGTGAGGACCTTGACCGTCTACGCGGATGCCGTTTTCGTGCTGAATTTCTCCGTCAATTACTTGCTCCTGCGCGCCAGCGCCCGCCTCGGCGGCGCGGCGATCCGCAGCAAACGTCTGCTCTGCGGCGCGCTGCTCGGCGCGGCCTACGCCGTCGCGGTCTATCTTCCCGGCCTGCGGTGGCTGTCTTGCCTGCCCGTCAAGCTCCTGTGCGCGGCGGGAATGCTCCTCCTCGCGTTTGGCCGGCGGCGCAGTTCCTTGCGGCTCGCGGCGGTCTTCGGCGGCATGACGCTGGCGCTCTGCGGCGCAGTCTACGGCGTGGAGCTTTTGAAAGGCGGGCAGGCTCGCTGGCGGGCGGACGCGCTGTTCTACCCCGTCACCTTCTTCTCTCTCCTGCTGACCGCCGCGGCGGTCAGCTT
>CAJOEH010000008.1:0-113188 GCA_905233385.1 uncultured Oscillospiraceae bacterium
AGACCGACTTCGTATACCGTCGGCTTCTCCGGCACGACGCCGTTGAAGATCAGCGTACCGTCCTCGTCGACCTCGACCGTGCTCTTCGTCACGTGGAAGGTCACTTCGCCGTTCGTAAAGTTGCCCTCGACGATCAGCTTGTCGCCGGCTTTCAACGGAGCGGATTCTCCGATGAACCACGCGTTGCCGGTGTTCATGTAGTAGCGGTTCGCGCCGTACTTGACGAACACGCCGCGGCCCGCCGTCGCGATTGCGACCGACGTTTCCGTGCCGTTGCGGATCAGCTTCAGGCAATCCGCGCTCGTCGCGTAGAACGCGTTGCTCCAGTCCCCTTCTGTGTACGGAATCTCGTTGTCGTCCATCAGGAAGTAGAACGAGCCGCTGTTCAGCTTCGGATAATCCTCGTTCAGCTTTATCATTCCGGCTTCGATCACTGCCGGCGGTTCGGTCGGTTCTGTCGGCGCTTGGGTCGGCTCGGTCGGCGCTTCCGTCGGCTCCGTTGGCGCTTCGGTGGGTTCTGTCGGCGCTTCGGTGGGTTCTGTCGGCGCTTCCGTCGGTTCCGTCGGCGCTTCTGTAGGCTCCGTCGGCTCCACATTCGCAGCGAAGGTCAGGCTGCCGTCATTTTCCACCGTTATCGTGCTTTTCGACACGTGGAAGGTCACGTCGCCGTTCGTGAAGTTGCCCTCAACGATCAGCGTATCGCCGATCCGCAGCGGAGAATAGCTGCCGATAAACCACGCGCTGCCCGTGTTCATATAATAACTGTTCGCGCCGTACTTGACGAACACGCCGCGGCCGGTCTTCGCAATGGCGATGGACACCGCCTCTCCGCCGTCACGGATCAGTTTCAGGCAGTCGGCGCTCGTCGCGTAGAATGCGTTGTCCCAATCGCCGTCGGTATAGGGGATGTCGTTGTCGTCCATCGTGAAGTAGAACGAGCCGCTGTTCAGATTCGGATTCTCCGCGTTGGCCTGCATTACGCCTGCTTCGATCACGCCGGGCTGCTGCGTCGCCTCGGTCGGTTCGGTCGCCTGCGTAGGTTCCGTCGGCTGCGTGGCCTCGGTCGCTTCCGTCGGCTCTGTCGGCTCTGTCGGCTCCGTCGGCTCTGTCGGCGTACTGCTCGCGCCGAAGCGGAGCGTACCGTCCTCGTCCTTGGTGATATAGGTCGTGGAGACCTTCACTCTGGTGCCGTTATTGCTGTAAAACTCGCCGGAAACGATCAGGGTATCGCCCGGTTCCAGCGGCGAAATGCTGCTGTGACCCGCGCAGTTCAGGTTCCACTGGGAGTTTCGGACGCAGAAGGTGTTCTCGCCGCGGTTGAGCAGGATACCGTCCGACGTTCCGTAGTTCGTCAGCAGCGCGATCCCTACCGGGGTGTCCGTTCCCTTTTTGAGGATGGAAACGCAGTCGTCGCTGACCGCATAGTAGTTCGTCCAGGTATCGCTGACGGAACCGCTGCTCTTCGTCCAGATCAGGCCGTCGCTGTCCTGCGTCGGATGGGCGCTGTCCGCGCTCAACGCGCCGATCTCGATCGTCGTCTCGCGCTTGTCTTCCGGCGCATCAGCGTCAGCCGGGATCTCGTCGGGCTCCGTCGGGATCTCTCCGTCCTCCGAAAGCAGTTCGTCGATCTCCGCAAGCGTTTCCTCCGTTTCCGTCGTCTCCGCGAAAGCCGCCATCGGGCTCAGCACGGAAAGCGTCATCAGAAACGTCAGGATCAACGCGAGAAATCGTTTCAAAGCATCGTATTTCATTTTGTCCTCCTTTGAAACTCGGATTCCAAATGAATCGGTTTATGCAGCCGCCAGGAGCGGATCTGGAAGGGACGGAACGAGAGATTCTCTTCGCCCTCGCCGACCGGATCCTCCAGCAGATCGACCTCGCCGTCAAGCCGCCAGCCTTCCGGCAGACGCAGGCGGGTCTGTACGCTCTGCCCGGTCTGTTCAAACGCCCGCAGGATGAAGCCGTCGCCGGCGTAGGCGGGCTTGAACGCCGTGACGCGGATCCGTTCGTCGTCGAACGACGGCATATCCGCGCGGCAGTCGCCGTACAGAGGTCTCGCGGCAAACTGCTGCGCAAGGTTGTCCGTTTTCAGCGGATCGAACCCGCCCTCGTGCGGATACAGCGCGTAGGAATAATGCAGCGGCGTGCATTCTCCCTCGGCAGCCGGGTAATTCGTAGAGCGCAGCAGGTTCAGTGACAAAATCCCCTGCTTTGCCATAAAGCCGTTCTTCGCGTTGTTCAGCACAGCGAAGCCCGCCGCCGCATCGGAAATATCCATCCATTTCTGACAGCACATCTCGAACTGCGCTCTATTATGGGAAGTATCATCCGTGGTGGGTCTGTCCAGGAAGCCGAATTGAATATCGCTGTGCACGGTATCGCTCCAGTGTTCCGGCAGGAATTCGGTGCGGAGCATATAGCCGATATCCTTCCAGTCGATATCGTGGGTAATGCGGATGCACGGATCGTTCCGATGCATCAGGATGGTCTGCTCGATCCGCGAATCGCGGAAGCGGTAGACCTGCCGGATCTCGGTCAGGTCGCCGAAGCGGCGCACACGGGTGTCTGTCAACTCTGCATATACCTCGCGCTGGTCCCGGTAGTCGTCTTCAAAGTCCCAGGCGTCGCCGACGTCGATGAAAACGCGCAGGCGGTTGGCGTTCCTTACGATCGGCTCTCCGTTCGCAAGGCAGATCCGCCCGAACGAGCCGTCCGGCGCGAATTCGGCGCGATAGAAATCTGTCTCGACCGCTTCGATCCCGTCCGGCATGACCGCCTGTCCGCAGGAGGCGGGAGCGATCAGCTCGTCGCTGCCGCGGTAGAGCAGATACGACTCTCCGAACGGTTCCAGGCGGAAGACTTCCTCTCTGCGCGGGTTGATCAGCCTTCCGCCCGGGAGGAAGGTCGCGTCAAGCTGTTTCGCCATCGCTTCCAGCTCCGCGAACATTCTTTCGTAAGCGGCGGTCGTTTCCGCGTACACGCGGGAGATCGACGAGCCGGGCAGAATGTCATGGAACTGATACAGGAGCGCTTCTTTCCACAGACGGTCGATCGCCTCCGGATCTCCCCTGCGCCCCAGGCAGGAGAGCAGGATCTCCAGAGAACTCATTTTTTCTTCAAACTCACGGTTATAATTCTTATTGTTGGATTGCGAGGTATAGGTGCCGCGGTGCTTTTCCAGGTACATTTCGCCGTCATACCGCGGCAGGGTCTCCGGCTGCAGCGCGCGGAAGTATTCTCCTGCGGTGCCGAATTCCGTATGCGGCAGGTAGGGTACGTTATGCGTGCGCAGACAGCGCTCCACGCTGTTGGCAGAAGGGCCGCCGCCGCCGTCGCCGACGCCGTAAACCAGCATCATCCTGTCCTGCGGGTCGGTTTTCTTGATTCCCTTTTTCGCCGCAAGCAGGGCCTTCGGTCCCGCGACTGAATTGTAATTCCCCTCCGGCGGCATGTGGACGGTGACCTCGCTGCTGTCGATGCCCGTCCAGCGGAACGTGTTATACGGGAAGACCGTCCGGTTCGACCAGGATATCTTGATCGTCATGAAGTTTTCCTGCCCGGACAGCCGAATGATCTGCGGAAGCGCTCCGCAGTAGCCGAACGCGTCAGGCAGCCAGCAGGTTTTAGCGTAAGCGCCGAATTCCTCCCGCCAGAATTTCTGCCCGTACAGCATTTGCCGCGCCAGCGATTCTTCGCCCGGCAGGTTGGTGTCGCACTCCACCCAGCCGCCGCCGACCGGCTCCAGATTTCCCTTCTTCGCAAGCTCCTTGAGCTCGCGGTAGAGCGCTGGTTCGGATTCCTTCATCCACGCAAGCTGCTGCGGCTGCGACACGACGAAGCGGAAAGACGGGTACTTCTTGGCGAGAAACACGAGGTTCGCAAACGTCCGCTTCGCCTTCCGCTTACTTTCGCGGATCGGCCAGAGCCACGCCAGATCCAGGTGCGAGTGCGCCACCGCCGTGGCTTTGACCGTTTCGCTGCCCGGCAGGGCGTAGAGTCCGGCGAAGATCGCCTTCGCCTTCTCATAGAAATCGGGATCCTGATAGTTGATCAGATTCTCCGCGGCGCGCAGCCCGTAGAGGAGCTTCGTCTTGTTCGGATCGTCGTAGTCGATGCTGCGGAGAGATTCGTATAAGGTGTCAAAATCGTAGAAAAGGTCAAGATACGCAGCGTTTTTCCGCACGACCGCGGCTTTTTCCATTTTCGCCGCGCCGTGGAATTCCCCGAGAAGGCTGTTGGACGCGCCGTCGATATAGCATTCGATCCTGCCGTCCGCGTCGATAAATTCCTCCAGCGGATAGTACCGCTTTTCGATGGAGTCGTCCATCACGCCGAAAACGACCGAGCCTGCCGTAAAGCCCTTGACGGGATTCCCTTCCCCGTCGACCAGCAGGCCTTCGCCGTCGTTGAAAAACTCCAGGCACAGGTCAGTTCTGTCGGTGCCTTCCGGCAGTTTTCCCGTCAGGCGGAACCAGCCGCAGGCAAAGTTCTCCCTTGCCCAGACCTCTCCCTCGCGAATGGGGCGGAACTCCAGGGCGGGAATCTCAGAAAACGGGACCGGCTCCGCGGAGCACGCGACTTCCGCGTTCAGCGGGAATACGCGCGGCCAGCAAAGCTGCTTCAGCTTCTGATAGATAAACCGTCCGAGGAATACCTCCAGATCTTGTTCATACTTGTTCCACGATTCAAATTGTACCATTCGCTTTTATCCTTTCGCAATCAGAGGGAACGTGTCTGGTTGACGGATGTGATCTGCAAACGCGCCGGATCGACCGGGCGATCCGCAAGGATGGTCTTCGTCTCGCCCGGGCGGAGTGTAAAGAAGTTGTCGGAGAAAACTGCGTCTGTTTCTTCGTCGCGAAGATAAACGTATTTTGCGAAGACGTCCGCCGTGATCGTAAAGCGGCAGTCGTCCAGTTTCTTGAAGGAATACTGCGGGATCGGATAGCGGATCTCCCGATCCTTCCGCAATTGCCGGAAGTTTTCGGAACACGGCGTGCCGTCCGGGAGGGTCAGGCTCGCGAAGACTACCGCGTCTTCCTCGGCAGGGCGCAGGACGGACAGCGCTCTGCGGCTGCTGCCCGCTGCCGCGAAGACGGAGGCGGTTTCCTCCCGGAGGACCGTGCCGTCGAAGCGGATCACCTGCGCGCAAAGGCGGTATTCTCTATCTTCCGGACTGTCGTTGCAGACGAAGATCCCCATCTCCGTCCCGTCGTCCGAAATGCTGACAAAATGCGGCGCGAAGAAGCGTGCGGACGCGTAGTGCAGCGCCTTCAGCCGCCCGAAATAGTCCACGGAGCTCCAGGTGATGCCCGGCCAGCAGTCGTTGAGCTGCCAGTACAAAAGGCCGTTGCAGACGTCCCGGTTCCGGCGGAGCTGCTCGGCGCAGAGACGGATCGCTTCCGCCTGCAGCACCTGGGAGAGATAAACAACATCCTCAAAGGTCTGCATCTGCCCGTACTGCTCCTCGAGGTAGCGCAGGATGCGTCCGTTGCAGCCTTCCCGCTTTTGATGGTGCAGCATCACGGGAGACTCCGCGGAAAGCTCGTCTTCTCTCGCAAACGCCCAGATCGTCTCTATCGGCGGGAAAGCGCAGTGTCCCACCTCGGAAAGCATCCGCGGGCGGATCGTTTCGTAGAGCTCGATCGGCTGTTCGTCGCCCCACACGCGCCAGTAGTGCGTGTCGTAATGCTCTAAATCGTTCTGATGACGGAACCGTTCCGCCGAGCGCGGCGACGTGCGGATAAAATACGTATCGGTCAGGGATTGCACCAGCGGAGTGAGGATCTCCTCGTTCATCACGCGGTAGACCTCCATGCGCTCCGGCGCATGGCCGTTGACGCCGTCCTCGCATTCGTTGTCACCCGCAATGATGACCACGCTGGCGTGATGGCGGAATCGCTTGACGTTGGCGGCAGTTTCTTCCACGATCAGATCGCGGAACTCGTCGTCATACACGTTGTAGCAAGCGCACGCGAACATCAGGTCCTGCCAGACCAGGATGCCGTTCTCGTCGCAGAAATCGTAGAAATCATCGGTCGGATAATAGCCGCCGCCCCAGACGCGGACGGTATTATGCCCGAAATCACGCACTTTTTCCAGAAGGGCGCGCGTCCGCTCCGGCGTGATGCGGGTCAGGAGGCTGTCCTCCGGAATATAGCTCGAGCCCGCAAGGAAAATCTTCTTTCCGTTGATACGGACGGAGAAATTGGTGCCGATCGCGTCCCTGCTGTGGTCGATCTCCACTTCCCGCAGGCCGATGCGGTAATGATACCGCTGCGTTTCGCCGTTCTCGCCCGCGAGGGTGAAGTTCAGGTCGTAAAGCACGGGCTTGCCGAAGCCGACGGGGTTCCAGCGCTGCGGCGATGCGATGCGGAACGAAAAAGCAGTATGTTCTGCCAGCGGTGCCGTCCGTTCCGCGCAGAACGGCGCGTCTTTATCGTTGAGCGACAGCTCCGCGCGGATCGTACCGCCGCAGAGGCTGTGCACGTTGAGTTCAATATCGATTCTTGCGCTTCCGTCTTCCGAAAACGTGCAGGTATGGCGGAAGTCCTCCAGATAGCCGAGATTCGTCGACAGGATAGAGACCTCGCGGATAATGCCCATATCCGCCAGATCGGGGGCCCAGTCCCAGCCGAGCATGGAATGCGGCTTGCGGATGCAGGGGCCTTTTGCCTGCGTCTCGGCGTAGGTCTCGAACAGGCCGTTGTCCGGATAGGTCTCGATATATTGATACGGTGAAGTAAAGCAGATTCGGATCTCGTTTTCGTCGGACAGGATCGCGTTGTCCAGCAGGATGCGCTTCGGGGTGTGAAAATCCCGGAGAGAAGCGATGCGCCGTCCGTTGATCTCCACATCCGCGACGGTGTCAACGCCGTCCAGGCAGAGGTAATTTGTCGCAGTCAACTGCTGCGGCGTCAGAGAAAAGGTTCTGGAAAAGGTATAGTCGTCGTACAGCCACGCTCTGGCAGCCGCCTCGTTTTCCCCGTAGAACGGGTCTTCGATCAGACGATACTCCAGCAGCGCCGTCAGCACGGAGCCGGGGACAGTGAGCGGGAGATCGGTCAGGCGGGAAGAATTCAGGAGCCATCGGCCGGCAAGAGAAATTCTCATTTCCTTTCTCCTTTTCCCTCTCTCACAGCCGGCAGCGCCGGCTGTGAGAGAGGATCATTCGCAAAATCAGAATTCAGGGAGCGGACGGCCTTCACCGCCGCCGGTGATGCCGAATTTCGTGATGTACTCGTTCCAGATCTCGCGCATCTCGTCCAGTTCGGCGGATGTGTAGTAGTCGCCGTAGACCGTCGCCTTCAGGAAGATGACGCAGAGGTATTCCTTCATAATCCGGTCCTTCAGCGTCTCATAGAGCTTCGGATTCTCCTTGCTGTAATGCTCGATCGCAGCCAGCGCGTCGTCGAAACGCTTTTCCATCTGCTCGGTGAACGCTTTGGGATAGAGTTCTGACAGCGTCGGGTAGGCGTTGATCGTGCCGAGGCCCTGGTCCAGTTCCGTCACGTAATAGGCGTTGCGCTCGATGATCATATCGAACAGTTCCTGCATCGGCACGGCGGCGTCCTTATAATAATGTTCGATAAAGTCGGACGCCAGTTCCTGATAGTTCAGGCCGGTATCCCACATAATGTTCGCGTTGCAGTAGGTGCGCAGTGCCTGGAAGCCCGGCACGTTCTTCTGGTCGGACGGTCCCTGGATCACCAGGTAGGTGCAGCCCGCGTCCTCCAGTTCCTGCACCATACTCTGCACGGTGCCGAAGTTATAGAAGTTGATGAAATAGTACGCCATATTCAGGTCGTACAGATAGGCGAACAACTGACCGGAGGAGCAGATGACTTTCCAGCCCTGCAGGTCGTATTCGTTCTTCACGTTGATCGGCGCGTCGAACGGGAAGGAATAGTTCGCGCTGACCGGCGCCCACATCACCTTCATCCGCGGATCCGGGATCACCTGATCGCTGAACGGGACGAGTTTGCCGTTCTCGTCCTCCTTCACGGGCGCCTCCTCGGTAAAGGAATAAGCGTAGACGACGTAGAAGACCTCTCTGCCCGGCTGATTCTCCTCCTGCCAGGCGTTCACGATGTCCAGCACGCCGTTCAGGAAACCGATCTGCAGACCGCTGTATGTGCCCGCCCACTCGGCGAGCGCCGCCTGGCAGCCCGCGCAGTTGCAGACGTTGCGGTTGTCGTGCTGACCGAACATAAAGTAGTTTGCGGTCGTATCCATCTGCAAGAAGGTAATCAGCTGGTTCGCGACCGCCTGCTGCATCTGTTTCAGGCTTTCCGGATCGCCGCCCGCCGTCCAGCAAAGCTGGTTGGTGGAGCGCGACGGAACCAGTTCGTACGGATCGACGAACCACTCCGGATGGATAATGCCGTAGGCGACGTTGTTCTCGTCGGTAAAGGTCGGGTGCAGATACGCCATCAACTGGCTGTGACCGATCGTCTGCTGGTTCCACTCGGAGCCTCTGGAGAAATTGATATAGCGCAGGCGGGTGTTATAGTTGTTGTCGATGTAGATCGTCGTGGTCGAGTGCGTGCGCATATCGATGGACGCGTCGACGAAATAGCCCTCGTAGTTCCAAAGATTGACGTCGGGGGTTTCATCGACGTAAATCTCCGTCTCGTCGTAATAAGTATAGCCGATGAGGTCGTGCAGGAGATCGTAGACGCCGTAGAGCGTACCGGCGCCCTCAAAGCCCGGCGGGCAGACGACGTAAAGGTTATCATCCTTGGTCGCGATATAGTAGGAAGACTGCTTGCCGCTGATCTTGCCGATCGGCAGCGACGGGAAGGCTTCCTTCACCTGCTTCGTGATGCCGATGGAGATATAGTTGCCTTCGATCTCGTCCTCGTCATCCTCCGTCTTGAATTTGCAGCCGGTCGCCCGCGCCATAAAGGTCGTGAATTCCTCCGCCGCAAGCTCCTCGTACTTCATCGCGCTTTCCGGAAGGACCAGAACGTACTCCGTTTTTCCATCCCTGACGAGGTATTTATCCTCCGCGGGTACGCCGGTGGGTTTCGGCTCTTCCGGCTTCTCCGTCGCTTCGGTGGGGTCGTCCGCGATCTGATCGCTGCCGCAGCCGGCAGCAATGCCGAGCAGGAGCGTCAGGACGAGCAGCAGACTGAGAACACGTTTTTTCATATCGCATCCCCTCCTCAGTCCACCGCGAAGCGCAGTTCCGTGACCGTGCGGTTATATTCCTTGTCATAGACCACGTAGCGCAGCGTGTACTCGCCTTTCCGCTCCGCGCAGAACGAGGTGTCGCTGACGCAGAACGAAGCGCGGTACAGATTGGTATTGTTCGCATAGTATGTGATACTGCCGTTCTTATCGTGGGAGAGAAGTATGATCTCCGCGTTCGGCGTCAGCAGGAGGACGTCCGCGGTATATTCCGTGACTCCCTCCACGGTATACGAGGGGATCTGTACGGCATCGCCCCGATGGTACTCCGTTTGACTGAGCTGCGAAACCGTGATCGCCGCTTTCGGCTCTCCCTCTGCGGAAACCGCGATCAGCAGGACGGCAGCGATCAGCGCCGCCGCGAGCAGGATTGCAATCGTTTTTTTCATTATCCCTTGATCCCTCCAACATAGACGCCGCCGCGCAGCCGCTTATTGAACACAATAAAGACGATCAGGATCGGCAGGGTCATCAAAATCGCGCCGGCGACCTGCACGGGCACCTGCGACGTAACGCCGGAGCCCATCGGCGTATTCATAAAGTAATACACGCCGTAGGTCGCGACCGGGTAGGACGGCAGATAGAGCATCGCAGTTTTGTAGTCGTTCCAGTAAGTGATGAAATTCAGCAGGAAGACCGTGACCGTCATATTCAGCGCCTGCGGGAAAATCACCCGCAGCATAATATACAGGTTGGACGCGCCGTCGATCTTCGCCGCCTCGGTGTACTCCTTCGGGATCGAGCGGAACATCGCGACGAAGGTCAGGAAGTACACGCCGAGGAAGTTGAATTTCAGCACCGCCATACTGATCCACGTATCGTAAATGCCGAGATTCTGCAGCATCCGCAGTTCAGACGCGAGCGCGCCGACGACGGGGATGCACATGGTGATGAGAACGAACTGATACAGGATCTTGGAAAACCGGAAGGAGAAGCGCGCGACAAGGTAGCTGACCACCATCGTGACGAGCACCCACGTGCCGGCGCAGATCGTCGCATACAGCAGCGAGTGGATATACAGTCCGACGATGTTGTAGGTTACGGACGTCGTCGTCGTGGTGATGTTCATGTACTTCTCAGCGGCCTGATAGTTTTCCAGCGTCATGCGAAACACCGGGCCGTCTTTGAAGATATTGTCCACGTAGAAATCGAAATAACTGTTGACTTCCGTGAAGGATGTGATGAGCGACCATACCATCGGCACCAGCAGTCCGATCACGTAGATGATCAGCAGGACCCTGGTCAGGATGCCGATCGCGCCCGGCCGTTCCCGTCTGCTTTTCAATCTCATATCAGTCATCCTCCCTGTTCAGCGCCTTGCGCACAATGGTAACGATGGGAATGAGGATCAAAGAGCAGAGCAGACCGAGGAAGGCAGAATAACAGTAGCCCGTCTTTCCGTTGAAGACCAGAATGTACAAATAGTAGCCGATGGTCTTTTCCTGCGGCATCGCGCCCCAGCTCAGGAAATTGAAAATATTGTTATCGTTTGTAAAGAAGCACGCGATCCCGGTGACGATGAAGACGCTGACCGCCGGCATAATGTTCGGCAGGATCAGATAGCGGAATTCCTGCCACGGCGACGCGCCGTCCACCTTTCCCGCCTCGATGATTCCGGTGTCGATCCGGTCCATGGTCGCCGAGTAGATCAGCACCTGCGCCGCGAAGCCCGTCCATATCGTGAACAGCGTCACCAGAAAATAGCGCAGGTTGTTGCCGCTGAAGCTGAACGGGTTCTCGATGGAAACGCCGAACAGATACTTCAGCCATGCCGGCAGGCCCAGGCCGATCGTATCCTTATAAAGGACCGTCAGCAGGATCGCCGGGATGATGCTGGGGACAAACAGCATAAAGCGGAAAAAGGTGCTGCCCCAGTGGCGTTTGTGGATATAGTAGGCGAACAGGATCGCCAGCGCCGTACCGGCGAGCTGGGTAAAGACGTAGATCCAGAAGGAATTCTTCATCATTTCCCAGAAGCCGGAGGTAGAGGCCTCGGTCAGGAAGGTTTTCAGATTGGTCTGGAGATCCCAGGTAAAGGTATCGGTATAGGCGTCGTAATGCTGGAACGCCATCAGGATCGTCTGAAAATTCACGCCGAAGTAGAAGATGCATATCTGCAGCAGCGGCAGTGCCATCAGCGCGCAGTAAAAGATCAGATCTTTTTTATCGCGGCGATGTCTGCGGATGCCTTCCGGCGCACGAGTTTTCATAGCGTTGACCTCTCGGTTGTTTTATCGGTTTTTCTCGAAAGGGATCGATCAGAAGCTGTCCCAGCGGAGCTCGAAGAATTCCTTCTGCGAGGTGAAATAGGCCTCCGCGGAGGCGTTTTCAACTTCGCTGAAATACAGCCACGGGTTGCGGTAGCCGTAGCCGTCCACGCTGGTCGACCACGCCCAGTTGAAGGACTGGAACTGCAGCGGATTGTCCAGCACTTCCTCGCGGTTGGTGTAGGGATAGATGATGTCGTCGTTTTCCTTCAGCGCAAGGATGGACTTGCAGTAGGTCGTCAGCTTCGCGCTGTCCTCTGCCGTGATCGGATAGTTCAGCGGGCGGGTCATGTTGACCTCGGCGGTGAAGTGGGAGAGCTCTTCGTCCGTATGCAGGAACTGCATGAACGCGAACGCAAGCTCCTTGTGCGTGGAGTTGTTCGCCACGAAGCCGTAGGAACTGGAAGTGCCCAGCCAGCACGGCGTCTGGCCGATCTTGTCTTCCGTCGCGTGGGGCTTCGGCATCACCGCGTAGTTATGGCGCTCATAGCCGCCGTCGGCAAGTTCGTTAAAGGCAGCCTTTGCCTCGTTTTCCCACCAGGAACCTTCCAGGATCATCGCGATCGGCTGATCGTTCACGATGCCGCCGCGGACGAAGCTCTTCTGCGCGTTGATATGGGTGTCGGAGATCTTGTAGTTTTCCTTCGGCGCAAGCACGTCGCGCGCGAAGCACAGCGCGTAGTACTTGCCTGCCTGGGTCTGGAGCTCATAGCCGTTATCCCAGGTGATCTTCTCTTCCGGCAGTTTCGTGATCGTGCCGTCCTCGGCAACGGAGATCAGATCGGTGGCGGTGCCGTCAAAGGTGAAGCTCAGCTCCATCTGGTCCTTGCCTTCATAGTTTGCGTAGTACTCGTAGAGGAAGTTCGCGACGTAGTCCGTCGCGTTCGACGCGCAGATGAAAGGCAGAACGCCTTCATCCTTGATGTGCTCGACCAGCTTGCCGAACTCGGCGTAGGTCGCGGGCATACCGTCGTCGGAGGTGCCGGCTTTGCCGTCCGGTCCTGCGGAGAGGCTGCCGTTCGCGTCGGTCCAGCCGCCGTCCTTGGAGATGTAGAAGGACTTCGCGTTCCACAGATCCAGATCGTAGGCGAAGGAGTAGAACGTCTCATAGAACGGGATGGCGTAATAGTTGCCGTCGTCCGTCAGCAGGAAATCCTGCAGAGCCTGCGGGATCTTTTCCAGAATGGTCTTGCTGTCGCCGTACTCGGTCAGCGGCTCGGTCATGATGTCCGTCAGACAGGCCATTTGGTCGTTGTTCGTCATGGCGTAGTAGTCCACGGCTTCGACGAAATAGATGTCGTGCGTCAGCGGGGTGAAGGCCATTGTGGAGCCGTCAAAGCTGCGGCTCGCGGCGATATTGATATGACAGCCGGTCTTGCCCGGCTCGAAGGAAACGTCCTTCGTCAGCGCCTCGAAGCGGTCGGCGGCGTCCTCCAGCCACTGGCTGCCCAGGCCGCCGTCCCAGGTCGCGACGGTCAGCTGCGTCTTGTTCTCGTTGTTTTCGATATTCCCGCCTTCCTGCGATTCGATCTGCGCCTGCGTGTCGTCGGTATTGACTACGCCCACCCCGCAGCCGGCCATACAGGAAGCGAGGATTGTCAGGATCAAAAACATGGCGATCAGTTTTGTTTTCATAGCATTTTCTCCTTTTCAGACTTTGGAATAATTAAGGCAAATAAGGCAGAACATCAATGATGTCTTCCGGCGGTTCCTTGTAGAACTTCGCGCCGTTGACGCCCTTGAGCAGGATGTAGTTCGTATCGAAATGAACGCCCCAGCCGTTGTCGTAGTTGACGAAATCGCCCTGCAGGATGAGAACGTCGCCCGCGCGCAGCGGGGAGAGATCTTTGAGCAGCCACGGATCGCAGACGAGGTAGTAGCCCGTGGAGTTGAACTTCAGAAGACGGCAGTTGGCATTGTAGATCGTGCCGTCGCGGACGATGTAGAAATTGCTGTCCAGCGTCGGCTCATAGCGCACCGACCAGGTGTTGTCCGCCGGGACGTCGTTCGTCCAGAGGTTGAAGAACACGCCGTCCGTGCCGTTGTCCAGGTTCTGGTACCAGCCGTTCTCGTGCTTGTTCAGCGTGCCCGCCTCGACGATGCGCGGGCCGAGGTCTTCCGTCGCGTCCGCCCAGGTCTCCTGGATATCGTCCCAGCCGCCGTAGGTGATCTCAGTCGGGGCGGAGGTCGTTTCCGTCGTCGCCGCCGTTCCTCCGCAGCCAGTCAAAAGACCGAGCAGCAGCGCCGCTGTCAAAAGCAAAATCATTCGTTTTTTCATGATCTCCTCCGTGGTCTCTTAACCCTCCGCGCTTTGAAACCGAGGCGTTTCGGGCACAGTACTCGAACATAGTTGTATACATTACTATTATATAGCAAATATGCGGAATGTCCATAAAAGTGCGCGGCAAAGTGGTTCCCTGGTTCCTCTATTTTATTATATGATCTTCCACCTAACGCGAAAACACGGCAGCCCGAACCATATCGGGCTGCCGTGAAAAGAGAACGCAATGTGAAATGTTATCTGTACATCGGGCCGTAGGCGGCGCAGGCGCGATAGTCCTGTCCTTCCTTGTCCATCCCGAAGGCGTTCCACGCCGCCGGGCGGAAGATATCCGTCTGCGGGACGTTGTGCATACTGACCGGGATGCGGAGGATGGAGCAGAGGGTGATCAGATCCGCTCCGATATGGCCGTAGGAGATCGCTCCGTGGTTGGCGCCCCAGTTGTTCATCACGTCGTAGGCGGACTTGAAGGGACTGCCGTCGACGCCGTTGCAGCGCGGCGTGAACCAGGTGCACGGCCAGGTGGGATTGGTGCGCTCCATCAGCGTGTCCGTCACCTCGTCGGGCAGGTTGACCGTCCAGCCCTCCGCGATCTGCAGCACGGGGCCGAGCCCCTTGACGAGATTCAGGCGGATCATCGTGGCGGGCATTTCCGCTCTCGTGACGAAGTGGCTCGAGAAGCCGCCGCCGCGGAAATTGTCGAAGCCCGCTTCGCACCAGACCGTCGCGTCCGTCATCTTTTGGATGTCGTCCTCGGTGACTTCCCACCACTTTTTCATAACGGGCTGTCCGTTTTCGTCGCGGCACTCGCCGCAGGCGTCCAGGCAGGCGGCGCCGGAGTTCAGCAGATGGATGATTCCGCCGTTTTCCTTCGCCTTGCCTTCAAGGTCGTAGCCGGCGACGCGCTTCGTCGCCTCGGGCGACCAGAAGGTGCGCACGTCGGCGAAGATCTGTGCGCGGTTGGTCAGCAACTCCATGAACAGCATACTGATGCCGTTCAGTACGTCGTTTTCGGTGGCGAACACCATCGGCTCTTTCTTGCCGGTGTAGTCGAAAGACGAGTTCAGGATCGCCTCGGGGTAGTCGCAGTTCGGCCAGTGATCCGTCCATTGCCGCTGTCCCTGGAAGCCGGCCGCGATCGCGTTGTGGCCGAGCATTTCCTCCTTGAACTGCGCCGGCAGGTCGGGATTGCCCTGCATCAGATCCTTGATGATGCAGTACATCTTGATCGTGAATTCCCACTGCTTTTCCTTTTCCTCCGGCGTGAAGCGGATGCGGCGCTGTTCCCCCATGAACTCAACGGATTCCGGGTTGTCGTCGCGGCCCTCTTTGCAGTGCGCTTTCGTCCAGGCAAGGGCTTTCGCGACCTCGTCGGCGTTGTAGATGCCCTCTTCCATGCGGCGGAGAATCTCCACCTCGTCCACGGACTCCACGCGCATATTGAGGTATTCTTCCATAAACGCCTGGTCCATGATCGAGCCGCCGATGCCCATCGTGACGGAGCCGATCTGCAGATAGCTCTTGCCGCGCATGGTGGCGGCGGCGACCGCTGCTCTGCCGAAGCGGAGCAGCTTTTCCTTCACGTCGGCGGGGATGTCCGTGACCTGGTCCCTGTCCTGCACTTCATGGCCGTAAATGCCGAAGGCGGGCAGGCCCTTCTGCGCGTGGGTCGCAAGAACGGACGCCAGATAGACCGCGCCGGGCCGCTCCGTGCCGTTAAAGCCCCAGACCGCCTTGATCGTCATGGGATCCATATCCATCGTTTCGCTGCCGTAGCACCAGCAGGGCGTGACGGACAGGGTGATCGCGACGCCCTCTCTGGCAAACTGCTCCGCGCAGGCCGCGGACTCCGGCACTCTGCCGATGGAATGATCCGCGATCACGACGCGCACGGGCGAGCCGTCGGAATAGGTCAGGTTGTTCTCAAACAGCTCCTTTGCAGCCTGCGCCATCGCCATGACCTGGTCCTCGAGGCTCTCGCGCAGCATCATCGGTCCGCGCCGGCCGTCTACGATCGGGCGGATGCCGATCGCGGGGTATGCTCCGATATAACGCTTTTTTGTCATTGTCAATCCCTCCGTTTATGCGGCTTTTTGTTGTTGATACAGCGGGTGCAGCAGCGGGACGCTGTCGTGCGAGTATTCTCCCTCTGTTGTAAATCTTGTGATCTCTATGCTGTCCGGACAGATCTGGATCACACCGACGGTCAGCGCGTTAACGTACGTATTCGCGGAATACCCCACGTACCCGTAGTTCATGTAGGTAAAATTCAGCGTCACTTCCACGAAGTTGGAGCTGAGCTGCGTATACTCCTGTCCGGGGATCTGTACGCGCATCGTCTCTCCCCTGCCGATCAGGTTGACGGAGCCGCCGATGTCGTCGTCATAGGTGCCGGAATGGTTATGCCCGAACAGGACGAGGATATCCAGATCCTGCCCGTAGTGATTGAGCGCGTCCACCAGGTACTTCGCATAGCCGTTGTCGTGACGGCTGTTGTGGTGCAGCGGCACGTGCGTGGCGACCAGTACAGGACGGCAATCCCCGGCGTCGACCATGCCGGAAAGATACTCTCCGAGATTGCGCAGCGTATCCTGCACGTCCTGCGCGGACTGTCCGGTCGGGAAATCGTCTTCATTGAGGACATAAACTACGAAATCGCCCATATCGTGCGCGCCGGTCGTCGTCAGTTCCGGAGAAGCGCTGTCGTGGTTACCCTGGACGAAGATCGCGTTCTCCTGCGCGAATTCCGGGAACGCGTCGCGCAGGCCGTCGCGGATCAGCCGGATATGATTGTCCGGGTCGACCCCGGTCTCGATGTTGTAATCGCCGCCGAGCAGCGCGCAGTCCGGCGTCGGACAACCCGCCTCCGCGATCGTGCTCAGGATCCCGGAAAAGCGGAAAAACGTCCCGCTTTCCTGAAAGTCCGAAGCCGTAATGACCGTCGCAACAGCGTTTTCGCAGCGCTCCGCGAAGGAAAGGCTTTGCGGCTCCGTCGCCTCCGTCATTCCCGCCGCCGTGCTTTCTGGACCGTCGTCCTGCGTCGTGCCGCCGCAGGCGGTCGTCACGCACAGCAGGAGCGCGAGCAGCAACGCCAGCGCCGAGAGCGCAGTTTTCTTTCTCATTCGGCGATCACGCCCTTTTTCAAAATGATATTCGCATAGATCGCCGTTTCGCCGGTCGCAACGACGGCATAAGCCTTTTTCGCCTGTTCGTAGAATTCGAAGCGTTCCACCTCGAACAGCTCCGTTTTCGCAGGCTCATAAGCCGCGATCACACTCCGGAACTCCTTCCAGATCTCCGGCTGCGGCGCGTTTCTGTCCTGCACCTGCATCACACGGACGGGATCGCTGTCCGGCGTATCCAGCGGGAACAGCTTCAAAACCGCCTCCAGCACCGGCACGACCGAATGACCGTCGCAGCGCACGAGGCGCTTCGCGCAGGCAGCCGCAGGGAAATTGCCATCCCCAATCACAAGCGTATCGCCATGTCCCATTTCCATCATGATTTTTAATAGCTCGGGCGGGAGAATCGACGGAATGCCTTTCAACATAATGATGACCGACCTTTCATAGCAAAACTTACAACAATACCTAAAATATATCATATATCATTTATGCGAAATGTCTATAAATGCGAACAGCAAAGTGGTCCCCTGGTTCCTTAGTTTTTGACGTATGTTGCATCGATATCGACATGCAAGCAGTTAAAAAGAAAGTTCTTACTGTCATTTTTATCTCAGCCAAAAAACTCGCAAATCATCGTCTCCGGTCAGCTGCATAATAATCGGAGCAGTCCGTACGGACTGCTCCGCTGTTCCGTTGTTACCGCCTCAGGCATCCGCCGTGAGCCTGCGATATGCATCAAAATAGCGTTTGCCGAGGATCTGAAGGCTCTCTCTGCAGAAGTGACTGTCGTCGCCGTTGTTGAACTTTTGATTGTTGGAAAGCAGATCCTCCGTATCGACATAGGCGCCGTTTTCCGCGCCGACGCGGCGTATGACTTCCAAGATCGCGTCGCACTGCGCGCGGTATTGATCCGCCCAGTCCTTGCAGAATCCGGCACAGATAAACGGGAGCGCGGCGGTTTTGCACTGCGCCCTGACGCTTTGGATCAGTTCCGTGAGCTGCGCGTAATACGTATCCGGTCGATTCCCTTCAAACGCTTCATTCTCTCCCTGGTGCCACAGCAGGGCGATCGGCCGCACGTCCGTTCCGTGGCGGAGGGAAATATCGATCAGTTTGTGCATCATTGCGCGGCATGGCTCGCCCGGGTTCCAGAAATGTGTCACGAAACCCGTTCCGCCGACGCCGCATCGCGCGATCAGCACTTTTCGATCCGGCGCGAGAAGTCCGGCTTTGAGATACTCTCTGGCAAACGTCAGGGAAATGTCCCCGAACCGCGTCGTGCCTCCGCGCAGCTCATCGGCCACCTGGAAGCGGGGATGCTCTCCGTTCAGAAAGCGAACGGCAAATTTGCCGTTTTCATCGGTGTAATCCTGCGGCTCAGCGGATATTGACAAAATCCGCTCGTCCGGCTCGTAATCCTCGGGTGCAGGTCCAATGCCGTAGCCGATCGAATTGGATTGGCCGGCGATGATAATCAGGTCATACTTTTCCATCATGTTACCTCAAATGCAGAATTTTGCTGCCTTGTTAAACGCAGCAGCGTCATGATTGAGTTGATACTTTGAACTCTATCCTTACGCTCTCGCAGCCCTCCGCGCTGAGCGTCAGGGTCGCTTTGCCCGTTTTTCCCGTCGTGCGGACGTATAAGCCGCCCATACCCGCGCGCAAAAGCACGGGGTCCTCCGCGATCAGCTCGATCCCGTCGCCGCTGATTTCGGTGTGAACGACGCCGAAGAAATACGGGAGCGGATTGCCGTTCTGGTCCGTCATCTTAACGCGCACCGACGCGACGTCGTAAGCGCCGTCTTCGACCAGCTCGGTATGATCGACCTGCGCCGTAAGCACGCGCCCGGCAAAGGGCGAAACGCGCAGTTCCTTGACGAGCTTGCCGTTTTGATACGCTTCAAAGCGGAACACGACGCTCTTATCGCCCCAGTTGCCGATGTACTTGCCGTAGAGCCGGTAGGCGGCGTCAAAGTTCATTCCGTGCCGCAGCATCAGATATGCGGCCTTGCACTTGGAGGCGGCAGACAGATGATTCATTCCGAAGCGGGTGCTTTCGTTGAGGATATCCGCGGTGTATTTTGCCTGCCTGGGCGTGAATCCTTCGTTCTGCGCGATCTGCCCGCCAATGTAGTCGGTGATCTCGATCGGCGGATACCTGAGGTGCGGGAACTCCGAATCCGCGTGGGTGTACTCGTGGATAAAGCTGTCGTTTTTATAAAAGCGAACGCTGTCGGCATTGGTCAGGAGGTAGACGCGCCCGCGGTTGGCTGCGGGATGGTCGCCGATGTCCATGGAGGAACTCAGCGCGAGGATCGGCTCCTTGCTGTCCTGCACGGCGTAGAGCTGCGCCGCGAACTTTTTGTTGCGGAACATATCGCACACGCCGTGGTAGCAGATGCGGTCGCCGGAGCCGAACTCCTTATGGGTGTTATAGTCAAACATACACCATCCGAACGAGCCTGCGATATCCTCGTATGAGGCGACCGCGTCCAGCACGCGGGCATGGCGCAGCATATGCTCCAGCCGGTGTTCTTCGTCGTCGAACGCCTTGGTCGAATACATATGACCGCCGTATTCGGAAATCAGATACGCCTTTTTGGAGTCGGAGGTGACCGCCTTCTTCGGCTCGCAGCCCGGCTGTACGCCGTCATGGATAAAATCGTTATAGGTATAGACGTCCTCGAGCAGTTCGCTTTTCTTGTGGCAGCGCACGCCGCCGGTCGCGCGGGTCGGATCGAGGCTGCGCGCGGCTTCGTTGGTGCGAATGTAGAAATCATGATCGTCCGGGCTTTCGTTGATCCGTACGCCCCAAAGGATGATCGACGGATGGTTGCGGTACTGCCGCACCATCTCTTTCACCATTTCCACACCGACGTCTTTCCACGCGTCGTCGCCGAGATTCTGCCAGCCGGGCGTTTCCGTGAAGACGAGCAGTCCCAGCTCGTCGCAGCGGTCTATAAAGTGGCGCGACTGCGGATAATGCGAGGTCCTGACCGCGTTGCAGCCCAGTTCGTTTTTCAGAATATCCGCGTCGAGCCTCTGCGCGGAGCGCGGCATTGCGTAGCCGACGCAGGGCCAACTCTGATGACGGTTTAGCCCGCGCAGTTTGAACTTTCTGCCGTTGAGATAAAAGCCGTCCTCTCGGAACTGGGCGCTGCGGAAGCCGATGCGGCGGCTGATACAGTCAACGACCTTTCCGTCCTTGATCAGCTCCGCAGTGAGATCATATAGCGCGGGACTCAGAGCGTCCCACAAGCGCGCGCCGTGTACGGTCAGCGTACCATTCGCTGCTGCGGCCGCCGTGATTTCCTGAAGAACGGAATTGCCGTTTGCTTCGCAGACGGTAAAGCGCAGAGCGTCGGCGTCGCCCGCAAGCTCGACGTCGCAGTCTATCCTGCCCTCAAAGCGCAGAGAAGCGATCTGCGCCGCGTCCATATCCGGCGTTACACCGACGGTTTCCGGTACGGACGGCTTGGCAAAAAGGTCTCGGATATAATCGTTTTCGCGGAATTCCAGCCTTGCCTCGCGGTATAAGCCGCCGTAGGTCAGGTAGTCGATCACCTTGCCGAAAGGCGGGATATTCAAGGATTCCCGCGTATCCAGCTCTACTGCGAGGAGCGGCGCGGGGTTGTCAGTGTCAAGTTCAAATTCAAAGGCGGTGTAACCGCCTTTGTGTTCGCCGATCAGTTCGCCGTCAAGATAGACCTTCGCATAATGCGCCGCCGCGCCGAAGCAGACGAACACGCGCCTGCCGCCGCGCTCGCTCAGATGCAGCCGTCTGCGATAGCCGCAGACCATCTGATAAATGCTTTCGTCAAAATAATCAAAGGGCGTGACCTTGCAGGTATGCGGAAGCCGCACCGCCTCCGCGCTGCCCTCGCCCGTCAAAAAAGCACGGTCACAAGCGGGAGTGAACTCCCAGCCGTCATTCAAAGGCAGGATCTTTCGCATAAACAACCTCGCGCTCCGTTCTTCTGTATTCTCTCTGAAAAATTGATCCCTTACGGCGCTCCAGTTCGCCGCAATTATATTATAGTCCACGCAGCCGTGAATAACAAGAACAGTTTCAGCGCCGGCGTTTCCTGCCGTTACCGCCGTCCGCAGCAGGCAGAAACGCGCCCATCATACCCTTGCTGTCCGGTATGACGGGCGCGCAGTTTGATTATTCTAAGGGGCGTCGTTGATAGAATCGCAGGGAACGTCGGCTTCTGCGCAGGGTAGATCCGACGGACTTTCTGGTCGGCCTGATAAACGAGAGCAATGCGCTGGACATCGCCGACATTCAGAGCGACGACCGTCTCATCCTTCGGGGGGCGCGACATCGGTGGTGGGCAGCTTGCCCAGATATTCCTCCAGCGTGATGCCTTTCTCCATAATCTCCTTTGCGACGGAAACGTCGCCGACGTAGCGGATGTGCCAGGGCTCATAGCTGTAGCCGGTGATATCCTCCTTGCCCTCCAAATAGCGCAGGATGAAACCGTGGTCTGCCAGCTTTGCGTGGATCTTCGCCCAGATTTCGGGATGCTGCACCATGTCCTCGTTGAGATACACATCCTCGCCGTCTATGTTGAGGTAAAGATCAAGCGCAAGCCCCGTGTGATGCTCGGAATAGCCCGGAACGGCAACGTAGCGCTTGACGTAGTCCTCGCCGTATTTCTCGGTAAAGCGCACAACGATGTCCTGCTGCGCGGCGATACTGCGGCGGGCGGAATCCAGATCAATGAACACGCCGTCCTTCGCCAGATCGTCCTTGAGCTCCAGATAAGCGTCGTAGGCGGCACGCTCCACCTCGATGTCGTCGCCGAGAGAATTCGTCGCCTTCACGATGTCCAGCGCATCCTCCCAACCCTCGGGCAGGGCGTTTTCCTAGTTGACCAGCGCGAGATAGTCGATCCCGCTCTGCTTGCAGCCGGCGAGGAAGGTCGTGCAGAGCAGCGCAATGGCAAGAAGAAGACAGATCGTTTTTTTATTTTGATTCCTCCTTGTATTATGACGTTCTACGGTCAACGTCTGAGATCGGCAGATGAGACCGGAAATTCAAAATAGGTATCGGGGTAGGGCTCGTTTTGCAGGGTGAAGTGCCACCATTCGCAGTCAATGGGCACGAAGCCGTGACGCATCATCACACGCCGCAGCAGCATCCGGTTTTCCCGCTGCTCCTGTGTGATACCCTGATAATCCGGGTGGGAAATCTCACCGAACAGGTCGAAGGGACTTCCCATGTCGACCTCTTTGCCGCTCCGCATATCCAGCAGCGTCAGATCGACGGTGCTGCCCCGGCTGTGACCGGAGCGGCTGGCGATATAGCCTTGGGAGAAGAGCGACGTCTTGTCCAGCGTGGGATAGAACCAGGGCTTCATACGGACGTCCTGGTCCTCGATGCCCCAGAGCACAAACTGCCGCACGGCGCACGCCGGACGGTAGGCATCGAACACCTTGAGCCGGTAGCCCTGTACGATCAGCTCGTTGCTGACCGCTTTGAGCGCCCGTGCAGCCTCCTTCGTGAGGAGGGCGCAGGGTTCCTCGTAGCCGTCAATACGCTCGCCGATCAAGTTGTAGGTGGAATAATACCGGATTTCCTGCACGATGTGCGGCACAAAATCCGCCAGCACCACAAAGTCGGAGGAATCCATGGTGATGTCGCTGATACGTCCGTTCATTGTCTTTTCCTCATTTTGAATGAACAAAGCGGTCTGACAGGCGCTTCGGTGCGGCAGGCCCTTGCATCAGTAGATCGTGACAGAGGTTCCGGGCGTCACGGTCTGGAGAATCTTGATCATGCTCTCCTCGGAGACAGCCACGCAGCCGCCGGTGGGATAGTCGGGCTCCTTCCAGCAGTGCAGGAAGATCGCGTTGCCGGCATAGGGCGCGCCTGCCGCGTTATAGCCGAGGTCGAGGAAATAGGCGTAGCGGATCGGATAGTCCATCAGATGCTCATCCTCGGAGTAATCCCAATCGGGATGTTCGCTCTTGTAGAGCAGGGTGTTATAATTGAGACCGTTTGAGCCCGTGGCGCACCAGTACATATCGTCGGTGACCTGCGTGTAGGGCAGAAGCGAGCCGGGATCTTCCTTGATGCCGTAGGCCTCGCCGATGGTCCAGGTCCCGAGCGGCGTCTTGACGTCGCCCTCGGACTGCTTGCCGGGGCCGTTCCTACCGACGAGGGCCTCGCAGGAGAACACCTCGACGTACTTACCGTTCTGCGCCTGATAGATGGTGAGCTTGGCGTGGTAGTCGCCGTCAACGGCGGTCTTGATGCCGATGCGGTATTCGCCGTTGCGCTCTTCCGAGATCGGCTGACCGAACAGCGTCTGCTCGACCTCGTCCTGCGAAATGATGTTCTTGTAGAGCTTGTAGTTCGACAAGTCGACTCTCGACCAGATCAGCAGTCCTCCCAGCGCCAGGCAGACAATGCACAGGATGCAGATGATCGTCTTTGCGGTTTTGTTCATAATACTCCCTCCTGAGTTGTTTACAGTTTCACCATTCTGTTTCAAAGGATTATTCCACCACCGCCTGTTCGGTTTCGGATATTGCAAAGATCGTAAGGAACAGGGTCTCAAAATCGCGGGAATTCGTCCAGACACGGTAGTAGTACCTGCCCACAGGCACGTTCAGCGTGTGCTCCGCGGCTTCGTCCTCGTGGACGTACTTGCCGCTGGTCTCAAGGATGGCAAAGGCCTCGCCGTCCTTGCTGATCTCGTAGGTGAAATTTGGGAATTTGCTTCTCATGTTGGTCTGCAGGCGGATGCCGCGATCATGAAGAACGTCCCAGACGTTTTTGCCGTCGAATTTGAACCAGGAGCAAGCGGTCCAGCCGTTGTCGTCATAGCTCTGGGTCATGGTATGACCCACCTCGTGTTCGGTGACAGCGCCGCCAACATGGTCGCTGAACGTGAAGACGCGGGCGCCGACCAGCGCCTGCTTGGTCATCTTGCCTTCAAAGAGGACCCTTCTGTCCGCATCCTCCAGGATATAGCCCGGTTTCAGGGTGACGCCGTCATGCCGGCAGTAGTACTCCGTCACGCCGGCAGCCTGCCTGAAGTTCTCAAAAGCCGCCGTCGGCGCTTTCGCGACCCGGTCCAGCTCCTTGCTTTTGCGGTATGCTTTCAGCGTTTTGAATATCCCATAGGCCAGCGCCAGAACGCCGACGCCGATCATGATCGGAGCGACGATCCCTCCCAGCTTCGAGTTCGTGATCTGCGTGGGATCCTCCGGATTATAGAAAACCTTGATCTCGTCGCCGATCTTGTATTCTTCCGACAATTCGTCGTATCTGCCCGCATACTCTTTGCCGTCTGCGGTGTAGGTGAAATCGATATCGTACACAGTGCTGTTCTCAAGGTTGACGGTCTCCTGCACCCCGGTGACCTTGCCGACGGTCTCCAGATACTTGCCGGTATTGAGCGTCAGCAGGAAGATACCGACGGCGATGAGCACGATGCCAAGGGGAAAGAAGAAGCGCACCGGTCCGGTATTTCGCATGAATCTGGCGAATTTGTTTTCCATTTCTATATATTCCTTTCCGTGGAAACATACCGGGATCAAGGAAGGTCCCGGTATGCTTGCATTAAAGTAATGGGCATCCTGCCTTGCAGGATCGCGGTTACGGGTAGATCGGCGTCTCCCAGCCGGTGGGCGTCGGTGTATCGTTCTCGGTGACGACCGGCAGATCCCAGTTGTTGACGGAGGTCGTCAGAGTATCGCGGAGAATGAAGCGCTCGATCTGCACTTCCGGTATTTCGAATTGTTTCATTCAAGCACCCGCTTCCTGTTATTCCACGTCGAAGTAGGTCTTCGCCGCCATGCTGTACCAGTACAGCGCCTTCACCACGTCCTTCAGCGTCTGGTCGCTGCCGGCAAGCACGTTGATGATATACTCGCCCGCGTTCGCCGTAACGGCGATGTCGCCGAAGGTCAACGTGTAATCCCGGAACACGTAGGCCGCCGCGATGTCGGGGATCTCAAAGTAGACGTAGTCGTCTCTCGTCCCGTAGGTCAGCGTATCGCCGCCGAGTTTCACGGTCATCGCGTCGAGCTTGGCCTGATCCGTTACCGTGAAATACAGACGGTAGGACGTCTTCGTTTCGAGCACCAGCGACGAGCCGTAGTAGCGGATGCCGCAGGCCGCCTCAAAGCCGTCCGGGAAGACGGTCGTGCCCAGTGCGCCGACGTCGTCGATCGTATAGGCAAGTCCCTGATCCGCCAGCGCGTAGAGGTTGTACTTGAACTGGAGCTGGCTCTTCGCGCCGTAGATCAGCATTGCCTTGCAGAGCGCGCGCAAAGAATCAACCTTCTCCTGATCGTTGTCCACCAGCGGGAGCAGAGCCGCGTCGCTCGCGCCGAGGACGTATCTGGCGTACTGCGCGACGGAATACTGCTGCTCGGCGACGAGCGTTTCGCCGTCATAGAGCTTTGCGGTAACGGTATCCGTCATTTCCGCGGCGGCGACCTGCACGAAGGTCTTGTACCGTCCGCTGCCGTCCGCCGTCAGCTCGCTGAACCGCATCGTCTTGGTCTGGTCCTTGCCCCAGGTGAAGACGATCTTCGCGCTGTTCTGCGGCACGTCGTTGAGTTGGACGTAGAAGTTGATGCCGATGTCGCCCGCGAGGGTCAGAGAGTTGCCGACGAAGTACACGAGCGTCGGATTCGTGGCGAGGAAGCTCGCCGCAACGGTAACGTTGGAGGCAGGCATCGTGAATTGATTGTTCTGCACAGGGAGGGCGGCGCCCTCGCCGTCCGTGACCGTGAGACTGCTCAGCTTATAGCCGCTTTCCGGCGTGACCGTGAGGGTGATGCGCGTTCCGGCGGCCGCAGTGTTCTGACTTGCCGTGACGTTGCCGTGCTGCATGCCCGCGATCGTGATGCTGTAGGCGCTGTCGGTAAAGGTCGCCACCACGATCAGATTCGCGGCGGGCATCGTGAGTTTGTTCTCCGTGACCGGATAAGTGTTGTAAGAGAAATCGTAAACGATCAATTTCTGCAGCGCGCAGCCCTCGGCGGGCGTGACGGTGAAGACGATCTCGTCATTCACGTGCGCGGTGCTCTTGTTGACCGTCACGGTGCCGTTGCTCGTCGGCAGGACGGCGATCGTATAGTCGATTGCGGTAAAGAGCGGCATAACAGTGACGTCGGACGCAGGCATAACGAAGGTATTTTCCGTCACAAGCGCAACCGGCTGTCCGCTGCCTTCGGCAACGGCAAAGCCGTTGAAGCGGTAGCCCGCTGCTGTATCGGCCGTAAGCGTGACCGTATCGCCCATATGCGCAGGGTTCGGCGTCGCATCGGCAGTGCCGCCCGTGACGTCGCTGAACAGAACGCTGTAGTCCGCCAGAACGAAGACTGCTTCAACCGTAACGCTGCAGGCAGGCATGACGAAGCTGTCTTCCGCGGCAAGGGCAACCGTTTGATTATTCTCGTCGGTGACGGCATAGCCTTGCAGAACGTAGCCGGTTGCAGGGCTGGCGGTCAAGGTAATCGTGTCGCCGACGTGGGCGCGTTCAGGATCGCCGCTGACGCTGACAGCACCGTTGGCGTTCTCCAGCACGCTCACCGTGTAGTCGATAGGAAGGAAGCTCGGCGTAACGGTGACGTCAGATGCCGGCATCACAAAGCTGTTTTCAGTGCGAAGCGCCACAGTCTGATCCTGCGCATCGGTTACAGCGTAATGGCTGAACGTGTAGCCAGCATTGGGTGTGGCAGTCAGGGTGACCGTCTGACCGTCGTAGACCGTTTCGCGGTCCATGCCTGCCGTGCCGCCTTCCACCGCTGCAAACGAGACCGTGCGCACGATCGCGGGAATAGCGACATATTTGTAAGAACTCAGTGCTGTGTTTTCATCCCAGGAAGCGGCGCTTTCGCGGTCGTTTTCCTCGCCGACCAGCACGCCGCAGTCCTTCGAGGCGTCAGTCAGATTGACCCGTTCAATGTGGTCGCTGACGAATTCATGGAAGGCGCGGTTGTCAGAGCGCGCTACGAAGGAACAGCCTGCCGTAACGTCCAGGCAGGCAACGTTTCGGTTGCTTGCCAGCGCGGCAGTGTCTGCGTGCCCGCCGACGCTGATTTCCACCGAGGCGCCGTTGACAAGATGCAGAATGCTGTCGTTATAGACCAGATCAACGCCGACGCTCGCGGCAGTGCCGGAGAGGTGAACCTTGACGGACGCCCCGTCGACCGTCAGCGCCTTGCGAACATGAACGCCGTAATACCGGACCGACGCCTTGTCTGCCTGCATCGTAACATCCAGCGAGCCCGTACCGGTGATGATGTAACCCGGCGAAGATGCAAATGCACAGATGCCATACGCCCCGATCACTTCCTCGTCCGGCTGGGCGTCTGTGATCGTGTTGACCCCGTTGAGCTCGATGCGCAGCGGAAGCTGCGTTGTGGCATTGGTGTTCTCGTTGTAGCGGATGCCAAAGGCCTCGTCGGCAAGTTTCACCACCTCGATCTGCGCGTTTGTCAGCGTCAGCGTGTTGGTTAGGGGGGCATAGGCCGTCGTGCCGTCGCCCAGAATATCCTGATAGTTCCTGCCGGTGATTTGGACGCCGCCGACGTAAATGTTCCAGGTTTTATACACGGTTTGCGTATCGGTGTACGTTTCGCCTGCGAAGGTGACAGTTGCGGTAAGGTCCGTTTGTCCGGGCAGCTCCTGCGCGGTGACGGTTGCCTCCGCAGTCTCTTCCTGTCCGCAGACAGTACAGGTAAAGCTCGCCGTGGCGCTGTTTGCGTCCCAAGTCCAGACGGGATCGCCGTAGCAGTGATCCACATGGACAAAGACCGCTTCGACGGTGACAGGAAGATTCGGCATCGTGAAGGTGTAATCCTCCGAAACGGTGAGTTCATCCGACTGGCTGTTAAAAACCTGCAGCGAGCTGAGCTCCCAGCCCTCCTCCGGGGTAACGGTCAGTGTCACCGGCTCGCCCGCCCCGGTGATGTTCACCGTGATCGTCTCCCCAACCGGTCCGATCACTGCAGTGATCGTGACGTTTGAAGCGGGCATGTAGAAGTAGTAGTGATTCCTGCTCTCCCGGTAAATATTTACTTCTGTATGCGAATCATCGTTATGCGTTACGCGCAGACTTTTCAGCTCATAGCCACTGTCCGGCAAGACGGTCAGAGAAACTGTTTTCTCGTAGCGCGCTGTGGTCGTCTCCTGACCGTCGCTTTGGACGCGGATACTGCCATGCTCCATCGGAGCGACATCGATTGCGAAGGTGGCTTGCTCAAATCTGGCGTCAATAATGACTGGGGCGGCAGGCATTGTAAATTGATATGTGTTGTCCCCGGTCCTTTTCAGGTTTACTGTCTCACCGATCAGAGGCGCTTCTGCCGTCATATATGCTAACTGATAGCCCGCTTGCATATTGAGCGTCAGCGTGACCGTATCGCCGATCGTGGCAGTCGATCTGTCCGCAACCACATGCCCGTAAGAGTAGCCTCCGTCGTTAATCGTAATGCTGTAGTCGATCTTTGTGAAGACCGCCGACACGGTAACGTCCTCGTCCGGCATGGTAAACCAGGTATAACTCGACGGAATGACGTTGCCGCTTTCTCCGGTTACCGTCACTCCTCCAACCAAACGATACCCCTCATCCGGCGTTACGGTCAGCTCGACTCTGGTATTGGGATCTGCCAGACGGCAGTTTGCCTGGATCGTGCCGCCGACCAAGTTTGCGATATTGACCGCATGACCGGAAATGTAGAAGGTTGCCGTCAGATAGACGTCCTCGCTCGGCATGACGAAGCTGTTGCCCGTGAGCGTATATGTGGTAGAAGCTTCGTCGTTATAATAGATATCGACGCCTTCGCAGCGGTAGCCCTCCTCCGGAACCGTGCGGAACGTAACCGTACTGCCCGGGAATGCCCTTCCGTCAGTATGGTCGAGCAGCTCCAAAACGCCGTTTTCCACGCCCTCGTCCACTTCGATGTCGTAGTAGACCTTCGTCGCGATGCTCACGATCCGCGCGGGATTGCCGCTGCCGTCCCGGACGTAGTGGCTGCCGGACGACCAACTGTAGTTCACCGGCTTGATGACGTCCACGTAGCTCGATACGATCTGCGCGCTGTTCTTCGCGTAGATGCCGTAGCCGCCGGATACGTCGCAGCTTGCAAAGACGGTGACGTTGTTTTCCGAAACCAGGTCGGAGGCCGTGCCGACGGTCATCGTGCCTGTCAGGATCGCCGCGTTCGCCGCTGCCGCGTCGTCGCCCGCCGTGTGATCGGCGGTCAGCAGGATGGCGTTGAGTTCGCCCTCCTTGAGTACCAGCGAGCCGGTGCGGACGGCGTACTGCCGCGCGTAGGCGCTGACGACCGGCTTGCACTCGGGATCGTCGAGCGTCAGCGTGCCGCCGACGTGGATGCCCTCCTTCGTCGCCTTGCTGACGGTCAGCATCCCGTCGCCGACGATCCGCAGATTGCGGGTGGAGTAGATGCCGTAGTCGTGTTCCTCACTGGCGATCTCCGCCCTGCCGAAGTCCAGCGCGATGGTCAGATTCTCCATCGTCGTGTAGATCGGCGCGTCCGGCTTGCCGTCCGCGGCGGCGTTGACCGTGATCCTGCCGGACAGGTGCAGGGTGTTCTCGACGGGGTCAAAGTAGGAGCCGCCCATGCCGGGCAGGAAGTCCGCGTTCTCGCCGGTCACCTGTACGCCGTTGACCCAGAGTTCGTATTCGATCTCCGCGTCGGGGATCTCCCCGCTCGGCGCGATGTAGACTGTCGAGCAGTCCTTGTTCGTGGTGGTGTTCCGGAAATGGTAGCCCTGCGCGTCGCCGTGACCGCTGCTGTCGACGATATTCGTGTTGTTGGGGATCCAGACGCGCTCTCCTGCGGAGAGGTTGATCGCGCCCGCGGGGCTGCTGCCGTAGATGCTTCTTGCAAAGATGGCGTAATTGTACGGGCAGGTGGCGTAGATGACGGCGTTATTCTTCCATTCCTCGCCCGCCGTGTCGGAGCCGATCTCGACCACGCCGCCGTCGTAATGGGCGGCGTTGCCCGCGATATACTGATAGGTCAGAGCCTTGATCGGCGAATACGGGTCGCCGTTGGCTGCGTAGTTGCTTTTGGTAACGACTGCTTCCAGATTGACGTTCCAAAGATAGATGAAGTTGGCGCACAGGCCGCACTTGCCCGCTTCGATCTGCACGACGGGACGGACGTCCGGATCCTGCCCGTCGAAGTAGATCTTGCCGCCGCCGCCGGCGCAGCGGATGCCGGTGTCGGCGATGTCGTACATCGAAAGCGTGCCGCCGCCGCGGATATGCACGTTACAGCCGGAGGCGGCGTAGATGCCGTTGCCGTACCCGGCGATCTGCGCATAGCAGTCGTCGTCCAGTTCGATATAGAGATCGGGCAGGGCGCTGTAAACCGCGCAGGCGATGTTATTCAGGATCATCGGCTGATCGATGACCGCGTCGCCGGTCAGATACAGGGTATTGGTCGAAGGATCGAAGGAGCAGCCCTCCAGGCCCGGCAGGCCGTCCTTGTTGTCGTCCGTCACCCGCGCGCCGTTGAGCCAGAGGTTGTAGCCGTTCACGTCGAGCGCAGGCTCGTGCGGCTCGATGCGGACCGTCAGGACGGTCGCGCCGTAGCGGTCGATGACCGTGGATTTGTTGTAGATGCCGCCGCCCTCGGGAGTAACGATCTTTTCATTGTTCTGCAGGACGATCTGTTTCTTCGCGTAAACGGCGTAGCGTCCGCCCTCCTCCACGCCGGCCTCCAAAATGACGTTGTCGTCGCCGGTGCTCCTGCCGATCTGCAGGATGCCGCCGGCGGTGTCGTTGGAGAGACCCTCGGCGAGGATCGCCGTGGCGTCGCCGTCGTTATTCAAATACGCGTTGCAGGTGACGTAGAGCTCCGCGCGTTCCACGTAGATATTTCTCGCGTGGATGCCGTGGCGGCCCGAACGGCTGGTCACCGTCGGGCGGTTGACCGCGTCGTCGAAATACAGGCTGTTCTGGTAGCCGCACTCGATGCCGAGGAAGGCCATATACCAGATCTGGAGCGAGCCGCTGCCGACGACGTGGACGTCGGCGTTCAGCGACTGGATGCCGTACTCGCCGTTCTGCCCGCCGGAATTCTCTCTGCCGATGGCGTTCTCACCGCTGAGAACGATCGTCAGCGCGTCGCTTTCCTTATAGAAAATATGGCTGTCGCCGTAGAAATCGCTGTCATAGTAGGACAGGATCTCCGCGTTGTCCAGATAGAGGGTGTGCGTCGCCGGGTCGTAGCGCACCGCGCCGTCGCCGAGGACGTCGTTCTTGTTGGCAAGGCAGACCTGCACGCCGCCGACCCAGAGGTCGTAGGTCGTGCCGATGGCTTCCTCCGCAGGTCGGAGGGAGACTGTGGTCGCCGCGCTGCCCGTATCCGCGTCGCGGAGGGTATGGTGCATGCTGTTATACGAGAGATAGCGCTCCGGCAGCAGGATGTCCAGCGAGCCAAGGTCCATGCTGCTCTGCGCGTAGATCGCGCAGGCGTCGGCGTTTTCCGCGTAGACCGTCGCGTTGTTCTTCCACGCCGTGTCGTTGGAGCCGATCTGCAGGACGCCGCCGTTGCCCGCGTCGTTTGCCGCAGCGATCGCCGCGAAATCCGAAATCTCGTCGTTCGCGCCCGGCGTTCCGGTGGATGCTGCGTTCAGATCGACATTCCAGAGGTAGATATTCCCCGCGCGGACGGCGTTCAGCCCGGCGGAGAGCGTCGCGGTCGGCTGCAGCGTCGTATCGCTCTCATCGAAAAAGAGGCTTCCGTCGCACAGGATCGCAGCTCTGTCTGCCGTGAGGTCGAGCGAGCCGCCGCCCCGGATATGCACTGCCTCGCTGTCCAGAGCGACGATCCCGTAGTCCTTCCCGCTCGCGGTCACGGTGCAGCCGCTCGCCAGCTCGATATAGAGCTCGCGCAGGGTGCTGTAGATCGCGCAGTCCGGGACGGAGGCGGGCATCGCCTGATTGAAGGTGAGATTGCCGCTTAAGTACAGTGTGTTGGTTTCTTCGTCGAACGAGCAGCCGGAAAGGCCCGGGATGCTGTCCTTGTTCTGCATCGTCACCTGCACACCGTTGATCCAGAGTTCGCTGGTCTCGATGTCATAAGGCACTAAAGACCGCGGCTTGACCGATACGCTTTGGGCGCGGGCACTGCTGCTGTCAACCACGGTGACGGACGTCCCCTGCGTGCCGCTCACGCTGGCCCCGGCAGGCGAAGCGAAAACTTCGTCGTCAGCGAGCCGGATCGAGCCCTTCGCAAAGAGCGCCCAGCAGTCGGCCGCCGCGCCCGCCTCGCAGATCGCCGTCAGCTCGGCGACGCTGTCCGTGCCGCCGGAGACGTTGCCGACGGAGATCGTATCCGGGTTCGAGCCGCCGCCATAGCTGTACGCGCAGATGCCGGCGTAGGTGCAGACCGAGGTGGAAGTCTCCCAGCGGTCTGTGTCGGTGCAAAGACTCTCTGCGCGCACCTTGGCGTTGCCGATATAGACGCTCGCCACGCGCATACCGTACTGGCCGCCCGTGAAGTTGGCGGTCGTGCAGCCCGTCGGCTCGTCAAAATACACGATGCCGGCCTGGCTGATGAGCGCAGTGCGGCTGCCGTAAACATTCAGCGTGCCGCTGCCGGTGATATGGAAATCCCGGTAATCCGACTTGATGCCGTACGGGGCGTAAGAGGTCGAGCCGATCTGGTTGACGCCCGTGACGTCGATCGTCAGGGCGCTCCCGGTGTCATTGTAGATGACCGCCGAGGACTTGGTGCCGCTTGTCACGTAGGCGTTGTTCAGATACAGCGTGGCCGTGGTCGGATCGTAGGAGATCGTGCCGTCGCCCAGCACGTCCCGGCAGTTGTCGCTCGTCACCTGCAAGCCGCCGATCCAGAGGTCGTATTCGACGGTTTCCGCGTTTGCGGTGAGGGTCAGGCCGGAAAGGCAGCCCAGCACCATCACCAGCGTCAGAAGCAGGCTCAAAGCGCGTTTCATTCGCTTCATAGGGGTTCCCTCCTGTTAGAAGTTTGATAGATGCTGCGGTTCGCGGTCAGATCAGGGATTGTTGCCCGGAACGGGATAATCATACTCGTTGACGGTGGGGACGTCGCCCCATGCGCTGCCGTCGCCGCCGGCGACCTGATCCAGCTCTTCCGCTTCCAGCTCCCGGATGCTCTCCAGCGCGACGTTCGCTTCATTGAGCGCCGCCGTTGCCGCTTTCACGGCCTCGCTTGCCTTCTGCACAGCCTCCTGCGCCTTCGTTTTCAGATTCTTCTTGCTGTCCATCATAAAAGCTCCTTTCGATCGCTTATTGTTTTCCAATTCATAGAGTCTCCCCTGCCCGGTCCCGCAGTCTTGCGGGGACCGGGCTGTTTCGGGATTATTCCTCCGCCAGATAGCGATAGAGGAAGGTGACGATCTCGCCTCTCGTGCAGAGTTTGTCCGGCGAGAAGGTCGTCGCGGAGGTGCCGTTGGTAACCTTCTTCTCCACCGCCCAGAGGACGGGTTTGCAGTAGAAAGCGCTGTCGCTTACGTCAGAGAACGGATTCTCCGTTCCCTCCGCAGCGGCGGGACTGCCCGCCATGCGGTACAGGAAGGTGACGAATTCGCCTCTCGTGCAGGTCTTTCCCGGGCTGAACGTCTTCGCGGAGGTGCCGTTCGTGATACCCTTTTCGGCGGCCCACTGTACGGCCTTTGCGTAATAACTGCCGTCCGGAACGTCCGCAAACGGATTCTCGCCCGCCTCGGGTTCCGGATTGCCCGCGGCTCTCCACAGGAAGGTGACAACCTGCGCTCTGGTCGCGTCGCCGTCCGGGACGAACGTCGTGTCCGTCACGCCCGCCGTGATCCGCGGGTCGTGATAATAGGCCCACAGCACGGGATCATAATAGAAGGCGTCCTCGTCCACGTCCGTGAACGGATTGTCCTGCGGCTGCGCGCCGCCGGTCACGTCCAGATGCACCGACACGGTCGCGCCGGTTGCGGTGTGGGTCGCGTAGACCTCGGTCTCGCCCGCCGAAACGGCGGTCAGGACGCTTCCGTCTACGCTGGCGACGTTCGGATCCGCCACGCTGTAGGTCACCTCGCTGCCGCCCACATAATCGGGCAGCTCCATCGCCGCGCTGAGCTGCGTTTCCTCTCCGACGCCGAGCGTCAGGTCATTGCCGTTCAATAGGGTGAAGTTGAGCGGACGGGTAAGGCTGAATTCCACGCCTGCGTTGCCGCCGAGCGTTCTGCGCACCGTTTCGCAGATCACCGGATCGTCGTAAGGCACTTCATGGCTCACGTCGGCGACGGCGCGGATGTAGCCGTTTCGCTCGAGCATCGCCGCCGGCACGTCGATCACGACATCCAGCGTACAGGTCTCGCCGGGCTCCAGCTTCGGCGCATTCTCACGGTAGAGGATGCGCTCCTCGGTGCTGAACGCATCGGGCAGATCGTAGGGGCCGGTCAGGACCACGGAAAGCTCCTCGTCCGCGCGGGTCGCGGCGTTGCCGAGGTTGGTCAGCGTTCCGGTGAAATGGAAGCCGTCGTCCGCCTGATACGTCCGCACCTCGGTGAACTTATAGTTGGCGCTCATCTCAAACGGCGCCGTCTCATAACTGTAAATATCGCTGTAGTTGTTTTCCTTGGTATCGACCCGCAGGGTCATGCTGTCGAAGTCCGCCGGGAGCGTCCAATCGAACGTCAGCTCCTCCATTTCGTTCGGCAGCAGGCGCGTGTCGGAATCGTAACTAAAGATTCGCTCCTCCGTCTCGCCCTTGACGGCGTAGACGTCCACGTGATAGCCGTCGGCGGTGGTGAGACCGTTGTTGTCGATCGTCAGTTTTGCGGTCAGCTTGTCGCCGGCCGTCGGCTGGGTCACGGGCGTTTCCATGATCGTGCCGTTCTCGTCGGTCTTGCGCTCGGTGAAGGTCAGCGCCACGTCGTCGGTCACGACGGAGCCGCAGGGCGCGAGCGTGGTGGCGGCGAGCGTCATGTCGATGATCTTCAGCGGCTCGCCCGCGTCGTCGGTCACTTCCATGTCGTACTGATTGTGGACGATCAGCAGATCGTCGCCTACCAGCGTGATCGCGACCTCGTCATTCTGCAGGCCGGACTTCGTCAGCTGATAGGGCTTCGACCAGCTCGTGGTCGTATCGTGCTCGATGTCGGTGACCACGTTGTAGCCGACGGCGAACACCTCCTGCGCGCCGACGATATCGTCGCCGTCTCCGCGCACGGCCTCGGTCCACAGGACGTAGATCCTGCCCTGCGCGTCCTGCGCCACACGGAAGTTCGCCATCTGATTGCTCTGCTCGCTTGTCACCTTGGCGGTCGCGACCATCGTGGGCGTCGCGGCGGTCGCGCCGGAGCCGTCGTCCATCTCAATCAGCGTGCCGTCGGGATTGATGCCCTCGCGCAGCAGGTTGGAAACGTCGATGTAGCACACGTTGCCGCCGCGGTACCAGAAGAGCTTCGTCGCAGTGCCTTCTTCACCGCGGTCGGTGCGGATGAACTGCGGCAGAGCGTCCGAGGTCACGTCGTTCGTCAGGTTGATGCGGCGATAGGTAGCGTGATCCTTGAAGGAATACACCTGCAGCAGGAGTTCCTTGTCGGTATCGGTGTCGTTGCTCGAATCACGGTCCACGGTGTAGGCGTAGACGGCAAGGCCGTCGTAGCCGATGGCGGTAAAGTCGGGGATCGCGTAGTATTCGCGGCCGCCGTCCGGCGTCACAAAGGTCGGCGCGTCGAGGAAGCGCTGGCCGCAGAAGTTCTCGATCAGATATGCCTCAGAGGCGGGGTTGCCGATCTCGCCCTCGTAGAACTCGTCGGTCATCCACTTGTCTTTCGCGCCGTCAAACGGCAGGTAGCAGATGACGGAGTCGTTGACGTAGGGGTTGGCGAGCTCCGCGCCGTCCGCCGTGGCGGAGCCGGACTTGATATAGTAGATAACGGCGTCGCCGCTTTCGGTATCGCAGACGACGGTGGGATTCGCGTCGTAGTAGTGCCGCGGCGTCGCTTCGCCGTCGACCACGCGCTGATCCTTCGTGATCCGCTGCGTTTCGCCGACCGTGACGGTGCCGTCCTCGCCGATCTCGGCGAAGGCCGCGAAGACTTCCATCTGCCGCAGGTAGTCGGCTACGGCCGTGTCTTCTGCGATGTCGTCCGCCTCGGTGGATACCCACGCGAGCAGGACGCGCCCGTCGTTCGTCTCGGCGATCGAGGGCTGGAAGTCGGCGGTGCCGTCGTCCGACACGGCGACCGGCTCGTTCCAGACGCCGTCCTTGTAGGTCGTGATCATCAGCGTCGTACGCTGATAGGGTCCCTTGTCGGGGTCGTTGGAGAGGTAGGCCAGCACGACGGTGCCGTTTTTCAGCGTGATGAGCTGCGGATCGGCGTGCTCGTAGCCGTTCTTCACCAGCGTATAGGTCTGCTTCGGCGTGAACGCGCCGCGCTTGTCCGTCGCCTTGCCTACCCATTCGGAGGTTTCTTCGCTGCCGCTGCGGAGGCGGAAGTCGCCGACGGTGCGGTCCAGCGAGGACAGGTCACGGGGCGCGGACCTGTTCTCAAAGTCTGCGAACTTGCCGAGCGGCTGGTTCACGACGTCGTACCAGATCGGGATGCTGGACAGGAAAAGGTCGATCAGCAGGCCGCCGCGGAGATTCAGGAAGACGCCCCAGTCGCGGATCCCCTCCACGTCGGAGGGCTCGTAGTTCACGATGGCGTTGAATTCGACGGCGACGCGGATGCCGATCGTGCCGCACAGGCCGACGCCCAGACTGACCTGGACGCAGCCGTAGGCCATGATGCACCAGTTGAATTCGTCGTCGAACTGCCCTTCAAATTTTATCTGCGGTTTCGTTTTCGCGTCGTTATAGGTGATGATCTCGGGCGGCGTATCGTCGCGCTGGACGCCGAAGAAGCCCATGCCGGTCACGGTGATCTCAATGCCGAAATACGCCGGGATGAAGACCACGGGCAGGATCGTGTACCAGGCTTTCTTGAAACCCACGGTGATGCTGACGTAGCCGCCGATGCCGCTGAAGACGTAGTCGTCCACCGCGACGCCGGTGCTGTCGGTGCATTTCATGTAGAAGAAGTCGAAGTAGACGCCGATGACGAACTCAAAGCGCCACTGCGCCGCGCCGAGATTGGCGAGGTTCTTCGCGCCGTTCTTCGCCAGATCGCCGATCCGGTTGAACGCCATGTCCCAGGTCTCTCCGAGCGCAGTGACGAAGCTCTTGATGGGGTGCGCCATAGAGAAGAGGTCGCCCCAGTAAGTGCCGTCGTCGCCTCTGAACTTGGAGATCGGGCAATCCATCTGCTTGGAATAGATCGTATCCACGATCTGCGTCACGGAGATGCCGATGTAGACGCGGTAGCCGCGGTCGATCTGCATATAGCCGATGTTCACGAAGGGGAACTGGAAGTTCATGCCCACGCTGTTGAGCAGCGCGAAGTGGCCGAACTCAAACGCGATGGGATCGGTCAGGCCCTGCTTGATCGGCACCGTGTATTCGGGAGGCGGATAGATGCTCAGTCCGGTGCTGACGTCGGAGTAGGAAAATTCCTTGATCTTCGTCGCCGTCACGGGCTCGATGTAATTCTTGTTGTATTCGTCGAGGAGCTCCTGCGGGAAGTCCAGATCGCCGACCTCGCTGAGCAGGTCGGTCGTCAGGCGCAGATAGTAGGTGTCGCCCGGCTCGACGGAGAAGATGACCGTTTCGTCCTTCTTCGCGTCCTCGTAATCGGGCTGGGAAGGATCGGCGACGTCCTTGACGCGGACGACGTACGGCAGGGTGCAGGTGAATTCGTATTCGCCCGTCGCCGTGTTCAGCACGGGCGTCGTCGAAACGTCCCAGGCGCGGCGCTCCCTGCCGGCGGCGTCGCGGGTGACGAGCTGCACGGACAGCGGCTTTTCAAAATAGGTCGCGCTGGTCACTTTCCCGTCCGCGCCGGTGATCATCGAGGTGTAGGAAACGGGTCTGCAGTAGACCTTGAAGGTCATTTTCCCGCTGCTCGTGGTCTTCATCGGGATCAGGCCGTCGACGTCCGCCTGCGCGCAGGTCACGCGCACCGTGTTGTAGATCGGCGCGGCGACCGGACTGAGGCCGGAATCGAAGGTCTGGGAAATGTCGATCTCCGTTTTCTTCGTCAGTGTGATGTCCTTGATGACCGAGGAGCCGTTGGTGGAGATCAGGCAGCGCACGCGGTAGCGCGTGGGGTTGGTCGGGATCTTCATCGTGTTGGTGGTCAGATGCCCTTCCTCGTCCGTGATGCCGTACATCGTGCCGGCTGCGACCGCCGCGCTCGCGGCAGGCCGCGCCGAAGCGCCGCCGGATTCTCCCGCGCGCAGGTTGTAGTCCATATAGGTCAGCGTGCCGGTCAGTTTGATCTCGGAAGCCGCCGCCGCCAGCGTCAGCTGGATGACGTTCTCCTCCGGTCTGCCGGCGATCGCCGCTTCAAAGAGGAAGCTTCCGCCGAGGTAGCGGTAGCCGCTGTAGACCGTCCAGATGCAGACCTGGCTGTCGGACTTCGGAGTCGCCATGATCTCGTAGATGCGGCCGGGGATGGTCTGCTCGGGCGCGGCGACCACGTAGTCGGTATAGATGCCGTTCTGCTTGCCGGTCAGCGCGAACAGGCCGGTCTTCTCGAATTTGGAAACGTCGGCGGTCTTCACGCGGACGACGATCTGATTGTCCTTCTCGGTGAAGACGGGCTTGAGGATGACCTCCTGATAGCTCAGGCGCTTGCCGCCGACGTAGATCGGCGCGTCGTTGTCAAAGTACAGAGAGCCAGCGGTGAAGCTGGCGGCGGCTTTGTCCGTCTTGAACTCCAGATCCACGCCCACGCGGTTGTAGGTGCCCTCGTAACCCGGACCGACGCGCAGGTCGGTGACCGCGACCGTGTCGCCCACGTGCAGACCGGTGATCTCGTAGGAGTCCTTCGAGGCAAGCCAGTATTCCGTTCCGCTGATGGTATAGCAGACCGGCACGTCCAGCGGGTTCTGCAGAGTGACCTTCGCGTCGACGTACTCGAAGACGGGCCGCATCGCGAAGTCGCCGTAGGTGGGATAGTTGAAGCTGACTGCGTTCTTATAGAAATCCTTGACGTCGTCGTCGTCCAGGTAGGTATTCATCAGGTTGTCGTTGCGGAGGAACGCGCCGCCGCTGTACCAGAAGGTGCTGTGCAGCACTTCCTTCGTCAGCTTGACCTCGACGATGC
Organism: uncultured Oscillospiraceae bacterium; assembly: GCA_905233385.1. Taxonomy (GTDB): domain Bacteria; phylum Bacillota; class Clostridia; order Oscillospirales; family Oscillospiraceae; genus JAZOXB01. The sequence goes on from CAJOEH010000008.1 coordinate 39,043, forward strand.
TCTTGGAGGTGTCCGCGCTGGTCGCGATGCGCACGCCGGCGGCGTCCGCGTTGCCGTAAGGAACGTAGTCCAGACCGACCAGGCGGGAATAGCGGGTAACGTTCTCGCCGCTGGGCTGGACGACGGTGACGGCGTCGTCGAGGAAGTAGACGGCCTTGCCCTTCACGGAGTCCTTGATGCTCGCCGCGACGGCGGGATCGTCCTCGATCACGCGGTAGGTGCCGTCCTCCTGCAGGAAGGTCATCGGCTTCGCGTCGATCAGCCGCCCCTGGAAGGGGCGCAGGATCGGCTCGATGCTGTAGATGTACAGCCAGTTGCAGTCCTCGCAGACGGCGTCGTTCAGAACGGAAAGATAATTGATATCCCTGCCCAGGGCGCTGTTGGCGGCGGCCTCCGTCATATAGAAGTCGACGGTCGACTTCCCGAAGGCGCGCTGCGCTTTGTAGGCGCAGTCCTCGTCGTCCGTTCCCCAGTAATCCGAAACGTAAATGCCGATGGTGGAATGGTGGTCGTCGCGGCCGTGATTGCCGGTGGTCTCCAGCTTGACGCGGGCGCCGGCGATGTAGATCGGATCGTCGTCGTCCGTGAGCTTCCAGCTCGCCCGCACGCGGCCCTCATAGTCCGTGAACCATGCGTCCTCGTCCCACTGCAGCGCCCACGCGCCCTTCGAGGAATCGTACTCGTTGTGGCCGCAGTAGTCGGGATTATAGGAATTGTCGGTGTAATACGGCTCTTCGATGTTGATTGCCGGGAGGGTGCGGACCATCAGGAGGTTGTTGGCAGTGCCCTCGCCCTCTTCGTCGCCTTCGTCGCCTTCGTTGCCTTCGCCGCCTTCGTTGCCTTCGCCGCCCGTTGCGGTATCGGCGGCGCGGGTGGCAGGCGCGGTCAGGACGGCGCGCGCGTCGCCCTCGGCGGTGCAGTCGACGCCGGGGATCAGCGTCAGACCGAAGTCGGCTTCGTTTTCAATATAGTCCGTGCGCACCGGGATGTCGACGTACTGGCTCGCGATGCCGAACGGGAAGAACATCTCCCGATCCACCTCGGCGTAGTCGCGCCCCGCCGCGGCGGAGCCGCCGGTCGTGCGGACGGTCACGGAAACGTTGGTGTTCAGCGCGCCCTCGCGCTCGACGGTCACGCGGAGCATGCCGTCTTTGATTTCCGTATAGGTGTCCTGCGAGAAGCGCACGACGGAGGGCGTCTGCACCTCGTCGTCCGCGATCGTACACGCGCAGGAGGACGCCGCGCTGTTGGTGGTCGTGCCGATCGGGTCGGACAGGATCAGATAGAAGGTCCGGTCGCCGTCGCCCTCGTCATTGTCGATCGGAGAGAGAACGAGGAATTTTTCCTTCTCGCCGGGCGCAAAGGTCAGCCGGATCTCCGCGCCGGGTACCAGCGTGGTCATCAGGTCTGCCACGTCCTGCAGCTGCTGCAGCGAATCGCCGCTCGTCGTGAGGTGCTGGTTCGTGCCCTCCACGCCGGTAAAGAGGTTGCGCGCCTGCGAGACCTCGTCCAGCTCCGCCGTTTCGGTGTCGGCGTCAACGCCAGCCAGATCGGCAAGGATGTTGAACGCCTCGGCGTAATTCCGCTGCGCCTCTTCCATCGCCTCCGGGTCCTCGTTCAGAAGATCCTCCGCCTCGTCCTCCGGCTTGAGCTCGCTCTGCTCATATTCCGTACCCTGGAACAGATCAAGCAGCGAATAGTTCTCCTTCGGGAGTTCCACCTCCGCCGCGCCGTCCAGTGCGGCAACGGTATAGTCTGTGCCGTACTGCGCCGTCATGTCGGAGATCTTGATCAGCACGGAAGATTCGCTTTCCGCCGCGCCGCCTCTGCCGACGCGAAGCAGGTAACTCGCGTTCGCGCCCTCCTGCAGGGTCGCCGCGGTGCTCGCCAGATAGAACACGTCGCTGTTCAGGATCTCAGCGCCGAGTTCGACCTCCGGCAGCGTGAGCTGCTGCGCCCCGACCTGCATGACCGGCGCCGCCTGGAACAGCAGTACCAGCGCCAGCACCAGGCAGAGCCCTCGTTTCAAGTGTCGATTCATTCTCATTCCTCCTGTCAGGTTATCCCGTGAAAAAGGTTCTTTTTCCCGATTCGTTTTTCGCGTAATAGACAGACTTCTACTTATACTATAACTATTTTAGTATAGCATAGGCAGACAGACAAATCAAGAATAAACCGCTCGTTTCGCCAACAAATGCAGCGCCGTTCTGCCAAAGAGCAGCCTGGTCTGAAAAAGAAAAGAACACCCGCCCGTGATGAAGCTGATGCAAACCATTGCGTTCTCTCCGGAAAAGCAGGACGAATCCGTCATTGCGGACTTTTTCAATACGAATCATATCAAATGAACATAGAAAAGGAGTCTGCCAAACGCAGGCTCCTTTTCTATGCTGATTTAAAACGATTTACGGTCGTTTTATTGTCGTAAGCGGGCGTGATCGAGCTTGCCGAATTTGTTCCCCAGCAGGACGATCTGACTTTGCAGACAATAATTGTTGACGGCGACCGTCAAAAATTCAAAGATAGCGTTCACGGAGATGATCATGGACAACGCTTCTGCCCGGATGCCGAGCTGTGAAAACAGGATAGAGAAGCACACGGTCGTGCCGCCGATCACCGGCGGGGTCGCCACCGAGAGGATAAAGGACAGCAAAAACGCCGCAAGCAGCCACGCCCACGTCACCTCGACCCCGTACAAATTCGCCATGAACATGCTGCACGCCGTAAAGACGATGCAGTAGCCGGGGCGGAACAGGATGCCGCCGAGGTTGTACGCCAAGGGCGCGAAATCCGTGTCTACTCCAAGGGGGCCGATCAGCGTGTCAATGGTCGTGGTAAATGCCGCGCCGACGTTCGCGCTCGACAGGGAGATCATAAACGAGGGCAAAAGCTTTTTCAGATAGGTACGCACGCTGACCCTCAGCCGGATACAGACATAGAGCGTATAGGCAAGAAGCGTGATGCCCTCGCCCGCCACGACGATCAAAAACAGCTTCCAGAAGCCGGAGAGCACTGCCAGCTGGCCGGAGGCGATCATCCCGCATACCATCAGCCCGACATAGGCGGAAATGAAATGGTTGAGCGAGGAATTGGAGAGAATCGCAACGGTGTTGACCTCGTCGAAAACCTCGGTCAGCCGGTCGGATTTCTGCCCCATTTTCAGCATCGTGATGCCGAACATCACGCCGATGATCACGATATGGACCGAATTGAAGTTCAGGATCGGGGAAAGAATGTTGTTCGGCACGAAACCGAGCAGGATGTCATAAAAATCATAGAAGTCGATCGACACCCGGGACGACATGCCGAAGGTCATGCCCGGGATCATCCACGCCGTGTTCAGCAGCGTGAGCAGGAAGGCCACCAGCAGGAAGCCGCGGATCATCCGCCTGCCGATGCTGCTGAACGTGGAAATATCACCAAGCCGCACGATGCCGAGAGTGATCGCGCCGAAGCACATCACCGTCGCCATCACGCACAGAAGCCCGGTAAAGGCGTTTGTGAGCGGCGTGATGATCCGCTCGGCGATCTCAGGCGCGGTAGCGGGCGTTAGGAGCTTCAGCAGCAGTCCGGCTGCCGCGCCGATGCCGATGCCGAGGAGAATGGTGACAAGCTGGCTAACGCGGTGCTTTTTTGCCACGGTGAAGGTGACGAGGTTTGCGCCGCCTCGGTAGCGCCAGGCCCGGTTGAGCGTTTCGGAATTTGCCAGCAGCGAGCCCATGACGGACGTCTCGGAGGTCTCCTTCTCGCGGAAGGGATCAAGGCTCTCGCCCCTGACTCGCAGGGAGACGCGGAATGCGCCGAAAAACCGGGAAGAGCGCAGCGAGGCCTCAGCCGTTTCCGAGAACGCGTCCCTGTACTGGAGCATCGTCTCTTCCAGCATAAAGCGCAGACGAAGCGCGTCCTTCGGATCGATCTTTTCCTTCGCAAGCAGCTCAGCCGTCTGCTCGACGGAATGGTCGATCCCCGACGCAGTCAGTTCAAACTTATCCTGAATAGGCTTTTCCATCAATCGATAACCTCTCCTGTGCGTATTTCTCTACACTGCCGCGCGGCAGTTTTGGCGGCGCTTACACGTCGATCCGCTGGCGCTCTACTAATTCAGCGAAAATGCCGCCCTTGGCGATCAGCGCGTCGTAAGAACCCTCCTCTGCAATCTTTCCGCCGTCCAGCACCAGGATGCGGTTGCAGAATTTCACCGTAGAAAGGCGATGGGCGATCACAATACGGGTGCATTTGAGCCCTTCGAGGGCGTCCGCCACCTGCTTCTGCGTCTTGTTGTCCAGGGCGCTGGTGGCCTCGTCGAACAGGAGAATTTTCGGCTTCGGGGCAACGGCTCTGGCAATCATCAGCCGCTGCTTCTGGCCGCCCGAAATGCCGCCCTGTCCTTCGCTGACAAAGGTATGCATCCCCATCGGCATGGCGCGGATGTCGTCCGCAATGCCAGCCAGTTCTGCCGCCTCCCATGCCTCGTCCAGCGTGAGCTGCGGAGCGGAGACGGTGATGTTGGAATAGATGTCGCCGGAAAACAGGCTTCCGTCCTGCGTCACTACGCCCATCTTTCGGCGCAGGGAACGCAAATCAAGGGAACGGATGTCCTTCCGGTCGTAATAAACCGCTCCCTTCTCCGGCGTTTCAAAGCCAAGGAGCAGCCGCATCAGTGTCGATTTTCCGCAGCCCGTTTTGCCGACGATGGCGACGTATTCGCCCGCCTTGATCTTCAGATCCAGGCCGTTCAGGATGTAGGGCATCGTCTCCTGATAGCGGAAGTAAATATTGGACAGTTCGATGCCGCCGGAGAGCTTTGTCACGATCTGCCTGCCCTCCGCAGTCTCCGGCTCCGCTTGCAGGATCGGCTCCGCCATCTCCAGGATAGGCTTGATTTGCGCCGCCGAGGCCGCAATGTTCGAAAACGCTGTCATCGCGCCGGTGACCGTGCCGTAGGCGGCGGTAAAGGCAAGATATGCCGCAGGACTGACGCCGGAGGAGGCTGCGCGGAAGTAGAGCCATACCGTGCCGAAAAGCGAAACCGCCAGCAAAACGGCAGAGTTGATTTTCAGGAACATCGGCGGGTTATATTCGATCCCCGCACCCGAAGAATAGATCTTCGCCCATTTTGCAAAGGCGCGCTTCTCCGCGCCGGAGAGTTTGATTTTCTGAATGCCGGAAATGATGGCGTAACTGACGCCGGATTCCTCCGCCGCCGCCTTCATATACTCCCGTTGCTGCTTCATCTTCATGAAACTGATCAACAGCGTGAGCGCAATCGTTGCAAGACTGACGACGAGTGCCGGGACCCCCAAAGCCGGGGCGTAGGTAAAGATCTGGTTTATGTAGAGAAATGAGGCGACAACCGTCAGGCCTGTGGAGAATACGCCGCCCAACAGGAGCGCGGAGAGTTTATTGATCGCCCAGCTGCGGCCGGCAAGTTCGCCTGCGGAAAACTGCCGGAAGAACGGCGTCGTCAAGTTCATCAGCCGCGACATCATCGCAGCCTCCATGGGGGCTCCGACCTTGATCTGGATCCTTGACATTGCCAGTTCCCGCGACGCCGTGAGAAGTTGTGAGGAGATGAGGACGCAGAGCATAAGGATCGCGGTACTCCACAGAATCAGTCCGCTGCCGCTCTCCAGCACAAAGCCGGACATCATTTTGGTAATCAGCGGAAGCAACGTGCCGACCAACGTTACCAAAAGCGTCAAGCCGATCAGCATGGCGAAGTCCGTCCAGTTGAGACAGGACTTCATATAGCCCAGCAAGGCGGAAACCCCGATTCTCTTGAGGGGCAGCGAACTGTAAAAGCAGATCGCGTCCGGCAAAAGCCGAGATGCGGTGCGTTTGCTTGCCTTTATTTTGTTTCCATCCTTGTCGTGCCAGTAGTAGCCACCGAATTTCCCCGGCAGCAGTACCACCGGAAGTCCGTTCTCTGCACAGTAGGCGATCATAGGAGAGAACGTTTTTCGGTACCATTTCTCCGTGAGCACGACCCTCCGGAACATAATACCATGCGGCCGCAGGGCGTAGTCCATCTGATCCTCCGGCGTTTTGAGAGAATCGGGAATGTCCACGGGCTTGCAGCGGTAGTATTTCAAGATCTCGTCGAGAGCAGCCTTGGTGATGATGCGCTCGTCGTTCAGATTGCCGGCGCCGCGCTTGCCCATCACCGCGGACGCCATCTCAAAAATAGAATCCTCGAAGATCTCCTGGTCCTTGTTCTTGCGAAGTCTGATTTGTTCATCGAACCAGCCCAAGTGTTTCCCTCCTTTCCTCAATCGCTTGAAATCAGCTCGGTATAATAACCGCCCTTGGCGTAAAGCTCCTCGTGGGTGCCGCGCTCAACCACCTTGCCGCGATCCAGGACGATGATCTCGTCGCAGTCACGGATCGTGGAGAGCCGGTGGGCGATGATGATGCAGGTCACGCCGCGCTCTTTGACCGCCTTCGTGACTTCATATTCTGTCCGCGCGTCCAGAGCGCTTGTCGCCTCGTCCATGATAACCACGTGGGGGTCCTGTGCCAGCACGCGGGCAATCTCCAACCGCTGCCGCTGTCCGCCAGAGAGGTCGCGCCCGCCCTCGGCGAGCCTTTCCTGATATCCGCCGGGTCGTGCCATAATGTCGTCATGGATCTGCGCGTCGCGGGCAGCCATAATCATCTCAAAATCCTCGATGGAACTGTCCCACATTTTGATGTTGTTTGCAATCGTATCTTCAAACAGGATGATGTCCTGATCTACAACCGCCACGCTGCCGGTAAACACGGCGCGGTCGATCTCCTGGATCGGCTTGCCGTCAAACAGGATCTCGCCGCCCCATGGCCGATACAGCCCGGAAACAAGTTTGGAGATCGTGGACTTGCCGCAGCCGGATGCTCCGACCAACGCCACCCGGCCGCCGGGCTTGATATGCAGGGAGAAATCCTCGATCAGCGGAGGCGCAAGGCGGGAGTAGCCGAAGGTCACGTTCTTCAGTTCCACCTCGCCGGTGAGTTTGTCGTAGTCCGCGTCCTCCGTGACGGGGGCGTCGGAGAAATGAACGTCCTCCGGGTATTCCATCACGTCCTCTACCCGTTCCATCTGCGTTCGCATCTCCTGAATCGTCTGTCCCGCCGTGATGATCGTCATAGCGGGCGTCATAAAGGACATCATGAAGGACTGGAAGGCCGTCACCATACCCAGCGTAAACTCACCGCGCATACACAGCCAGATTCCTAAAACCAGCACCAGCGCGTTTGCCAAAGTGGTGACAAACGCCGGGATCATGCCCAGATATTGGTTCAGCGCGGTAAAGCGCGCGGTCTGCGCGCTGACGGAGGCCTGGAAATCGGCCCACCTCTGGAAATAGCCGTTTTCCGCGCCGCTGGCCTTGATGGTCTCAACCATCTGAATGCCGGAAACCGTTGCGGAGGCCAGTTTCCCGCTGTCCCGCGCCATAACGCGGGTGACGTTGATGCGCTTGTTTGAAATCAGGCGGCTCATAAAGATGTTCAGCGCGATGCTCAGAACGCCGATCAGCGTCAAAAGGGGACTGTAGCGCAGCATAACGACCAGATAGAAGACCAACATAATGAGGCTGATCACAAGCGGGGTGAGCGTATTAACGATCGTCGCCGCGATGTTTGTGTTTGCCTGATGCCGCGTCTGAATGTCTCCCGCCAGTCGCTGGGAGAAAAACTCCATGGGCATCCGCAGAACCTTCCACAGAAACGTGCTGCTGCCCATGACTGCCATCTTGCCGTGAATTTTGAGCACGTAAACCGCCCGTATTGCCGTGACGAACACCTGCAAAACGCTGATTGCTGCGACAAGCACGATGAACGGCATAAGCAGCTCTTTGTTTTCGTTCGTCAGCAAGCGATCCAAAAAGAACCGGGAGAAGGCCGGATTCACGACCGTGAACAGGTAGCCGATGATGCTCGTCAACATCACGAACGCCACGGCAGCGCCCGCGCCGACCAGCCGTTTTCTTGCAAAGGCAAGGGTGCTCTTCCGCTTTCCGCCAGGCTGGAAGATCTCCGACGGAGAAAAGGTGATGCAGATTCCGGTGAACGCCTTGTCAAACTCCTCCATCGGCACCCGGATGCTGCCGCGCGCCGGGTCGTTCAGATAGGCATACTTCCCCCGAAAACCGCAGAGCACCACGAAGTGGTTGAAATTCCAATGGATGATGCAGGGAAAGGCGACGCTTTTTTTCACAGCGTCAACGCTCGCATGGAAGCCCTTGGCGGTCAGCCCGTATCTTTGGGCGGCCTGCATCACGTTGCGCGCGTTGGATCCGTCCCGTGAGACGCCGCAGTCCAAACGCACCTGTTCCAGCGGCAGCCATTTCCCGTAATAAGCCAGCACCATCGTCAGACTGGCGGCGCCGCACTCCAGCGCCTCCATCTGCATGACCACAGGTACTTTGGCGACCCTCGTTTTCCGTTTTTTCATCGCCGCCACCTTTTAGTTAAACAAAATATCGATGATTTGCGTGCTTTTGAAGATAACGCGGGCGTCGTAGCTTCCGTCCGGGAGATCGGTGTTCGCCACAGCCAGAAGCCTGCCGTCTTCGTCCATACCAACGGACAAAACAGGCGTCGTAATATCGCCCACTTTGATGTCCATGCCGACGGCAATGCTTTCAGCCTTTTCCACATCGTCAAAGGTCATGGTCAGTGCGCCGCCTCGCACCTCGGCACGTCCCGCAGCATAGCTTTCTATCGCGGTCACGCTGCTCCATACGAACAGGCTCGCCAGCAGCAGGATCACCGCTGTCAGCACGACCCAGATTGTCGGGGACGTGACGTGCAGATAATCGCCGAGCCGCTCCGGCGAGGAAACACGCTCCACGCTTTCTTTTCTGAATAATTGTTCTTCCATAGTTTTCTCCTCCGTGACCCGCAGATCAGAGATTGCTTCCGTCATTTTGCTCTATGCAATCGTCAGAATATCGGAAAAACCGGTGACGTCAAACACTTCCATCACCATTTCGTTGGCGTTCACGATCTTCATGCCGCCTTTTTTGCTCATGATCTTTTGCGCGAAGAGCAGAACGCGCAGTCCCGCCGAGGAGATGTATTCCAGGTGGTCGAAATCCAGCGTCAGCTCGTTGACGTCGCCCAGGCTCGCGCTCAGTTCATTTTCCAACAGCGGCGCAGTGGTGGTGTCAAGGCGGCCCTCCAGGGCGACGGTCAGCTCTGCTCCGTTTTCGATTTTTGTGATCCTCATCTTCGTTTCCTCCTGCTCAGTTTTATTCATAACATTCAGCATTTACATCCGCTTTTATGCATATTTGCAAGCCTGCCCATGGACTTCCTGCCCATAAAGCTCCCCGACCAGCCGCGCTTGCGCTTCGGGTCCTTTCTCTCAGCCGTTCAGCTCCCGAAAACTCGCGGCGTTGGTCCTGTAAAGCAGCTTGAATACCTGATAGTTGCGTTCATATACCGCACGGTTCTCTAAGTGTATTGTTTTCCGTCTCGACGGGCCGTCCGATGATGTCCACCAGCATCTGGCAGGTGACCGGCGACAACGCGCCGCCGACGAATCGGATGACGTCGGACGGTTTCACCTTCCGCATTTCACTTTCCGGCAGCCAGCGCAGGTGAAGCGAATCCCCTCGAGAACCGCGCGGATCATGCTGATTGTATTATCGCACGTTTCGAAGCGCCAATCAAGGGGGTTTTCAGATTGTCAAATTCGGTTTTTCGCTCATTGCTTGCATTTTTCGACGCTTCGGATTATTATAATCATAGAACCCCCACACCAACGTCGTGTTTCTGACTGCCTACGCCGACTGCTCCCTCGATGCGCGGAACACCGGCGCCTGCAGCTTTTGATTAAACAGCTGACTGCGGACTGCGTCCGGGAGCAGCTGAAGATGCTGCGCTATCCTTTTCCGATGGGAGGCGCAGTTGCGTGATAAGCTGGTTTGTTTTTTTCTAACTTCTCTGTCTTTGGCGCAGCGCTGCTGCTGCGCTTGACGGACGTGTGGTTTACCGCGATCATTCCGAGGCTCGACCGCTGGAGCAAGCGCTTCTTCCTGTGCTGTTTTATCGCATTTTCGCTATGCTTCCTTTCAACCCTCCTCGAAACGAACCCCTGTATTATTCCTGTATCTCGCGCGGCAGTCTGTTTCATGCTGATCGTGGAATTTTTGCTCCTTTCGCTGCCGTTGCCCATGCTGACGATATATTTGCTGCAGAAACGAGGGATTGTATGATTTCTTTACTGATTTCCTTTGCGGTTCTGATTGTGGGGTACATTGTCTACAGCAGGGTCGCGGAAAAGATCTTTGCACCGGACGACAGGCAGACGCCCGCCATCGCGATCAACGACGGCGTGGACTGCGTGCCGATGAAGCCGTGGAAGGCGTTTTTGGTGCAGCTTTTGAACATTGCCGGCACGGGGCCGATCTTCGGCGCGCTGATGGGCGCGGTGTTCGGGCCGGTTGTATTCCTGTGGATCGTGTTCGGCTCGATCCTGGGCGGCGCGGTGCACGACTATATGAGTGGAATGATCAGCTCCCGTCACGGGGGAGCTTCGATCGCGGAGCTTTCGGGAACCTATCTCGGGAACGTCGCCAAGTGGGTCATGCGCATCTTTTCGGTGGTGCTGCTGGTGCTCTGCGGCACGGTGTTCGTTACCAGCCCCGCAGGCCTGCTCGACAAGCTGACGCCCGACTGGATGAACGGCACGTTCTGGGCGGTCGTCATTCTTGCCTATTATCTGCTCGCGACGCTGCTGCCCATCGACAAGCTGATCGGCAAGCTGTATCCTGTCTTCGGCGTTTTGCTGATCGTCATGGCGGCCGCGGTCATCGGTGGTATCCTGTTCTCCGGCAGAAAGTTCACGATTCCGGAGCTTTCCCTGCAAAACCTGCACCCGGAGGGCACACCGGTCTGGCCGTACATGTTCATCACGGTCGCCTGCGGCGCGATCTCGGGCTTCCATGCCACGCAGTCGCCCATGATCGCCAAGTGCATCCGTTCGGAAAAAGAAGGTCGAAAGATCTTTTACGGTGCGATGATTTCCGAGTCCGTGATCGCTCTCGTCTGGGCGGCGGCGGGCGTGTCCTTCTACGGCACGACGCAGCTGCTGAGCGAGGCGCTTGCAAACGGCGCGTCGAACGTGGTGTATGAGATCTCCACCGGCGTACTCGGCGTCTTTGGCGGCGTTCTCGCGGTCGCAGGCGTGGTCGCCTGCCCCATCACCTCGGGCGATACCGCCTTCCGCAGCGCGCGGCTGATCCTTGCCGAGACCTTCCATCTGGAACAGAAGAAGATCAAAAACCGCCTGCTGATCACGATCCCGCTGCTGATTGTCGGCGGTCTGCTGACGTGGTTCGCCATCGTCAACGACAACGGCTTCCAGACGATCTGGCGCTATTTCTCGTGGAGCAACCAGACCCTCGCCATGATCGCGCTGTGGGTGTCGACCGCGTATCTGCTCAAAAAGGGGAAGTACCGCTTCGGCTCTCTGCTGACGGCTTTCCCCGCGACTTTTATGAGCGCCGTCAGCGTGACTTACATCCTCATGGCGAAAGAGGGCTTCCAACTCGATCAGAACGTGTCCTGTATCGCAGGCGCGGCTGTCGCTGCGGCATTGTTTACCGTCTTTCTGGCGGCATTGATCCGCACACAGCGATCGCGCCGCAGCGTATGCTGAAATACAAAGCCCAACAGAATCATGGATTTTGGCAAATAATCGTTTTTACAAAGAATCGCTGATTTCTATTATCTCGAAACAGGAACTGCCTGTCATAGCCTTAGTTGAGATTCACAAAGTCACTATGGCAGGCAGTTAATATTTTATAGTATGAAATTCAGATGGCCTCGCCGGTACTATTGACACGGAAGGCAGTTTCAAAGGTGCAGTCAAGCACTTTTGCAATCTGTTCCAGCTCGGGAATCGTAAAATTGTTTTTCTTAAACTTATAGCTCAGCTTTTGCGGCGTGATTCCCATTCTTCTTGCCAGCTCCGCTTCCGAAATGTTTCCCTGCGTGACAAGAAGGATCCTGATTCTTTGTGTCATGTTCATTTCGAGTCGTCTCCCTTGTGTTTGTGTGGAATATATTGATAGTATATCATAATTTTTCAAAACATCAAGGAAAATATAGGATTGTATCTCATATTTTTCGGACATCAAGAAAATTGAGATGCTGTCCGCATTATCAAGACGCCATAATAAAACCATTTATAAAAATATCAAAAATTGCTTGACAATGTCATAATATTTGTTATAATTATAATCGTGGTTAAGATGCCACAAATAAAAATGTCGTGCAGAATGCTGCAACATCCTGCACGACCGTAAGAAAGCCGCCCATGCAAGAGACGCTGTCTGCTATTTCATTATACTAATTATACTAAATCATTCACCTACTTCCATTTTGATCTCGGAAAAATTCTTTCAAATCAATATATAGTGGATAATTTGATTTTTCGGCTTGTAATGTAACGCTTTATGCATAATAGCCTATTCCACACAAACTCCACACAAATCGCGTTTCAGCCTCTTGAAAAAATAAGCAAAAGCCCTTGCAAACGTAGTGTTTGCAAGGGCTTTCAGGTGGTGGAGATAAACGGAATACTCCGGCGCTGTGCGCCTCCGTGACACTGCGGATTTCGGCGTTGCCCGCGCCACGCTGTGGCGCTTTTGCGTTTGGGGATTGACATTAACAGTCATTTTGAAATAGAATAGTAATAGACATCGGGAGCAGATACGAGGTATCTCCATCGAGTTCGATGGCAGGCGTCGTATCCTATGCCTCGGTGTCTATTCTTTGAAGATAATTCCACAGTTAGACATATTTGCGGATAACATTTATTTGAATGATAAGCGGGATACTCCGGCGCTGTGCGCCTCCGTGACACTGCGGATTTGAACGCCTGCGGCGTTCCGCCGCTCCGCGTCGCTTTTGCTCCGCAAAAGAAATCCTTGTGTTCGAACCGTTGCTTCTCTCATGGGCTTATCTCCACCACAGAAAAAGGACATCCGTTCGGATGTCCTTTTTCTGTGGTGGAGATAAGCGGGATCGAACCGCTGTCCTCTTGAATGCCATTCTTCTCCGCAGAAAAACAATATAATAATAATTTAGAAAATACATAAGATTCAAGGTAAAACGCGCTTTTTGTAATTACAAATATTATGTGATTTTTCTCCGTTACGCCCTTTGTTCCATACGAAAGTGTCAGAACGTTCATCAAACCGATCTTCCCATCTCATACGCCTGCCGGAACGCGGGTGTATTTTTGATCTCACCTTTTTCGTAGACGCCGGCGCCGCGGATGACGCCCATTTCCTTCGCGTCCTCCACGCAGTCGGCGTAGCCGCGGAAGCACTCGATCGTCCGATCCACCGCCTCCTCGTCCTCATCGGCGCAGGTGGCGATGTAGTAGAACGCCTTGTCCCTGACTTCCGTCCAGCGGGCGACCGTGCGGTCAATCAGCGTTTTGAGCTGCGCGTCGATGGAGTAAAAATAGACGGGGCTGGCCAGCACGATCACATCGGAGTCGATGATCTTCTGCAGGATTTCGGGCATATCGTCCTTCTTGGCACAGGCACCGCCGGATGTCTGACAGAAATAGCAGCCGCTGCAGTAGTCGATCTTCTTCTCCGCGACGCGGATCTTCTCGACCTTGTGGCCTGCCTCGACCGCGCCGCGCAAAAATTCGTCGCAGAGCAGGTCGGAATTGCCGCCCTTGCGCGGGCTGCCGGACAGGATCAGTACTTTTTTGCTCATCGTAGTTTCCTCCTGAATATTGTTGTTTCGGATTGGCTATTCTTCCCACTCCCGGCACGCTTCCAGCAGGGAGATGATGGGAAGCTGCTGGGGGCAGGCGGCCTCGCACTGCCCGCATTGGATGCAGTCGCTTGCCTTGCCCTTCCCCTGCGTGACGATGCCGTACTCCCGGACGGTCCGGAAGCGCGGACTGCCATCTTTGCGGTTCTGTACCGCGAAGATCTCCGGGATCGGGATCTCCATCGGGCAGCCGTCGGTGCAGTAGTGGCAGGCGGTGCAGGGAATGGACTGATCCGCGTTCAGCGCGGCCTGCGCCTGCGCGACAACGGCTTCCTCCTCCGGCGTCAGGGGTTGGAAATTGCGCATATAGCTGAGATTGTCCTCCATCTGCGCCAAATTGCTCATGCCGGACAGGACGGTGATGACGTTCTCCTTGCTCGCCGCGTAACGGATCGCCCAGCTCGCGTAGGAGGCCTTGCTGCCGCTGCGGTCGAAGACGGCCTTCACTGAGGCGATCGGATCCGCCAGTACGCCGCCCTTGACGGGCTCCATGATGGTGACGGGCTTGCCGTGCGCCTTGCAGATCTCCCAGTTTTTTCGTCCCGCCACGCCGGGATTCTCCCAGTCGGCGTAGTTGATCTGCAGCTGTACGAAGTCCACCTCGGGATGCGCGGTCAGCAGCTCCTCCAGCAGTTCGGGATCGGCGTGGAAGGAGAAGCCCCAGCGCTTTACAAGCCCCTTTTCTTTCAGCCCTTTGACGAAGTCCCAGAGGTGATACTCGTCGTACAATTTGTAGTTGCCGCGCTGCAGAGCGTGGAGCAGATAGAAGTCGAAATACCCCGCGCCGGTGCGCTCTAAGCTGGTGTAAAACTGCTGCTTCGCGCTTTCCTCGTCGTGGCATTGCAGCCACGCGCAGAGTTTGGTGCAGAGAGTATAACGCTCTCTGGGGTGCCGTTCCGCTACGGCCTTCCGGAACGCCTCCTCGGACGCGCCGTTGTCGTAGACGTAGGCGGTGTCAAAGTAGGTGCCGCCGGCGGCAAGGAACCGGTCCGCCATTTCCGCGACCTGCGGGATATCGATGCTGCCGTCCTCGTTTTTCGGCAGGCGCATCAGGCCGAAACCGAGCTTGAAAATGTCTTTTCCGAGATAATCTTTCATCATCTTTGCCTTCTTTCCGGAGTTTTTTATTCAGAATACACGTCGATCACGACGAATTCCGAGATCGCGCCGGTCTTGAACGGGATGCCCCAGCCGGAGATGCCGGAGGTCACAACGAAGGTCGTGCCGCCGCGCACTTCCGTTCCGTAGGTGCGGTCGTTCGCGCCGGTTGCGAGTCCGACCAGTCCGGCGGGGAAGATGTGTCCGCCGTGCGTATGTCCCGACAGGACGAGGTCCGCGCCGGAAGCCGCCTCGTTCGCGTAGTCATTCGGCTGGTGGTCGAGAACGATAATGTACTTAGAGGTGTCAAGCCCCTCTGTCAAATCGCCTGCCGACGCGCGTCCCGGCGACGAACGGTCGCGTCTGCCGACGAGGTAGAAACTGTCGTCCAGCAGCACGCTCTCATCCTCCAGGATCGTCACGCCGTTGTTCTCAAGCGCGCCGCGCAGCTCGGCGGCGGTAAAGTTGCGGTAGTTAAAATAGCCGTTATCGTGGTTGCCGAAGACGAAGTACACGCCATAGGTCGTTTCCAGCTTCCCGAGCGCCTGACAGGCGGCAAGCATGTCCTCCTTCTCCGTGTCGTCATCCACGAAGTCGCCGACGATGACGACGGCGTCCGGTCGCGTCTGCTGCACGCGCTCCATCTGCGCGGCGAAGTCCGCGCCGTCCAGTGTGATGCCGATGTGTGCGTCCGCGATCTCCACGATGCGGAAGCCGTCGCCGACGGCCTTGTCGGTATAGAACGTATAATCCGTTTCAAAGACGTGATGCGCGAGGAACCAGCCCGCGCCGAGATAGACCGCCGCCAGCAGGAGCGCCGCGATATTCTGCACGTCGTAGCCGAAGCTTCGCTTCGCCGCCTTCCGCACGATGAAGCCGACAAAGTCGCACAGGAGGAAGGCGAACAGCAGGTGCAGCAGCACGATCACCACCACGTACAGGTTGATCAGCGCGAACAGTCCGACTGCCGCGACCGCAAGGAATGACACGACCCACGCGAGGAAGCCGTGCTTTTCGCCGAAACGTTTGATAAATGAGAACCGGTGGATCCTGCGAGCGACGTAGATAACCGCCGTGAGTCCAATGATCCCGATGAACGCCAGTATCAGATTCCACATAAACATAATCGATCACCTCGTCTGGCAAGTGCAGCTCAACAGCAGGCAGACATAGCTGCACTTGCAGTAGGGCACGGCAGTTCTCTGAATGTCGACTTTCGCATCCAGTTACAGATACAAAACAACCATGTGAACAGTACAAAGGGGTTGTCCACATAGTTGGTCTGAGTGACCGAATTCGAACTATCCGCGTTGCTGCAATTATAGCTTTATGCAATATTTATAATTCTTTTAGTCTGCTTAGGTAAGTGATGGCTTTTTTGGTCTGCGGATACGCAGGATCTTGGCGGTATAGTGGCCGAGGAATACAAAGGTCCCCATGATCGCCAGGTAGTCCAGCAGGAACAGAATCAGCGGCTCCGATTCGTCAATGAAGGAAAAACCGACCGTGCCGAACAGGTAATCAGTGATCTGCCGGGAAAACAGGACGTAGGCACCGTATACTGCGATCCCCGCGGCCAGGAGCCGGGCAATCCATTTCAAAAAGGCGGATTTGTTTTTGCATCGTTTACCGATCAGGCTCATGATCATGACCCAGTGCAGGCCAAGGTGGAGCGAGAGCAGGATATAGTTCCAATACCCGCTGCGCAGATGCAGCTCCCGGGCATCAGCCATGCCGGTCCCAATGCCAAGAAAGCGGAAAACATGCTTAGAAAGCATAATCCCAGTGCAGGCGGAAATGGCCAGTCCCACGAGAATCACACCGGCAAGCAGGGTCTGGAACACCCGAAATGCCGTGTACTTCCCGCGGAATAACGCGGCGATCCATTTCCGGTTCAGAATGTGGTGCAGCACGAACAGCACGGTCATTCCGATCCCCAGCCATTCGTGGGCCTCCTCCCCGATGCGGGAATAGCCCATCAGGAGGAGCAGCACCACAGTCATGGCGGCGTCCACGCACAGGCGGACAATTTGCTTTTGTTTCATCGTCATTCCTTAATAGCCCAATTCGTCCAGCCAGCTTTGCACCTTGCTCTCCACATTGCTGCGGTCGTTCTGACAGTCGCTGCCACGGATGGCGAAACCGTCCAGTACGGTGCTGTCCGGGCAGGCGGAGGCCAGCTTCCGGTCGAAGCCGGACAGGCCGCTGCCCTCGTGAGTGCAGAATGGGATCAGTGTCTTGCCGGAGAGATCGGCGGTCTCACAGAAGGAATACACAATCATTGGCCAATCTCCCCACCAAACCGGCGCACCGATGAAAACGGTATCGTATTGGGACAGGTCGGGCAACGCGTCCCGAATCGCGGGTCGGGCGTTCTCGTTCTGCTCTTTCTTTGCCACGTCAGTCAGTTCGGCATAGGTGTAGGGATAGTAGTCGGTCGCCGGCAGGATCTCAAACACATCCGCGCCGGTCTCGGCGGCGATCGCCTTGGCGACGATGGCCGTGTTGCCCTCGTCGATCACGCCGACGTTGTACTGCTCTCCGGTGCGGGAGAAATACACGACCAGTATGTTCGTTTTCGGCGTGGTCGTTTCGGGCTTTTCTGCCGGATCAGCGACGCTTTCCTCTGAAACAGGCACAGACTCCGTTGCGGCAGGCGCCTGTGTCGGTTCGGCAGGCGGTTCCGTGACCTGTGTTTCCGCAGACACCGCTCCCTCAGTCGGAAAAGCGGTCCCCGTGCAGGCACACAAGCTCAGAAGCAGGATCGCGGCAAGCAGCAGCACAAGCAGCTTTTTCATTCTCTATCCCTCATACTTTCTCATAAGTCGGTTGCCAGGCGGCAAACTGATCAAGCTGTGCGTCGGTGCGGTTGTAGTAACGCACGCCCTTGTCGAGCGCCGCGATCTCCTGCATCTCCACGTCTGTCAGGGTGAAGTCCAAAATGTCCAGATTGTCCCGGATGTGCGCGACGTTCCGGCTGCCGGGGATCACAACGAAGCCCATCTGGGTGTGCCAGCGGAGGATGATCTGGGCATTAGTTTTACCGTACTTTGCCGCAAGCGACGAGAAGACCGGCTCGTTGATCAGCGACTTGTCGCCGTGTCCGAGCGGATACCACGACATCAGTTTGATGCCGTATTTGTCGAGCGTCTTGCGTAATTCATCTTGCGCAAAGTAGGGATGCGCTTCGGCCTGGATGAACTGAGGAACGATTTTCCATTTGCTTTCCAGTTCGGCGATATACTTGCCTTCAAAATTGCACACGCCGATCGCTTTTGCCTTGCCTTCGCGGTACGCTTTTTCGAGCATACGGTAACCGTTCAGCCAGTTTCCCGCGGGCTGATGGAGATAGAGCAGATCGACGTAATCGACGCCGAGACGTTTGATCGTTTCATCGACCGCGCTTTCGTTTTCGTATTCGCTCGGCCAGAGCTTGGTCGAGATGAATACTTCCTCGCGGGCAACGCCGCTTTCTTTGATTCCGCGACCGACCGCACGTTCGTTCTGATAAGCCGCAGCAGTGTCGACAAGGCGATAACCCATTCTCAGCGCCTCGCGCACGCTGTTTTCCGCATCGGACGGTGCGATCATAAAGGTCCCGATCCCCACAATCGGGCATTTGATGTCGTTGTTCAGTGTTACTTTTTTCATGGTGTTTCTCCATAAATCAAGCCGTTCTCTTTCAGCCAGCGGCGGACGCTCCCGCCGGAATCGGCGGCGCGGCTTCCGTTGACCGGAAGTCCCTTTTTCACTTCCGCACCGGGAGCGCATTGTTTGATCATGCGCTCGCTGCCGCCCATCCCGCTGCCCTCGTTGGTGCAGAGCGGCAGGATCGTCTTGCCGGTAAAGTCGTACCTTTCGAGGAAGGTCGCCACCGCCATCGGGATCGTCCCCCAGTAGTTCGGATAGGCGAGAATGACGGTGTCATATCCGTCGATGCTGTCAGGATATCTTATCAATTCCGGTCTCGCTTTCTCCCGCAGATGCTGCTTCGCTTCCTCGATGCAGGTCATATAATCGGGTGAATACGGTTCTTTCATTTCGATCTTGAAGGTATCGGCAGGGGTCATCTCTTTCATCAGATCGCACACGATCTCCGTGTTGCCGGCCTTGACATAGCGCAACGCGCCGGCGAAATAGTTTTCATCCGCTCTGGAAAAGAACGCGATCAGTGTTTTTGCCATATTTCCGCCTCCATATTACATACTTGCCGTGAGGATGCGGACGAGCGCGTCCTTGCCGATCGGTGCGTACATCCACGGCTCGTTGGTACTGTCGTTTGCGAGGATATGATCCGCCATTTCCTCGATCGCCTCCGCTTTGATGCCGAGCTCGCCGAGGTGCATCGGGATGCCGACGGACTCGAAGAAGGCGTAGAAGCCGTCGATGACCTTCTGCGCGATCTCAAAATCGGGCAGGTCCTTGTCAAAGCCGAAGAGCTGCGTGCCGAGCGTGACGAAGCGTTCCACCGTCCGTTCGGAGAGAATCTCCTTCATCCAGCGCGGCGTGATGATCGCAAGGCCCGCGCCGTGCGTGATGTCGAAATAGGCGCTCAGGGCGTGTTCGATGGAGTGCATCGGCCATCCGGAGTAACCCGCGCCGTTGGCGAGAATGCCGTTGCAGCCCCAGCTGCAGACGTACATCAGCTCGCTTCTCGCAGCGTAGTCGTTCGGGTCTTCCAGCGCGATCTTCACGTTGGTCATCAGCGAACGGAGCGCAGAGACCATCACGCCGTCGTTGAACATCGAGTGCGGGCTTGCGAAGAACTGCTCCAGCACGTGATTGATCGCGTCCGCAGTGCCGCAGGCGGTCTGCCATTTGTTGACGGTGTAGGTGTATTCGGGATCGAGGAAGGACGCGACGGGATAGAGAAGCTCGTCCAGATAGCCGCGCTTATCGTTGATCGCCGTGTTGGAGATCACGCAGCCCATATCGTATTCGCTTCCCGTCGCGGCAAGCGTGATGATATCGACGATCGGAACAGCCGCCGTCGCCTTGACCTTGCCCGAGATCAGATCCCAGCCCTCGCCGTCGTACTTGGCGCAGACGGAGATCGCCTTTGAGCAGTCCAGCACCGAGCCGCCGCCGACCGAGAGGATCACGTCGATGCCGTTTTCCTTGCACAGCCGCGCGCCTTTGAGGACCGAGGGGTCGTATTTCGGGTTCGGCTCGATGCCCGAAAGTTCTACGATATGGAAATCCTTCAGCAGGTCTTTGACTCTGTCGTAGAGCCCGATTTTCTTGATGGAGCCGCCGCCGTAGGTCATAAGGACGTTCCTGCCGTATTTGCCGACGACGGCGGGAAGATCCTTCACGGCGTCTTTTCCGAAATAGAGTTTCGTGGGTGTGCTGTAAGTAAAGCTTCCGATCATGTTTTGTTCCTCCGTTTATGTGATTAAAATAATTCCAAAAGAAAGTCTTTCGTCAGATCGTAGGCGTCGACCTGCTCGAAGTCGATCTCCGCGATCTTCATCGCCTCGCGCTGCTTCTCGGTGGCATTCGTCATCGGGTACACGCCGAAGACGAACGAGAAGAACATATAAAGCAGCTTTTTCTTCTCGCCCTCCGCGCGCCCGACAAGGAATTTGCCAAAGATTCCCTCGAGCGTATTGATCAGTCTGCGGTAGGTTCGCTTGAACTCCGTAAGCTGCTCGATACGGCTGTTCGCCTCCATGTCGTAAATATTCATCGCGATCAGCTTCAGAAGCTGCGGACGGTCGGCGAGCGACCGTGCGATCTTCGATGCGAGCGCTTCCTTCGTCAGGCTGTCGTTTCCCTTATGAATCGCGTCCAAATCGACGATCCAGCGCTCGTACTCCCTGCGGAACAGCGCGAGGAAGATCTCCTCCTTCGTCTCGAAGTAGTTGTAGATCGTCGGGCGGGAGAAGGGCAGCTCGTTTCCGATCTCTTTCAGCGTGATCTCCTTGAAGCTCATCGTCTGATACAGTTTCTCGCAGGCGTTGATGATCTCCTCGCGCCGGCCTGCGATCAGCTCCGGTGTTCCCTTGATCATTGTCGCTCCTTTCCGTGCCAAAAAGAATTGACACCGTGTCAGTAATATGAGTATAGCAGATTACTGACATGGTGTCAATATGGATTTCGATATTTAGCAAAGTTTTTTCAGAGTACGGCGCAGTCACAAATACAACATCTTCATTGCCAAAGCCAGCGCCGGGACGGCGCGCAGTCGCAGAAAAAAGTATGTCACTTTTTCTGCGAAGCGGGTTCAAGGGCGAGGTCCTTGCAGGCAGCATCGGGGAGATTTTGTCCCCACAGATGCACTGCTTGCCAAAACAAAAAACCATATTTTTGCGCCTCAATGATTGGCGCAGCTAAAAATGGTTCTCGCAAAAAAGTACGTAAACGCGGAGAACGAAAAAGCGGCAGTTTTCTCTTCCGCAAGCAGGGCATCCCGGGGTAGAAAAATCCCGGGATGCGTCTTGTTAGGGCATCGCCCTAAGACCTTCTTTGCAGATTTTTCAAATCCGCAACCGCGCGCCTCGCCGGCGCTTTGTGAAATTATTATTCCGCCGTCCGCTGCGTGAAGGCAAAAAGAAACACGTTCGGTCTCTGCGCCGATTGCGGTGAAACATTTTCGCGGACGGTCTGCTCTGTCGCAAAAGAATCGCCGCGCTCTTACGCCGCCAACACAAAACTTTCATTCGCTGCTGTCGGCTCTTGCAAATCAAGCAAATCAAAGTTCTTGCTATTCTCCCGAAGCTATGCTACAATACGGTCATCTCGACGCAAAGCGGAAACTGTCAATGGCGGAGGCCTTGTCCGGCTGATTTGGCACATCACAACCCCGTTTGATAGGTGTTAGAAAAAGTGTTAGATATGCGCTGGGAGAGCGCTTGACGGCTTCAAGAGCACCAACTTTTTCGCAAGAAATAGAAAAGAAAAAGCCCTGAAATCTTCCGATTTCAGAACTTTTTCGTGGTGGAGATAAGCGGGATACTCCGGCGCTGCGCGCCTCCGTGACACTGCGGATTTGAACATCTGCGACGTTCCGCCGCTGACGCGGCGCTTTTGCTTCGCAAAAGAAATCCTTGTGTTCGAACCGGCGGTTCGCTCCCAAACCTACCGCCACCAAAGAAAGATAAGCGGGATCGAACCGCTGACCTCTTGAATGCCATTCAAGCGCTCTCCCAGCTGAGCTATACCCCCGTGTGCAATTCGCACGATCTCTCACGCGCAAAGAGATTATAACAGATGAAATTCGAAAATGCAACAATTATTTTTGCAATTTTTGTATTTTCTTTGTCATTCTTTTCCGTCGGGGGAAACGGGTGTCAAAAAGACGCCCGTTTCCCCAGCGCTTCCGGGTTATCCTTGCTGCCGGAACCGGGGCGGTACGGTTACAGCCGTCGACGCCCCCAGGGCTCCCCTTCTGACGGATCCGGCACCTGAGAATCAGGGGCTCCTGCCGCGAAGAGCCCGCTCACGTCCTCATCGGAAAGCGCCCGCGATTCGTACCGCGCCGCGGTCTCGTCGATCACGCGCTGCAGCGCCGGATTGCGCTCAAACTTCTGATAATCGAACAGTCTCTTCAGCAGTTCTTCCATAACCATCACCTCGCTCATGCATTCTTCTGTATCCTTATACGCATCACTTTCGGTTCCGGTAACGGTTTTACGAAAAAAGTTTCATATTTTCAAAAAGGACAGCCGATCGGCTGTCCTTTCTTATTCTTATCAGCCGGTGCCGATCTCGACGCAATGCCAGTTGCCGTCGTCCTGCAATTCCAGAACGAACGTCCGGTCGAAGACGAGTTTCCCTGCGTATTGTCCCGTTCCCTCGCGGGTATTCCCTGCCCGAATCTCAACAGATTCGGGATGCCTAGGTACAACGGCGCACGCAAAGGAGCCTTTGACCGTCCTGCCGTCTTCGCTGACATTGAGCACTTCCCACGTGACGGCCTCATAATCATCAACGCCAAAGCCGTTCCCCGGCTCAAGAGAGCGCATATGCTCGCCGACGGCGGTCGTTACGAAGTATTCCGCTGCGTCCTCCGCCGTGCCGTCGACGCGGAAGGACACTCTGGAAAAATCGGTTTCCAAGCGGTCAAATTGCGATCTGACGCTCTCTGCAACAGACATCCCTGCGAGATATACCCGAGACGCTTTCCAAAAGCTCGAGGACATACCGTCGGAATACTCGACCGTTCCCGCGCCGCCGTCGTCCCAGAAGGTCATCCGCTTCGTTCCGTCCGCGGAAACGGCGGTGAGCCAATACGCGCTCGGCTCGCTGGACGGCGCGTCCAGCTGTGTCCAGTTATAATTGCGTATAGACTGACGGAGGCTGTTGACGGTATAAGCATCACCGGTGTACGACGTTTCCCATTGGGCGCTCTCTGAAGAGTCGCGCGTCAGTGAAACGTAGAGCGTCAGCGAAATATCGCCGGAGTCGCACAGGCTCTCCACGGCAGCGATCAGTTCTGCCGGCGGCTCATCGGGTTCGGTCGTCGGCGCCGTTTGCGCGGGCTCCGCTCCCTCCGCTGTGTACGAGAGAATGCGCCAGCCGTCGCCGTTCTTTTCCAGCGTCATTCTGTAAGCCGGATTAAAAAAAGCCGACCCGGACGCGTTCAGCGTGGACAGCATTTCCCACGATTTCCACGTCCAAAGCGTGACCGCGGAACCGTTCTCCACGCCGACGAGCGGAGTGAAGGTGCCCGGTCTGGTGCTCCATATGTCTTCTTCCGGATAAAAGCTGTCCGTATCGGGATCATAGGTCACTTCCGCAAACCAGTCCGTGTGCATTTCCTCTACGGTAACGCCGGCGTACTTCATCAGTACCTCGTTGGCTCTGGCGCGTGAAACACGGTTTTCGTAGAGTCTGTTTCCGTCCTGATCATAATCACCATACCTGCCGTTATTGTCTACTGCGCAAAGGCAGGTCAGGAAGGGCTGCGCCGCAATATCCCGCACGTCGCTGTAGTCCGAGGTGAGGAAACAGCTTATCTCCAGATTGAGGATCAGGGTCGAGTTCTCCCCGTCCGGATCCGGATCCTCCGCGAGCCGATACGCGGCCGTAAAGTCGTTGAAGAGCTCCAGTTCGTCCGCTGTCAGCAGGCGGCCGCTTCCGCCGTAAACCGTCGCGCCGTATGCCCCCTGAAACCAACTGCACAGGCACGAATAGAAGGTACTGTAAAGGTATAGATCACTTGTCGTCTCACCCAGCGCGTTCGCTTCAATGATCTTTTTGTAGATTACAGTTGACGGGTATTTCAGCCATATCTCCGCGCTGTCTGTTTCGACGTGAATCTCACATTTATTGTCCGTTGCATAATAACAGTCATAGAACGTGACCGTCGTATGTGGCGCAGTGAGGCGGATAAAGTACCACGATTTACGCGTTTCATTTTCGGATCTCGTTTCGCAGTCCTGCCACGGGATCTGCTTGATTTTTTCAAAGAAGTACGCCGCACGGATCGCCGCGTCCGCGGGACAAGTCGTATCTGCCGCACTTCCGGCATCCCCGCTGTGGAAGGTCAGCGTCGCCTCCCGCAGGTCGATCGCGTCGAGGAGCGCGGGGATGTCGGAAGCGTCCAGTTCGCCAAGATCGACAGGTGTTTCCATCGCTTCCGTGTCTTCGGTCGTCTCGCCTGTCTTCGCGCCGGTGAAGGTGCAGCCGACGGCGATCGCGACGATCAGCACGATGGCGATCAGCGTAATGACCGCCGTCTTCGGCTTCTTCACGATGAGTTTGATGCGCTCCTTGATGCTCCGTCCGCTGCCCGTCATCGTGGTGGCGGCGACGAAGATCGCCGGGCGCTTTTCGCAGGTCAGTTGGAGGAGCGTGTAGCCGTAGTCGGCGCGGTGTTCCTCGCCGATGCGTTTGATCGTCGCCTCGTCGCAGGCAAGCTCTGCGTCTTTACGGGACAGGATCGCCGCGATCCAGACGAGCGGATTATACCAATGCACCGCAAGACAGAGCCCGCGCAGGATCGCCCAGATATGGTCGCCGTGTCTGCGGTGGGTCGCCTCGTGTTCGATCGAATAGCGCAGAACGGCAGCGTCCTGCGCGACCTCCGGCGTCACGTAGATCTTCGGGCGTATCAGCCCGAACAGACATGGCGTGTCGATCCTGTCCGTCACGAAGACCGGCAGCGGCGCGCCTTCGACTTCCAGCCGTTCGCGGGAACGGCGCAGTTTTCTATAGAAATGCAGATTCGTAATGAGCAGCCACAGCGCGATCAGCCCCGCGCCGCATGCCCAGACGATATTCAGAATGTCGTTCACGGTCAGGGACCTCGCCTCGGCAGCCTTGCTTTCGCTCGCAGGTTGGGCAGCGTTTTGCGCTTCGCCCACCTCAATATACTCCACATTATCCGAAACATGCGCGTCGTAGAATGTTTCCATGACCTCCTGCGGCATATACAGGGGATAATCGACTGAGTCATTCAATGCCTCTGATATATGGGAAAACTCCCGCGCTGTCGACCTCTCCGCGGCGGGTCGTTCCACGAAGTTCTGCACGCTCACGGCCGTACTGCCGAAGCTGACCGGCACCAACAGGCGCACGAGGACGACCGCCCAGAGCGCGTACTGCAGGCGCAGGCTCATCTTGCCCTTGAGAAGCAGGCGCAGAACGATCACGACCGCGGTCAGCACCGCGGAAGAAATGATCCATTCAAGCATCCTTATCCGCCTCCAGTCCCTTCAGAAGGGCGTACAGTTCGTCGATCTCCTCCTGTGAGAGCGACTGCTTGCGCGTCATCGCGCTGACCATCAGGTGCAGGCTGCCCTTGTAGACCCTGCCGAGAAAATCCTCCGTCTCCTGCAGGGCTGCGTCTTCGCGGAGGATCAGCGGGCGAAAGGCCTTCTTCCCCTCCGCCGCGTCGCCGGACACCGCGCCCTTCGCCTCTAAACGGCTCAAAAGCGTCAGTGTGGTCGAGCGGCTCCAGCCGCATTTTTCGCGCATCTTTTCCGTCACTTCCCTGCCGGTCAGCGGCGCGTGCTCCCACAGGCACTCCATCACGTCCCATTCCGCCGCCGTCAGGTTCGCGTTCTGCTGGCTCATAGTCCCGTCCCCTTTCGTTGTCTACATCTGTAATCACATCATAACACAGCAGTCTACAGTTGTCAACAGCATTTTGAAAAATACTTGCAATTCTGTCGGAATCGCGGTAAAATCGAAGCAGAAAACGACAGGAGGTACCGCATATGGAAGAACAAAAATTAGACGCAAAAATAGAAAAAGCCCTGCCCGCATGGTGCAAGAAAACGGAAATGAAGACCGTGCGCTTTGAGACCACGCTGGACAAGGTCAGCAAGAGCCGCTTCGGCGGCAGTTTGGGCGAGGCGCCGCTCGACGAGAACGGCAAGCCGCTGCGCCTGCTCGCCGCGATCTTCTGCAGCGAGATCAAGGGCGTGCCGGACTTCCCGGAAAAGGGCGTGCTGCGCTTCTACGTGCAGGAAGAGCCGATCTACGGCATGGATTATCAGCAGCCGTGCGAGCAGAAGAACTGGCGCGTGCTCTACGACCCCGAGGAGCCGGACGACATCCCGGAAACGATGAAAGAGGAGATCACGGAGTTCGCGGTCAAGGGCTGTTTCTGCCTCCGGCCTGCGGAAAGCAGCGAGCCGCTCGCGCCGCCCGATTACCGCTTCATGGAGTCCTTCCGCTGCTTCATGCTGCTCTACGGCAGGCTCAAGGCGATCGACTGGGACGAGTACGATATCATCAAAAACCGCTATCGCCTGCGCGGCAACAAGATCGGCGGCTATATGTGGAGCACGCAGGACGACCCGCGCATGAAGGAGGTCTATCAGAAGTATGATACGATCCTGCTGCAGGTCGACTCGAATTACCGCGGCGACTGCCAGATCAGCTTCGGCGACGACGGCGTCTGCGTGTTCCTGATCCCGCAGGAAAAGCTCAAGGCCCGCGACTTCTCCGACGTCATGTTCTGGTGGGACTGCTATTGATTATTCTCGCAAAGCCTTTCAGTCCTGTCATTCCCGTCTGACAATGTCAGGCAAGGGAATCTGTCCGTTGCAGACTTGGGAACTGCATCGTAATACGAGAAAGCGTCCGACCTCGATACGCACGGATCGCCCGACAAGCGGGCAATGACAGAATTGATAATGCCCAGCAACATAGAAGCAGCGATCCGTTTTCCTTTCGGAAAACGGATCGCTGTTTCATTATTCAGGTCAAACGATCGACGGGACGGTATCCGGTCTGGCCTTGTCCCAGATCTCGTCGACGTCGAACAGGTCGTCGAGCAGGTCCGGGCCCCAGAACATGCGGTAGCCGTCGATGTTCCGGCGTCCCTGCCGGACGTAGTCGTCGCGGATCTGCACCCAGTACGGCGTAGAGCCGTCCACGTTGCAGAAGAAGCGGTAGCCCGCCTGATACATCGCCTCGTACTTCGCGCCCTCGTAGGCTTCGATGCCCGCGATGTCGCTGCCGTACGGATAGATGAAGATGTCGCTGTCGCCGACGATCGGCTGCACCTGATCCTCCCACTTCTGCACGTCCGCGTAGATGTCCTCCGCGCTGTTATAGCCGTAGCCGAAATGCGCGTAGCTGTGGCAGGCGATCTCCCAGCCGTGATCCTTCAGGCACTGCGTCACGTCCTTCGCCGCCTGCACTTCCTCGTTGTAGGCGTCCTCGCCGAGGATGTCCCTCCACTTCGGATGCGTCTTGTAGCCGAACACGCCCTCGTAGCCGGTCAGCGCGAGGATGCCTCTGGCGCCGTGGTAGGAGAAGTCCGGATGTTCCTGCACAAAGTGTTCCAGAATCGGCGCGAGATCATAATCGCCGTACACCGTCTGCCCGTCCGCGGTGATGTACCGGCAGGTCGGGTAGCCGTCCTCGCCGATCACGATGCGGTTGGCGAAGCCGTCGCCCAGCGCGTCCGGGTAGTGGTCGCCGTCGCCGTCGACCATGTACTCGTAGTAGTTCACGTCGTCCTGCGAGATAACGATCGGCTCCTTGCCGGGCGGCAGATAAATATCGCCCTGCTTGAAGACGTCCTTGCCGTTCTCGTCCTTCTCGACCTTGACGATGTCATGGATGCGCACCAGTACGAAGTTGCGCTTGTAGAGCTCTTCCAGGACGCGGTTGAACTCGGTCACAGTCGCCATGTACTGGTTGTAGCCGTTCTGCTCGTTGTCGCCGTCGAAGGCGCGGTCGGTGTCCACGATCAGGCTGTGGAAGAAGATGTGCGTGATCTGCGTGGTGTCCTCATAGCGCACTAACTTCGCCTTTTCGGCAAGATAGCGGTCGTTGGCGGCGGAAAGCTCCGGCTGCTGCTGCCAGTCCTCGCCGAACTCCTGCAGGATGGCGATCGCCGCGTCGTAGTCATAGCCCGCCGCGACGAAATCGGCCCGCGGCAGGATGTCCGCGATCTTTTCCTCCGGCGACAGGGTCTCCTCCGGCACTTCGGAAGCTTCCGTCGCGTCGACCGGCAAAGCCGGATCGTCCGAGCCGCCGACCGCGTGGACGATCAGGGCGATCACTCCGATCAGGATCGCAAGGAGCAGGATCCCGCAGCCGATGACGATCGCCCAGCCGCGCCAGTTGACGCGGCTCTTCTTCTTTTTTCTGTTCGCGCTCGCGGAAGTCTGCCGCTGCGGACGTTCGCGCTGCGCGGGCGCAGACCGGTAGACCGGCTGCACGGGCTGCTGGGGGATGACGCGCTCCGGCTGCCGCGGCTGCTCCGTCTGCTGTTCGCGTTCGTAGCGCTGCTGCAGGACCTTCTCCACGTCCCATTCTTCATCAAAATCAAAGGCTTTTCGTTTTTCGTTGTCCATTTTCTATGATCTCCGATTTCTCTTGATTGCCTTTGTGAAACTCAGTCGATATCTCTGACGATCTCCTCCGGCGGCTGATCCAGAACTTCCGGATTGCGCAGGAGCTTGTGGAAGTATTTCATCGCGGTCGCATAGTAGAAACCGTCGACCGTTCTCTCGTCGCAGTTCATCACGTAGTCCACGTAGCGCCGGACGACCACGTTGCCGTCCGCGTCAAATTCCTGCTTGCGGTACTTTCTGCCGACGGCGATAAAGACGGGCAGGTTTCCGAAATCATACAGGTGGTGCAGGATGGGCGGGATGCCCAGCGAACCCATGGAGGTGAAGATCACGGAGGCGTGGAAGGGGCTGACCTCCAGCAGGAACTTCGGGATCTTGCCGAAATAGTCCATGACCTTCAGCACCCAGACCACGAATTTCAGCAGCAGGCCGGGCAGGCTCGCCAGCGCGCCGGCGACCGCGTCAAAACTGCTGTCCAGCGGCGTGCTCTTGACTTCCTCGTAGACCTTGTTGAACTTCTCGTAGAGCTGCTCGATCGTGTCCGTCTGCGTCAGATGGAGCTTGATCATCGTCTCTTCCCCGTCCGTGCTCATATCCTTTTTCATCGCCATCGTGAACTGGATGTCCTCGTCGCGCTGATAGACGCGCTGGCCGGAAAGGAAACGGTTGCAGCCGGGATACTTCGCGATACTGCGCACGTAGGCGGCAAGGATGACGTGGAAGATACCGAAGTTTTCCATACCCTCGGCGCGCTTTTTGTGGATGTAACGCTCGACGTTGGTGATCTCGATCTTGCCGTTGATCGAGTTGGACGCGCCGTTGCGGTTCGGCATGATGTAGTTCGCCACGACGTTCATGCCGTCGATCGTGCGCACTCTGCGGCCGTCGCTGCGGTCGCCCCAGGTCGGATGGTACTTGCCGTCCGTGAAGCGGTGCATGGCAAGCGCGGCGACAAACAGCGCGCCGGTCAGCAGGACGTTGGCAAGCTTATCGAAAAGGTCGAAGTTCTCGACGCCCTTGGTGCAGGCGTTGATGAAATCATAGGTCAGCACCGCAAACGGCAGCAGGGTGACGATCTGCAGGAACAGCAGGCGCTTGGAGCGCCCCGTCATAAAGAAGCGGTAGATGAAATAGAACGCGAGATAGATGATCCAGCACGCGATCACGTAGCGCATATAGCCGAACAGCGCGTAGCCGCCGCCCAGGGCGTTCGCTGCGGCGGGATCCGCTTTCAGGCGCAGATGCCAGTCCAGCGCGACCTGCCCGAAATAGACGCACGCCCAGAATACGGGCTTGGTCGAGCGGTACAACGTCTTCGGGCCGCGAACGGCTACGATAAAGGCGAAACCGAGCGCGACAAGGATCGGCAGGATCTTCTGAAAAGAGAAGTTTACCGCGGAAAGCTTCGGTCCGAAGCTGGCAGACAGGATCAGCAGTACGGCGGCGCCGACCGACATTGCGACGGCAAGCCACGTCAGGGGATTCTTTCTGCTGACATAGTAACGAATGATCTTCATGGGCTCTCCTTTCTATTGCAGGTGCAGTCGCTGCATGATGCCGGACACCTGAGAAATATACTCTTCGTCGACACTCTGCATGATTTGTTGCGTCTTCTTGCTCTTCTTGTCCTCTTTGAGCAAGATTCGCAGCATCCTTGCAATCCACGCGACCGGCAGGAACACCGGGCAGCGAAGCAGGCGCGGATACATTGGGCGCATGATGCGCAGAGGCGGGAAAATATGGCTCAGAAGCACACGCAATTTCAAACCGCGCAACGATGCTACTTGGCGGAATTGATTTGCCTTGATGGTAATTACCGAGCCGTATACGCCGGACCGGATCAGGTACTCCGTCAGTTCCTCATCCTGTTCGGTGAGGTTCCCTTCCTCGAACCATTTGTTCAGAAGCTCGCGCATCTGTTTGGTAAAGTACAGCAGATCCAGTTCCTCAAGCTTCTTCTCCGCCGCCGCAAAATCGCACAGATCGCCCGCTTCGCGCTCGTAGACGTAGAGGTCGAGCAGCGGCCGCAGACCGCAGCCGTAGCGGGTAAAGTGCTTCACCAGATGGGCGATCATGTAGAGATAGAAGTCCTCTTCCGTCAGGAAGCACTCCGAGGAGCCGTCCTCCGACGGGATCACCCGATCCCATACGGCGTCGAAATAGCCGTGGAACGAAAGCCTGTCGTCGAACAGGTGCCTGTGCATTTCAACGGTCACGAGCGGCGGCAGCGCAAAATTCAGCGTCGTTTCGCCGTCCTTCTCGTATTCATACCCCAACGACTGCATGATCGCAAGGATCGTCTCGTCCGGCGCGTCCGTGAGGACGTCGATATCGCAGCTGCTTCGCAGCTCCGGCGACGGATAGAACGCGCGCAGCCGGCTGCCCTTGAGCAGGACGAAGCGGATCTTCTTCTCTTTCAGCGCCGAGCAGAGGCGCAGAAGCTCCTGCTCCTGCCGCAGATACTGGAACGTGCACAGCTCCGTGTATTCGCCGAAAGCGAACAATTCCTCGTCGCTGTAACTCCCGTCCTTCTTCAGGCCGCAGTACACGATATTCGCAAGCGACTGCTTCTTGGCAATCGCCAGCAGTTCCTTCACGTCGGCTTTTTCCTGCTGCGGAAGGACCTTTTTCCCGTTGAGGCAAAGGTTTATCGCATTGATAAACGCATGATTCGCCTGATTCACTTTGCCTTCTCCTTCCGTTTCATTTTTTCCGCCAGACCATGCGGTCGACGATGCCCGTGTAGGACCGGATCAGCTTGACGACCTTCGTCGACACGTTCAGATCGGTATAGTCCGGCACCGGCACGCCGATATCGCCGTTCGCGTTCATCTCGACCGCCGTCTGCACCGCCTGGAGCACCTGATCGGTCGAAATGCCGGCAAGGACGAAATTGCCCTTATCCATCGCCTCCGGCCGCTCGGTGCTGGTGCGGATGCAGACCGCCGGGAACGGCTTTCCTTCGGAGAGGAAGAAGCTGCTTTCCTCCGGCAGCGTGCCGCTGTCGGAAACGACGGCGAAGGCGTTCATCTGCAGGTGATTGTAATCGTGGAAGCCGAGCGGCTTGTTCTGCCGCACGCGCGGATCGAAGACGAAATTCCGCTGCGCGATGAACTTCGCGCTGCGCGGGTGGCAGGAATAGAGGATCGGCAGATCGTAACGCTCCGCCAGCGCGTTGACCGCGTTCATCAGGGAGAAGAAGTTCTCCTCCGTGTCGATGTTTTCCTCGCGGTGCGCGGAGAGGAGAATATACTTTCCTTTTTCCAGGCCCAGCCGCTCCAGCACGTCCGACGCCTCGATCTTATCAAGGTTGCTCTTCAGCACTTCCGCCATCGGGGAGCCGGTCACGAAGGTGCGCTCCTTCGCCGTTCCCTCCGCGTTCAGATAGCGGCGGGCGTGCTCGGAGTAGCAGAGATTCACGTCGGCGATATGGTCGACGATCCTGCGGTTCGTCTCCTCCGGCAGGCACTCGTCGAAACAGCGGTTTCCCGCCTCCATATGGAAGATCGGGATATGCAGCCGCTTCGCGGCGATGGCGGACAGGCAGGAATTCGTGTCGCCCAGGATCAGCAGGGCGTCCGGCCGTTCCTTCGCCATCAGCGCATAGGCCTTCGCGATGATATTGCCGATGGTCTCGCCGAGGTCCTTGCCGACCGCGTCCAGATAAACGTCCGGCGCGCGCAGGCCGAGGTCCTCAAAGAAGACCTGATTGAGTTCATAATCATAGTTCTGGCCGGTATGCACGAGGCGCTGGTCAAAATAGACGTCGCATTTCTTGATCACCGCGGAAAGGCGGATGATCTCCGGACGCGTACCGACAATGGTCATCAGTTTCAGTTTTTCCATATCATACCTCCAAGGCATAGGTGTCCGGCTTTTCCGGGTCGAAGCACTCGCTCGCCCACATAAAGGTTACCAGATCCGTGTCGCCCAGGTTTTCGATGTTGTGCGTATAGCCGGTCGGGATGTCCACGACCTCCGGCTTGTCGCCGCTGACGTAGTATTCGATCGTATCGTCACTGTCGATCCTGCGGAAACGGATCACGCCGCTTCCGCTGACGACAAGGAATTTTTCGTTTTTCGTGTGGTGCCAGTGGTTGCCCTTCACGATCCCGGGCTTGGAAATATTCACGCTGAACTGCCCGCGGTCCGCCGTGCGGAGGATCTCCGTGAAGCTGCCGCGCGCGTCCGTGTGGCGCTCGAGCGGATAGGAAAACGCGTCTTCCGGCAGATAGCTGAGATAGGTCGCGTAGAGCTTTCTCGTCAGCGCGTCGCCCATATCCGGCACGCTTCGATCCGCGCGGGAGGCGCGGAACGAACCGAGCGTCGCGGCCAGTTCTCCGAGCGTGATCCGATGCACGGTCGGCACGAAGCAGACGTCTCCGTCGCGGTGCTCTTCCCCGCGCAGGGCGGCGACCAGCTCCGTCACGACGTCGTCGATATAGGCAAGCTGCAATTCCTTTTCCGGATCGCTGATGCGGATCGCCAGTCCGTGCGCGATATTGTGGCAGAAGGTCGCGACGACGGAATTATAGTTCGGTCTGCACCACTTGCCGAACAGATTCGGGAAACGGTAGATCAGCGTTTTCACGCCGGTCCGTTCGCCGTACTGCCGCACAAGGGTCTCCCCTGCCAGCTTGCTTTTGCCGTAGGGGTTGTCCAGCGCCGCCTGCGTCGAAGAGCTGATCATGACGGGGCAGGCGTTGCCGCGCTCCTCCAGCTTCTGCAGGAGCGTGCCGGTAAAGCCAAAGTTGCCTTCCATGAATTCCCGTTCCTCCTGCGGGCGGTTGACGCCCGCGAGATGGAACACGAAATCGCAGTCGCGGCACCAGCCGTCCAGGAGCTCCGGGGCCGTGTCGATATCATATTCATATACCGTTATATCCGAAGGGAGCCCGAAAGACCTGTCCTTCCCCGCGGCGACGTTGTGCAGCGTCGCGCAGAGGTTTTTCCCGACGAAGCCCTTCGCTCCGGTCACAAGGATGTTCATACGTTTCCTTTCTTCACAGGCGGTAAACGCCCTCGCCGCGGCAGACGTTTCTGGTGTCGAGGATGATCTTGCCCGCCGGCAGGCCGCCGGCTTTGATCTCGTCATGTCCGACCATTACGACGATCATGTCGCACGCGTCGCAGAAGTCTTCCAGGCGGAACATCTGATTCTCCGCCAGTTTTCTGCAGACCATCGGATCGTAGACCCGGAAGCCGACCGGGTGGCCGGCCAGAAGCCGGAGGGTCGGGCTTTCCCGCACGTCGTCGACGTTTTCCTTGTAGGTCAGGCCGTAAAGGCCGACGCGGGAAAAGTCGGTAATGCCGTTCTCCTTCATCACTTCGCAGATCCGCGTAAAGACGTAGTCCGGCATCCCGTCATTGATCTGCAGCGCCGTACGCACGAGCGGCATCCGGTCGCCGAAATCCCCGACCAGGAACCACGGGTCGATCGGAATGCAGTGCCCGCCGACGCCCGGTCCCGGAGAGAGGATATTGACGCGCGGGTGCATATTGCAGATCCGGATGATCTCGCCCACGTCCATCCCCGCATGGCGGCAGAGCATCATCAGCTCGTTCGCGAAAGCGATGTTCACGGCGCGATAGGTGTTTTCGATGACCTTCGTCATCTCGGCGGTCGGGATGTCCGTCAGGACGATCGTTCCCTTGCAGAACAGGCTGTAGAGTTCTTTCACGCGTTCGCCGATCCGGGGATCGTCCGCGCCGATCGTTCTGGAATTGTGCTCCAGCTCATAGAGCATGTTGCCCGGCAGGATGCGCTCCGGCGCGTGGACAAGGTGGATCTCGTTCGCGGCGAAGCCGTATTCCCGGAGCAGCGGGCGCACGCAGCGGTCGATCGTCCCCGGAGAGACCGTCGATTCGATGATGACGGTCGCCCCCTTCGGCGCGATCTCCAGCACCTGCTTCACCGCGGAAACCACGTAGGTCGGATCGACCTTTTTCGTCTCGTCGTCATAGGGGGTCGGAACGGAAACAATGTAGGTGTCCGTCTCGCAGTATTCCGTCGAAAAGCGAATGCCGTTTTCGACCGCCGCCGCGAACAGCTCGTCCAGCCCCTTTTCGCGGAAGGTCGTTTTCCCGGACGCGAGCCGCTCGACGGTCTCCCGGTTGATGTCCGTCCCGACGACGTCCGCGCCGCGGGAAGCGAGCATCAGCGCCGTCGGCAGACCGATATAGCCCAGACCAATCACATTTATCACGGTTGATATCCCTCCACTCTCGGGTGAATTACACGCTGTTTCTGCGCAGCAGATCTTTCAGCGCCGCTTTGTTGAAGATGACCGCTACAACGCCGTATACGGCGATGAACAGCGCGCCGCACAGCAGGAACGGCATCCACCTTCCGGCCCAATTACCGTAGATCCAGCTCTTCGCCGCGAACGTCGCCGCCGTCGCGCACAGCAGCGCCGGCACGGCGTCGCGTACCGTCAGGAAGAACATGCGGAACACATTCAGCCCGAGCTTTCGTTTGTAGTAGATATTCATAGAGATAATGCTGCCGATTACCGTGCTCAGTGCCGTGCCGATCGCAGCGGCGAAATAGCCGTAGAGGATCGTGCCGACGATGGTGACGACGACGTTGACCGCCGTCGCGTAGAGCAGGGAGAGCGTGCGGAATCCCATCAGATTCCTTGCGCGCAGAATGGAAATGCAGACATTCTGGATCAGCGGCACCGTCACCGGGATCATCAGGATCAGCGCAAGCAGATAGCAGTCCTCATAGCCCGCGCCGAGCCACGCCGCGAAGAATTCTCTGCCGAGCGCAACGAAGCCGCACAGGATCGCGCCAAGGAGCAAAAACTGGATCTTTCCGACACGGATTACCAGATCCTCCAGATCGCGGCTCGTCGCCCCATCGTGGATCCGGTTCGTCACTGTCGGCAGCATCACGCCGGAGATTGAGAAGGACAACTGCTCATACATGTTGAAGATGACGATGGCGAACGAATAGACCGTCACCATCTCGGTGCCCTTTACCGCGCCGATCACCATGTTGTCGACGTTGCCGTTGAACTGAATGACGATCGACTGCGTAAACAGGAGCATCGTATAGCCGAAGGACTCTTTGAAGAGCGCCTTATCCCATTTTCCGAAGACAAAGCGGATCTTCAGCTTGCAGCGAATAAACAGATAGTACGCCAGCAGTGCAATCGCTGTCAGGATCGCCTGCGCCGTGACGACCACGATCACGCTTCGGAACAGCGGCAGGAAGAGATAGATCGCCGCAGTCTTGGCCAGCAGCAGCAGAATCTTCATGCCGTTGGCAAAGCCGAACTCGTTGTGTCCGGCGATCACGCCAAACAGCACGTTGTCAAAGAAGGTCAGGCCGATGTTTGCAAGCAGGATCCAGTATAGCTGCTTCGTCAGATGCAGCTCTTCCGCCGAAAACTCGGAAGAATACGCAGGATCGATCGCAAAGTAGACGCCGCAGCCGACCAGCGCGAATACGCCGGAGACCACGAAAGTCTGGATCAGCGCCATGCCGAGATACTCGTTGATCTTCGTGCGGTTGTTCTCGGCGTTGAACTTCGCGACGAACCGCAGGACCGTCCCGCTGAAACCGAGATCCAGCACCGCCAGGGAGGCGGACATGGAGGCGACCGTCTTATACACGCCGTAGTCCGAACTGCCGACCTGCTTGAGGATAAACGGCGTGACGATCAGACCGTATGCCGTATTCAGGAGTATTAAAATGTACGACATGACCGCGCCGATCTTTGCGCCATTTCGTTTCATTTGCGGCGTTCCTCCACACGTTGATACACGGAGCGGTAGATCTCCAGCAGTTTTTCCGATTCCGCTTCCCAATTCATTTCGTCCGACATCGTCCTCGCGTTTTCCGCCAGGCGGGCGTACAGCTCCTTGTCGCCGTACAGTCTGAGGATCGCGTCCGCGATCTTCTCCGGCGTGACCTCGTCAAGGATTACGCCGAAGCCGTATTGTTTATTCAGATACCGGTGTTCCGGCACGTCGGATAAGAGCACAGGCAGGCCTGCCGCGGCGTATTCAAAGACTTTATTGGAGACCGAGAGCTTGAAGTTCAGATTGACCGGTCGTGTCAGGACCGCGCCGACGTGGGATGCAGAGGCGGCCTGCACGAGCTGCGCGACCTCCACCGGCGGCGCGAAAACGACCTTTTCGGAAAGGTGTTTTTCCTCAATATCCGCGCGGAGCTTCGGCTCCAGGGAGCCATAGCCGCGGAGCTTCAGCCGTATGCCATCCGGCAGAAGCCTCGCCGCGTCCACGAATTCCTCGTAGCCGCGTCCGCGCACCATCAGGCCCTGATAGACGACCTCGAACGCGTCGCTCGTCTTATCGAGCAGCGGCAGGGTGTTCTTCATCGGGCAGTTCGTGATCACCGTCGGGCGGATCGCGTATTTTTCTTCAAAGTACGCCGCCGCCGCGTGGCTCACGGATATCATCCGGTCGACCTTGCGCACCAGGCGGCGCTCCGAACGGATGATTTGCCGTTTCATCCATTTGCGCTCCGCGATGCCGATATTCTCCGCGAAAATCTCGTGGGAATCGTAGACCAGGCCGGCCTTGCACTTCTTTGCGGCGCGGTAGGACAGCCCCAGCATATCGAAGTCGTTCGCATGGATCACGTCCGGCCGGAAATCGCACAGGCAGCGGATCGCCCGCTCTTTCCGTGCAAGCCGCCTGCGGATCTTCTTATAGACGGAACGCAGCTGGCCGACGTAATCGTCGCCGAAATCGACGATATCGCATCGACAGCCCAGCGCATTCAGAAACTCCCGGTCTAAATTCTCGTCGCGATAGCCGACGAACTGGACTTCGTGCCCCGCGGCCATAGCGGCTTTGATCTGCTTGATCACGCGGGGGTCCTTTTTCAGGGAGTTTGAAACAACGATCGAAATCTTCATGGTTTTTCTTTGTCAAACGCTTCTTTCAGAAGCGCGATATCCTGGAAGCAGTCGGCGTGCGCCTTCAGCCAATCCTCCGGTTGATCCCACCACCCGTGCGCAAGCAAAAAGGCGATATCCTCGTCTGAAAACCGTTTTCGCAGCTCCCCGGCAGGATTTCCCGCAACGATCGTATAGGGCGCGACATCCTTCGTCACGACCGCTCCCGCGCCGATCACCGCGCCGTCGCCGATGGTAACGCCGCCGATCAGCAGTGCGCCCGTCCCGATCCAGACGTCGTTTCCGATCACCGCGGGCAATGCCGTTTCCTGAAAGTGTTCCTGCGAAACGAAGCTCGTTCCGCACTGTTTCGCAGCGGAATAGAATGCCGGATGTGTGGAAGCCCACGTCCTTGTCGGATGGCTTCCGCCGGCCGTCACAACGCCGTTTCCGATGGAGCAGAACTTGCCGATGTTTGCGTTGATGCGGCAGTCTTCGCCGAGATAGGAACACCTGCCGAGCTGGCCGCTGAACATACTGCGCTTGCCGATCTTGTTATAGCCGCCGAATCGCGCGGAGGCGGATACTTTCGCACGTTTTCCGATCCGTACGGTCGGGTTTTTCAAACGGATCATGATTCTTTTCAAAAAGTTCCGCATAGACGTATCTCCTATCCTTTGCACCAGACTCTGGACTTGATATACTTTGATTTCTTTTCCTTGGCCGGTTCCGGCTCTCCGACAAGCGGCTGCGCCGCAGGCGCGTCGATCGCGTTCACGCAAGCCGCGATCAGCACAAAGAACACGGCGTTGTGCGCCAGATAGCTCTCGCTGAGCATCAGCTTCACGACGCTGGTGGAGAAAAACACCAAGATCAGCAGCCGCAGGCTGGTGTTTTTTGTCCGGAATCCCTTGAAAAACAGTATGCCGAGCGTAATGACAAGGACCGTTCCGAGCAGCATTCCCCATTGCGAGATCAGTTCGATGACCAGATTGTGCGAATAATGATTCTCGCCGACAATACGGTCGCCGTAGAGTCCTCTGCCGAACAGCGTAAAGCCCGCGATGATTTTCTGCTGGATCTCGCCGCGGCCGGACGTGTTGGAGATGTCGCCGGTCAGGAGCAAGTCGATCGTCCGGCTTGAAATGCCGAGCGAATCGGCGGCGTCCTTCATAGAGAGAAGCATTTGCTCCCAGAGCAGAATGACAACGAGCCCGATCGTCAGAAGAGAAAACACAAGCAGCACTTTCTTCGCGACCGAGACCTTGCTGATCAGAAAATAGGCGGCCATGCCGACAAGGCAACAAACCAGCGGGCCTCTTGCTCCGATGAAGAAGATCATTAAGACGCCGATGATCGCCGCGATCAAAGACAGGATCTTCTTCTTCTCAAAGAAAGCAATCGAAGAAAAGGTCGTGGCAAACAGCAGATTATAAGAAAAGCTCATATACTCCGGCTGCCTGTCTATGAGGGACATCAGATAAAACGAGCCAAGCGAACAGAACACAGCAGCTACCGAAAAGTGACGGCAGGTATCAAACAAGCGGTCGTAATCCGTGATATATCTCATAAAGACATAGCCCGGAAGTGAAAACACAAACAGCAGATACGCGGGATTGCCGGCAAAATCC
Source organism: uncultured Oscillospiraceae bacterium (assembly GCA_905233385.1). Lineage (GTDB taxonomy): Bacteria > Bacillota > Clostridia > Oscillospirales > Oscillospiraceae > JAZOXB01. The sequence goes on from CAJOEH010000008.1 coordinate 78,184, forward strand.
GCCCACTCGGTAAACATGTATGTCCTGTTTTCGCCAAAAAACGAATAGGAAAACGCAAAGGCGACCGCAAAAACGACGTATACGAGCAGCGCGTCGATCTTGATCTGAAAGTGCAGCTGTTTCAGGCTTGCCAGGATCATTCCTGCCAGTGTCCCATAGCACAACAGCGTGTCCAGCACAAAGCCGGCGCCGAAGACCGTTCTGCACAGCTGGTTGATAAAGTGGACCAACGGAGCGAAGCAGATCATCGTGCAGATGGTGATAATCAGTACCTTCTGATTCCGTTTTTTCGATTGCGGTATCAGTCTGTTCAACTCCTTTCCTTTGGTTTTGGCCTCATTAGAATCCCGTGCGCAGCGTCTGCGGCAGGATTCTGCAAACACGTTTTACACGGTCCGGTTCACCGATCTGTTTGTCGGCTTTGAGCCGCTGGACGGCGGCGTGTGTGCCGTCAGCCATACCTGTTGGATGCTTTGATATACTTCGATTGTTTGCCGGCCGGTTCCTCTTGTTCTGCGGCAGCCGGAAGCACCGGCGTTTCGTCAAGCGCGTTCACACATGACGCGATCAGTACAAAGAAAACAGCATTGTGCGTCAGATAGCTTTCGCTGAACATCAGTTTGATGACACTGGAGGAAAAGAACGCGAAAATCAACAACTGCAGCGTGGCGTTCTTCGTCCGAAATCCCTTGAAGATCAGAATGCCGAGCGCCGCGATCAGCAACGAGCCGAACAGATACCCCCACTGAGAGATTACTTCGATGAACAGGTTGTGCGCGTAGTGATTATCGCCGACCACGCGGTCGCCGTAGAGTCCTCTGCCGAACAGCGTAAAGCCGTCGATGATCTTCTGCTGGATCTCGCCGCGGCTGGAATCGCTGAAGAATTCCCCGTTGAGCAGCAGGTCGAGCGTACGGCTTGAAATGCCGATCCCGTCGATCGCGTTCTTCATCGCGAGGAGGATCTGATCCCACAACACCATGATGAACAGGCCGATCGTAACGAACAGCAGCGTCAAAATGATTTTCTTTGAAACAGAGAGCTTGCTCAGCAAAAAACAGATGACCAGGCTGACTATAAAGCAGGCCAGCGGGCCTCTCGCGCCGACAAGGAAAATCAGGACGACCCCGATAACCGCCGCGATCAGAGACAGCGGTTTCTTCTTCCTGAAGAAATACATGGACGAGAAAATCGTGCCGAACAGGAGATTATAGGAAAAGCTCATATACTCCGGCTGTCGGTTTCTGAGGAGCATCAAAAGGAACGAACCGAGAGAACAGAACACCGCGATCACGGAGAAGTAGCGGCAGACTTCAAACATGCGCTCATAGTCCGTGATATATCTCATAAAGACGTAGCCGGGGATCGAGAAAATGAAGAGCAGATATGCCGGATTGCCGGCAAAATCCGTCCAATCGGTAAACATGTATCGCTGGTTCTCCTCGGCAAACGAATAGGAGATCGCAAAGGCGACAGCGAAAAGGATGATGATAAACAGCGCGTCCGGTTTGATCTGATAATGCAGCTGCTTCACGCTCGCTATCAGCATAGCCGCCAAGACTGCATAGCAGATCAGCGTATCCAGCGTAAAGCCGGTCCCGAAGATCGTTCTGCAGAGCTGGTTGACAAAGTGGACGATCGGAGGGAAACAGATCATCAAGCAGACCGTGACGATCAGGATCGTCTGATTTCGTTCTTGTTTTCGCCGTATCAGTTCGATCGTCTCCTCTCCTCTGAATTCTCACAAAACGGTCTCTGCGTTTATGCAAGCGCGTCGGCCAGAATGCGGCGGATGCCGTTCCTGCCGTACCGCTCGTACCGCCGTTCTATTTCGTCGGCGTCAATCAGCACGCCGCAGTTCGTTTCTAAAAACTTGTGTAGATATTTCTCTGCTTCTTCCGCGCCGGAAATATGCAGGGCGGCCGGGTGCGCCGCCAGCAGTTTCCTGCTCTGCCCGCTGCCGAAACTGACGATCGGTCGGCAGGCGGCGATATACTCGAACAGCTTGCTCGGCAGGAATTCCGGCGTGTTGTTCTCAACGTTGATCAGGAAATCCGCGCTTTTGTATATCTCCACGATCTCTTCATGGGAAACCGGCGCGTGCAGAACGATCCGATGATCCTGCGCGGCATATTTCTTCACAGTGTCCTCGCAGCCCGCGCTGTAAAGGTGCAGGCGGATATTGGGAGTTGAAACCGCGCGGAACGCCTGCAGCATCAGCTCCGGATCCCGGAGCTTCGGATAGAATCTTCCGGCGTATACGCAGTTGATGAACTCTTTGGAAAAGGCCTGCTCCGCAGGCGCCCCAGCCGAAAGCTCCGGAAGGAGGTAAGGCAGACCGCGGCAGTCCTGATTGCAGCCGCGGAGATCCTCTCTCTCCGCGTAGACCTCCTCGGAAAGGAGCAGGACGTCGGCATTGGCGCACACGCCGCACTCGAAGGCGGCGAGCCGCTCTTTGCCGTAAAACAGCGGACGGATCCGACCGTCGGCGGCATAGGGGTCGACCGTGTACGCGCACCAGCGCACGCTCGCATACTCACGCTTGAACTCCATCGCAGCGCAGTGCGCGGCAAAAGGAGAACAGACGGAAAACACCGCGTCCACCGGACGCTTGCCATGGATTTCTTTCAATTGCGTGAGCGCCTGTTCACGGAACCAGGCAAGATTGCCGAGCACGGCGGTCTTCATCTGCGCCGCGCCGATCGCGTGAGCAGCCGCGCGGGTTAGAGTGCCGCCGTGCCGCTCCTTCTGCATACGCTTCCCGAGCAGTGCATAGATGCGGACGCCGTCTTCTTCTGCCTGTACCGGAGTGTCCGCAGAGCTGATACAGATCACGTCGATCTCATAGTCGTCTGATAGTAAAGAGAGGTATCGCTTCGTGCACAGACCCGTCGGCGAAGGCGACGGATAATAGACGCCGCAGAGAACGGCAAGATGTTTCTTCATCGCTAAACAATCCTTCTCCAATGGCGGACGAGCCCGCGCAGGCCGCCGCTTCCGTAGGCGCTCTTTCTCCAGGCTTTATCCGGCAGAAGCATTTCTTTCAGGCCGGAGACCTTCGAGCGGTCATGGGACGTGAGCTCGATCCGCATGACGCGCAGTCTGGACGGTTCTGGCAGAAGAACCCCGTTTTTCCCGTCAAAGGCCAGCTTTAAGAGCCGTTTTATCTTCGGCTCGCGCGCGATCGGAAGCGTCGTTCCGGCGATCCGATTGGAAAGATACGCAGCGGTATACAGTCTTCGTTCCGTATGATCCCGCTTTGCCTGCGCGGCTACGCGCTCCCATTCCACGTCCGTCAGCCCGTCCGCAGCGTTGACAATGTCGCGGTACAGGCGGATCGCAGGCGCGCGGCAGAAGGAATGCAGAGAGATATGGAGCAGACAGATATACAGCAGCGCTTCGCGCGGCGGGAGGAGAATCGCGGTGTCGCGATAGTTGCGAAGCTTCGTCCAGTCCGTGAAATCGTCCGTTTGGACGGCGCAGGGCTGCGTCAGTCTTGTCAGCGGAAAAACCTCAAAGCCGAAGGCGAAGCCCTCCGGCAGGCGTTCCGGGTGTTCGAAGGTCGCGGAGATGAACAGCGCGCCCGCGAAGCGTTCCTCGCAGCGGTAGCCGAGCGAGGTTATCACCTGCTTGACAACAGGGTATTCCTGCTCGTCGACGTAATTGTCCACATCGCCTGATGCAAACAGCGCAATATCGCCGTCCGCAGCGAGCATCGCGCCGAAATTCTCGGAAGCGAACAGTTTTTTGCAGCCGAAGGCGGTCAGCGCGGCGTAGACGCGGTTCAGTTCCGCTATGACCTGCGCGTTGCGCTCGGCATAGCGGTCATAGACCGGCTGCCAGATCTGCGGATCGACCTCCAGCGCAAGCATCAGCTTTGCCAGAAACGGCAGCATTTTCGCTTGTTTTGCCATATTGAGCAGGTCTTCCCTGCCAAGTTCCAGCGCGAGCGCACGCAGTTTCTCTTTCTCGTCTTCCGAGGGAAGACCGGCGCGGACGGAGGCATTCGCCAGCGTGGAAAAGCGTATGAATTTGCCGTCAGTCTTCACGCGATCCCGACCTCCGTTACGGCGTTTTTCAAATCAAGCAAATAGGCATCGTAGATGTCTCCGCCCCAATCCTGCGGCAGCTCTGCCATATCTTCCATGCGGAAAAGGACATCTTCCAGCAGGACGGTGTATTTCACGACCGCGGGCAGTACGCTGTCCGCTTTCCCGGAAACGCGCCGGGCGTCTTCCGCGCGAGAACGCAGGAATTGCCGCCATTGATTCGGCCTGCGAAGCGAATAGGCTAAAACAGCGCTGTCATACCAGATACTGCGTTCGCCCGCCGTCTCCCAGTCGTAGAGGATCGTTTTTCCGCTGTCGTCCAACCAAATATTGCCGGTTTGCAGATCGCCGTGGCTCATGACCACGGGGATCTCTTCGGGGAGAACATCTTCGATGTGATGGTATATTTCAAGCAGCCGCAGCGTATCGTCGGCTGTTTTGATCTTCTTTTTTTCTTTCGCTTCCGCGCAGAGCGCGGCAATGCGTTCCGTCAAGCCGCGCAGGTAGGCGCGGGCGTCAACGGTATGCACCGTGTCGTCCGCCAGGGCTTTGATTGCGGCGAACGCGTCCGAAATGCCCTTCTGATACAGGGCTTCGTCCGTGACGCGCGCCAGCGGATGCCCTTGCAGGATGGGCTCAGTGAACCACTTCTCCCCCCACCGCTCGAGCGGCAGAAGGAAGTCGTAGGAATGATGCAGCCGGAACTGCAGTTGGTTTTGGAAATACTTATCGGAGAATCCGTCCTTGATCCTGCAGCCGACGATGCCGGTCCGGTAGTCAAAAAAGCGGATGCTTCGGTTGTTCGGCGCGATGACAAGATCGCGTCCCGCGGTCTCGGGCGGCGCAAGGCAGAAGCGGTAGGAGGAAAACAGGCGGCCCGTGTGCATCATCGCAAACACATAGGCTTTTACCGCGAGGTTCTTCAGTTTACTGCCGCGAACGTTCCATTCGCTGTAGAAAAACGCCTGCGCCCTCTTTGAGATCTTCGGCGGAAACAGGGCGGACAGCCCGGGCTTGATCACCAGATTCGCGTCCTTCTTCTGCCGCTTCAGCTTCACGTCCGTATGCTCCGCTTCCCTGAAGTAAGCCTCCACCGTGGAGGCGAGCAGGCCGAAGAAATCTTCGCGTGCAAGCATGGAGGATAGATCCATCAGTTATTGTCTCCTTTTTCCAAACCAAGCGCCTGCAGCACCTGCGCGTGCAGCTCCTCCCGCGGGAGGAGGCCGTCCATGATATGCGTCCAGCAGCCCTGCTCCGCATACGCGCAGTATGCCGCGATCTTCCGCCGCTTCATCTCGATATCCTCGATCCCGGCGGCGTTCTTCTGCCGGTCACGTTCCAGAGAGACCTCCGCCGGAACGAAAAACACGAAGGAAACCTTCGGCTTTGCGGAGAGTTTGCGCACGAGCTTCCACAGAACGGATCTCTCAAGATCGACGTGCGGAAAATCGAACTGCAATTCCACCGCCGTGTCCCAAAGATAGCGGTCGCAGAAGACATAGCGGTGCGTCAGATTCAGCAAACGGTAGTGGATCGCCCAGTACCAGCACAAATCCAGCATGGAGACCCGGTAGAGGAACTTCTCCTTTTTCGGGTTTGCGAAAAATGCCTTGCGATATTCCTGTTTGCCGGCGTCGTCCATCTTGCCGTCGCGGCGGACGAGCCTTTTCAGGAAGACGACGAGCGGCGTGCCGCGCGCCTTGCTCCATTTGGTAATGGAGCGCAAACGGTGTTCGCCGCAGTAGGCGCGCAGAAGGTCCAGCTGCGTGCTCTTGCCCGCGCTGTCGATACCGCTGAAACTAACGATCATACTATAACACCCATTCCGTAAAGATCGATCTCAGTTTATCATGGAACGCGCTTTCCTCCGCCAAAACTTCCCGATACAGCTTTGCACAGCCGTCCAGAAACGCCTCCGCCCGAAAACCCGCGAGATACGCCGTGATCTGTTCATCCAGATCCCGATCGAAGCCGTTCACCGCAAGGCCGAGATGATACTCGTCTATGATTTCCGCAAGATACGTGCCTTTGGAAGCAACCAGCGGGCAGCGGAACACGATTGCATCATAGAGCCTGTTCGGCAGCGGGGTCGCGTCGCCGAGCGAAAGATGTTCCGCCGCGTTCGCGTAGACTGCGTTGATCAAATGCGTGCGGGAGTAGATTTCCGGTTTCTGCCGCACATTGAACGCGCCTTCCAGCGATACGTTCCGGATCTTGTGCTCACGAATCAGTTCTTCGATATTGCACCCGGGAACGATCCTGCCGACAAAGCGCAGATGATACTTCGGGTTGTTCGCCAATGTCAGAAGCATGGCTTCCGTTTGCCGGTCCAGCCGGACATTTCCTACAAAAGAAATCTCGATCGGCTCATCGAAAACGAATTCACTTTTAGGCGTCTGCTCGGTAACTGTAATATTGTGATTCGGAACGATTTTTTCATGTGGTTCCAGAAAACGCAGAAAGCCCTTCGAGGAGATTGTCGTCATCGCGGACTTGTCGATCAGCGACATCACCAGGCGGCGATAGAGGCTGTATTTTTCCTGCGTATAATCGCGAATATCCAAAACGTATCGGTTCTTGTACTTCCGTTTCAAGAAGGAGGAGAGCAGGACTGCGGGGTGCGTCGTCAGAACGATCAGTCCCGCGTATTGTCTGTTCCGCAGGAGCTTCTTCGCTTCCCTTCTCCATCTGAGAAAGCCGGCAATCTTCCCGATCATGCCCGGGCGGACCGATCTGCGGATCACAAGCTCCGTTCGGTCTTCCGATTCCGCCGTTTCACCGTCCGTGCTGCGATCCCAGAGAATGCTTTGATACGGTATCTGCATCCGGTCGAGCGTCTGCTCATATTTATCCAGGTACGGAACGGCAAGCTTGTCCCAAAATGCTACGATACCGATACAATTCTTGCTTTCACTCATGTCATTTTTTCCGAAAGAGGAACCCTTTCGCCTTCATCATTGCGTAATAGGCCTTCATGGCCGCGTTTCTCATCGGGATCAGCAGTTTTCTTTTGGAAAAGAGCATCTGCGCGTAACTGATCTCCACCGGTCCGAACTTCCGTTTATAGTCTCGGACGCCGCACATATCAAGCGTTGTGCAGCCGCGTTCTCTCCAATAACGCATTGCTGTCCAGATCATATATTCGTTAGGACGGTAATGCTGGTCGGGGCGATAGCTTGCGCCGCCCCAATAATAGGCCGTCTGCCCGTATCCGATAAAGATCGATGTCGCAACACACCTGTCGTCGGGGCTGAGCACGCGGAGGCAGAGCACGTTGCCGCTGTCCGAGAGAGAATGCAGCAGACGCTTGACCTTGTCGACAGAATAACTCGGGACCAAATTCTGCTTTGCGAAGACGTCCTTCAGCTGGTCGTAATACTGTTCGGCGAACAAATCGTCAGGCGCAGCGATCTCGATCCTTGCGCCGCGTCGTTCAAACTGCCGGATAAAGTTCCTGCAATCTGTCTTCATCTGCTTGAACAGGCCCGCGTCGTCCTTTGCGATATCGAGTTCCAGCGAATCCATCCTGTTGGCCATGAACCCGGCATGTTCCGCCTCTTCCGCGGAAACGTCTCTGTCGATGATCTCGGCGTAACTGCATTTCAGTTCACGATACAAAAACGGAACAAGCTGCCGGAAAATCTCGCATTTGTTTTCCTTTTGCAGCAGATCCAAACCCATATAGCAGGTGCTCCATCCACTGAACGGACTGCCGCAGATCCGTACGCCGAATTTCTCTACGGTCGCGCCGGTAAAGTATCCCACGAGCTGACCGTCAGACGTGATCCGGACGAAGAACGGCTCCGCGCCGGCGTCCTCGCGAAGGAAGGTAAGCCACGGAAGCGTCGTATAGAGCCTTTTTCGCGGCAGATCGAGGTATTCTTCCGTATTCAATTCCCCGCGCGGTATCAGGGAAAACTGATACTGTTTCATTTGGTTTCCATCCATAACGTCTTTCCGTCCAGTTTTGAAACGCTCTGACCGACGACGCAGATCGTTCCGACCTCCGTTTCCGGAAGGCGGAAATTTCCGAATTGAAACGGAACCATCGGCCAATAGTCTTTTTTCCGGCGGACGATCTCCCGAAAGCCGTCTTCCGGTGAGCCGCAGACCACGGTAGCATGGCGGCTGTGAACGCCTTTCCCCAACCGGTAAGACAGCAGATATCTCAAGCCAGAGCGGCTGCTGTCAGGTTCAACGCTGGTCGCAAACAGGTATTGAACGCGGCCGTCTTCGCAGGTGATCCTCCGGGAGAAAATGCACGGGCCGTTCAGTGCGTACAGCGCAGTCAGTTCCTTCGTAGTTTCGTTGTAATAATAAATATAATTGTCGCAAAGCGGCGTATCGGTCGCGTAAAGGATTCCGTCCTTGACCGGATAAACAGCGCAGGTTCTGTACTGCTGCTTTCCGACCAGCAAAGGATGCACATCGCGAAATCCGTCTCTGGCCTCCCAGATCCCGGACTCCGCGTCGCTGTCGCCGGTGCAGATTAGAACGCGCGCGTTGTCCGCATCAGGGCAAAGGCCATGCACGTGCCGGATCTTTCCCGCAGGAAACGCATAAGCCTTTTGCGCCTTCGTCCCATCGCAGGAATAGACTCCAGTCTCCTCCATCTGCAGGTTTCCCCAGTAATCTCCAAAAAGGAATCCGTCCTGAAACCCTTCGACTGAAGTGATGCTTGCAATCGACAGCGGGTTGTTCATTCCGTCCCGATACGCTTGTATCAAGCGGAGGGACTTCGCTCGAACATCAAGCCGATAGAGTCCGCCGCTCCACGAGATCAGATAAGCATGATCTCCGGCGCGGATCGCGAAACGCGGTTCCCTGCGCAGAAGGCGCTCCAGCGGTCTCCATTTTGCCGCGAAGCGCAGAACGGTGGAGCCCGGAAGCCTGCAAAGCAGCTCCGGCCTTTTCCCGTCTTCGCTGCGGAAGATCGCACCTCTGCGGAAAAACAGACGTTCCTCTCCGTCTGCGTAGAGAAGTATCCCTTTGATCACATTTCCGCTCTGCAAGCTATTTGTCATAGGATCGCAGTATCCTTTCACAGGTATGTGCCGCGGTATAGTTTTGCTCCAGATAGCGGCGGGCGTTTGCGCCCATGGCTTCGCGATCCGCCCGCTGCAGCTTGTCCACCGCGGCCAGCACGGAGGCGGGATCGCCGGAATTGCAGGCGACGCCGAAGCCGTTTTCTTCCGCGATCGCGCCCATATCCGTCGCGTCGTCGGTGCAGACGAGCAGCGGCAGGCTGTTTTCCATATAGGACAGCGCGCGGGACGGGTAATTCGGGATCGTGAAGCGCGGGTCGAGGAAGACGACGCCGACGTCGCAGCCCGCCGCCACCTCGTCGTACTCCTCCTTCGGCATCAAGGGGCAGCGCAGGATGTTATCCGGCTGCTCCTGCGCGGTGAAATCGTCGATCAGCAGAGCGTCCGTGCCGCTGCCGCAGATGAGGAAGAAGCAGTCTTTCCGCTCCTTTAGCAGCCGCAGGCAGGCGACCAGCGCAGGAAGCCCCTGCGGTCTTCCGAGGTTGCCGCCGAGCAGATAAACGGTCGTGTCTTCCGGGATGTCTAATCTTTGATGCACAGCTTCCCTTGCGGCGCAGCGGTCGGCTCGTTCGCCGGGAATGATCCCATTGGGGCAAAGCTCCGCGTTTCCAGCCGGAATGTCCGGATTATTCGCAAGAAGGTATTTGATATTCGCGGGCGACATACAGCCGATCCGATCTGAGACGCGATAGAGCTTCTTTTCCTGTCTTCGGAAATACCGGTAGATCGGGCTGCGCTTGGAGAACATGCCCAGATCCACCGCGTTCTGCGGGAAAATATCCTTCAGCATCAGATAGGTCGGGCAGCCGAAGAGCTTTTTGAGCTTCCGCACCGGCCCTGCGAGGGTGATCGGCGGCGTCGAATACAGGATGAGATCGAACTTTTCCCTGCCGAGATGCTTGCGGACCGCACGGTAGTAGCGGCCGCTCAGCGTGACGGTCGAAATGCCCTTCTCAATGAGCGACACGCCGGCGGTGTTGCCGATTTGGACGGTCAGGATCGTGTGCGTCGGGTAGTCGGTCCGGGCCGTCTTTTCCCCGGTGCTCTTCTGCCGCGGCGTGACGATAAAGGGGCGGTGTCCCTTTGCGATCAGCTCCAGCATCAGGTCGGAGTAGATATTGTGCATATCGACGTCGGTAAAGACGTTCATCGTCAGAAAAAGAATGTTCATAGGCGTCCGCCTTGTCGTTATGATTTATGCTCTGTACAGCGGGAAGAAATTCGGATCGTCCGGCATCCCGCCGAGCTGCTTGATCCGTTCGTCGGCAAGTTTGACGTAGGCGTCCTGATCGAAGATCATCGTGCCGACGTAGAACGGAACCGGAGCCGCTTTCGTGAAGCTCCGCTTATAGCGGTAGATCCCGTCGTCGTCATGGTAGCCGCCGCCGAGGACGAAGCCGCGCTTGCCGGTATCCACGCACAGCTTGATCACCTCGTCCTTCAGATAATCGTTCGGCCGCATGTGGTAGAAACTCGCGTCGGTGCCGCCGAGGAAGGAATAGACGTACTGCTCGGAGATCAGCACCAGCTCCGTGGAGATGATCACGCCGTCCTTCAGCACGTGGAAGAACAGGTAGTTATACGGGATATAGGAGGCGATCTTCTCAAAGAAGCTCTTGGGGAAATAGAAGTATTCTCTGGCCTCGTTGCGGTTCATGGTGTCGTAATAGATCCGCATGAAATCGTCGATATGATCCATGTTCTGCTCGATCACGACGTTCAGCCCGTACTCATGGGCTTTTTTCACGTTCTTGCGAACCTTGTGCTCGTACTCCATCCAGAGGGTGTCGTAGGGGCGGTCGGTCGGGACGATGATATTGTCCTTGACGAATCGCGTCGTTCCGTAGTACCGCGCGCGCACGTCCGTGTTGTCCGTCAGATGGAAGCGGACGAACTCGCTGACGATCCCGCGCTGCCGGCAGTAATCCTTGAACGCCGCGGAGAAGCTCTGCATGAGCTTGTCCTTGTCGGTGCTGTTCAGGATGATCGGGCCGCCGTAGCCGTAGGGGGTGGAAATGTCGTAGAGCGTCCGTCCGTCGATCCGGATCGGGATCTCGCGGAGCAGGAAGGTATGACGAACCTCGCCGAACTCGTTTTTGAGCTCAAATACGCCGCTCGGTCCGTCCGTCTCTTCAAAGACGCGGGCGTAGGCAGGGCTGAAACAGATGTCAGACATGATCCAGGAATCTCCCAATTTCTTCAGCAATTCTCCGCATATCCGCCGGCGAATACCGCTGATCGCAGACCGCGGAGATCTCAATATCGAACAGCGGCGTGCGTTCGCCGCGGAATGTGTGCTCGCTCGTCCGCGGCCAGTGCCGCGGGAAATAGAAGCCGCGCTGAACCAAATGCGCGTGCAGCGCGTCCCGCAGTTCCGGCGTCGTCACGATCGGCACGAACAGCGGACAGTCGTCGTCGCGCACGGCAGGAAACAGGCATTTTACCTGTTCCGAACGCAGACCGTCGATCTCCTCCGTCAGGCAGAGGGCGTTCTCCCTGCGTCTGCCGCGGAGCAAATCTGCGTCGAGGTCGGAAAGACGCTCCATGGAGCGTTCATCTGCGGCTTTTCCGCGGTAGTGCCGCTCCAGGCAGGCCTCCGCGTCGGAAAACATCCGCAGGAAGGTCTGCTTGTCGTCCGATTCTTCTCGGATATAGGCGCGTTTCAGATCGAAGGCGCGGTTGCGGAGATCGGCGTACTCCGGGCAGGCTTCCAAAGGCGGGAGCAGCATCGGTCCGCTCGTCTTCAGGCAGAAGCCGAGATTGATATCCGTCCACTTGCGGACGCTGCCGCAGAGATAATCTGCCGGGAAGGAAAACGCGCGAAACTCCGGCATCAGCAGCGAATGGGTCGTGTCAAAGATGACGGTCCTGCCGCTGTTTCGCAGCGTTTCGGCAAAGGCGCGAAGCGCCGGACTACCGAAGCCGAAGTATTCCATGAGCAGGACGACGTCGCCGTCCGCTGTCGCAGGCAGGTCGAATTCGATCCCGTCCGCGCCGGCGTACGCTTCGTAAAACGCGACGGAAAAGCCGCGCGCGAGGAACGGTTCGATCATTGTATGGCAGCAGTAGGACGGCAGATACGCCTTTCCTGCCCGCTGCGTGCGCAGGATATCGGTAAGGACGAGATCCTGCGCCGTTCTTCCGCTCAGCGCAAGGCGCAGGCCGTCGATATCGGGCAGGACGCGCCCGCCGTTTCCGCCGGGCTGACAGCCCGTCCAGAATTCGCCGCCGATCTCCCGTCTCATCATGGATCGGATTTCAGGCGGGAGTAGGACTTCATATCAACGTAGGCGCCGTTTTTGAAGACCCGCGAACGCAGAATGCCGTCGAGACGGTAGCCGCACTTTTGGAACAGGGCCTCGGAGATCGTATTGTAGGAAACGATATCCGCGTAGAGGCACTGCAGGCGCAGCTCGTCGAAGGCGTAGGCCGTCAGCGTCTTCACGGCGTCCGTTCCGTAGCCCTTCCCTCTTGCGGGCTCGTCGAGCTTGAGGTGAATCTGCGCCGTGCCGTTCTTCTGGTCGATGTCGCTGAGGATCACCGTGCCGAGGCCGGTCTCCGGCTGATCGCGCAGGGCGATGATGCAGCGCAGGATGTTCGGCGCGTTCTTCTGCTGTTCCGTCCAGCTCTCCTGCGCCTGACAGGAGACGGGATACGAGCTGCCGCCGAGCATGTGCTCGGTAGACGGATCGTTGATCAGCCGAAGCAGCAGGGCGTTGTCTTCTTTTTCAATGGCGCGAAGCAGAACACGTTCTCCATAGATATTCATACGGATTCGTACTCCTTTTCCGTTTGTTCTTTTCTGTATGTATCAAAGTCCGGCAGGCTGTCCTCGCCGCGCACGCCGATGCCGGAACGTCCGAGCGCGACCGCCGCCGTTCGATACAGGATCCTCGCGTCCTGTCGGAACGAAACGGACGAAACGTACTGCAGATCATAGGCGAAGCGGTCTTCCCAGGTCGTCTCGTTGCGGCCGTTGATCTGCGCAAGTCCGGTCAGGCCGGGCCGGACGGAATGGCGCTTGTGCTCCTCCGCCGTATAGTACGGCAGATACTGCACCGCCAGCGGGCGGGGGCCGACGAGAGCCATCTGCCCCGCCAGGATATTCAGCAGCTCCGGCAGCTCGTCCGCCGAGGTCGCCCGCAGGAAGCGGCCGTAGCGCGTCAGGCGCTCCGCGTCCGGCAGGGGGGTGCCCTCGTCGTCGCACGCATCCGTCATACTGCGGAATTTGATCAGGCGGAAGATCTTTTCATTCCTGCCCGGACGCGGCTGCATGAAGAAGGGGTTGCCCTTCATTTCGATCGCGCCGATCACGGTCAGCGCAAGAAGCAGCGGGGACAGCACGAGCAGCGCCGTCAGAGACAGGAAAAAGTCAAGAATTCTCTTTATGCATTTTGCGTACATGTCGCAGCAGTCCTTCAAAACATAGCTTTGATGATCTCGATGATCCCGTCCTGTTCCTCCGGCGTCATCTTGATGTCGCTGGGCAGGCACAGGCCGCGGGCAAAGACGTCCTCGCCGACGTTCTCGCCCGGCAGGGTGATATAATCGCAGTCCGCGAACACCGGCTGCATGTGCATCGGCTTCCAGATCGGGCGGGAGTCGACGTTCACTTCGCGCAGGCGGTCCATGATGTCGAACGGCTTGACAGGGCAGCCGCGGTCAAGCAGGATGCAGGAGAGCCAGTAGTTCGGCTCGGAATCCGGAAGATGCGGATTCATCCGCAGGGGCAGGTCAGCGAGACCGTCGCGGTAACGCTCGTAGATTTTCTTTTTCAGCGCGCGGTGTTCGTCCAGATGCAGGAGCTGTCCTCTGCCGATGCCGGCGACGATGTTGCTCATGCGGTAGTTGTAGCCGATCTCGCTGTGCTGATAGTAGGGCGCGGGGTCTTTCGACTGCGTCGCCCAGAAACGCGCCTTCTTCACCGCCGCCTCGTCCTTCGACAGGAGCATGCCGCCGCCGGAGGTGGTGATGATCTTGTTGCCGTTGAAGCTGATCGCGTTATAGCTGCCGAAGGTGCCGGTCTGTCTGCCGCGGTAGGTCGCGGACAGAGACTCCGCCGCGTCCTCGATCAGGATCGCGTTGTGACGGTCGCAGATCGCGCGGATCTCGTCGAGCTGCGCCGGCGTGCCGTAGAGGTTGACGATGATGACGATCCGCGCCTGCGGATACTTCTCAAACGCCAGCTCCAGCGCGCGCGGGTCCATGTTCCACGTTGCGTATTCCGAGTCGATAAAGACCTGCTTGCCGCCCTCATAGGAGACGGGATTGACGGAGCCGGAGAAGGTCAGGTCGGAGCAGAGCACCGGCTCGCCCGGCTTCAGTCCGCAGAGCTTCAGCGCAAGGTGGAGCGCGGCCGTGCAGGACGAAAGCGCCGCCGCGTGACCGCAGCCGGTATAGGCGCAGATCTCTTCCTCAAAGCTGTCCACGTTCTTGCCCAGAGGCGCGATCCAGTTCGTGTCAAACGCCTCCTGAATGTATTTCATTTCCTCTCCGTGCATGGTCGGTGAAGAAAGCAGAATTCTCTTTTTTTCCATAGAACGGTTCCTCCGCGGGCCGGTCAAATCAAAAAATCACATAAAGTGACACATAATGACCCAATATACTATGATAAGATATATCTTATCACTAAGGTATGGAGAAGTCAAGAAATATATCCTTTCCCGTTGTGGTCCAGCGGCGCGGAAACCACAACCTGTAGTAGCGTTTTCTCCTGTTTTCCGCGCTGCCGGATATTTCCGAAATTGCTGTCGGAAAAGTGCGAAAATCCATTGACAATCGAGGCTTTTGCATATATATTGCAATATAGAGTATTATGCGAAATATGCATTCTGCTACTTGAGAAGAAATGGGGGAGGATACATGTCCCAGGAGCTGATCCGCTTGACAAACCTTGTCATGGAGTTTGACGGAGAACGCATTTTGGATTCCATCAATCTTTACATCAACGACAAGGAGTTCCTTACTCTGCTCGGCCCGAGCGGCTGCGGTAAGACCACCACGCTTCGTGTCATCGGAGGCTTTTTGACGCCTACATCCGGCGATGTTCTGTTCGACGGGAAGAGAATCAACGAGGTTCCCGCATACAAGCGAAAGATCAACACGGTATTCCAGCGCTACGCTCTGTTTCCGCATCTTGACGTCTACGACAATATCGCGTTCGGCCTTCGCATCGCGAAGCTGAGCGAGAAGGAGATCGACGAGCGCGTGACGGAGATGCTGGAGATCGTTTCCCTGAAGGGCTTTGAAAACCGCAAAGTCACTTCCCTCTCCGGCGGTCAGCAGCAGCGCGTGGCGATCGCCCGCGCCCTGGTCAACCGTCCGAAGGTGCTGCTTCTGGACGAGCCGCTCGGCGCGCTGGATCTGCGTCTGCGCAAGGATATGCAGAACGAGCTGAAGCGCATCCAGCAGGCGATGGGCATCACCTTCATCTACGTCACGCACGATCAGGAAGAGGCGCTGACCATGTCCGACACGATCGTCGTCATGGACAAGGGCAAGATCCAGCAGATCGGCCGGCCGGAGGACATATACAACGAGCCGAAGAACGCCTTCGTCGCGGACTTCATAGGCGAATCCAACATCCTTGACGGCGTCATGCTGGAGGACTGCAAGGTCAAGTTCTTCGGCAGGACCTTTGCCTGCGTGGACAAGGGCTTTGAGAAGAACGAGCCGGTCGACGTCGTCATCCGTCCGGAGGATATCGACATCGTCGAGGCGGACGCCGGCCATCTGTGCGGCACCGTCACCTCCGTCACCTTCAAGGGCGTCCACTACGACACCATTGTCGATTTCAAGGGCTTCAAGTGGCTCATCCAGACGACGGATTACTGCCCCGAAGGCTCCTACATCGGCATCCGCCTGAATCCGGAAGACATCCACATCATGAAGAAGAGCGAGTATTCCGGCATGTTCGGCGACTACAGCTCGTATTCCGCGGAATACGACGAGATCGCCGATGCGGAGGGCAGCGAAGATGAAGCGTAAATGGCTCTCCGGTCCGTATGTGCTTTGGATGGTGCTGTTTACTCTGATCCCGCTCGGCGTCGTGTTCTACTACGCGCTCACCGACTCGATGACGGGGGAATTCACCCTCTCCAATCTGGCGAGCATCGCGGACTACTGGCCGATCTTCCTGCGGTCGATCTGGCTGAGTATCATCGCGACGCTGATCTGCCTGGTGATCGGCTACCCGGTGGCGTATTTTATCGCTCACTGCAAGCCGACCACGCAGCGTCTGCTGCAAATGCTGATCATGCTGCCGATGTGCATCAGCTTCCTGCTGCGCACGCTGGCATGGGTCGCCCTGCTGGAAGACACCGGCATCATCAACAGCTTCATCGCAAAGCTCGGCCTGTCTCCCCTGCCGCTGATCCGCAACAACGGCGCGGTCATCCTCGGCATGGTGTATAACTACCTGCCCTACATGATCCTGCCGCTGTTTACGGTCCTGATGAAGATCGATCCGCGCGTGGTCGAAGCGGCGGAGGATCTCGGCTGCAACAGCCGCCAGGTCTTCTCCAAGGTCATCCTCCCGCTGTCCGTTCCCGGCATCGTCTCCGGCATCACGATGGTCTTCGTGCCCGCCGTGTCCACCTTCTACATTTCGCAGAAGCTCGGCTCTCCCGGCACCATCCTGATCGGCGACGTGATCGAATCCCAGTTCAAGGCCGCCTACAACCCCAATCTCGGCGCGGCCCTGTCCCTCGTTCTGATGGTCCTGATCTTCGCCTGTGTGGGCGTGATGAACCGCTTCACGAACGACGATGAAGAAAGCATGGTGACGTTATGAGAAAAGTCAACCGTGTATTCACCATTCTCGTATTCATTTTCCTGTATATCCCGATGATCGTTCTGGCGGTCGCCTCCTTCAACAAAGGCACGGATATCGCCGTCTTCCAGGGCTTTACGTTCAGCCAGTACAAAGAGCTGTTCCGCGACAATGACCTGCTGCGTCTGCTCGGGAACTCTTTGATCATCGCCGTCATTTCCATGGCGGTCGCCACCGTGCTCGGCACGATCGCGGCCGTCGGCATCCACTCCATGCGCGGCAAAATGCGCTCGGCGGTCATGTCGCTGACCAATATCCCGATGACCAATCCGGATATCGTCACCGGCGTCTCCCTCGCTCTGCTGTTCGCCTTTGCGGGCATTCTGCTGCGGATCAACAACGTGCTCGGCTTCTGGACGCTCCTGATCGCGCACATCACCTTCGGCCTGCCCTACGTCATTCTGAACGTCATGCCGAAACTGGCGCAGATGGATCCCGATCTGGCCGAAGCTGCGCTCGATCTCGGCTGCACGCCCGTCCAGGCGTTCTTCAAGGTCGTCCTGCACGAGATCATGCCCGGCATCATCTCCGGCGCTCTGATGGCGTTCACGATGTCGCTGGACGATTTCGTCATCTCCTACTTCGTCACCGGCTCCGGCTTCGTCACCCTGCCGGTCGAGATCTACAGCTACACGAAGAAGCCCATCCAGCCGAAGGTCTACGCGATGTTCACGCTGATCTTCGTTACGATCCTTCTGCTGATGGTCACGATGAATCTTTTGCAGGCGCGCGACAGCTCCAAAAACAGGAAGCTGCGCCACAGGGAGGCGAACAGATGAAACGACTGTTTTCTCTGCTGCTGACCGCAGTTCTGCTCGTCAGCACGTTCTCCGCTCCCGCATCCGCCCTTTCCATCGCCGTGACGATCAACGTCTATAACTGGGGCCAGTATATCGCGGACGGCACGGACGACAGCCTCGACGTGATCGACGCCTTCGAGGAGGCCTACCCGAACATCAAGGTCAACTACATGACCTTCGACAGCAACGAGAGCATGTACACCAAGCTCAAGGCGGGCGGCTCGACCTTCGACGTCATCGTTCCGTCGGACTACATGGTGCAGAAGCTGGCGCAGGAGGGTATGCTGGAGGAACTGGACTTCTCCAACATCCCGAATTACAAGTATATCGACGACAGCTTCAAGAATCTCTCCTATGACCCGGACAATCTCTATTCCGTTCCCTACACCTGGGGCTGCGTCGGCCTGATCTACAACACGCAGTACGTCGATCCCGAGGACGTCGGCAGCTGGGACCTGCTCTGGAATGAAAAATACGCCGGCAAGATCCTGATGTTCGACAATCCGCGCGACGCCTTCGCGATCGCGGAGGCACGGCTCGGCTACAGCATCAACACCGAGGATCCCACCCTGCTGACGCTGTCGGCCAACCTGCTGCGCGAGCAGAAGCCGCTGGTGCAGGCGTACGTCATGGACCAGATCTTCGACAAGATGCAGCGCGGCGAGGCGTGGATTGCCCCCTACTACGCGGGCGACTACCTGACCATGGTGGAGGAGAATCCCGATCTGGAATTCTGCTTCCCGGAGGAGGGCTTCAACCTCTTCGTCGACGCGCTGTGCATCCCCAAAGGCGCGGAGCACAAGACCGAGGCGGAGATCTTTATCAACTTCCTGCTCGACCCAGAGATCTGCGCGCAGAACCTGGAATATCTCGGCTATTCCGCGGCGAGCTCCGCCGCGAAGGAGCTGATGGATCCGGAACTTGCGGAGAATCCCGTCGCCTATCCGGACGAGGAAACCCTCGCCCGCGGCAGCGCCTTCATGTCGCTGTCCCAGCAGGGCTCGCAGGAGATGGACTCCCTGTGGCTGACGGTCAAGACCGCCGACACCGCCACGACGGTCTATCTGATCATGACGGTCGCCGCGATCGGCCTGGTCGTCTTCCTCTGGATCTTCTTCAAAGTCCGAAAGCGCAAACGCAAGGCGCGCCGCTGCGCCAAGTGGAAAAGCGCATAACGAAAAAAGCTGCTGTGGAGCTTGCTCCACAGCAGCTTTTTTCGTATTTAGTATTCTATAGGTTCCTCGAGCGGCAGCTCCAGCAGTTCCGGGTTTTGCAGCAGATGCTCGATCAGCCGCAGGGTCTTCGCGTAGTAGTAGCCGTCCGCGAGGCGCTCGTCGATCGTCAGGCCGAGATCCACCGTCTCGCGCATCTCCGCGTTGCCGTTCTCGTCGAAGCGCGGGGTCATTTTCTTCTCGCCGATCAGGCAGAACAGCGAAGTCGTGCCCCAGTTGGTCAGGTGGTGATAGCCGCACTTGAGCTTGATCGAACCGACGTTGGACAGCACGCAGGAGGAATAGTACGGGTCGCCTTCGTTCAGGGACTTCGGCGCTTTGCCGCGCTTTTCCAGCCACATCACAATATGCACCAGCCACTTCGACAAAAAACGAGGCAGCTTGTTGAAGAAGTCCATATTGTCGGTGGCGTTGTCGCCCTCCGCGCCGCGGCATTTGGTGACCTGATCGCGGATGAAGTCGTGGACCGTTTCGATCGTGTCCGTGGGCTTGGTGTGGATGAAGGCCAGCGCCTCGTCCGACTCGTCCTCAAAGGTCTTCTTGATCGTGAAGGCCGCGCTGACCTCGTTGCGCTGATACATGTTGCCGTTGCAGATGAAGCGGTTCATCTTCGGGCGCAGATAGAGCGTCTTCGCCATCACCGTCAGGATCACGTGGAACAGAGTGTACTTGAAATCCGGGTTTTTGCCGTTCTTCTTCGCAAGATAGGCGTTGATGTTTTCCAGATCGATCCGGTCAGTCAGATACGCCTCGTTGTCACAGCGATTCGGAAAAATGATCGGCATGATAAAATGCATCGAGTCGATATTGCGCAGGAGCTTGCCGTCGCGGCGGTCGCCGAAGCGACGTTTTTCTTTCTTTCCCATATTTTCCCTCCTCCTGTCGTCATTATACACGCTCGAAAGACGTTTGTCCACAGGGAAATCCTCTGTTTTCCCGTTCTTGTCAAAAAACAGGAATTATGCTATAGTATTGCTGTAACCTTGTGCAAGGAGGGAATCGTATGAAAAAACTGTCGCGGATCGGCCTGCTGATCGCGGTCGTCGTGCTTGCGGTTCTGCTCTGCTGGAGCGTCTTCAGCAGATCGGAACAAAACGCGCCGCTGTCAGAAACGAATGGCACGGAATACACGCCATATGGACTGGAATTACTGGGAAGCGAAACCGAAGCCGAAACCGAAACCGAAGCAGAGTCCGAAGCACCCGCGATCGACGAAAACGGCTCGTATGCCTCCAAGGAGGACGTCGCGCTCTATATCCTCACCTACGGCAAGCTGCCCGGGAACTTCATCACGAAGAGCGAAGCCCGTAAGCTCGGATGGGACGGCGGCTCGCTGGAGCCCTACGCGCCCGGCAAGAGCATCGGCGGCGACTACTTCGGCAACTACGAGGGGCTGCTTCCGGAGGCGGACGGCCGCACCTACACAGAATGCGACATCGACACCCGCGGCGCAAGCGGCCGCGGCGCGAAGCGCATCGTCTTCTCCAACGACGGACTGATCTACTACACCGACGATCACTACGAGAGCTTTACACTGATCTACGGAGGCGAGGAACCATGATCGAGCTGCAGCTGAACGCATCCAACGTGACCGGCCGCGGAGATCTGCACGACCTGTTCGCGGCGACCCTTTCCCTGCCGGAATGGTACGGCAGGAACCTGGACGCGCTGCACGACTGCCTGACGTCCATGAGCGAGGACGTGCGCGTCACAGTCGCCGCGGAGGAGCTGATCGGCACGCTCGGCGAGCGCTACGTCCGTCAGTTCCTGCGCCTTCTGCGCGACTGCGCGGAAGAGAATCCGCATATTGCGTTAGGATAACAGGATAACAAGAAAAAGACGGCTGAAAAGCCGTCTTTTTCTATGTGGTCAATATTGCATCAACGGCGCGGAGCCGTCGTCCACGGCGTCTTCGATCGCCTGGACCTCGGCCTCGTAGCTGTAGCTGTCATTGACCTTGACCTTGACTACGTCGCCGACCGCCGCGCCGAGCACCGCCTTACCCAGCGGCGACTCCATGCTGATGAAACCGGCGTCCGGGTCGACGCGCACGACAGAGCAGATCTGGATCGTCATCGTCTCGTCGTCCTCCGGCAGGTAGAGCGTCACGCGGTCGTAGAGCTTGACCTTGCCGAGCTGCGACGGATCGCTGTCCTCGCCGTCGTCGATGATGACTGCGGTCTTGATCATGTTTTCCAGATAGCGCATCCGGCTGTCGTTGCGCCGCTGCGCCTGCTTAGCGGCCTTATACTCGTAATTCTCGCTCAGATCACCGAATTCGCGGGTACGCTTGACCTCTTCGATGATCTTCGGCCGCTGATTGAGGCGGCGGTCTTCCAGCTCGGCCTCCATCAGGGCGATGTCTTTTTTGGTTAGCTTGTCATACATAGAATCGCCTCTTTCAGTTATCGGGACGGCACAGCTCAAAGATGGGCAATGCGCCGTTCTTTTTTGCTCGCTTGACCTGCCGCGCGCTGCGGAGGGTCCAGTTGAATTCCTGCACGCCCCAGACGCGCCTGCTGATCGCCGCGCCGAGGCAGTTTCTGTCCTGAAACTTATAGGCGACGAAGTGCGGCAGGGTCAGAGCGTTCGTCCAAAGATGCGTCAGCAGAAACGCCGTCAGGAGGTTCAGGCCGCTGCGCTCCCGGATAAAATTCTGGGAGAGCTGTCCGCGAACGATCTCCGGGCGGTGCTTTTTCAGCCACAGCAGGACGCGCGGGTCAAAGGATTCGATGCAGAACTGCAGGTTCGGGAAGCGGTCGAGGAGCTTGCAGACCTCTTCCGTCAGCGCAGCGTGGTTCCTGCCGAAGGCCTTGATCTCGACGACCAGCGGCGTTCTGCCCTCGAAGATCGGAAGGACCTCCTCCAGATACGGGATCTTTTCCTCCGTTCCCTGCAGACGCAGGGCGTCCAGCTCCTGCGCCGTGCAGTCGCAGATATTGCGGTCGACGCCGGCGGTGCGCTTGAGCGATTCGTCGTGCATGACCACCAGCCGGCCGTCCCTGCTCAGATGCACGTCCAGCTCCGCGCCGTAGCCTGCTTCCGCCGCGAGCCGGAAGGCGCGCAGGGAGTTTTCCGGCAGTCCGCGCTCGATATCGTGCAGGCCGCGGTGGGCGTAGTCGTACGCCGCGAGCCCGTAAAAGCCCTGTTTTTTCCGCTTGCCCGCCGGCAGGCAGAGAAACAGCAGCAGGATAAGCGCCGGCAGGCACAGTACTACGATCAGCGCCGTTTTCATCGTCAGTCCTCAACGTCCAGTGCTTCCAGGCCGCGCTTCGCCGTCGGCTTGTTGTCGCCGTGCATGACGAAGAGCATCGTCACGAACGCCATGCCCGCGAAGATCGTCGCGTACGGGAAGAGGATCGTCAGTCCGAGCTTATCCATCAGGAAGCCGGAGAAGATCGGCGTCACCGCCTGCGCCGCCATGGACGCCGCGTAGTAGATGCCGGTGTACTTGCCGACGTTGCTCCCGCGGCTCATCTCGACGACCATCGGGAAGGAGTTGACGTTGATCGTCGCCCAGCCGACGCCGGCCAGCACGAACATCGCGTTCATCAGCCAGCCGGGGCTGCTTTCGCGCAGGAAGCCCGCGGCAAGGAAGGCGGCGGTCAGCATCACGACGCCGGCGAGGATGGTCTTCTTGCGGCCGAACTTCGAGGAAATGATGCCGACCGGCAGGTAGGAGACGATCGCCGCGGCCTGCGCGATGATCATCGTCAGGTTGTAGTCCTTGCCGAGGATGCGCGTGGCGTAGACGGAGTACTTCGAGGTCACGGCGTTATAGCCCATGAACCACAGCACGATGGACGCCAGCAGGAAGATCAGCGAGCGGCGTTCCGCTCTGGAAAGTCTGCGGCTGCCGGAGCCGTCGTCTTCCTTGTCCTCGATGCCGAGGCGTTTGCTCTCGGCCTGCATCTCGGCGGCAAACTTCGGCTCGCGCACCTTCCAGCGGAAGATCACGAGCGCCAGCAGCATCACGCCGGCGATCACGCCGAAGAACGGCAGATAGCTCATCATCGACTTGCGCACCGAGCTCGTGGCGAAGACCATGCCCAGTCCCAGCACGACGATGCCGCCGAAGCTGCCCATCAGATTGATGATCGCGTTGGCCTTGGAGCGCAGCGGTTTGATCGTCACGTCCGGCATCAGCGCGACCGCCGGGCTGCGGAAGGTCGACATCGCGACCAGCGCGATCAGCAGCAGCACCACGAACAGGACCAGCGGCAGCGGATTCTCGCCCGTGACCTGCCACGCGTAGGCGTCCCGCGCGGGAACGACGTAGTTCGTATACTGCGGGTTGGTAACGGGCTTATTCACCGAGCGTGTCACCGTGCCCCAGTCCGCGCTGTCGCTTTGCAGCTTTTCCGTCAGGGTCGCCGGATAGACCGCGATCGGCTCCTTGCTCGCGTCGGTGGTATAGAGCGTTTTGCCGTCCCAGTAGAGCTGGGCGGTGATCTGCACGAACTCGTCCTCGGTGAACTTCTCGTTCAGCACGAAGCTCCGGTCGTCCTCCGCGCGGCCGAGGGTATCGGGGTATTCCAGGGTCTCGTCGCCCTCCTGCTCATAGAGCATATGGAGCGCGGCGGGATCGTCCACGACCGCCACGGCGTCGAGGTTCTGCCGCTGCATATTGTCGGCGAAGGCCAGCGCCGTCAGCGCGAGCGCGGCGATGATCGTGCCGACCACGATGAACGGCGTGCGACGTCCGCTCCGCGACTTATGGCGGTCGGAGATCGCGCCGAAGAGCGGCAGCATGAACAGCGCAAGAATATTGTCGAGCGCCATGACCAGGCCGGACGCCGTCTGCGACAGGCCGAATTTGTTGGTCAGGATCAGCGGGATCGTGTTGTCGTACGCCTGCCAGAAAGCGCAGATCAGGAAGAAGGCGAATCCGACGTAGATCGTGCGTTTGTAGTTCAGTTTCATGGTGTTCTCTCTCCTGTCAAATCATTGAGTAACGCGCGGATATTTTCATAGATATGCGTCGGTTTTTCGGGGCTGTTTTCCGCGTCCCGGAGCGTGCTCTCGCCGGACAGCACCAGCGCTGCGTCGATGCCGGCGCGGACGCCGCAGGCGATATCCGTATAGACGCGGTCGCCGATCAGCAGCGTCTCCTCCCCGGAAAAACCGTACTTTTCCATAGCGAGCTGCGCCATCCGCGGCTCCGGCTTGCCGATGAAAACAGGCCGTCTGCCGGTCGCGCGGAAGAGCATTTCGCACACCGAGCCGCAGTCCGGCACGTAGCCGTACCACGTCGGGCAGACCCAGTCCGGGTTGGCGGCGATGAAGTCCACGCCGCGGTTCAGAAGGATGCAGGCGTCCTCCAACTTCTGGAAGGTCAGCTCCGTGTCGAAGCCGCAGACCAGCGCGTCGACCGCTTCGTCCCGCTCCTGCGTGAGCCGGAAGCCCGCGTCCGCGAGCTGTTTGCGGAAGGACGCCGTGCCGAAGGCGTACAGGAGCTTTTCGCAGTAGCCGTTCGCGTTCAGCCAGACGATCAGCGCGTCGACCGAGGTCAGAAAATCGTCCGCCGTCGCCGCGATGCCCAGCCGTTCCATCTTCTCGACGTATGCCTCCACCGAGCGGGAGGAATTATTCGTCAGAAACAGGTACTTGCCGCCGATGCGGCGCACGTAGGAAAGGAAATCGGCCGTACCGTCAAAGAGCTGCTCGTCGAGATAGATCGTGCCGTCCATGTCCAGCAGAAACAGCTTCTTGCCGGTCAGCGGAGGATTGCGCACCGCGATCCCTCCCTTCGTTTTCTATATTGCCATTATACTCTGTGCGAATGCACTTCGCAAGGGATAATTTGTAAGAAAAAGCCCCCGGTTTCCCGGAGGCTTTTCAAGGCAGCTTACGCCCACACAAACCAGATATAGAGATAACCCGTCAATACCGCGGCCAGCGTGAACGGCAGGCCGATGCGGAAAAACTGCTTGTTCTGCACCTCATATCCGTTCTTGCGCAGGATGCCGATCGCGGCGATATTGGCGGACGCGCCGATCGGCGTGATATTGCCGCCCAGCGTCGCGCCGGTCAGCAGGCCGAAATACAGCACGTACGGCGCAACGCCCATCTGCGCGGCGATGACCGCCACGACCGGCAGCATCGTCGCAACATAGGGGATGTTGTCGATAAAGGCCGACAGCAGAACGGACAGCCAGACGATGATCGAATAGATCACGAACAGGTTGCCGCCGCCGAGCAGCACCATCTTCTCCGCAACCAGATCGAGCACGCCGGCGTTCGCCACGCCCCGGATGATGATAAACAGCGACGCGAGCAGGAGCAGGGTGCGGTAATCGATCTCGCGGAACGACGCGGCGATCCCGGAGAAGCCCTTGTTGCGGATCAGCGAATAGAGCGCCGTGACCGCGAAGATCGCCATGCAGATGATGCCGTTGATCGTCTCCGGCATATTCGGCAGGAAGGAGGCGACGATGAGGAGCACGATGTTCAGTGTCAGCAGGAGGCTCGGAACAACGTCCTCCACCTTGGACGAAACGGTGATGTGCACCTTCTGCCGCTGTTTGCGGAAGATGAACATGATGATCGGCACGGTCGCCAGCGCGCCGAGCTCCACCGCCCAGAAAATACTCATTCTTCCTTGGAAGAAGAAGAAATCCATGAAATTCATACCGGCCGCGCCGCCGAGCATGATGGAGGTCGTATCGCCGACCAGCGTCGCCGCGCCCTGCAGGTTGGACGAGACGGAAATGCAGATCAGCATGTCCACCGGGGATATTTTAAGCTGTTTTGCCACCGCGAGACCGATCGGCGCAATCATCAGCACGGTCGCCACGTTGTCCATGAACGCGGAAATGAAGCCGGAGAACAGGGAGAGCAGCACCACGACCCACATGGTATTCGGCGCGGCGCGGAGCAGCTTCTCCGCCATGACATCCGGCATTTTCGACTCGATGAAGAAGTAGACCGTTCCCATCGTGCCGAACAGCATCATCAGAACGTTCCAGTTGATCGCGCCGGCGGCGCTTTTCAGCGCGTGGGCCACGCCGCCGTCCGCGCCGCCCCAAAGGGCCGCGGACACGACGCCCCATATGATAAAGAGCGCCGCGGATACCGCCGCCACCCAGTGCCGCACTTTCGGCAGGGCGATCATCAGCACGTAGGTCATCGCGAAGGCGATCAGCGGTATCAGCATTTGAATGTCCATAAGATAACTCCCCTATCGATCTTTCAGTGATGATAGATCATTTTATCCAGCGCGAAGACGCGCTGGCTGAATTTTCCCGCGGGAACGGAGGCAAACGTCTCGCGGTAGATCTCCATCCGGCTGTCGATCAGGTCGATCAGCGCGAGCAGCTCGCTTTCCGCGCACTGCGGGCGCACCGCAGCGCCAAATTCCGGCTCGCCGTGGTGGGACAGGATCATGTGCTGCAGCAGGACAGATTTTTCCTCCGGGATCTCCTTTTCCTTCGCGATCTCGGCGATCTCCTGCGCGCCCATCGCCAGATGCCCGAGCAGCCTTCCCTTGGTCGAATACTCCGTCACGAGGCCGAGCTCCGAGAAGGAAAATTCCTCCACTTTGGCA
The DNA here is from genome assembly GCA_905233385.1 of uncultured Oscillospiraceae bacterium. GTDB lineage: Bacteria > Bacillota > Clostridia > Oscillospirales > Oscillospiraceae > JAZOXB01. The sequence goes on from CAJOEH010000008.1 coordinate 104,687, forward strand.
AAATCGTGCAGGAAGGTACCCGCCAGCAGCAGATCGCGATCCACCGTGTCGGCGTAGAGCTCCGCAAGGAAGTCCGCGATCTTCATCATATTGCCCGTGTGCATCAGCAGTCCGTTCAGGAAGCTGTGATGCACGCTTTTCGCGGCGGGAATGGAGCGGAACGCGTCCAGATGCCGCGCCAGCATCTCCGTGCAGATCGCGCGGTAATCGTCGTCCTGCAGAGAGGCGACCAGGGCCTCCGCCGAGCGGAGCATTTCCTCCGCGTCGATCGGCGCAGCCGGGATCAGCGCGGAAAGGTCGTAAGGATCCTGCTCCTGCGCCAGCCGGATGCGCTCGACGGAAAGCTGCGGCGCGCCGCGGAAGGACGCGACCGTGCCGCGGATCTTGACGATCTTTCCCTCGTCCGCCGCGCCGAGCGGGCCGGGATAGTTCCAGACCTTCGTCTCGATCGAGCCGCTGACGTCGGAAAGCACCGCGTTGAGGTACTGACTGCCGCTCGTCGACGTCTTGATCGCCGCGGCTTTCAGAAGGTAAAAGCCCTCCACCGCGTCGCCGGGCGTCATATCCGCAATTCGTTTATTGTATTCCATATTCGTTGTCTCCTATGCTCTGCCGCAGACCCAGTAGTCCTGCGGCATTTGCAGAAAGTTCAAAAGTTCCTCCCCGAACGAGGGAAAGCAGGCGGACGTCCTGCCGCGGCCAAGGATCAGCGGGTCGATGCGCCGCTTTTTCGCCGGGATGACCCGCCAGTCGCCGTCCGTTCCCGGGCGGTCGGCGGAGAGGATCTCCCGATAGGCGCGGAACGCTTCCCATCGCTGCGCGAATTCCGCGTCCGCCCGCAGGCGTGAGAGCACTTCCGGCTCCGTGCGGGCAAGGTCCCGCAGCGTCAGAACGCCCTTTTTGACGGCGGCGCCAAGCAGCTCCGCCAGCATCTGCATCGCGTAGCGGTCTTCGTCGGAGACATAGACCTTCGAGCAGCGCAGCGCGCCGCGCGCGAACCGCAGCGCGGTCTCGCCGGTGCGGAAGGTCAGCTCCGGCCGGCCGTCCTCGTTCTCGCCGACCGTGAGATCGTCGTAGATCGCCTTCACGGTCTTTTCGTCGGCAAAGCCGAACTGCACGAGGTTGCCGAGCGAATACTCCAGCCGGTCGGCGGAGAGGCGCGGCGCGTCGTTGTCGGCGACGGGATAGCGGTGATAGTCGCAGACGTCCGCCGTCGTCAGCCCGAGCGACCGCAGAAGACTTCGGATCTCCGGCGAGCCGTCGATCAGCTCCGTCGTGCCGTCCTCCGTGCTTTCCTGCCGCAGGTGGTCGCCGCGCAGAAAATCGACGACGTGCGAGAAAGCGGGCGTGGAAATGTCGTGGAAGAGGCCCGCCAGCGCCTGTGCCGGCGAGGCGGTAAAATGCCACACGATCAGCCCGACGCCGACGCTGTGGTCATAGCGGGAATACGCGGTGCAGCGCTGAAAGCGCGGGAAGGACGTGTACTCGCAGCCGCAGTTCATGCCCACGGCCTTCAGCCGCTGCATCGGCTGCGTTTCCGCCGCGGCTTTCAGAAAATCCGGCGTTTCCGGATGGTAGAGCGAACAGTCTTTCATAGGCCCCTACTTGCAGAAGTGTCTGCCTGAAAAGCAGGCAGACACGTTCAGTCGATTCCCTCAGCGAGTCACCGTGCCGGAGGCAGTCACCTGCTCCAGCTGGACGCCGCTGTAGTTGCCGCGGAAGTCCCACGCCACGTCGACCGCCGCCGAGTCGCCGGCCATCTCCATCGCGCAGCTTCCGAGCAGGAAGGTATTCTTGCCGCCGGAGGACGTGACGTCTACGCTGTCAAAGGACTTCGTCACGCCGTCCATCGTGATATGCAGGCCGTCCAGCCGCGACCCGACGTTGATGCTGAAACAGGTGATGGAAACGTCAAACCGCACCATCTTCGTGCCGTCGGAAGAGGTATAGGTCTTCCAGTCGACGACCAGTTCCAGTCCCGTGCCGGTGCTGGAGGTGAACTGGCCGGAGTTCGTCGCCTCGACCTCGGTCGGCGCGGTCGTCTCCGTCGGTTCTTCGGTCGCTTCGGTCTCCGGCGCGTCCGTCTCCGTCGGCGCTTCCGTCGGCTCGGGCGCATCCGTCTCCTCGGTGGGTTTCTCGGTCTGAATCGACGTGTACTCGGTCGGTTCCGTATTCGCTTCGTTTTTCTCTCTTATCATAAAGTAAGCCAGCAGGCCTACCAGAATCGCCAGCACGACGGCCAGCGCGATAATGATCTTATTCATGGCTCCTCCTTGCATTTTTCTCTATTATACAATGGATTCCTGCGAATTTCCACCATATTTTGCATTTTTCTTTCAAAGCCGCAGTTCTCTGTGTCTGTATCATTTTATCACAGCCGCGCGTTTCATGCAACGGAGTTTTTTTGCCGAAAGGTCGAAAATCATCTCGCAAAACCGAGAAAAAAGGGTTATAATAGATAAAAACAACCTTCACCCGGAGGCGCTTATGGGAAAATTTGAAAAGAAAAAGCGCAGGCACTATCTTTGGATCATTCCGCTCGCGGTCCTCGTCGCCGCGCTCGTCTTCTGCTTCGTCGTCAACCGCTGGCAGGTCACGATCAAACTGAACGGCGAGGAGGAAGTGACGGTCGAATGCGGCACGCAGTACGCGGACGAGGGCGCGGTCGCCTGCTTTGGCGGCACGATCTTTCCCGCCGATCTGAAAGAACTTGAGGTCACCGCGGCAAACACCGTCGACGCGGCGAAGCCCGGCGATTATTCCGTCGTCTACAGCGCGGAATTCTGGATGTTCGCGGGCAGTGCGGAGCGCACCGTGCACGTCGTCGACACGACCCTGCCGGTGCTGACGCTGGAGGGCGATCTGCTCTGCTACGATCTGCCGGACAAGCCGTTCGTCGAGCCGGGCTATACCGCGACGGACAACATCGACGGCGACATCACCGACAAGGTCACCTGTGAGGAAATCGACGGAAAGCTCGTCTACACCGTCTCCGACGCCTCCGGCAACACCGTGCAGGCGACCCGCGACATCCTTCACGAGGACAGCGTCGCGCCGGAGCTCGTCCTGGAGGGCGGCAATGAAATCGACTGGAACGCCGGCGTTCCCTTTGAGGAGCCGGGCTATACCTGCACCGACAACTGCGCGGGCGATCTGACCGACCGGGTCGTCGTCAGCGGCGAGGTGGATCACTGGCACAAGGGCGCGTACGAGCTCACCTACACCGTCGAAGACACGTATCACAACAAAACGACCGTGACGCGCACCGTCAACGTCGTGCCCGTCCCGCAGCCGGACAAGGTCGACCCCGGCGACAAGATCATCTACCTGACCTTTGACGACGGCCCCGGCCCCTATACCGAACAGCTTCTGGACGTCCTGGACGCCTACAACGTCAAGGCGACCTTCTTCGTCGTGAACACCGCCTATTCCGACCTGATCGCGGAGGAATTCGCCCGCGGTCACAGCATCGGCATCCACACCGCGACCCACAATTACGACCAGATCTATTCCAGCGAGGAGGCCTATCTGGCGGACCTGCAGTTCATGCAGGATCTGATCGTGGAGCTGACCGGTCAGCGCACCACGCTGGTGCGCTTCCCCGGCGGCAGTTCCAACACCGTCAGCAAGTTCAACCCCGGCATCATGACCACGCTCGCAGCGGACCTGACCGATCTGGGCTATCAGTATTTCGACTGGAACGTCAGCAGCGGCGACGCCGGCGAGACGACCAGCACGCAGCGGGTCTTCGAGAACGTGATCAACGGCGTCCAGTGGCAGAATGTCTCGATCGTTCTCCAGCACGACATCAAGGATTACAGCGTGGCGGCGGTGGAGAAGATCATTCTCTGGGGACTGAACAACGGCTATACCTTCCTCCCCCTCGATTCCACCAGCCCCACCTCGCACCACCGCATTGCAAATTAAGACGCTTCGCGAATGAAGGAATGAAGACGCTCACTGCGTTCGCTAATGAAGGAATGGGCAAAATTGCTTCATTAGGCAGCGCAGCTGCCGTCTTCATTAGGGCGCAGCCCAACTTCATTAGGCAATGAAGTTGCCGACTTCATTCAACGGCTGAAACGGAAAAGCAGACTGAAAGCATTTTCAGTCTGCTTTTCCGTTCTTATTCTTTCTCTACGTCCTTCGTCGCGATCAGCGGTACGCCCGTGCCGGCAACATCCGGCAGGACGATATCGCCGATGTGGACCGGCGCGTCGACGCAGACCGCCTGGATCTCCTCCATGCAGGCGAAGATCTTCTCCTTCGGGATATCCGACCGCGTGCGCACGGACAGGCGGCTGACCGTGCCGCCGTGAACGGCCACGGTGGAGGTCACCGTCCGTTTCGGACACAGCACCTCGTTCTTCGCGTAAGTCTCGCCGCGCGGGCAGGTATTGCCCTCCACGCGGAGCTGTCCGTCTTCTTCAAACACGCGCACGCTGCACCCGAGCGGGCAGCCGATACAGGTCAGTTCTCTCATTTCATTCCACCTCCGTGCAGATGCGGAGCGACGAAAGCGGCTGTTTCAGCTCGCTTTTCTTCAAAACGACCTGCTCCATCTCTCCGGGCGCGAGCACCCGCTTTTTGATTCTCCGTATGCGCTCGCCGTTGCAGTATACGCAGACGAAGCGGTCGCGGTAGACGTCCGCCACGCGGAAGCGCACCGTCACGGTGTCCGCCATGTTGTCGGGGTCAAGCTTCTGCGGCACGGTATAGCGCACGCCGCCGTCGGCCGTGATCGTAACGGTATCTCCCGCGGGAAGCTGTGACAGGATATAGGCAGCCGCGTTTCTGCCCGCCAGCGCCGCCTCCTCGGAGACGAAGTCCACGAGGTCGTGCACGTGCAGGACGTTGCCGCAGGCGAAGACGCCCTCGCAGTCGGTCTGCAGGCGGTCGTTGACCTCCGGGCCGTTCGTCACGCGGCTCATGCGCACGTCGAGCGCGCGCGTCAGTTCGTTCTCAGGCAGCAGACCGACCGAGAGCAGGAGCGTGTCGCAGGCGTAGTATTCCTCCGTGCCCTGGATCGGGCGGCGGTTTTCGTCGACCTGCGCGAGCGTCACGCCCGTCAGGCGTTCCCTGCCATGGATCTCCACGACCGTGTGGCTGAGCTTCAGCGGGATGCCGAAATCGTCCAGGCACTGCACGATATTCCGCTTCAGACCGCCGGAATACGGCATGAGTTCCGCGACGACCTTGACCTTCGCGCCTTCGAGGGTCATGCGGCGCGCCATGATCAGCCCGATGTCGCCCGAGCCGAGGATGACGACTTCCCTGCCGACCTGATAGCCCTCGATGTTCATCAGGCGCTGCGCCGTGCCCGCGGAGAAAATGCCGGCGGGACGTCTTCCGGGGATATTCAGCGCGCCGCGCGGCCGCTCCCGGCAGCCCATCGCGAGGATGAGCGCCTTCGCGCCTACCTGCACGAGGCCTTCCTCGCGGCTGACATAGGTGACGGTCTTGTCTCTCGTGATCGAGATGACCGTCGCGCCGAGGCGGTACGGGATGTCCTCTTCTTTCACCTGCGCGATAAAGCGCGCGGCGTATTCCGGTCCGGTCAGTTCCTCCTTGAAGGTATGCAGGCCGAAGCCGTTGTGGATGCATTGATTGAGAATGCCGCCGAGCACGTGGTCGCGCTCCAGGATCAGGACGTCCTGCACGCCTGCGCGCCGCGCGGCGACCGCCGCGGCGAGTCCCGCGGGACCGCCGCCGATCACGATCAGATCATGTTGCTTCATTTCCGTCCCTCCATTCTGCCGGTCAGCAGTTCCGAGCCGGAATGATTCTTGCAGATCGCTTCCATCGGGCGGCCAAGCTCCCGCGCCAGGATCTCCATGAGGCGCGGCGTGCAGAAGCCCGCCTGACAGCGTCCCATGCCGGCGCGGACGCGGCGTTTGATCCCGTCGAGTGAGACCGCGCCGACCGGTCTGCGGATCGCCTCGACGATCTCGCCCTCGCTGATCTGTTCGCAGCGGCAGACGATGCTGCCGTAGAGCGGATTGGCCGCGATCAGCGCCCTGCGCTCCTCGAGCGGAAGCTCTGCGAGGCGCGGGATGGCCTTCCGCGTGGAGATGAAATCCGTCTTTCCTTCCGCATGGAGCTTTTCCGAAATCAGCTCCGCGAGATACCGCCCGATCGCTGGCGCGGACGACAGGCCGGGCGATTCGATACCCGCCGCGTCGAAGAAATTCTCCGCGTCCGCCGCCTCGCCGATGATGAAGTCGTCGCCGTCTTCATGCGCGCGCAGGCCGGAGAACGAGGTGATCACGCTCCGCAGCGGCAGATCGCGGACGCTCAGCGCGGCAGTCCGCGTCAGATAGGCGATCTCTTCCGCAGTCGTCGCGGTCTGTTCCTTGTCCTCCACGTCGGTCGCCGTCGGGCCGAGCAGGAGGTTGCCGTGCGCCGTCGGCGTGACGAGGACGCCCTTGCCGAGCGCGCTCGGAAGCTGGAAGACGGTGCAGGATACAAAATCTCCGACCTCTTTGTCCAGCAGGCAGTAGTCGCCCTTGCGGGCCGTGATATGCAGCGGCACGGCGCTGACCATGCGGTGGATCTCGTCGGCGTGAACGCCCGCCGCGTTGACGACGCAGGTCGCGCGGATCTGCGCGCGATCGGTCGTAACGAGGTAGCCGTCGTCTTCGCGGGAAACGCCGGTCACGGTCTCGTTCCTGCGGAACTCCACGCCGTTGACAGCGGCGTTCTCCGCCAGCGCGATCGTCAGCTCGAAGGGGCAGACGATGCCGCCGGTCGGCGCGTAGAGCGCCGCGACGACGCTTTCGCTCAGATTCGGTTCCTTCCGCCGCGCTTCCTCGCCGGTCAGGATCGCAAGTCCCTCCACGCCGTTTTCCACGCCGCGTTCATACAGCGCCCGCAGGGCGGGAAGCCCGTCCTCGGACAGGCAGAGCACCAGCGAGCCGTTGCGGCGGAATCGGATATCCAGTTCCTCCGCGAGCTGCGGCATCATCCGGCTGCCCTGCAGATTCATCTTCGCTTTCATCGAGCCCGGCTTCGCGTCAAAGCCGGCGTGGACGATGCCGCTGTTCGCCTTCGACGTGGCGGAGCAGACGTCCTCTCCCTTTTCAATCAGGCAGATCCGCAGCTTCCGGCGCGACAGCTCTCTCGCGACGGCACAGCCGATCACGCCGCCGCCGATGATGACAATGTCATAGTCCTTCCGCATCGTTCCGCCCCCTTTCTTTGTGAATATATTATATTATACTACAAGTTCGTCCGTTTTCGCAAGAACAATCGCAGAATTTACAGAAAGGATGGCGCGGCGCGGAAAAATGTTGTATAATAGCGGCAGAAACCGAAAGGAGTCCGCCGCATGGAGCGCTGCGCGTGGGTCAATCTGAACAATCCGCTGTACGTCCGCTATCACGACGAGGAATGGGGCGTTCCCCTGCACGACGACGGCGCGTTATACGAGCTTCTGATCCTGGAATCCTTTCAGGCGGGGCTTTCGTGGGAATGCGTCCTCAACAAGCGCGAGGCATTCCGCCGGGCGTTCGACGGCTTTGACGCGAAGAAGGTCGCCGCCTATGGGGAGGAAAAGATCGCCGCGCTGATGCAGGACGCCGGCATCGTCCGCAACCGCCGGAAGATCGCCGCCGCCGTCAAAAACAGCCGCGTCTTTCTGGAAATCCAGAAAGAAAACGGCTCGTTCGACGCGTATCTGTGGGGCTTCACCGGCGGAAAAACGTATGACGAGGAATACAACCTCCGCACGACCTCGCCGCTGTCCGACGCCGTCTCGGCCGACCTGAAACGCCGCGGCATGAACTTCGTCGGCTCCACGATCATCTATTCCTATTTGCAGGCGGTCGGCATCCTCAACGGCCACGGAAAAGAATGTGACAAATACCACGAAAAGGAGAAACGCTTATGAGCAGAAAAGACTTCGGCGCAAAGCCGCTGTGCTATCCGCAGCCGGTGTTCATCATCGGAAGCTACGGCGAGGACAGCACGCCCAACGCGATGAACGCCGCCTGGGGCGGCATCAGCGAACAAAACGAGATCTCCATGTGCCTCGGAGACGACCACAAAACGGTGAAAAACATCCTGCAAACGAAAGCCTTCACCGTCAGCATGGCGGACGCGGCGCACGTCGCGGCCTGCGACTACGTCGGCATCGTCTCTGGCAACACGGTGAAGGACAAGCTCGCGAAAGCGGGGCTGACCGTGACGAAAAGCGCGCGCGTCAACGCGCCGATCATCAACGAGCTGGCGGTCTGTCTGGAATGCCGGCTGATCGCCTACGATCCCGAAAGCTGCATCCTGCGCGGCGAGATCGTCAACGTCAGCGTGGACGAAAGCGCGCTGACAGACGGCAAGGTGGACGTATCCAAGGTGCGGCCGATCGTCTTCGACCCGTTCAACCACGCCTACCACGTTCTCGGCGAGCAGGTCGGCAAAGCTTGGCAGAGCGGAACGATCTACAGATAATGGAAACAGGGGGCTGAATCAGCCCCCTGTTTCAGCGTGTCGACAAGGCCTTGTCGA
>CAJOEH010000008.1:113382-118416 GCA_905233385.1 uncultured Oscillospiraceae bacterium
ATTGAACGTGAAAGACACCCCTCCTGGGTTTCTTTCACACTATCTTCCTTCCCGCTGACGTTCGCTTCCGCATTTGCCTATGCCCTAAAACAGGGGGCTGAATCAGCCCCCTGTTTCTTGTATGTCTTTTATGTCTTTGTCCTTTTGCAGCGCGTTCATCACGGCGCCGTAGTAATCCCGATCCAGAATGACGTCGGAGAAGGTGATCTTGTTGCGGACGATCGCCGCGATCTGATCGCGGTATTCCTCGCCCACGTCTGCTCCCTCGGCGGGGATGAACGCGCCGGTCGAGCCGTTGTAGGAAGCGAGCTCCGTCTTCCAGCTGTAATCGTTCCAGAGCACGAGCGGCATCTGATCGGAGAAGACGTCTCTGCCGACAAACATGCGCGAATCGTACTCCACGCCGAAGAGATTGGACAGCGTCGGCAGAATGTCGAGGCTGAAGGTCGGCGCGTCCACCTGCAGGTTCATGCCCTCCAGGCAGCCGCTCCAGATGATCAGCGCCGTGTTGTCGCGGACGAAGCAGGAGCCGGCGGGTTCTCCGTACAGCTCGGCCAGGTAGCTCTGACCGTTTTCCCACGCATAGCTCGACGCAAGACCGTAGGGGTAATGGTCCGGGCTGATGACGACGACCGTATCATCCGCGATCCCCGCGTCCTCCAGCATTTTGAGCAGGCTCGTCATCGCGTTTTCCAGTTCGATATTGGCGGCATGGTAGCACTTGATCGTCTCCGACCAGTCCTCGTTCGCAACGATATCGTAGTTCTTTCTGGACATGGCGTTATTCGCCTGGCTGTAATTGCAGTGTCCGCTGATGCTCATGTAGTACAGGCTGAACGGCTGCTTGTCGATGTACTGCGGGATGGTGAATTCGATCATTTCCTGATCGCTCTCGGTCCACGTCGTCTGTACGCCCTGCTCCAGGCCGTTGCCCATGGCGGTGAAGGTGTCGTAGCCGATCATGCAGTGCGTCAGGTGGCGGTCGTAATAGGTGTATTCGCCGTTATGGAAGGACGCGGAGGTATAGCCCTGTTTGCGCAGCTGATTGCCGATCGTCAGGTCGTTGTTGTTGTAGATCATGCTCTTGATGCTCGTGACGCCGTTGGTCGGCACGATGCTGTAGAGGTTGGAGAATTCGCCGGTCGAGGTGCTGCCGCCCCAGGCGGGCTGATAGTAGTCCGTGAAGTAGATACCCTCGTGCGCCATGCGGTAGAGGGTCGGCGTGCGCACCGGGTCGATGACCTCCTTCGCAAAAGCCTCGGCGGTGATGATGATCAGATTCTTGCCAGCGAACATGCCGGTATATTCGTTCTCTGAGGCGGGCGTCAGCGAGGCGACGTAGCGATGCGCGTTGGCGATCCGCTCGTCCCATTCCTCCTCCGCAAGCGCGGCGTAGTCGATGCCGTATTCGTGCAGGCCGTAGACGACCGGCGCTTCCGTCGGCTCCTCCGTTGCTTCCGTCGCCTCGGTCGGCGCTTCCGTCAGCTCGGTCGGCGGCTCGGTCGCGGGCGGCGCTTCCGTCACCGGCACTTCGATAAACTCCGTATGGCTGTTGCCCGAACGCAGGAGCTCCAGCGTCAGCGCTTCCGACAGGCCGAAGGAGCGGACCGCGCCGTCAAACGTATACTCGTCGTCGTATTTCTTGCTGTCAGGCGAGACCGTGCGGATGAACAGCATCCCGCAGAAGAAGCTGACGATCAGGAGACCGGCGAGCACCACGCGGGTGATCCAGCTTTTCGTCTTGCCCCACTTGCCGAGGTGCCCCAAAAAACCGTAGAGGATGATCGGCAGAAGGACGACCAGGATCCGCCAGAAGCCGTGCAGGATGATCGTGACCAGCGTATCGCCGAAGCCGCCGGCGACGTCGCCCGCGTTGCCGAAGATGTCCGACAGGAGCATAAAGGTCTTGAAGGAGTCCTGGATGAAGTATTCCAGGATGGTCAAAAACGCAAAGCCCGCCGAAAAGATCAGCGCAAGGATCCGGCTGACCCTTGCGGAGCTGCCGATCGTGGTCAGCAGCGCAAAGAGCAGTCCGAAGAACGCCGCGCACGCCAGCACGGTAACGAGCCGCGAGAACTGCAATCCTCCCGGCGTCCAGATATTCAGGATGAATTCGTCGAAAATCACCGCGCAGAGCATGAACAGCCATGCCGGGATATTGAACTTTTCCGTCCAGGTCCTCAGTTTTTTCAAAGCAGCTGCCTCGTTTCGTAATGTATTATCCATATTATAGTGCAATCTCCGCCGCAGGGCAAGACAAAATTCGACTGTTTTTGCAGAAAAGAAAGAAAACCATCGGCTGCCTCTGCGAGGCAGCCGATGGTTTTCAGCCTGTGAGGTCGATGGAGTCGGCGATATAAAAGGAAAAGCCGTGCGCCGCGCAGTAGGCAGTGATCTGCGCGATCAGCGTTTCGTCGCTCGTGTATTCCAGAAGATAGATTTCCGCGCCCAGGCTGCCGTAAGTCTCGACGTATTCGCAGAAGAACGCGCGGTCCTCCTCCGCTGCGGCCGTAAACGTCCCGTCTTCCCAGTCGATCGCGGAAAAGACGGTCTCCTGATTGATTCCCGTCAGGATGCCGCGCCAGTCGCCGCCGTTCGCGGTATAGGCGTTCACAAAGTCGTTGCCGCTGTTGATAATGACGGCGAGGCCCTTCCCGACCAGCCCTTCCATGATCGTGACCAGTCCTTCATAGATCGCGCCGGTGGGAAACTCGTAATACACGTCGCAGTTGTCGACGAAGCAGCCGTCGATCCCTTTCGCTTTCAGATCCTCCGCGAGGTCGTCAAGGAGAAACGCCTGCCAGCGCGCGTCGGAAACGTCGATCCAGATCTCTTCCTCCCAGTTCTCGTAAGCGCCGAGACCGAGCGCGCTGTATTCGTCGTAATAGCAGCGGAAGTCTTCGAGCGAGCCGACGTTCAGATAGCTGTAAACCGTGTGCCCGTCGGCTTTCAGCCCGCCGATCTCCTCCGCGGAGAAATACTGCGCGTCGATCACGACCGTCCGATAGTCTGCGCATGGCGACAGGTCTTCGTCAAGGCCGAGAAAGACGCCGTATTCATGCTCGAACACGCGCTCCCCTTCCCGTCGTCCGCCGCAGGCGGCGAGCGGGAGCAGCAGCGCAAACAGCGCAATAAAAGAAACGATACGCTTCATGCGACACTCCTGAAACAGCGGCTGCCTCGACGAGGCAGCCGCTGATAGTTTCCTTATTTGCCGAGGTTGTCGGTGATGCCGACGGTGCGGTTTTCCTTGTAGCACTCGAACATGGCTTCGACGTCCTTCGGGCGGGATTTGCCGGTCAGCATACTGACGATCGGGACGAGCACCAGACCGCCGACCATTGCGAACACGCCGGAATAGAGGGAGTTCTTGAAAACGAAGCCCAGGACCGGGATCGCGGACACGTCAAACGCTTTCAGCGAGACAAGCAGCTGCACGACCTCCAGGCCGACGCCCCAGACGAAGGACACGGCGACAGCCGTTCTGCTGATCTTCTTGCTGTACAGGCCGTACAGGAACGGCGCGAGGAAAGCGCCGGCCAGCGCGCCCCAGGACACGCCCATCATCTGCGCGATGAAAAGGCTGCTGCTGTTGTACTGCACGATGGCGATCACGGCGGAGACGATGATGAAGCCCACGATGAACAGGCGCATCATCAGCATCTTCCGTTTCTCCTCCAGCTCCTGCTTCCGCATCGGCGCGATGAAGTCCAGCGCGATGGTGGAGGAGCTCGTCAGGACGAGCGACGACAGGGTGGACATTGACGCCGACAGCACCAGCACGATCACGATGCCGATGATGATGGGCGAAAGGCCGGAAAGCATCGTCGGGATGATGGAGTCGAAGCCGTCGACCGGCGCGCCGCTTTCAGTCGTGGCGATCGGGAACAGTCTTCCGAAGCCGCCGAGGAAGTAGCAGCCGCCCGCGACGACGATAGCGAACAGCGTGGAAATGACGGTGCCCTTCTTGACCGCGTCCTCATTCTTGATGGCGTAGAACTTGCCGACCATCTGCGGCAAGCCCCAGGTGCCGAGCGACGTCAGGAGGACGACGAACATCAGGAACAGCGGCTCCGGTCCGAAGAAGGAGGCAAATTCCCAGCCGCCGTTCTCGCCGGTGGCGAGGGCTTTCATCGAGCCCATCAGACCGCCGTTGGTGTTGAGGACGGCGAAGATGACCGCAACGATGCCGACGAGCATCAGCATCCCCTGGATGAAATCGTTGAGGGCGGTCGCCATATAGCCGCCGATCACGACGTAGGTGCAGGTCAGCACCGCCATGATGATGACGCAGACGGAATACGGAACGCCGGGGAAGGCCATCTCGAACAGGCGGGACAGACCGTTATACAGCGACGCGGTGTACGGGATCAGGAACACGAAGGTGATGACGGACGCGGAAATCTTGAGCTTTTTGGACGCAAAGCGCGTGCCGAAGAAGTCCGGCATCGTCTTGCTGCCGAGGTGGTTCGTCATGATCCGCGTACGGCGGCCAAGAATCAGCCACGCGAGCAGCGAGCCGATCACGGCGTTGCCGATACCGATCCAGGTGGACGCCACGCCGAATTTCCAGCCGAACTGGCCGGCGTAGCCGACGAAGATGACCGCCGAGAAATACGACGTGCCGAACGCGAAGGCGCTCAGCCACGGGCCGACGTTGCGCGAGCCGAGGACGAAGCCAGACACGTCCCGCGCGTGCGATTTCGAGCGAATGCCGATGATGACCATTACCGCGAAAAACGCGACGGTCATGATCAGCGTGATGATCATGGTAGTACTCATAGCAACTCTCTTTCCTTTTCGGTTTCGTAGATTTTAGCACCGATCGACGGGAATGTCAATATTTCAGTGCTTTCAATCGCAAGAATATCGGAAAGCGGCCGTCGCGCTTTCTCTCTGCGCAGTCAAAGACAGCGGGAAGGGCGTAGATGCCGCCCGGCGGCTGATGATGTATCGGCTGACGCCGAAATGATGTTGCTCCGCTTCGTTTCGCAATGATGCGATGTTTGCCCTTATGTCCCGCAGGACGCATCA
>CAJOEH010000009.1:0-102304 GCA_905233385.1 uncultured Oscillospiraceae bacterium
ACGTTCTTGACATTAGTGCTGGCGTAGCTGTCTGCATTGATAAAGCGATGGATTACCGGGTCGTAATAACGGCTCTGGAGGTAATACCATCCCGTTTCTGTGTCGTAGTAGTAGCCACGATAGCGCAGCGGGTTGATATCTGCCATCGGGCCGGAAGTTGAATTCGGAAGGATGTTACCCCAGGCATCGTAGGCGTAAACTGCTGCTTCTGCGTCGGTTTCGTCAACGAGCTTGACTACATCGCCTTGCAGGTTAAGAATGTAATAGTAGGTATCCGGATCCGGATCGTTTGCTCCTTCACTATCGATCAGCGCGAAGGGCCTGCCGGATTCATCATAGATGAAGTCCAAAATCCGTGCATTACTGCCGCTGCCGATCGTCTCGCGCACGACCTTACCGTTCTGCGTGACGTAATAGTGATTGACAGAGCCAACCTTTTTCCACGTTCTGATGCCGTCCGCATCATAGGTGTAATTCGTTGTCGTGCCGCCGTTGACAGTTTTGGTCAGCTGCCGCCCGTTCGACCACGTCAGGTAATAGGTTGCGTTTGTTCCGCGCCGGTAGGTCGTCGGATTGCCGCTGTTGTCATAGAGTATACTATAACTACTTCCATTACTGGTAATTGAAGACAACTGATCCTTCCAGTTGTCATTGCTGTAGGAATACGACTGTGTCGTTGTGCCGTTTTTCTTGACCGTCTGAATGTTGCCTGCGGTATCATAGGCGTATTCATAGGTATCGGTGGAATTGCCGGAGCTGCCATAGTTATAGATGATCTCTTTTGTTAGCTGATTCTGCGCATCATAGGTATACTGCGATACCAATCGGTATGTGCCAGTTACATCTTCGTATACCGCAGTAATATTGCCGCGTGCATCATAGGTGTACTTGTTCTTTACGGAGTAATTGCTGCCTCTTACCACGTTATAGTATTCCACCTGCGCTGAAGAGCGATTGCCGCTGACGGTACGATAGCCATAGACCGTAGACAGGGGCGTTGTCGAGCCTGCAATATATACGTCTCTTTGGTGCAGGCGTTTTAGATTATCATAGTCGTAATCTACCGTATCGCCCGTGGCGGCGCTCATGCTTGTCAGGCTCCCGTCGCCGTTCTCGCCGTCGCTGTAGGAGTAACTTTCGGAATAGGTTGTGCTCCCGAGCATCCACCTCTGTGCAGACAAGCGGTTGTATTCGTCGTAGTTATGCTCCGTGCGTTGGACGAGCGTTCCGCTGCCATTGTACTCCGCGCTGCGAATCAGGCGACCGAGAGAGTCATACTCGAACTGATAGCTGCCCTTGGTTGTCGTGCCGTCGCCGTAGATCAGCTTCGACAGCGCGCCATCCGCATTGTAATAATAACGGATAAATCTTCCGTTATTATTATACCGTACCTGTTCCAGCCTGTCAAATTCGTCATAGCTGTAGGTCGCATACTGCCCGTTGCCGTAGGTAGTCCGCGAAAGCGTTCCCCCTTCGTATTGCGCCGTTTGCTCGTCGCCAAACCCATTATATGAATAGCTCACCAGCTCCATGCCGCTGCTGTTTGCCGCACCAGATATTGTAATCGACTTGGTTTGTCCCCAACGATTATATGTCATATTAAGATATTGGTGTTGCTCAGCGCTGCCGAGGAAGCTTTTGCGGTCAATCTGCGTCAACTGTCCGCCGGAGTATGCATAGGTCAGCGCCGCAACACCGCTTTGATAGGTTGAATGGGGCGTACCGTCCGCATTGTAAGTATAATTCACCGTAACGCCGTTCTGCGTCGTGCTCGACAACTGCTCTGTGTTGGGATTATAGGTATAACTGACCGTGTTACCGTTCGCGTCTGTTGACGATGCAACGTGATTTCGGTCCGTCGTCACCGTCGACGAGCTTTGTAGGTAATAAGACGTGCCGCTGCCTGTCAGCTTGGATTGGGTTACATTGCCGGAGGTGTCGTATGTGTTCGTGCAGGTGACGCCGCCAAGCGAAGCAGTTGCCACGTCATGCTTCCCATTATAGGTGTAGGTCGTCTTTACCCCATTCGCGGCGGTATACTGTGTCAAATCGATGCCGGAGTAAATCGCGCTCTGGGAGCCCGCGCCGGTCTGCGTTACCGCTATAGCGTTGCCGTTATCATCGTAGCGGTAGGTCTGCGCAGGCTCGACGCGCAAAGCAACGTTATCGAAATATGCGTCGTTGATATTGCTGTCATAGGCGCAGGCAACGGTGATTTTGGTAATGGTTTTGTTTGCTTCCTTCGGGATCAGGGCGGCCTCCATATACTGCCAGTCGCTGTAATAGGCGTCGAACGGGAAGAACTGCGTTTCCGGCGTGGAAACGCCCTGATAGTAGATTCTGGCGTACATGCCGAAATATATGTCGTTGTCCGACGTCTTCGCCGCTACGCTGTTCGGATCGGCGTTCGCCTTCGCCCATGCCGAGAAGAAGAACGTGGTTTCGCTCGGCAGGGACAGCATTACCGTCTGTTCGATATGGTGCTTTCCTGCCGATCCGCTGACGTGCGCGGCTCTTGTGCCGAAGAAGGTGCTGCAAGTTACGTTGTTTGATGTTCCTGTGGGAACCCAGCATCCATAACCTCCCTCAAAGGAACCATCCTCAATCAAGTTATAGCTCGAAGCAGCATCCTCCTGCTCCAACTGCAGGCAGTCGGCATAGGCCCCGCTACCAATCACCGCAACCCGATACGCGCCTGAAGAAGATGGTTTATACGTTGTTTCAATCCGCACCCAACCATCACCAATACCCGTGGTTGCAAAATTCACTTTTTCACTTGGCGCGTAAGTGCTTGATCCACTGGCATTTTGAAAACATATATGCGCATTGCTGTTCGGCGATTCTGCATAGAAATAAGCGGAAAAAGTGTATTCTTTGCTTGCTTCCAAAGTCACCCCTTGGTATGTTGCCGTACTGACCGTATTGTTCAAGTAGAGCGACTTTGAGCCATGCCGATGCTTTGTTGTTGCAATACTTGCATTAGTCCAATCGTCAGCACCGTTCTCCACATTGCTGTTTTCCAAAAGATTTACCCCCGTCTGACCGGTTGCAATGTTGCTCGTCAGGCGGTTGTTTTTCTTGCTGGTTCCACTGTTCGCGGAATACTGCGCTGCTGCTGCGCCCAATACGTGCTGCTCCGTATTATCCAGCGCGTATTTGCTGATGGTACGTCCGTAGGTGTCAAGGATGTACACAGACAGAATATCGTCAGACGTCTCTGCGTTGCCGTCCTCGCCGTAATAGCGATATACCGCCTGGGCGTGGCTGCGCTTAAACCCGTGCTGTTTAACGCCGTAAGTTTTTGTGCTGCCACTCTGCACATATTCGTAGAAATTGCGGACGTCCTTGTTATAACTGTAGGAATACTCAATGCCGTATTTGGCATCTGCATCATAGGCTGTCTTTAAGCGCGCCTTCTCTGCCGCTGCAGTGGTATTGAAATACGTGTAGTTTACAACCTTGGAACCCGGGAAAGTAATGGACGTCAGGCATGTCGTGCTTTGCGCAGTGCCGTAACCAAGCGTGATGGTTTTTGCAGTTCCTTCGCTTGTAATTGTAGTGAGCTTATTAGAGGTGTAAGACAGCGTAGCAAGCGTTTCCGTACTGCCGCCGGTGTTCACTCTTGTGATGCTTGTGATCTGATTGGATGCGTTATAGTTGATGTTGACCTTGTTGCCGTAGGCATCTGTAATTCTTGTTAAGTATCCGCTGGCGAAATACCACGAATTGCCGCTCTGATCCGACATCGTATAGCTGCCAGATCCAGTCATTGACAGACCGAGGCCGTCCTCATCTTCGTATTTTCCGCTTGAGGAATTATAGGAGAAATAATGCTCCGTGCCGTCTGCGTCCGTGTAGATGCGGTAGGTTGTACCGCTCACAGTGGTCGATACGACCGTTTGCTGTGCGGACAGCTTCCAGCCCGCGCCGAGAATCATATTGCTGTAATTTTTTGTGTGAATTGCTTCAGAAGAAGAAGTAAATGCCTTTGAGCCATAGGCGCTGTTATAAACCAGAGAGAGAGAAAACGGCATAACATTGCTGGGCGAGTCCAGAAGCGGAACGACCAGCGTGTTCTGCATCGTATAGTCCGAAATATACGACGTGCCCGCTCTCCCGATAGGCAGAGTCTGATAAGTATAGTAGGATTCAAGGCCAACTGTGTTTCGGTAGCCGAGAATCAGAGCGGGCAAATGATCCGTTTTCTTCGGTCCGTAGAAGGCTGCGCGGGATGATGCGGTTGCCTCGTTCGTCGGAATCAGCGCAAATCCAAGGTTTTTCCCTTCATACCAATCATAGGCAAGCGTTGTTACGTCCCACGTGATGTAGCTGCCCGAAGTGGAAGAGCCCAGTGTTTTCGTGTCAGTCATGTAGCTGTTATGGACAAATTGACTGTCCTGTACCATGTTCCACGTCAAACTGGCAATATATGTCCGCCAGTTTGCTGCAG
The DNA here is from genome assembly GCA_905233385.1 of uncultured Oscillospiraceae bacterium. Lineage (GTDB taxonomy): Bacteria > Bacillota > Clostridia > Oscillospirales > Oscillospiraceae > JAZOXB01. Next base: position 4,451 of record CAJOEH010000009.1, read on the forward strand.
TGAAGCCATAGGCATTGACATTGTTAATTGCGTCAATCCCGTATAGTCCAACCTGTAGATCGCTGCCGCCGGATTTATACTCATGTGTATACTGGCAGATCGCAAATCCCGCGTAATACAGCTCACAGCCTTCCGGGAGGTCAACCAGTTGATTTACATGGAAATACGAACGAGTATCGCCGTTGTTGTTGCCGTTGTCACCGACGTATAGGCCGGTATCGCCGGGATCGGGAGAAGTCGGATAACCGGATCGGACAAAGCCGCCGCTCAACGTGTAGTCCGTCAAGCCCGTCTCTACAACGGTCGGATCAAGAAGAACCGGGTATGCGCGATCTGCAGCGTTCATCCATTCGCTGTCTGCAGTAACAGTCAGCAGCCAGGCATCCCCATCTTCAGTCAGCACATACTGTGCCTCATAGGATTCCTCGTGGTTATTGTCAATCATATACGGAGCAGGAATTGTGTAAATCACATTTCCCTCCTCAGAGCACAACACAATGCTGCCGTCTTCCTCCGTTTTCGGGGCGAGCCCTTTCAGCGTCAGCCGGAATGTATAGCTATAATCGCTCTGCGGCGCGGAAATTACAATGTTTTCCTTGACCGTGTTGGCATAGTTTTCATAGCGCAAAGAGACGCCATCTAAGATATCTGTATACTCCAGCGCCGAATAAAGTTTGTCAGGCTGCGTTTTTGCAAGCAGCGGCTCTGTGATTTCCTCTGCGCTCCCTGCGGAAACCTGAAGGATCTTAACATCCTTTGTTTCTGCTGGGAGTTCTTCTTCATCGTTGCTCCGTTTGTTTTCTGTTTCCGGAGAAAACGTCAAAGCATACTCGCCCTTTTCCAGGCTGAGAAGGGTCTCGCCCACGTCGGTCGCAGCGAAGGTACGTACGCTGTCACCGTTTTCAACGCGATACGCAATGGCTTTCTCCTCGTTTTCTACGGCGACTAACGTGTTATCGTAATCAGTCCATTCGTTGTTTTCATCAAGATAATGGACGGGCATCTGGTAATCTACCGCAATAAAGCTGCCGTCCTCCATGCGGAAATGCTTTACAGTCTCCTCTCTGAGGCTTGTCTCCTCATAGAGGACGTTTTGGTTTCTAAGTGCTTCTGCGTAGTTGTCGTCTCTGCTTTCAACCAACACCTCGTCATCCGTAGTTGATTCAACAGACTCTTCTTCCGCGAAAGTGGACGCGGGGATGATTTGGAGAATCAATACGAGGACCAACAGGATGGATAAAAGCTGTTTGCCGAGTTTCTTCATAGATTTTCGTCCTTTCATCTACTATGTATGAACAAAGATTGTTCACCAAAATTGAAAGAGCAATGAACTGCAGATTTGTAACAAAAGAACGTCAAACAAATATATAATAGTGAAAAATCTTTCCTCGAAAATTAGTTATACTTTATTATATTGCGCTTGCGTTGAAAAAGCAAGCGCAATACTTTTTTCAACCGACTAATAGCTGCCGTCGGTCTTCACGAAACACATATTCTGCAAACACTTGTTGTGTCTTCAATTATCCGTACTGCCAGATGCTTTTTTTATCCAACTGTTTAGTAAAAAATAAGTTTCGCTAATTTTTTATATGAATTATTATGCTTTCAACCGTATTTTTTAATTATTGTGACAGCTGATGATTTTTCCGCTATGATACAGACAAAATATTAAGAAACACTAATCTTAACATCGGGCAAAGGAGGCGAGCGCATGGCGGAATTTGCAATAATACTGGCTCAGTTAAGGGAACGTTCTGGTATGCGTCAGAAAACGCTTGCCAATTTGATAGGCGTCACGCCATCAGTAGTTTCGCAATACGAAACCGGCAAGACCATGCCCGGGTACGATGTGATGCTGCGGATTGCTGACCATTTTCACGTTTCTGTGGACTTTCTTCTCGGTCGAGATGCTCGTGCGCTGGAGACAGATCGGTGGTTAAATAATTGTTATATTGATAACCTAACCAACCGTCAGTTATTAGAACAATGTGCGACTCTTTCTCAATCGCAGCGCAAAGTGCTTTGCGGCGTTTTGCAAGTTCTTATTCGGGAGGATAATGCATGATTCTGCCGTTTATCCTTGCAATAGAAGATGAAAGCAGTCAAGAAGTAATGATTCGACTGTACGAACGCAGTTTGAAGCGGATGTTTCGGGAAGCCAGAAAGTATGCTTCTATCCAGGAGGTCATTGAAGATATTGTATCAGATTCTATCGTTCAACTGGTGGACAAGGTAGAACTCTTAAGCGAATTGGAAGAGAACAAACGGATTGCATATGCGATAACGACCGTTCGGCATATGGCATACCGCTATTTGCGGCGAGAGAAACTCCTGCAAATGACGAGCTTCGATAATCTCGAGGCGTTTCTGGCTGCGCCAAGCGAAAGCGTTGATGATGCGATTCTCAGAGAAGAGCGCCGCGCAAAAATGCGAGAGCTTCTTGGCTCTCTTCCAACAGAAGATCTGTTGCTTCTGGAAGAAAAGTACATACTTGAATGGACAGACGCAGAAATTGCTGCGACTCTGGGAATCCAGACCAGCAGCGTTCGGATGCGCCTCACCCGCGCCAAGCGCAGAGTTTCCAAAGCGTTGTCCAAACAAGGATTCCAACTGAACGACTGGCTTTGACTATGTAGTGTTCTCTACGGTGCATCCGAAAGCCATACGTAAATACACAATCAGTTACCCTTCTGTTCGCGAATGTCATCTTCATTATTGAACATCGCCATTCGCACATTTATTTGGGGGCATATATATGAACAATCATATGAATAGAAAGGATATACAGGAACGCTTTGCTGATTCAGCAGTTGCGATGTTTATGGAGCAATATATGACTGAAATAGCGGAAGTTGCTGATGAAAACGCAGAGGATGATTCGATCGAAATCAGTGAGGAGTTTGATCGCCGGGGCCGCAAACTCATAAAGAAGGGACTGGCGAAAAAGCAGCGGCAGCACGCAGCAAAAAAGTTATTGCAAATTGGAAAAGTTGCGGTAATCACATTTTTTATTCTCTTAGGAACGTTTGCAATTCTGTTTACTACTGTTGAGGCGATTCGGGTTCCAATACTAAACCTCCTTTTCAAGGACGAGTACTTGGAAATTAGTGATAGCAACGAGAGTTCTGCCAGTGTGGCGAACCTTCTTGAAGAATTCGTACCGGCAGGATACACTTTAGAGGCATGTGACATAGCAAGTACAGGTGATATTTCAATTATATATAAAGATGAACAGGATAATTATATCTTCTATGATGAATTCTCTAACATGGATATTAGCACGCTTCATTTGGATGTTGAGAATGCTGTTACTGAAAGCATTACGATTTCCGGTTGTGATGCAGTTTTGATAAATAAACACGGATATCAGCTAGCGTGGTTTAATTCAGATGGTAATAAACTGTATCAACTTGAATCTGCAACCTTAAGTCGAGAAGAAATAATAAACATTGCAGAGCAAATAGAAAATAAGCGATAGGTATCAGTTGCAAATTCGTTTCTTGTCGCTTTCTATATTTACAGGAACGCAGTCAATGTTCCTGAATATAGATTGGAGTGAACAACATGAAACGAGCCGCAGTCCTTTTCTTTGCAATCCTATTTCTGTGCACAACTATTGCTCCCGCATCCGCAGAAGAACCTTATCCCAAACTCTCGCGTTTCACTTATATCAGCACAGCATATTCTTCGTTTTCAATTAACGAAAATAGTGGGTATGCGAGTTGCTACGCAAAATGTAGAACTCATTCTAGCGGTATTCCGATAAGAATTGTGGGAAAACTACAGAGAGAAACAACTAATGGTAGTTGGAGCCCGGTGACATCATGGATAAGAAATGGCAACAATTATGTTATATTAGATGAAGGGGCTACAGTAACCAGCGGATATTGGTATCGTTTTGTCGTGAATTTCTATATTCTTGACTCAAGCGGAAACATTATCGAGTCGCATACAATATACCGTTACTACAACTATGGTGCGTCTTGAGGCAACCTTTGAACATGTCTGTTAGCGCCGTTTTTGTCACGCAAAAAACCAATAATCCTATTAAGAATTCAATAAAGTGTGGCTTTGCAATTGTTCTCGACACAACTGCATATAGGTCCCCATAAACGATAGGGACGTTGCAAAACTACCGAGTTGTATTTTGGGCACGCGCTTTGGTGCGTACCTCTTTTGACAAAGGAGGTTGCAGCGTGGAATTGAATTATTTCAAGGATATTTTGTTCGATCTGATGAACGAGAGCGACGCATTGGATGTGGCCGATATTCAGAGCAACGACAGATGGAACACCTTTGACGTTATAATGAAAGACGGCACAACATTCTCGGTCCACATCACCAAAATTGAAAACTGAATCACACGAGTAAAAGGACGACGCTTCTTATTGGCGTCGTCCTTTTTGTGTAAATGCTGCTGTAAATATATCTTTCCAGGTTGGCTATGTGTCCGCAGAAACCGACACGAAACTTTTTCTTGCAAATGACATATTGACATTGATCTCCCTCTGATATATAATCAGCTCAAAGACAAACAAATGTTCGATAACGTACAATCAAGTGAGTCTTTTGACATTCTTAATCAAGATCAGGGGGTGACGTTTTGAACAACAAAAAGAATACGTATTTACACACATCGGAAATCATTCAGATTGCCGATGGGATCGTCAAGCAGTACTATGGCAAGCGAGTTCCGCAGAAGGTGGACGTTGACGCGATCGCCGTCAAGGTGCTGAAGCAAAACATTCTTTACGAGTCGTTTGCCGAAGCAAATCGCGACAAGATTGCTTTCGCGGCAGACGGCAAGACGCCGCTTTGTATCTGGAGGGCAGGAAAGGTCGAGCGGACGCTCTTCCCTGCGAACACCATCGTTCTTGATCGTTTCCTTATGGCTCCCGAGAGAGAAACACATCGTAGATTTATCCTGGCACATGAGATTTCTCATATCATTCTGTCGCGAACCGATCCGCAGCATCATGCAGCCCGCTTTCACACGGAACAAAATAGTGTTGGGGCCTATTCTTTGGCCCAGCTCCACGAATGTCTTGCGTTTAGTGAAGTGCAGGCAAACGCAATGGCCGGAAGCATTTTGCTGACATCCGATGCGCTGAAACAGGTTGTTAAGAAGGCGTTTGGTCGTGATAGGATCACGTCCTACGGCAAACGGTTGTTTCTTCCTAAAGATGTAGAGAAGCTGCACAGGATCGCCGACGCGAAAGGCGTTTCCTATACGACGCTTTGTATCCAGCTCGAAGCATGCAATTTGCTGAACGTTAGGAGCGTGGAAGAGTATCTCCAAAAGACCGGTGTTACAGATGGAAGCTAACTGCAAACCGAAGTTTCAGAGAATGCCGGTCCCTCAAAAAATCGTTCACTTTCTGCAAATCTCGTATGAGGAATGCGTCGATCTGACCGAGCGAGACGTCTTATGCCCCTATTGCTGTTTCCCTGTAGACCGCGTATTCAGCGACGCCCAAGGGCATCTTCGCGTGAAGTGTCCAAAGTGCAAAGGTACTGCCGTTGTAAATCTGGCATATTTTTATCGATCAAAAAGTCTCGGCAAATTGAAATCCCGCCTTCAGAATCAAAACAAATATTGATCACATTATAGCGCGTAAGCGGAGCCGGTCTAACGACCGTGACTGCCCGGGCACCGTATGATGGACAAGCATAGGTAACTATGCTCTGTTGTCATACGGTGTTTTTTTGCTCCGCCCATCATAGATGCTATAAAACAGGCTCCTTCCGCCTCGCGCGAAAGGAGCTTTTCTTATGCGAAAAACCTGGCGCTGTTACACTGCGGCATATCCGTAATCTCCGTTATTTGACTTTTCAACAATTCAAAAAACACAAAGGAGATTACATCAATGAAATCGCAGAACAAGAACAACTTGCCCACGAACAGCAACGGGCAAAGCAAGACCGTCACGTACAAGTTCGTCACCGGCGAAACCTCCGTTGTTGAGGTGTCCGAAGAAATCGCCGCGTTCCTCGCCGAAGCCGACAAAGCGGAACACGCACTGGCAGAGCGCGAGCGTATTCACTGCCTCTCAACCGATGCAGCCGCGTACGAAGGAATTGACTATTCGGATGGGATCACTCCGGAATCAGAGCTCGTCCTTGCTGTTGAAAGCGCTGCTTCCTCAGCGTTGCTTAAAAAAGCAATTTCGACATTAACCGAAATACAGAAAAGAAGGTTTTTGTTGTTTTCTTCAGGAATGACATACAAAGAAATCGCCGATAAGGAAGAAACTTGTATTAACGCCGTTGTGAAATCAATTTCTGCTTCCAAAAGAAAAATGAAAAAATTTTTCTGAAATGGGTGTAAAAACGCTTTCTAAATCTGCGTATAGTGAGGGGCTCAATTTCCCCCTCACTGTACCTTGAAAACTGAACAAGCATTTCATCAAGTACGTTACTTCTGACGAGGCGCGAAAGCGTGAGCCACGACAGTCGGGTGCGCGACGACCTTCCCAGGCGGGAAGCGAGCGGAAGAACCTGCTGCAAGTGCCGGATTGCTACCGGGACGGCGATGACAGTCAGAAGAAATAATGATACTCCTGCCTTGAACGCGTCACTGCATTGGGCAGCTCGGTCCGAACGACGGAGGGGTGCGATTCCCGTGTTGCGATCAGCAAATCGCAGCTTGATGACTTCCCGCTTCACAGGGGTGCCGAGGGCAAATGTGTGAAAACCAAAAAGCAACAACGCAGACCGCCACACCGCGGTCTGCTTACATAAATCAGAGAGGAAGATCAACTTGGAACATACAGAAAAGAAGATTCGCCGCGGCGATCTTTACTACGTCAATTTCGGCTATAATATCGGCTCCGTGCAGAACTACTGCCGTCCCGGCGTTGTGATCCAGAACAACAGCGGCAACGCCACATCGCCCACCGTGATCGTTGCAGCCATCACCAGTGAAATCAAGAAAGCAAACCTGCCGGTCCACGCATATATCGGCGCAAAGTTCGGCTTGACAGAGCCGTCGATGGCTCTGCTGGAGCAGGTAAAAACCGTAGACAAGCGGACGCTCGGCGACTATATCGGCCATATCTCCCTAGAATGTATGCGGAGAATCGACCGCGCTGCCGCCTACAGCATCGGCTTGCGGAAGATCCGCGCAAAGGCGGTGCAAAAGCCCGACTTGCAGCTTTGCCTCTGCCCGGTCTGCGCCCAGCAGTTCATCACCTCCCCCATTCACGTCATCCGCCGCGCAGATCCGCTGCAGATGGAAAAAGACGACTGCGATTACTGCCGCGTCAGACGCGGCTTTGACTTTAATATCTATCTTCGCCACAAAAAACTCGGCGACGATCGGTATTGAAAATAGCAACAGCCATTTATAGGAGGTCATTATGTCAGAAACAAACAAAAAAACAAAAGGCCTCCCCCTTGTACTCAAGGTGGAGGATTTGATGCCGATTCTTGCCATCGGTCGGAATATGGCATACGAGTTAGTTCGCTCTGGGCAGATTTGTAGCATTCGGGTAGGTCGGTCCTATCGTATCCCCGTGAATGCCCTTGAAGAATACCTGCGAAAAACGTCGTAATTATCTTGACAAGTTAGACATTTGCCACACTGCCGCTATAATGAATATAGCAAACGATGTCTGCTGTGTGGCCGGAAGGAGGATGTATGCCATACAGCAACGCACACCGAACAGTTCACGGAGCTGGCAATATTCGAAAGAAAACAATCACGCAGAACGGAAAATCATATATTTACTGGGAGGCCAGATACACTTCTGGCTATGATCCCGGCAGCGGCAAGCAGATTCAGCGCTCTATTTCTGGGAGTTCCAGAAAAGAAGTTGCACAGAAGTTACGGGAAGCAACGGCCAACATTGATAAGGGATCTTACGTTGATCCCTGCAAGATGACGATTGGTGACTGGCTGGATATTTGGGCAAAAGAATATCTTGTCGGAGTCAAGGAAGCAACAGCATATACCTATAAGGCATCTATTAAGAACCATATCAAGCCCGCTATTGGCGCGATTCGGATGGATGCGCTGAACCCCCACACAATCCAGAGCTTCTATAACAGCAAGGCGGATATGCTTTCTGCCAAGACTATCAAAAATCTCCACGGAATCCTTCACGCCGCTTTGAAACAGGCGGTGTTGAACGGATACATCCCGACGAATCCCACCGATGCCTCTATCCGTCCCAGAATCGAAAAGAAAGAAATGCACCCGATGGATGAGTATATGATTTCCGACTTCTTGGAAGCGATTAAAGGCACAGAGTATGAATACCTGTTTTTCGTAACCCTCTTTACAGGGATGAGAAAAGGAGAAGTCCTTGGCTTGACCTGGGACGCAGTGGACTTTTCCCGCGGAACCATCTTAATTGATAAGCAGCTTCAGCGTCCCCGCGAGGGAGACGGTAAGTGTCATCTTGTCACTACAAAAAACAGCAAAGCCAGAAAGCTAAAACCCGCCAGAGAGGTTATGAACACTCTCTATCGTGTTAAGAAGCAGCAGATGGGCTGGCAACTCCAGTATGGAGAGAGCTTTCAGAATCCGATGAACCTCGTCTTCACCCACGAACTCGGCGAGTACCTGAATCCGAATACTGTATATAATCATTTCAAAGAGATCGTTGTTAAACTCGGCTATCCGGACGTGCGTTTTCATGATCTGCGACACTCTTATGCGGTAGCCGCGCTTCAAGCCGGAGATGACGTCAAGACGGTACAGGGCAACCTGGGGCACGCCACAGCAGCATTTACGCTGGATGTCTACGGCCACGTGACCGATCAGATGAAAGAGGACAGTGCCAACCGAATGGAGCGTTTTATCCACAGTGTCAGGACTGCTTGACGGTCGCGTCATCAGCGAAGACGAAGCAGTTAAAGGGAAAAAATAAGGGAAAACTTTTTTGCGTGATTGTTGACAGGAACATTTGGTATACAAAAACTCCGCTAAAGCAAAGAAAAAGAGCCAAAATCCGAAGATTTTGACTCGATTTCTTTGGCAGCGGGTGAAGGATTCGAACCCTCACAAACGGAGTCAGAGTCCGGTGTGCTACCATTACACAAACCCGCTATTTGCCATGCGCCGAAACGCAAATATTATTATATGCGCTTTCCATCAAATGTCAAGCAATTTTTTCGCAGTTTTTCAAAAAATCCGTATCGTGATCCTATGCGAAACGCGCGGCAGGATGCAACGCGCGACGGCATATGGTAAGATACCGATACGTACACAACATCACAACAACGCTTAAGTGCCCGCAGCAGGCATCGTTTGCAAGATTCCGCGCCGGGCCTAGGGAGGAGTCCCCTGACGCCTCCGCGCCCCGATTTCAAACGCAAGCCATGAGAATTGTTTTAACTTTCAACAGATATTTTCGTCTTCGGATGCAACTTTTTCGCGGAAACGTGTGATTATAGGGTGCGATCGCAAAAAAACAAAACGCACGGGAGGTGATGCGGTTTTGACGGAAGCCGCGGCGCTGGCGCGCCTGCAGCGCGGGAGAGAGGACGCTCTCGCCTGGTTCATTGACAAATATACTGCCTACGTCTCTACCGTGATCCGCTATATCATCGGCGGCAGCATGACGGAGGCCGACGTGGAGGAAGTCGCTTCCGACGTGTTCCTGGAGCTCTGGAAACAATCGGCCTGCGTCTCCCCTTCCAGCGTCCGTCCCTGGCTGGGCGGCGTCGCCCGCAACAAGGCGCGGCAAAAGCTCCGGGAGCGCGGCCTGACCCTCTCCCTCGACGAAGACCTGATCGCGATTGACGACGATCTGTGCGCAAATCTGGAGCAGGAGGAGCGGGATCGGCTCGTGCGGGCGGCGGTTTGCGCCATGGAGCCCACCGACCGCGAACTCTTTCTGCGGTACTATTTCCACGGGCAGCCGATCGCGGCGATCTCCAAAGAAACCGGCATCCCGGAATCCACGGTGAAATCCCGCCTCCGCCGGGGCAGGGAGAAGCTGCGGGCTGCGCTGGAGAACGCACTATTTTAGGAGGAATCTATGAATTACCGTATTACTGATTTACTGGACGGTCTGGAAGACGCGGGGCAGCCGGTCGCGCCGCACGGCGGCAGCGCCGCGCGGGTCAAGGCGCTGACCCTTTCCCGTCTGAAAGCGGAAACGGCGCAGCCGGTCCGTCGGCGTTTCCGTCCCCTGACCGTTGCGGCTGCGGCGCTGGCGGCCGTCCTGCTGCTGGGCGGCTCGGTCTTCGCCGCATGGAAGCTGGGCGCCTTCCGCTTCTCGGACGAGTTCGGCGAAGCGGGCGAAACGCTTGACCGCTGCGCGCAGACCTACGCGCCGGACAGCTCTGAAGCCATCCCCGCCGATTTCGGCTACGCGAGCTGGGTCAAGGCGGAGGCAGGCGGCTACAATCTCGTCCTGCTCGAACTGTCCGCCGGGGGCGGCGAGCTTTACGCCATGCTGGACGTTTCCCCCACGGACGAAAGCCTGCCCGCCTACCGCGACAGCGGGCTGACGCTGGCATTCGCGGACTACGAGACCGTTACCGAAACCTGTGAAAAGGGCGCGTGGAAGGACCGGATCGAGCTGCGGGCGGCTCTGGACGCGCCGCTTGCCGCCGACGCGGAGATCGCGTTCTCCCTCTCTGCTCCCGGCGAAGCTCCAGTGCTGGCGTCCTTCCCGCTGAACGCGCTCGAAAGCAGGCGGGAGGCGCTGGAAGGCACGGACCGCCATCACTACGCCCTCGCGGCGGAGACAAAAGACTACCGTTTCTCCCTGCGGACCCTGTCGGTCAGCCCCAGCGTCGTTTACGCCGTTCTGGACGTGGAGGCGCTGACGGACTACGGCGTCGCCAATTTGGACGTCGTTCCGGAGTTTGCCGTTTATAACCGCACGCACCAGAGCAGCGGTTCCCTGCTGGACGCGCGGCTGGTCGGCTCGGAGGAAAATCTGCGCCGCTACCTGATCGGCTGCGTCGGCAATCAGCCGATCAACCGGATCGGCGATTCCATTTCGTTCGAGATCCTGGAACTCTTTGAGGAAGGCGACACGATCGGGCACCCCTATTACCTGTTTGACGTGAAAGTGGAATCCCTGCTCCCCGACGCGATCACGCTCTCCGCGCCGGACGGAACGCCCGCAGGCAGCATCACCTGGCAGAGCGCCAGCGTAGACGCCGTCGGCCTGAACGTCACGGGTCTGCAGGGCGGCGAGCAGTACCAATATGGCCAGCCGACCGTCACCCTCGTTTTCCGGGACGGAACACGCGAGACCGTTCTGGACGGCGAAGACTGGCACGCGGGTTCTCCGCGGTCGGATCACGACGCGGCGATTGCGGACTTCACCGGATGGCACGACGGCACGGCGCACGTCAGCCTGATCTTCGGGCAGCCTATCGACCCCACCGACCTCGCCGCCGTCGTCGTGGACGGTCAGACGTTCTCATTTGTTCCCTAACGCCGTATATCTTCCAGTTTTGTCATTCCCGCAGCCGAAGGCTGCAAGGGAATCTGTCCGTGGCAGGTTTCGCATTTGTATCATTTTCTGTAAAAATGTCCCACGACGATACGCACAGATTGCCCGCGTAAAGCGGGCAATGACAAACTTCTGGCGCACTGTATTATACTGTGCTGCGTCCCGCAACGAGACGGACAGATTGCCACGGTTTGCTCCGCAAACCTCGCAATGACACGAAGGGGTGCATAAAATGCCGTCGGCGGGAACTCCGTCGGCGGCATCGTTTTTCAAATAGTGTTACAGGAACGTCTTCAATTCTTCCAAGCTGTGTATCTCGTAATCCGGGGTGACGATCTCGGGGCGGGCGGGGCGGCGCTTCGGGTTGAACCAGCAGGTCGCGACGCCGGCGTTCTTGCCGCCGAGGACGTCGCTGGTCAGGCTGTCGCCGATCATCATGGTCGTCTCGCGCGAGAAGCCCGGCATCCGCGCGAAGCAGTAGTCGAAATATTCCTTTTCCGGTTTGTGGTGCCCCGTGACCTCGGAGATGAAAATATCCTTGAAAAAACGGTTGATCTGCGCGCTCTCCAAGCGGGAATACTGCGTCGCCGCGACGCCGTTGGAGGCGAGATAGAGGTCGTACTTCGGCGCGAGATATTCCAGGATCTCCACCGCGCCGTCGATGAAATAATGCCCCACGCCCAGGTAGCCGCGGTAGATATCCTCCGTCTCCTGCGCGCCGCGCGCAACGCCGAGTTCCCTGAACAGGAGCTCGAAGCGGCGGGTCAGCACGGTGTCGCGGGTGATCTCGCCGCGCTCGAACGCCTCCCACTGGGAGAGGTTAATCTCGCTGTAGCGACGCAGGAGGTCCGGCGTCGGGTCGAGGCCGATCTCGCGGAAGGTCCGCGCGATGGCGACGTGCTCCGCCGCGCCGAAATCCAATATGGTGTCGTCTAAATCAATAAGGATTGCTCTGTACATCGTTTATCCTTTCCGCGCGGCGATCGCGTTCGCGATCTCCGCGAATTCCGGGATGCCCAGCGTCTCGCCGCGCACGGTCGGCGCGATCCCGCAGCCCTCCAACAGCGCGGTAAGCTCCGCCTTGTTCATCTCTCCGAAGCTCGCGCTGAGTGCGTTGAGCAGGGTCTTGCGGCGCATGGCGAAGGCGGCGCGAACCGTGCGGAAGAACAGCGCTTCGTCCGCGATCTCCGCTGGCGGCGCAGTGCGCGTGCGCAGGCAGACGACCGCGCTTGTGACCTTCGGCTGCGGCATGAAACAGTTCGCCGGCACGTCGAACAGGAGCTCCGGCTGCGCGTGATATTGGCACAGAATCGTGAAGGCGGAATAGTCCGCCGTGCCCGGTTTGGCGCAGATGCGCTGCGCGACCTCCTTCTGCACCATGACGGTGATCGACGAGAAGCACCGGCTCTCTAACAGCTTCGTCAGGACGGGCGAGGTGATATAGTACGGCAGGTTGGCGCAGGCCATCGGCTTGAGGCCGCCGAATTTTTCCGCGACCAGCGCGGGCAGGTCGGCCTTCAGCGCGTCGCAGAAGATCACTTCCAGATTGTCAAACTCCCCGACCGTACGTTCCAAAACCTGCTTCAGAGAATGGTCGACCTCGAGCGCGGCGACCTTCCCTGCCCGCAGGCAGAGCTCCTGCGTCAGCGGGCCGAAGCCCGGGCCGATCTCCAAAACGCCGCAGTCTTTCTCCACGCCGGATTCCTCCGCGATCCGCTGCGGCACCCACCGCTGCGTCAGGAAATTCTGCCCTTTTGACTTGGAAAAATGAAATCCGTATTCCGCGAGCAGGCCTCGCATCACCTGCGGATTGCAGACGTCGAGCATAAAAAACACCTCTTTCCTGCATTTTAGCAGAAAAGAGGTGATTTTTCAATCTAAATTCAATTCAGCACATAGACCGTGCAGGTGCGGACGCCGAACTCCCAGCACTCGTCAAAGGTGTCGAAGTACAGGTCGATCTTGTAGCCCTTGATGGAGCCGCCGGTGTCCTCCGCGATGCAGTAGCCGTAGATATACTGGCCATCGTTGGAGACGATGTACATCTTCGTGCCCAGCGGGATGTAGCGCGGGTCGACCGCGACAGCGCCGACTCTCGCGACGGTGCCCGTTGCGGTAATGCCGGTGCGGTCGCCGCAGGAGTACGCGGTGCAGGTGACGGTCAGGACGTCGGAGTAGTTATAGGACGTGCCGGAGACGGTCGTGATCGTGCCGCCGCCGATGGCGTGCTCGTCGTTGTTGACCGGGTCCTCGATGGTCGCGTTGCGGTGATCGGGCTCGTCGGGCTGATCGGCGATCGAACGCTCCGGGCCGCGCACGACAAGGCGCGTGACCATCTTGGTCGTCGTCTCCTCGCGCATGATCTCCTCGGAGACCTTCACACCGTTCTCGTAGACGACCTGCGCCGTGTAGTGGACGACGCCGTCGACGCCCTCGATCAGGGTGATCTCCTCGCCGGGAGCAAGCTCCGGATCTTCGTAATACTTGGTATCGTAAGGAACGCTTCTGTCGTATTCGACCTGCTCGATCTCCTTGTGCTTGAGCTCGATGACCATGCCGTCATAGGTGGGGGTGTCTTCTTCACAGGAGAGGATGTCGCCGGTGCCGGGCACGACGCCCATCTTCTTCAGCAGAGACTTGACGGTCTCGCCGTAAGTGCCGATCACGCTCTGTTCGCCTGCGTTGACGACGGTCACCATCTGCATTCTTCGGATGTCGATGCGGCTGACGCCGTTCGTATAGGTCGTGGTGTAGGTATCCTCTTCGCCCAGCTCAATTCCGACTTCGTCCAATACCACGTCCGGGTCTGTACTGTAGGACTTGTGAACAGTCATGAAATCACCGTCGGTGATCAGGTAGCTGTTCTGTGCAAAAACAGTCTGGGACAGCAGCACTGCGATGATCGCAGCCATGACCGCGATCGCGATCAGTCTGCGCGCGAGCTTCTTGCGGCCGTTCGTCTGTTTTTCCGTTCTGCGCATCAGAGTATCCTCCTTTCCATTGCGTTTGGTTTCAGTCGGGAAACTATTGTTACTCTATTGTAACTTCGGGATAATTATAACATTTTTTCCGAATTTGTCAAGCTTTTTTCGTATTTTCCGGCATAATCCGAACTTTTTAAGTAATTATGTAAACACGCATAAGACTACATCAAGTGGTGTTTTTTGGCGTCCAAACCCAACATCTTGTGGAAAAGTTACAAATCGGTTAACATAACGAGCGTAAAAAAGAAACCATTTGACAACCACCCGAAAAAGTGCTATATTTATGTCAAATCCGGCGACGACGAAGACATGTACCGAAACGCGATGCACAGAGAGGGAGCGGCTGGTGAAAGCTCCTGCACCCGTCCGGCGCGTACCGCTTCCGAGCCGCTCCCCTGAACGAAGTAGGGGGAGACGGGTGCGCCCGTTACCGCGCGAACGAGCGGCAGTCTGTACGGCTGCAAGCAGGGTGGAACCGTGGGAATTTTCTCACCCCTGATACATTCAGGGGTGATTTTTTATTGCCCCTCATCAACAAGGAGGAAGCATCATGTCCGAAGAAAATCTGTACACCTTTGAAAACGAAGCCTACCGCAAGACGTACTGGCACACCTGCTCGCACGTCATGGCGCAGGCGGTCAAGCGCCTGTATCCGCAGGTGAAGCTCGCGATCGGCCCGTCCATCGACAACGGCTGGTACTACGACTTTGACAGTGATTTCAGCTTCACGCAGGAGCACCTGGACGCCATCGAGGCGGAGATGAAGAAGATCTGCAAGGAGCGCCTGCAGCTCGTCCGCAGTGAAAAGCCCCGTCCCGAAGCGATCGCCTACATGGAAGGTCTGGGCGAGCCCTACAAGGTCGAGCTCATCAACGACCTGCCCGAAGACGCGGTCATCTCCTTCTACACGCAGGGCGAGTTCACCGACCTGTGCGCGGGTCCGCATCTGGACTCCACCGGCCGCATCAAGGCGAACGCCTTCAAGCTGACGCAGTGCTGCGGCGCGTACTGGCGCGGCGACTCCAAGCGCAAGATGCTCCAGCGCATCTACGGCGTCGCCTTCCCGAAGAAGGAGGAGCTGGACGCGTACCTGCTCCAGCAGGAGGAGGCCCGCAAGCGCGACCACAACAAGCTCGGCCGCGAGCTCGAATACTTTACCACCGTCGACATCATCGGCCAGGGTCTGCCGATCCTGCTGCCGAAGGGCGCGAGAGTCATTCAGCTTTTGCAGCGCTGGATCGAGGACGAAGAGCAGAAGCGCGGGTATCTGCTGACCAAGACCCCGCTGATGGCGAAGCGCGATCTCTACCGCATCTCCGGCCACTGGGATCACTACCGCGACGGCATGTTCCTGCTCGGTTCTCGCGACGACGCGGACGACGACACGAAGGAAATGTACGCCCTGCGCCCGATGACCTGCCCGTTCCAGTATCAGGTCTTCCTGAACCGCGCGCGCTCCTACCGCGACCTGCCCATGCGCCTCGGCGAGACCTCTACCCTCTTCCGCAACGAGGACTCCGGCGAGATGCACGGCCTGATCCGCGTCCGCCAGTTCACGATCTCCGAAGGACACCTCGTCCTGCGGCCGGAACAGCTCGAAGAGGAGTTCAAGGGCTGTCTGGAGCTCGCGAAGTACGTTCTCGACACCGTCGGCATGCTGGAAAACTGCACCTTCCGCTTCTCCCAGTGGGATTCCGCGAACCCGAACAATAAGTACGAGGGCACGAAAGAGCAGTGGGAACTGGCGCAGGCGACGATGAAGACCATCCTCGACGATCTGAACGTCGACTACACGATCGGCATCGACGAGGCCGCCTTCTACGGCCCGAAGCTCGACATCCAGTATAAGAACGTCTACGGCAAGGAAGACACCATCGTCACCATCCAGGTCGACATGCTGCTGGCCGAGAAGTTCGGCATGGAGTACACCGACGTGGACGGCCAAAAGAAGATCCCCTACATTATCCACCGCACCTCGCTCGGCTGCTACGAGCGCACGCTCGCCTACCTGATCGAGCGCTACGCCGGCGCCCTGCCGCTGTGGATGATGCCCACGCAGGTCCGCATCCTCCCGATCACCGACCGCGCCCACGAGTACGCCAAAGAGCTGGAGGCGAAGCTCTCCGCCGCGGGCATCCGCACCGAGAGCGACCTGCGCTCTGAGAAGCTCGGCTACAAGATCCGCGAGGCGCAGCTCCAGAAGATCCCCTACATGCTCGTCATCGGCGACCGCGACATGGAAAACGGCACGGTCTCCGTCCGCACGAGAGGCGGCGTGGACCTCGGCGCGATGCTGCCGGACGACTTCCTCGGCAAGTGCCTGAAGGAGATCGCGACGAAGGATCGTTCGTTCTGAACGCCCTCTTTTGTTAAAAGAGGGGCAGGGGTGATTTAACCTTTATACCCTGTTGCGGTGCCCGGAATTTGTGCGCCGCACTGACGGCGGCTGCAAATTCCGACCGCTGCCACTCCTTATTGCTCCCTTGCCTCCGCCACAGGCGGCGGTCGCAACCGTCCCCCGCGGCAGGCGGTTTCAATCATTTCTGTTCAGATTTGTCAAATATCCTGTTAAAACGGAAGAATTGCAAACCTGCAAAGAAGAATTGAAATGTCCTGCGGACAGCGGCAGCGGATAAATCATCCGCCCCGGTGTACACACCGGGGCACCTTCTTTTTACAAAAGAAGGCCTTAGGCAGCAGCATGTTCAATCAGTATCCTTATTTCTAAATAACACAAACCGCGTGTCGAAATTGCTCGGCACGCGGTTTTTTATGTGCAATATTTTTCGATGTGTGCTATAATAGCAAAAACGGCCTCGAAAGGAGTTTGGATATGGAGAATTATGTAAACTTCGCGGTGGAAAAAACCGTCGCGCTTTTAGGCATCGACAGCCCCACAGGCTATACCCGCGAGGCAGAGGACTGGGTCCTGCGGGAGTTTTCCGCGTTCGGCTATGAAGCGAAGCGCACCGTCAAAGGCGGCATCCTGATCGACCTCGGCGGGAAGGACGACAGCGACGGTCTGCTCCTGGAGGCGCACGCCGACACCCTCGGCGGCATCGTCGCGGAAATCAAGGGCAGCGGCAGGCTGCGCCTCGACCGCCTCGGCGGCATGTGCGCGGTCAACGCGGAGACGGAGAACTGCCGCGTCGTCACGAAATTCGACGGCGTCTACGAGGGCACGCTCCAGCTCTGCAACGCCTCCGCCCACGTCAACGGCGACTACAATTCCACGGAGCGCAAGTGGGACAACGTGGAAGTCCTGCTGGATGAGATCGTCGACAGCGCGGACGACGTGAAGAAGCTCGGCGTCTCGGTCGGCGACATCGTCTGTTTCGAGCCGCGCACCCGCGTCACGAAGTCCGGCTACATCAAGAGCCGCTTCCTCGACGACAAGCTCTCGGTCGGCATCCTGCTCGCCTTCGCGAAGTATCTGAAAGACAATGGGATCGTGCCCGAACGGCACGTCTATATCCACATCACGGTCTATGAGGAAGTCGGCCACGGCGGCGCGGCGTCCGTGCCCGCGGGCGTGACCGAGGCGATCTCCGTGGACATGGGCTGCGTCGGCGACGGCCTGCAGTGCACGGAGCGGCAGGTCTCGATCTGCGCGAAGGACTCCGGCGGCCCGTATTCGTATGAGGTCGTCAAGAAACTGATCGCCGCGGCGAAGAAGGAGAACGCCGACTATGCCGTGGACGTCTACCCGCACTACGGCTCCGACGTGGAGGCGACATTAGACGCGGGGCACGACATCCGCCACGGCCTGATCGGCGCGGGCGTCTACGCCTCGCACGGCTATGAGCGCAGCCACAAGGACGGCGTTGGGAACGTGCTGAAAGTGCTCAAGGGCTACATTTTATGAAAAAGAAGTACTGGCTGACCGGCGGCGGCCTGATCGCGCTCGGCGCGCTGGGCTTCTGTCTCACGCGGCACTACCGCTTCGGCGGTCTGCTGCTCTGCGCGATCGGCGCGGTCGTCCTGCTGTTCGGTCTCGCGGACGCGCTTCTGCGCCGGATCCCCTTCGCGGCGAAAATCTTCCGCGCCGTCCTGCGGATCGGCGTATGCGTCGTTCTGCTCGCCGCGATCGCCACGGGCGTCTGGATCGGGATCACCGCGAAGGGCGCGGACGATCCGAAGGCGGATTTCGTGATCGTCCTCGGCGCGGGCGTGAACGGCGACGTACCGAGCCAATCCCTCTCCGAGCGGCTCGTCGCGGCGCAGGCGTATCTGGAGCAGTACCCGGACGCGATCGCGATCCTGTCCGGCGGCAAGGGCGACGGAGAGAATATCACCGAGGCGCTGTGCATGTACCGGTGGCTCACGGAGCGCGGCGTCGCGCCGGAGCGGCTGCGGATGGAGGACAAAGCGACCTCGACCGAAGAGAACATCCGCTTTTCTCTGGAGCTGATCGAGCGGGAATTCGGCGCGCGGCCGGAGGAAGCCGCCGTCGTGTCCAGCTCCTACCACCTCGCCCGCGCTTCCCTGCTCGCGAAGGAAGAAGGGCTGCGTATTTTGGGCGTCCCTGCAGAAACGGGCAATCCGTTCTTCTTCTGCCAGATGTACCTGCGCGAGATCGTCGCCGTATGGTACACGTGGATTTTTTAATTTTTTGATTGAGAGGTAAGGAACATGGAACAGCATTTCTCCGTTGAGTATACCGGGAGCAGAAAACTGTACAACGAATTCGGCTATATCCACGTCAAGCGGCAAAAGGCGTGGGCCGTGATGCTGATCTGCGTGATCGTCCTGATGATCCTGGCCGTCCTCCGCGCCGTGCTTTACGGGCAAATCGACTTCACCATCCTGATCCCCACGACGATCTTCTATATCATGTGGCTCATTGCCGACTATTACACCGGCGCGATCTCCTACGGTGCCGCCAACAAGGCGACCCGCGGCAATCCGGTGCATCTGGTCTTTTCGGAAAACGAACTGACTTCGGAAACAAGCACCTCCAGCAGCAAGATCGCCTATCCGAGCTTCCTGGACGGCTTCGAGAGCGACAATCTGTTCGCGCTCTACAATTCCAAGCTGACCGCGATCCTCGTTCCGAAGGCCGGTTTTACGGAGGGGACGGCCGACGATTTCCGCGATTTCATCTCGCAGAAGATCGGCCCGATCCGCCGCGTGCAGCGCTCGAAGCGCAGACGGATCCTCGGCATCGTGCTGGGCGTGTGCTTCGTTCTGGCGATGGTCGGCGGGGTCTTCGCAAACCGCTGGTGGAACAACCGCCTCGTGACCTTTGAAAGCGCGCCGTATTCGATCCGTCTGCCCGCCGCCTTTACGGAGGAGCATGAGGAAGGCTATCCTCTGACGGCAAGAACAGACGACGTCTATCTCAGCGTGGCCTCCACCACGAAACAGGAGCTTGCGGACAACGGATTGACCGGCATCGAGACGCTCGCGGACTATACCGAGTTCTTCGAGTCCGTCTTTGACGTCAGCATCGGTGAAAAGCGGACGCTGGAGAACGGCGCCGTCTGTTACGCCTACAAGATCGATTGGGAAAACGACGCGAGCTACTACTATTGCGACGCGTTTTCGGAATCCGACGACGCATTCTGGGTCACGGAGTTTTACTGCTATACGACCACGCAGGAAAAGTACGCGCCGCTGTTCTACGAATGGGCCTCGACCATTCAGATCGCGGACTGAAGCAAAAAAGCAGAGCTGTTTGCAGCTCTGCTTTTTTGTGTCTATTTATCACCGTCTTCATCGGACAAAAACAGTTCTTCTGTCTCTTGCTGTGCTTGTATCAGTAGTTTTTCAGCGTTTCCGTAGTTGCGCTTTCTGATTTCCTCGATTGCAGTCGTGATTACGTTGAACAGCAAATAGTACATTTTTCTATACATTTTATCCCTCCCTTATACATTCTAATCTGTTTCAGGTTAAAAATCAATACTCTAAAACAGGTTATGCCATACTTGGTTCGAGGTGAGGAATATGTATCCACGACTGCGTGACCTTCGCGAGGACGCCGATATGACGCAGACGCAGGTCGCCAAGTATCTCGGCATGTCACAAACCGGCTATTCCAAATACGAAACGGGTGAAAACGACATCCCGACACAGGTTCTAATCCGGTTGGCCGCGCTGTACCGCGTCACCACCGACTACCTGCTCGGCATTTCGGATAAGAAACGATAAACAGAGAGTACGCGATTGCGCACTCTCTGCTTTTTTGTTTCTGTAGGGCACGACCCATGTGTCGTGCCTTGGCTCCCCTGTGTACGGTCCATGCCGCCTTTGTCCGGAACGGCACGCAGGCCGTTCCCTACTTTTCTCCGCGCAGTTCGATGATCCGGTCGCGGAGGACGGCGGCGTATTCGTATTCCATCATCCGCGCCGCGGCCTTCATCTCTTTCTCCAGACGCGCGATCTCGCGCTCGCGCTCCGCGCGCGTCATCTTCACGCCGTCGGCGCGCGCCGCCTCCGCCTCGGACTGGGTGATCTCCAGCAGCTCGCGCACGTCCTTGATGATCGTCTTCGGCACGATGCCGTGCGCCTTGTTGTAGGCGTCCTGAATGCCGCGGCGGCGGTTCGTCTCGTCGATCGCGGCGCGCATCGCGTCCGTGATCTCGTCTGCGTACATGATGACGCGGCCCTCGGCGTTTCTTGCGGCGCGGCCGATCGTCTGGATCAGGCTTGTCTCGCTGCGCAGGAAGCCCTCCTTGTCCGCGTCCAATATGGCGACGAGCGAGACCTCCGGCAGGTCCAGACCTTCGCGCAGGAGGTTGATGCCGACCAGCACGTCGAACTTCGCCATGCGCAGGTCGCGCAGGATCTCCATGCGCTCCAGCGCGGCGATATCCGAGTGCATGTAGCGCACGCGGATGCCCGCTTTTTGCAGGTAGCTCGTCAGATCCTCCGCCATTTTCTTGGTCAGCGTCGTGACGAGGACGCGCTCGCCGCGCTCGACGACGCGGTTGCACTCGCCGATCAGATCATCGATCTGCCCCTCGATCGGGCGGACGAAAATCTCGGGGTCTAAAAGGCCGGTCGGGCGGATGACCTGCTCTGCGATCTGCGCGGCTCTGCCGCGCTCGAACTCCGCGGGCGTCGCGGAGACGTAGACCGCCTGCCCGATCTTGCTCTCGAATTCCGGGAAGGTCAGCGGGCGGTTGTCGAACGCGCTCGGCAGGCGGAAGCCGTAGTCGACCAGGCTCTCCTTGCGGCTGCGGTCGCCGCGGTACATCGCGCGCACCTGCGGCAGGGTGACGTGGCTCTCGTCCACGAACAGAATGAAGTCCTTCGGGAAGTAGTCCAGCAGGGTCATCGGCGGCGTCCCCGGCGCGCGGCCGGAGATCACGCGCGAATAGTTCTCGATCCCGCTGCAGAAGCCGATCTCCTGCAGCATCTCGATGTCGTACATCGTGCGCTGGCGGATGCGCTGCGCCTCAAGCAATTTGTCGTGCGCCTTGAACCACGCCTCGCGCTC
Source organism: uncultured Oscillospiraceae bacterium (assembly GCA_905233385.1). GTDB lineage: Bacteria > Bacillota > Clostridia > Oscillospirales > Oscillospiraceae > JAZOXB01. The sequence continues at coordinate 26,296 of CAJOEH010000009.1, forward strand.
CTCCATCTCCTTCTCGATCTCGAAGATCGCGCGGTTGAGCTTTTCCCGCGAGGCGACGTAGTGCGAGGCGGGATAGATCGCGACGTGGTTGACGACGCGCTCCGGCACGCCGGTCACGGCGTTGATCTCGGAGATGCGGTCGACCTCGTCGCCGAAGAATTCGACGCGGATCGCGCGTCCCGACCAGTAGACGGGGTAGATCTCCACCGTGTCGCCGCGGACGCGGAAGGTGTTGCGGGTGAACTCGATGTCGTTGCGCTCGTAGCGGATCTCGACGAGCTTGCGCAGGAGCTCCTCGCGGTTCTTCTCCATGCCGGTGCGCAGGGAGATGACCATGTTCTTATAGTCGATCGGGTCGCCCAGACCGTAGATGCACGAGACCGACGCGACCACGATGACGTCACGCCGCTCGAAGAGGGACGAGGTCGCGCTGTGCCGCAGACGCTCGATCTCATCGTTGATGGAGGAATCCTTTTCGATATAGGTATCCGTGTGCGGGATATAGGCCTCTGGCTGATAGTAGTCGTAATAGGATATAAAGTACTCCACCGCGTTTTCCGGGAAGAACTCGCGGAACTCGCTGCAAAGCTGCGCGGCGAGAGTCTTGTTGTGCGCCAGCACGAGGGTCGGGCGGTTGAGGTTCGCGATGACGGACGCCATCGTGAAGGTCTTGCCCGAGCCGGTCACGCCGAGCAGGACCTGCTCCTTCATCCCGGAACGCAGGCCCTCCGTCAGGGCGCGGATCGCCTCCGGCTGATCGCCGGTCGCCTGATACGGCGCGTGCAGTTTGAAATCCATGGAATCCCTCCGTGGGTCAGTCGGTTTCGATCGCGGAAAGCAGTGCGTCCCGGAAGGCGGGGCGGTCGATCTCCAGCACGACGAAGGTGTTCTTTTCGTCGTATTTCTTGTCGCTGTAAAGGTCGGTGACGGTCTTGCCGAAGGTCAGATCGGACTGCGTTTCGACGAACACGCCCGCCTCTTTGCCGGAAAAGACCTCCGGCCGCGCGGAGAACAGCACCGGACAAGCGTCGTGGACGCACCAGCCGCCCTGCCCGACTTCCACGTTCTTTCGCCAGAGGTCGGGCGTCGCTTCATAGAAGAAGCGGCAGAGCGGACGGTCGATCTTGCCGAGCCCGTCCAGTTCTTCTCTTGTCAGGAAAGCTTCCTCCGTGACCTCCAGCCCGCACATCGCCTTCGGCACCGGGCAGCGGAAGACGATCTGCGCCGCCTCGGGGTCGGCATGGATGTTGAACTCCGCCGCGGGCGTGCAGTTGCCGCGGGTGGCGGAGCCGCCCATGAGGGTGATGCGGTACAGGTAGTCCGGCAGGTCCGGGTGCTTGGCGAGGGCGATCGCGACGTTGGTCAGCGGGCCGAGGGTGATGAGTTCCATCTTCCCGACGCAGGTTTTCGCCGCCTCGTAGATCGCGTCCCACGCAGGAAGCGTCTCGGCCTGTCTGCGCGGAGTGGGCAGGGTTGCGCCGCCGAGCCCGTCGACGCCGTGGAAGCTCTCGCCGTATTCATAGGGGCGCAGGAGCGGCTTGTCCGCGCCGGGATAAACCGGGTAATCCCGCCCCATCAGATTGCAGATTTTCAGCGCGTTTTCCGTCGTCAGCGGCAGAGGCGCGTTGCCCGCCACCGTGCTGATGCCAAGCAGTTCCAGCTCCGGCAGACGGTCGGCCAGCACTAAAGCCGCCGCGTCGTCCACGCCGGGATCGCAGTCGATCCAGATCGGTATTCGTTTCATCGTTTTTCCTCCCCGAACGCGGCGACCGCTTCGACAAGCAGCGCGGCGAAGCCGTCGCGGTCGATGCCGAGATTGACCCGCGCGTTGGCGGGCGCGCGGTCGTGACCGATCGTCGCGCCGCGGCAGTATTCGCCCTTCGTCTCGACCTCGACGCAGAGGTCTTTGGAAATCAGCAGGTCGGGTCGGATCAGCGACACGACCGCGACCGGGTCGTGCAGCGGCGCGCCCGGATAGCCGAGCCTGCGGTGGAATTCATAGAAGAACTCCAGCCAGTCCGCGACGACGCGGGCGACCTCGTTGCCGACCGCGCGGACGCGCTCGAAGTCGGCGGGGTAGATCAGCGCCTTCTCCGTCACGTCGAGGCCGCTCATGATGAGCGGGATCCCGCTGCGCATGACGATGTCCGCCGCCTCGGGATCGACCAGGATATTGAATTCCGCGGCGGGCGTCCAGTTGCCGTGGGCGATGCCGCCGCCCATGAAGCTGATCTGCCGGATTTTCGGTTTCAGCTCCGGGTGCGCAAGCAGGAGGGCCGCGACGTTGGTCTGCGGGCCGGTCGCGACGATCGTGACAGGCGTTTCGCTCTCGCGGAGCACCTGCGCCATCAGCTCCACCGAGCGCAGCTCGCAAAGCTCCATCGCGGGCTCCGGCAGCTTCGGGCCGTCCAGCCCGGACTGGCCGTGGACGGACGGCGCGTTCATCGGCGGCGCCATCAGCGGCGCGGGCTTGCCCATCGCGATCGGGCAGGTGATGCCGAGCAGGGTGCAGATGCGCATGGCGTTATAGGTCGTTTTCTCGATCGTCTGATTGCCGCAGACGGAGGTCACGGCACGGATCTCGAGCAGCGGACTCACCGCCGCGAGCATCCACGCGATCGCGTCGTCGTGGCCGGGGTCGCCGTCGAGAATGACGGGGATTCTGTTCATAATGACACCCCTCTTTCATTGTTTTCATTTTAATCTATCCGAAACGGAAAGTCAATTCGCCTATTGCATTCTGCCCCGCTTTGCGCTACAATGGTGGCAAACTTCCGCAGGAATCCAACGACGGAGGGTTACGTATGAGAGCGTATCTGAAAAAAAAGAATATCAGCCTCTCGTGGAAGACGTATTTCGTCACCGCGATGGGCGCGATGGCGCAGGGCCTGTTCGCGTCCCTGCTGATCGGCACGATCTTCGGCACGCTGGGCAAGTGGTGCGGCATTTCGTTCCTGGAGGAGATCGCCTCCTTCGCGCAGAACGGCTACGTCGTCGGCGCGGCGATCGGCGTTGCGGTCGCCTTCGCGCTGAAGGCGGAGGGGCTGCTGCTCTTCTCCTGCGCGGTCGTCGGCGCGATCGGCTACTCGCTCGGCGCGGACGGCTACACCGCGGGGCCTGCCGGCGCGTTCCTCGCCGTGCTGGTCGCCTGCGAGATCGGCAAGCTCGTCTTCAAGGAGACGAAGGTCGACATCCTCGTCACCCCGACCGTCGCCATCCTCGTCGGCTACGGCATTTCCCTGCTCCTATGCCCGCCGATCGCCTACGGGATGCACTATGCCGGCGAATTCATCAACACCGCCACGGAGCTGCAGCCGCTCGTGATGGGCATCCTCGTCTCCGTCACGGTCGGGATCCTACTGACCCTGCCGGTCAGCTCGGCGGCGATCTGCGCCATGATCGGCATCACCGGTCTGGCCGGCGGCGCGGCGACGGCAGGCTGCTGTTGCCAGATGGTCGGCTTCGCCGTGATGAGCTTCCGCGAGAACCGTTGGGGCGGCCTGACCGCCCAGGGCCTCGGCACCTCCATGCTCCAGATGGGCAACATCGTCAAGCGGCCCGTGATCTGGCTGCCGCCGATCCTCGCTTCGGCGATCGTCGGCCCGGTCTCGACGCTGCTCTTCCGCATGGAGAACACCGGCGTCGCCGCCGGCATGGGCACCTGCGGCCTCGTAGGCCCGCTCGGCGTCGTCACCACGATGGGCGCGGGCTCGATGGGCGCGACGGGCTGGATCGGTCTCGTCCTGATCTGTCTCGTCCTGCCCGCCGCGCTGACCCTGCTGTTCAGCGAGCTCATGCGCAAGCTCGGCTGGATCCGCCCGGGCGACCTGAAGCTGGAGCTGTAAGGACAAAAATTGCGCCTGTCGGGGAAAAGCGATTGATTTTTTCCCCGACAGGTGTTATAATGGCGACAATGCAGGTGTAGTTCATCGGTAGAACATCAGCTTCCCAAGCTGAATAGGGGGGTTCGACTCCCCTCACCTGCTCCAAAAAGGACGGCGGGCAAAAGCCCGCCGTCCTTTTTGGAGCAGGTGAGGTCGAGGGAGTCGAAGAATTAAATGCAACAGTCCTGCGGGGACGTTTGCGACCGCCGCCTGTGGCGGAGGCAAGGGAGCAAAAAGGAGTGGCAGCAACAAGGCGACTGGCAAGTGCCGCTTGCCGGCACGCAGACAGAGCCGCTGTTGCAACAGGACTGTTGGCGCCGGCGTTTCTGCCGGCGCTACCTTTATTTTTGCCGCAGGCAAAAATGCAGACGACTCCCCTCACCTGCCACGATACTTTTACGCATTCTATGCCTTCTTGTTTTTTGGCAGTCAAAACAACCGCAAGACTCCCAAGCTTGTCATTCCCGCCCGACGATGTCGGGCAGGGAATCTGTCCGTCGCAGGCTTGGGACTTGTAACGTCTTTCGGAAAGAGTACAATCCTGACAGGGACAGATTGCCACGGCTGCTGCGCAGCCTCGCAATGACACGGCACAGGAAAGACAGTAAAAACGGACTGCCGACGCAGTCCGTTTTTCTTATGCTTTTTTGCACTTTTCGACAATCTCGGCGAGCTTGGCGCAGACGCGGGGGTAGTTTTCCGGGCGGTGCGGGAAAAGGCAGGCGGAGCAATCCTTGATTCCGTCATTCGTGTAGGTGAAATCTCCGCCGCAGCGGTCGCCGAGGGCGTAGAGCGGGCAGTAGCAGAACAGACAGTTAAAATCCGCCGGGTCCGCGCCCTGATGGCACGGGAAGTACTCGCAGTCCCGGTTCTGCACAAAGCGGCTGCTCATAGCTTCACCCCGATCCGCTCGCCGAGGCGCACCTTCGTCTCGATCCCCTGCGCGGAATAGGTCAGAATATCTTCGTCGATCCGGACGGTATCCTTCTTCAGCAGCAGGATCACCGTCGAGCCGCCGTAGGCGAAATAGCCCTTCTCCTGCAATTTGGAGAATTCCGCCGCGCCCTCGGCATGGTTGACGATCTTCCCGACCAGCAGCGCGCCGACTTCCATCTGCAAAACGTCGCCGAAATGCGCCGTGCGCAGGCGCTGGACGGTGCGTTTGTTCCGACGGTAGACCTTCATGTCCGCCGCGATCGGGTTGACCGTGTGCAGCACGCCTTTGATCCGGCGGCAGGGCTCCTGCGCGCCGTCGTCGGGGTAGACGTAGCGGTGGTAATCGTCCGGCGAGAGGCGGAAGATCAGGCACAGGCCGCCGCGGTACTCCGCCGCGAGGGCCTTGTCCTCGAGCAGTTCCTCCGCCGTATAGGGCACGCCCTTGATCTTGAAGCGGCAGCCCGCGCTGATCGGCAGCGCGGTCAGCTTGCTGTCCGCGATCGCTGGCAGTTCGTTTTCCGTCGTGAGGTTTACATAATCTTTTCTCTGCCGGGTGAAGAAGGCGTTGAAATTCGGGAAGTCCTGCGTCGTGCAGTCCTCGACGGAGATATTGTACTGCGCCATGAACTTCTTTACCTTCCGCTTCGACAGGCCGGAACACTGCCACGCGGCGTAGAGCTCCGAAACGAATTTCCTGCACAGGATCGTCTTCGCGAGGAAGCGTCCGAAGGGATTGCCGTAGGCGAAGCGGATCGCGCCCGCGCCGACCTCCGGCTCTTCGATCAGTTTTTCTCTATCCCATACTTGCATGTTAATGCTCAATGCTCAATGCTCAATGCTCAATGATGTGCATCAGTCATTGTGCGTTGCAAATTCACCCTCTTTGCCTGTTTTAGATATTGACATCAGGATCTTGCAGACTTCGTTGCAATCGGAATAAATACTGGCGAACGCTTCTTTCTCAAGGTACTCTCCTTCAAACAATAATTCAAGCCAGTATGCCGTTTCCTCGGCTTCTTTCAATGCGATTGCAATTTTTGCGTTAAAATCCGCTTTGCTTTGCGCTCTCGTTGCTTCTCGCACATTTGCGCCTATGCTCGTTCCGCTCCGCAAAAGTTGTTTAGACAAGATGTATTCATTCTTTTCGCCGCGAAGGTATTTGAACAACTTGATGATTCGCAGGGCAAACGCTTTACTTTTTCCAACGATCAGATTATCGGTTTTCAAATTCCATCCCTCCGCCGCTCATTGAGCATTGAGCATTGAGCATTGCGCATTGTGCATTATAATTATTCGAGTTCGTTGCTGAGCTTCAGGAGCAGGATGCGCAGGACGCTCTCGTTGATGCGTTCCTCCGACAGATAGCCGCCGTCGATCGCGTCCAGGACGGCTTCCGCCGCCTTGTCCAGATCGCCGGGCATGTAGATGACGTCGCAGCCCGCCTGAATCGCCGCGACCGCCGCCTCGCCGGCGTCGTAGTTGTAACTGATCGCGCCCTTCTGGAAGGAGTCGGTCATCACGACGCCCGCATAGCCGAGCTCGCCGCGGAGCAGACCGTTCACGATCTCCGCGCTGAGGTCGGCGGGCCGGTTCTCGCCGACAATGTTCGGCAGGCACAGGTGCGACACCATGATCACATCCGCGCCGTTCGCGACGCCCGTGGTGAACGGGAGCAGATTCTCCCGGACCTCCTCGATGGTCTGATTGGAGACCGGCGTACCGTAGCGGCTGTCCGTGTTGGCGGCGGACAGGCCGGGGAAATACTTCAGGCAGGCCAGGCAGCCGCCGCTGTGCAGGCCCTTGACCATCTGCGACACGAGCTCCGCCGTGACCTGCGGGTCGGCGCTGAACGCGCGCATACCGATCTCCGTGTTGAACTGGTTGACCAACGTATCCGCCACCGGCGCAAGGTCGATGTTGAAGCCGATGCCGCTGATCGCCGAGCCGATCTCACTGCCGATCTCATAGACGCGATCGGTCGCGTACTCGCCGCCGTAGACGCCCATCGGATCGTAGCGGTTCGTGACGCCGATGCTCTGGAGAACGCGGTAGCCCTCGATTCCGCCCTCTTCCTCGACGCCGATCAGCAGCGGGATATCGGAGTAGGATTTCAGATCTGCGATCATCGCCGTTAGCTGCTCGCCGCTGAAGGCGTTGTCTCCGTCGAACACGACGCCGCCGACCGGCTTCTCCTCCAGCGCGGCGCGGGTCGTCTCATCCGCGGCGCTGGCGTAGTACTGTCCCGTCAGCTCGCGATGCGTCACGAAGAACATCTGATAGACCTTCTCCTCCAGCGTCATGCTCTCCAGCTTCTGCTGCGCCGCGTAGAGCAGCGGATCGACCGGCTCGGTCTCCTCGGTCGCCTCCGTGGCTTCCGTCGGCTCCGCGGCCTCCGTCGCCTCCGTCACCGCCGCAGTCTCTTCGGTCGCCAGACGCTTCGTAACGCCTTCGGAGATCTTCGGGTCGGTGCTGCCGTTTTTCAGCATATAGAGCACCAGGATCGCCATGGCGACGGCGACCAGCGACAGCAGGAACATCAGAAACTTCCGGATGCGTTTGAGCGTACTGCTGCTGCGCTTCTTTTTCGTATTCTTCTCTTTCTTGGGCTTGTCGCTCATTCCGCTCAGCCCTCCTTGTTTGTCTTTCCTATCATTTTAGCCGAAAGCGGCGGAAATTACAAGTCCCGCGAGAAAAAATCTGCCTCTCCTTTCCGCGGATCCGCGCTTCCCTGCCAATTCCCGCGGCCGCGCTTCTTGACAATTTTGATTTTGGGAGATATACTATATATAGTGGATTAATATGCGATAATGTGCACAAAATGTGTGAGGGATCCTATGTCTAAGAAACAAGTATACGGAAACGAAAGCATTACGACGCTCAAAGGCGCGGACCGCGTCCGCAAGCGTCCGGCCGTTATTTTCGGCTCGGACGACCTGACCGGCTGCGAGCACGCCGTGTTCGAGATTCTCTCGAACGCGATCGACGAGGCGCGGGAGGGCTACGGCGATCTGATCGTCCTGACCCGCTACGAGGACAGGAGCATCGAGGTCGAGGACTTCGGCCGCGGCTGTCCGGTGGACTGGAACGAGAAGGAGCAGCGCTACAACTGGGAGCTGGTCTTCTGCGAGATGTACGCCGGCGGCAAGTACAACAACAACGGCGGCGACAACTACGAATACTCGCTCGGCCTGAACGGTCTCGGCACCTGCGCGACCCAGTACGCCTCGGAGTATTTCGACGCGCGGATCTACCGCGACGGCTTCAAATACACGCTCCACTTTGAAAAGGGCGAGCCCGTCGGCAAGATGGCCAAAGAGCCCGCCGACCGCAAAAAGACCGGCTCCTGCTTCCGCTGGCGGCCGGATCTGGAGGTCTTCACGGACATCGACATTCCTCTGTCGTACTATCTGGACGTCCTCAAGCGGCAGGCGGTCGTCAACGCGGGCGTCACCTTCCGCCTGCGCAATCAGGTCGGCAGCAAGTTCGAGACGACGGAGTTCCGCTACGAGCGCGGCATCCTCGACTACATCACCGAGCTGACGGAGGGCAACTCTTTCACCATGCCGCAGCTCTGGGAGTGCGAGCGCAAGGGCCGCGACCGCGAGGACAAGCCCGACTACAAGGTCCGCATCGCGGCGGCAGTCTGCTTCTCCCGCAGCATGAGCCTGCTGGAATACTACCACAATTCCTCGTGGCTGGAGCACGGCGGCGCACCGGACAAGGCAGTCCGCAACGCCTTCGTCTACGCGATCGACGCGTATCTGAAACAGTCCGGCAAATATATCAAGAACGAATCGAAGATCACCTTCCAGGACGTTGCGGACTGTCTCGTGATCGTCACGAACTGCTTCTCCACGCAGACATCTTACGAGAATCAGACGAAGAAATCGATCAACAACCGCTTCATTCAGGAGGCGATGACGGAATTTCTCCGCAGCCGCCTGCAGGTCTATTTCATCGAGAACAAGCAGGAAGCGGACAAGATCGCGGAGCAGGTGCTCGTCAACAAACGCAGCCGCGAAACCGCCGAAAAAGCGCGCGTCGCAGTCAAGAAGAAGCTGTCCGGCTCGCTGGACATCTCCAACCGCGTGCAGAAATTCGTCGACTGCCGCAGCCGCGACGCATCCATGCGCGAGCTGTATATCGTCGAGGGCGACTCCGCCATGGGCAGCGTCAAGCAGTCGCGCAACGCGGAGTTTCAGGGCGTCATGCCCGTCCGCGGCAAGATCCTGAACTGTCTGAAAGCCGACTACGGCAGGATCTTCAAGAGCGAGATCATCACGGATCTTCTTCGCGTCATCGGATGCGGCGTGGAGATCAAGGACAAGCACGTGAAGGATCTGGCGGAATTCGACATCGGCAACCTGCGCTGGAACAAGATCGTCATCTGCACCGACGCGGACGTGGACGGCTACCAGATCCGCACCCTGATCCTGACGATGCTCTATCGCCTCGTGCCGACCCTCATCCGCGAGGGCTACGTCTATATCGCGGAATCGCCGCTGTTCGAGATCAACACGAAGGACAAGACGTGGTTCGCCTACAGCGAGCAGGAAAAGGCGGAGATCCTCGCGAAGATCGGCGATCAGAAGGTCACCGTTGCGCGGAGCAAGGGTCTCGGCGAGAACGACCCGGAGATGATGGCGCTGACCACGATGAACCCCGCGACCCGCCGCATGATCAAGGTCGTGCCGGAAGACGCGGAGAAGACCGCGTTCTATTTCGATCTGCTGCTGGGCGACAACCTGGCGGGCAGAAAGGACTATATCGCCGAAAACGGCAGCCAGTACATCGACCTGGCTGATCTCTCCTGACAAAGGACGGTACCGAAATGGCACGAAAGAAGAAAGAACCGACTAAGCAGCCGACGCCGGACGCTTCCCGCGTGGAAGGTCTGCGCGCCGAGGTGCTGGAACAGCCGATCACCGATACGCTGACCGTCAACTACATGCCCTACGCCATGAGCGTCATCGTATCGCGCGCGATCCCCGAGATCGACGGCTTCAAGCCTTCGCACCGCAAGCTGCTTTATACCATGTATAAAATGGGGCTGCTGCGCGGCGCGCGCACCAAGTCCGCGAACATCGTCGGCCAGACCATGCGCCTCAACCCGCACGGCGACGCCGCGATCTACGAGACGATGGTGCGTCTCGCCCGCGGCAACGAGACGCTGCTCGTTCCCTTCGTGGACTCGAAGGGCAACTTCGGCAAGATCTACTCCCGCGACATGGCCTACGCCGCCTCGCGTTATACGGAGGCGAAGCTGGAAGGCATCTGCGAGGAGATCTTCCGCGACATCGACTGCGAGACCGTGGATTTCGTCGACAACTACGACAACTCCACGCAGGAGCCGATGCTGCTGCCCACCGCCTTTCCGAACGTGCTGGTGTCCGCGAACATGGGCATCGCCGTCGGCATGGCGAGCAATATCTGCGGCTTCAACCTCCGCGAGGTCTGCAAGGCGACCGCCGCGTGGATCAAGAATCCCGACTGCGACCTGCTCGAGCACATGCCCGCGCCGGACTTTTCGACCGGCGGCGAGATCCTCTACAACCCCGAGGAGATGGCGGAAGTTTACCGCACCGGCCGCGGCAGCGTGAAGATCCGCGCCCGTTGGCGCTACGTGAAGGAAGAAAACCTCATTGAGGTTTACGAGATCCCCTATACGACGACGATCGAGGCGATCATCGACAAAGTAACGGAGCTGAACAAGGCGGGCAAGATTCGCGAGATCTCCGACATCCGCGACGAGTCCGACCTCTCCGGCCTCAAGCTGACGATCGACCTCAAGCGCGGCGTCGATCCCGAAAAGCTCATGCAGAAGCTCTTCCGCACGACGCCTCTGCTCGACTCCTTCGGCTGCAACTTCAATATCCTGATCGCCGGGATGCCGCAGGTGCTCGGCGTGCGCGAGATCATCGAGGAATGGACGGCCTGGCGCACCGAATGCGTCCGCCGCCGCGTCTATTACCAAAAACAGAAAAAGACCGAAAAGCTGCACCTGCTCAAGGGCCTCAAGCGCATCCTGCTCGACATCGACAAGGCCATCCGCATCATCCGCGAGACGGAGTCCGACGCGGAGGTCGTTCCCAATTTGATGATCGGCTTCGGCATCGACAAGGTGCAGGCGGAGTTCGTCGCGGAGATCAAGCTGCGCAACATCAACAAGGAATATATCCTCAAGCGCACGCAGGAGGTCGACGATCTGGAAAAGGAGATCGCCGAACTGGAAGACCTCCTGAAGAGTGAGCGCAAGATCCGCGCCGTCATCGTCAAAGAGCTGGACGCGATCGCCGACAAATACGGCGAGGACCGCCGGACCGGCATCGTCTACGACCACGAGATCGCGGCGGACGAGGAAGAGGACGACGCGCCCGACTACCCCGTGACCGTCTTCGTGTCCAAAGAGGGCTACTTCAAGAAGATCACGCCGCTGTCGCTGCGCATGTCCGGCGAGCAGAAGTTCAAGGAGGGCGACAGCCTCCGCTTCTCGCTCGAGACGACCAACCGCGCGGAATTCCTCGTCTTCACCGACAAATATCAGGTCTACAAGACCCGCTGCGCCGACTTCGAGGACTGCAAGGCCTCCCTGCTCGGCAGCTATCTGCCCGGCAAGCTGGGCTTCGACGAGGGCGAGAACGTCCTGTCGGTCTGCTTCCCCGGCGACTACGCAGGCAACGTGATCTTCGTCTATGAGAACGGCAAGGTCGCCAAGGTGGAGCTGTCCGCCTACGCGACCAAGTCCAACCGCCGCAAGCTGACCGGCGCGTACTGCGACAAGAGCCCCTTAAAGTCCGTGCTCCTGCTCAAGGAGGACACGCAGATCGTGCTCTACTCCTCCGAGGGCCGCGCCCTGATCTTCTCCACGGCGCAGCTCGCGCCCAAGACGACCCGCGCGACCCAGGGCGTCAGCGTTATGACGCTCAAGCGGAAGGCGACGCTCGACCGCGCCGCCCTGCTGGAAACCAGCGGCATCGTCAACGCCTCCCGCTACCGCACCCGCACCATCCCCGCCGCCGGCGCCCTGCTCAAGGACGAGGACGCGGAGGAAAAGCAGATCGAGATGGAGCTGTAACGCCATGAAACGGAAGATCGGACAATTTTTGATGATCGTCGTCGGCAGCGCCGTGTTCTCGCTCGGCTTCGAGCTCTTTCTCGATCCCAACGGCATCAACTGCGGCGGCGCGTCCGGCGTCGCCATGCTGATTTCCTACGTGGCGAACACCAAGTGGCTCAGCGTCGGCGTATTGACCGTGCTCATCAACATCCCGCTGTTCATCCTCGGCTATCGGAAAATCGGAAAGTTTTTCTTCTTCAGCTCGCTGCTGGGCATGGCGACCACCTCCGTCTGCTTTGACATTTTCAAAGCGATCCTCCCCGTTCCGAAGGTCGATCCGTTCGTTGCCGCGATTTTCGGCGGCGTGATCATCGGCGCGGGCATCGGCGTCGTCTTCCTGACCGGCGCCTCGACCGGCGGCGGCGATATCGTGGCGCGCGTGATGAAGCTGCGCCTGCGCAACCTGCCGATCGGCAGGCTCCTGCTCTGCCTAGATCTGAGCATTGCCGTCATCACCGGCTTCGTCTACGGCGATTTCAACAACACGCTTTACAGCATCGCCACGCTCGTCGTTTCCTGCACGGTCCTGGACAAGGTCGTCTACAGCTTCGACTACGCGAAGGTCGCCCTGATCGTCTCGGACAAGCACGAACAGGTCGCCGAGGCGATCGCCGTCAAGCTCGACCGCGGCGTGACCCTGCTGGACGGCGAGGGTTACTATTCCCATACCGAAAAGACCGTGCTGCTGACCGCGGTAAAGAAGCGGCAGCTCGCGCAGCTCAAGGAGCTCGTCATGACCGTCGACCCCAGCGCCTTCCTGATCCTCCAGGACGCGCAGCAGGTCCTCGGCGACGGCTTCAAAACCTATGACCGCTACAGTCTCTGATGAGGAAAGGGGGTCTGCCCCGTGAAGAAAACCATTCTGTTCGCGCTGGTGATCGCGCTCCTGTGCAGCGGGCTGACCGCCTGCGGCATCTGGGTCGGAGACGAGTACCGCTCCGTCACACCGCACAGCGAGGAGCCCTATTCGGAGCCCGAGCCGACCGAGGAGGAGCCGCCTCCCACCGTGCACAACCGCGTGGAACTGCGCCGCGCCGTGCTTTCCCTGATCGCCGACTGGACGGAGCACGGGATCATTCTCGTTGAGAATTATACCGGCGACCTGACGGACGATCTGGCGCAGACCGTGCAGTACGCGACCAAGGAAGATCCCGTCGGCGCCTACGCCGTCGACTTCGCCGACGCGGAAGTGACCGGCGACGCGGAATCCGGCAGCATCGCGCTGAACATCGTCTTCCGCCGCAGCGCGGCGGAGATCGGCTCCATCGTGACGGTCGGCGACGACGACGCGGCCTGCGAAAGGATCCTCGAGGTCCTGACAAGCTATTCCCCTGCCCTGACCCTCCGCATCCAGCGGTACGGGCAGACCGATTTCGCCGCCTTCATCCGCGCCTACTGCATCGAACACCCGGAGCAGATCCTCGCGCTGCCCGATCTGTCCGCGCAGGTCTATCCCGAGACGGGCAATACGCGAATTTTGGAGCTGCACTTCCTCTATCCCGACACCCGCGAGGAAATGCGCGTCATGCAGGAATCCGTCAACACCATCCTCGCCTCCGCGGCCAACTACGTCCAGAGTCAGACGGACGACGCGGAGCGGGTCGACCGTCTCTGCCGTTTCCTGACGAACCGTTTCTCCTATACCGTCTGCGAAGACGAGCCGGTCATGCCCGCCTACAGCCTGCTCTGCGAGGGCAAGGCGCACAGCCTCTCCTTCGCCTCCGTCTTCTTCGCCGAATGCCGCGACGCGAAGATCGACTGCCGCATCATCGAGGGACAGCGCGGCGAGGAGACGCGCTATTGGAACATGATCCGCCTGGACGGACAGTATTATTATATCGATCTCATGCGCGCGATCGAGTGCGAGCCCTACGACCCGGTCCTGCTGACGACGCAGGAGCTGGAGGAGGAAGGCTACGTCTGGGAGCGCGGCGAGCTGCCGGACACGCCGGAACCGACCGAACCCACCGAGCCGACCGTGAATCCGACAGAGCCGACGCAGAAGCCTCCCGTGACGGTCGAGCCGACCCAGAAACCGACCGAGCCCACCGAGCCGACGCAGAAACCGACGGAGCCCACCGAGCCGACGCAGAAGCCGACGGAGCCCACCGAGCCGACCGAGCTGACGGAGCCCACCGAGCCGACGGAACCGGCTTCGGAAACCCAGCGCTCCAAAAAATAGAAAACGCGAAAAATTTCCCCTTGACAAACCGGTAAAGTGTGGCTATAATAACACCTGCACGTGCGGGTGTAGCTCATCTGGTAGAGCGCCACCTTGCCAAGGTGGAGGTAGCGAGTTCGAGCCTCGTCACCCGCTCCAAAGAAGAGGGAGTCATCTTTTGATGACTCCCTCTTCTTTCGTCCGTTGCGATGAACTCGCTTCCTCCACCCATAATGCGGCTTTGCCGCATTTTTCAAATCCGAGGTCTTAGGGCTCCCGCGAAAAGCTTTTTCGCGGGACCCGGAAGCGAGTCGAGCCTCGTCACCCGCTCCAGAAAAAGCAGCCGAAAGGCTGCTTTTTTCAACGAAATCCACCCTGCGGGTGGGCGAAATCACTTCGTGATGAAATCCGCTTGCGTGGGTGAAATCCGCCTCGACGGCGGATGAGTGGATTTCATTTCACCGGTAGCGAAGCGAACGATTTCACCGAACGCACCTGCGTTCGATTTCACCGCGGCAACGCCGCGATTTCACTCTCAATTATTGAACAAATAACATTCTTTGTCTTCTAGGAGTTTATCATGGCTGACAACAAGCTTTCTGATCTTTCTATGGACTTTGCCGTTCGTATTCTGCACTTGTGTGACAGTTTAAAAGGCCACTATGCCCTTGTAAATCAATTGGAAAGATCGGCGACGTCTATTGGTGCAAACATACGAGAAGCGAATTACGCGCACAGCAGGGCGGATTTCATTTCCAAACTGCAGATTGCCCTGAAAGAGTGCTATGAAACGGAGTATTGGCTGGAACTGATTATGAAGGCAGAGCTTGCAGTCGCCGACACCATTTCTCCGCTCATGCATGATTGCGGCGTAATTCGACGGATGCTTGTTTCGTCTGTCAATACTGCAAAAACTAATCAATAGGAGCTCCAGAAAAAGCAGCCGAAAGGCTGCTTTTTTCAACGAAATCCGCCCCTTCGGGTGGATTTCACTTCACTTTGCGGCTTTGCCGCAAAACTTCACGTTCGCCGTCAGGCGAGCACTTCACATCTCGCGCAAGCGAGATACTTCACAAAAAACGAGCTGCCTCTCAGAGAGGCAGCTCGTTTCTATTTCCGGTCCTTATCTTGCAAGCACCATTTCTTCGCCGTCCATGTCGACGACGATCTCGCCGTCCTTGTAGGTCGCTTCGCCGTCCTCACCATCCATCGTCATGGTGATCTTGCTGCCCTCCAGCTTCCAGGTGCCTTCCGATTCCACACCCATCATCGTGATCTTGAGGACGCCGCCGCTCTGCAGATCGAACACGATCAGGTCCTCGAAGCTGTCGACGCCGAAGAACGAAAGCGCAAGATTGATCTCTGCGTCGCTCGCCGCGCCCATCGACTCGCCGAAGTATTCCTTGATGCCCTTTCCGTTCACGGTCTTGATCTTGTAGGTGCCCTCCGGATTCCCGTCGGCAGTGCCGGAAGAGGACGAGCCGCAGCCGACAAACAGAGCCGCGACCAGAAGGATCACCAGCGCAAGGGAAACGATACGCTTCATCATAACAATTTTTCTCCTTTTCATTTCCATTATGTCGCGTCAAATCGACGCAGGCGGTTTCGCCTTAGGTATCTTATACCATATCCGGCCGGAAATTGCAACCGGTTTTCTGAACATCCGCGGAAGGCTCAGCCGCCGACGCGGGTGTAGGTGCCGCCCGGACCGCTGCTGTAGACGTAGCCGCCCTCGTCGTTAAAATCGCTGATATATCGATAATAGTAGGTCGTGATCGTGTCGCCGTCCAGCGTGAAGGTGAAGTATTCCGCCGTGGTCGCCTGCCACGGGTCGCTGCAGCTTGTCTCGCGCAGCGTCATCACGCCGGTGACCGGATCGAAGGTAAACGTGTTCGTGCTGATGATCGTGGTTTCAGCGTTCGTACCGAAGGCCGTTCCCTCCCAGGAAATAGTCAACGTTTCAGCGTCAACGACGGTGAAGGTCTTGACGGTCGAGGTGTATTCGTTGGTGAACAGCCACTGCCCGTTGAACAGATCCGCTACGTCCGCCGCCTCTTCCGTCGGCTCCGGATCGCCGGTGCCGGTCCGCACGTTGACTGACAAGCCGTTGAAGAACACAGGCTCGCCGTCCTTGAAGAGATTGCCGTCCTCGTCGGTCGTGTACTCGCTGTCGTCCGACGAGATCAGGATCAGCTCGCCGTTTTCATCGTGCGTCCACATGACCTTCGTGCCGGTCGCCGGGTCGATGAGGACGCCGGTGCCGTTGTAGAAATCGAACGTGCCGCCGTCCTCGGACTCGGAATGCGTCTTCGGCAGCTCGCCGGTATAGGCCTCCTTTTCGAGCAGCTCGGTCATGACCTCCTCCTGCTTTTCCCGGATCGCCTTCCCGTACTCGTCCGCGTCGAAGCCGGAATTCGGCCCGATGCCGGAGTATTCGTCGATGATCTTGTTCGCCTCGGACAGCGGCACCTCATTGAGCGCGGGCGGCTTCGGATTCTCCGTCTTCTGCGCCGTCTCGATGTCCTCCTTGGGAATGCCGGCCTGCTCCATCGCGCCCTTGACAAGCTTCTGATCCGTGTCGGACTTGCCGGTCAGCGTGTCCCAGAGCGTGAACTCAAAGCCCTTGTCCGTGTGGGTCATCGTGCCGCTCATGATGCTGCCGCTGTCGGCGTAGTCGTAGGCCGACGTGCCGAGATAGGACGTCACGCCGAAAGCGTCGTTCTTGACGCCGTCGAGGTACTTGCTGTAAGACCCGTCGGCGGCGGGAGCTTGTGCGCGTTGAGTCCGATGCTCATCACGTTGAAGACCTGCCCGATCGGCGCCATCTGGTTCTCGGTCTTTTCCAGCGCGGCGGTGTATTCGTTGCCGTCGCCGTTCGTCGTGATGATCGTGCCCGCCTGCCCGATCTCAAGCACCGTGTTGACGCCGTTCATCACGATGCCGCCGGTCTGCGCGACCGCGGCAAGGCCCGTCGCAGGACCGGCCACCGCGACCGAGGCGACGAAGCCCGCCGTCGTGCCCGCGGCCTTGAGCACGACCGCCGTCTGATAGCACTTGTTCGCGTAGTCGCCGAAGTCGTCGTAGGCCGCGCCCTCTAAGATCGCCTGCGCCTGCTTGAGCTGGGCGTAGGCGTGCTTTGCGTCGGTGCCGAGCTGGTTTGCGAGCGTCCGCACGCCCTTCATCGCGGGCGCGCTGTCATAGATCGCGGTGATCTCCTTCGCCCATTTGACCGCCGGAGGATCGTCCGCGGCGGAGGCTGTCAGGATAAAGCTTCCGGTCCGCGTCTGATAGGACGCGAGCGCCTCGCTCCGCGCCTGTCCGAGATAGGCGTCCGCGCCGGCGGCCTCGATCATCTCCGCCGTGTCGACCGCCGTTTCCAGCGTCGCGGCGAGCTTGTCCGCAGTCTCGAAGGCCGTGAGGGTGTCCGCGAGCAGCTGATCGTAGTCCTCCTTATCGCCCCGTTCGACGTCGTATTGCAGCAGCTTTTCCAGATACATCCGGGCGACCAGATACGAGCCGACGGCCATCGCCTGCGCGTCGTCGACGAGAGCGCGCTGCGGCGCGGGCTGCGGCACGGTCGCCTTGGCTCCGTGCAGGCCGTTCGCGGTTTTCCGCGCGGTCTGCGGCTCTGAAGAACCCGCGCAGCCGATCAGCGCGGCCAGCATGGCAAGCGCCAGCAGGAAGCACAGGAAGCGGCGAATCTTTCTCATAGCGTTGCTCCTTTCGTTTCGTCCCAATTTCCTATATCTGGATTGTATCATACGGCTCCGTCTTTTTCAACACGTTGCACGCGGCGCGGCAATTCTTCGCGCTGTCGCAAGTCAGTTTGAGGAGGTGATGGGAATGAGCAGCGAAGTCCTTGTCGCGCTGTTGTCGCTCGCGGGGACGCTTCTGGGCAGTCTCGGCGGGATCCTCGCGTCCTCCAAGCTGACCAATTACCGTCTTTCGCAGCTGGAGCAGAAGGTCGACCGCCACAACAGCTTCGGCGAGCGGATCCCCGTTCTGGAAGAGAAGATGAAGGTCGTCAATCACCGGCTGGACGATCTGGAGGGGGTGATGAACCGTTGAAAGAGCGTCTCGGAAAGCTTCTGACCATCAAGTCGCTGGTCACGCTGGGCGCGACCGCGATCTTTGCCGTCCTGTCTCTGCGGGGCAGGCTCAGCGCGCAGGAGTTCCTGACCGTCTACACCGTGATCGTAAGCTTCTATTTCGGCACACAGTTTGAAAAATCCGGAGGTACCATGGCATGAAGATCTGTCTCGACGCCGGTCACAGCATCGGCTCTAACCCCAGCCCCGCCGACCCGACCTACCGCGAGGGGACGCGGATGTTCGACCTGCAAACCTATCTGAAGCCCGCGCTGGAGCGGTACGGCTTCGAGGTCGTCTGCACGCGGCAGCGCGTGCAGGACAATCCCTCGCTCTATGAGCGCGGTACGATGGGTAAGGACTGCGGCCTGCTCCTGAGCCTGCACAGCAACGCCGTCGCGAACGAGCGCAACGACACGGTGGACTACGTGCGCGTCTACTATCCCGTCAGCCGGCGCGGGCAGGCGCTCGCAAAGGTCCTGTCGGAGACGATCGCCTCCGTCATGGGCACGGCGCAGCAGCCGCAGTTCGTCGTCCGCTGGAATTCGGCGGGCACCGCCGACTACTACGGCGTGATCCGCTACGCCGCCGCAGTCGGCACCTGCGGGATGATCCTGGAACACAGCTTTCACACCCATCCGCGCGCGACCGAATGGCTGCTCTCGGACGAGAATCTGCGCGCGCTCGCCGAGGCGGAGGCCGCCGTCATCGCGGAATACTTTGGAATGGAGGAATCGGAAATGCGTTACGATCTGCTCAAAGACGTCACGAACGAGGCCTATCGCCCGACCGTGGACAAGCTCCTCGAAAAGGGCTTCCTGCGCGGCAAGGGCGGCAGCGGCGAGGACACCGTGCTCGATCTCGGCGAGGACGCCCTGCGTCTGCTGGTCGTCCTCGATCGCGCCGGCGTCTTCGACTGAACGTCCCGACTGCCGCAGGCGTCTTCGGCTGAACGTTCCGACCGCCGCAGGCAGGCTTTCAAAAAGTTCGGAAGACAAGCAACTCACGACTGTAGGCGTATATAGATACGGTAAGTCGTGAGTTGCGCAGTAAGTCGAAATATTCAATAATTACTACTTTTTTCAAAGCCCATAGGGACAGATTGCACCCGCAGGGGGTAGGCCGCATCCGTAAGGCAGCATAGCTGCCAACGGCTGCGCACCCACGATTTGCTGCGCAAACCTCGCAATGACAGGCACGGCAGAATACGATACTCTATTTCGACGGTTACGGACTTTTTTGACAGCCTGAAGCAGGCAGGGCCTCGGCCCTGCCTGCTTTTTTTGTCTTGCGCTCCGGCAAAAACTGTGTTAGTATTGACATATAGTCAAAAAAAGGGAGGTGGCCGCATATGGTGCATCATCAGATCGTTCAGGGCCTGATCCGTCAGCCTTCGCTGTTGTTCCTCGTCGGCGCGTTCGCCGTTCTGATGGCGCTGATGATCCCGGCATATTTCTACGTTTACCGTCCGAAGCTCAACTCAACGGAATGGATCGGCCGTCTTGACCGGCGCAGCTTCCAACCGCTGACCGCGGGCGCGCTGAATCTCGCGGATATCGTCTGGGGACTGCTCTCCATGCTCTGCGCGGCGTTCCTCTGGCTGGTTTACATCATCCTGTGGCGGAAGGTGCTGCTGCAAGACGGTCCGTTCGGTTTCATCCTGCGGCATCTGCGCAGCGCGATCCCGATCATGCTCATCGCGATCGCCCTGTATCTGCTGATCCGTCTTATGTACGGCAAGCCGCTCCCCGCGATCCTCTGCGCGATCCTCGGCTCCATCACGGTCCTCAACCAGCCGAAGGCGCTCGCGATGTTCACGGTGTCGCTGCTCTTCCTCTATCTCTGGGCGTGCACGCCCTACGATAAGCCGCTGTTCTTCAACGCGATCTGGCTCGCCCTCTCCGTCGCCGCCTACGGCCTCGCCCTGCTGTACAGCTTCCCGCTGATCTGGGCGGCTCCCTTCTACGCCGGCGTTTATATCGCCGTGCAGGTCCTCCGCTGGAAGCACGGCAACCCCGAGAGGCGTGGAAAGAAGCTCGCAGCTTCCATTCTGCTGCTCCTGCTGCTCCTGGCGGCGGGCTTCATCGCGGTGTGGCTCGCCTACTGTGTGCGGCATGATATGGGCTCTCCGATCATCCTCCTTCGCTCGTTCAGCTTCTATCGGCGGCTCATCCCCGCGATGCTCAGCAGATTCGCCACGCTGACGCACCGTTCGTCCTACTGGGACGCGCTGAAATTCAGCGACTCGTTCTGCTTCATCACCGGCGTGATCGCCCTCGTCCCGCTGCTGCACGGCCTCATCAAGTTGCGCGACTCGCGCTGCCTGTTCCTGGTCCTTCTCCTGCCCTGCCTGCTCCTGGCTTGGTACTTCAGCGCGTGCTACGCGCTGATCCCGGTGTTCGCGATGATCATCGGCTGGTGCTGGAGCCTCTTTGTCCAGCGCGGCCGTCCCCTGTTCGCCGTCGGCTTTGCCGCGACGTATCTTCTGTTCCTCTTTGCGGAACTGTTCATTCACTGATATGGAGGTATTGCGATGAAGATCTCTTTAGGCTGTGACCACGGCGGTCTGGAATTGAAAGAAACGATCAAGGCGCACCTTTTGGAGCGCGGCTTTGAGGTCAAGGACTGCGGCACCTACAATAAGGACAGCTGCGACTACCCCGATTATGCCCGTCCCGCCGCCGAGGCGGTCGCCTCCGGCGAATGCGAGCGCGGCATCCTCGTCTGCACCACCGGCATCGGCGTGTCCATCACCGCGAACAAGGTCAAAGGCGTGCGCTGCGCCCTGCTGTCCGACCTGATGTCGGCGAAGATGACCCGCCAGCACAACGACACGAACATGATGGCGCTCGGTCAGGGCGTCGTCGGCCCGATGCTCGCTTTGCAGATCGTCGACGTCTGGCTCGACACCGCCTACGAGGGCGGGCGGCATCAGCGCCGGATCGACAAGATGATGGCGATCGAAGGATAATCGACGTACAAGACCAAATAAAAAGCAGACTGATTTTCAAATCAGTCTGCTTTTTCTGTTCTGCCGGAAAATGAAGACGGGCTGACGCCATGATGAAGCGAAGGCGCCTCATTTCTTCATTAGCGAACGAAGGGAGCGTCTTCATTTCTTCATTAGCGCAGCGTCATCATTCTATCCAGGATGCCCGTTTTTCGAAGTTCTGATAAAACCGCGCCATGTGGATGCCGTCCGCCAGCGCATGGTGGACGCAGAGGTTGACCGGCAGGAGGATCCTGTCTCCCTGCTCGAAGAACTTGCCGAAGGTGATCCGCACGTTGCTGTCCGCCGGGTCGGGCACAGGCAGGGAAACGGACGTGAAGCTGACCCACGGCATACTGCTCACGAAGAACAGCCGCGCGGGGTCGTCCCCGTCGTCCAGGCTGCGGCTCTGCTTCGCCTTTTCGACCTCCGCCTGCGCGTAGGGCAGGTATTCGGCAAAGGGCTTCGCGCAGTCGAGCACGCAATAGCAATACGTTCCGTCCGGCAGCGCGACCGTATGGGAGCTGACGCAGCGCTCATACTCCACGACCCGATCGCCTTGGATGCGGCGGCGCAGCTCGGGCACGTCGTTCGCGGCGTTGACCGCGCAGTAGAGCGCGGTCAGGAAGAACGGCCAGCCGTTTTCCAGCACGGTCCGCCTTAGATGCGTGACGTCGCAGTTGACCGTCATGGAGACGTAGGGCACGGCGAAGCCTCGGAAGAACTCGAACTGCCCGCGCCGCGGGTCGTTCGTCATGTCGATGAGCTTCATGCGAGCGTCTCCATCGCGGCGCGGATGCGGGAAACGGACCGTTCGCTGCCGAGCAGGCTCATGACGGTGTAGAGGTCGGGCGAATTAGTCCTGCCGGTCACGGCGACGCGCAGGAAGGTCGAAACGTCCGCGACGGAACCGGGGTAAGCGTCGGGATCCGCCTTGTACTCCTTCATGTCGGCGGCGAAGCCGATCCCGGCGGTGACCGCCTTGACCTTGTCGAACCACGTCGTTGCGTCGTCGTTCGGGTCGTAGACCGCGAGGAACTTTTCGAGCGCGG
Organism: uncultured Oscillospiraceae bacterium; assembly: GCA_905233385.1. Classification (GTDB taxonomy): domain Bacteria; phylum Bacillota; class Clostridia; order Oscillospirales; family Oscillospiraceae; genus JAZOXB01. The sequence continues at coordinate 48,523 of CAJOEH010000009.1, forward strand.
CGCGGATGACGGCGGGCTCGAAGCCCTCCGGGAAGCCCTCGGAGACGAAGTACTCGTCATAGAAGAAGCTCATATACGGCCGGACGTCCTTCCAGGTCGCGAAATCCTTGCGCGGCTTCTTGCCGCCGCGGCCGATCGCTAAGATCGCCTTGGCGTAGGCAGGGTCGCGCTTCAGGACGGCGGCGAAATCGGGGTCGAATTCCTCGGCGTACTCCAAAGAAAGCGTATAGACCTGCTCCGCGTCCATGCGGGCGATCTCGTTCTTGGAGACGTCGCACAGCTTCGCGTAGTCGAACAAGGCTCCCGCGGGATTGAGCTTCTTATAGGAGAACTTGAAGTCGTCGGACGGCGCGGTCGGATTCGCCTTGCGCCAGTCCTCGTAGTTGGAGTTGAGCAGGGTCATGATATACTCGTAGACCGCGCTGACCGGGAAGCCCTCTGCCTTGTAGTAGGTCAGGGCGAACTCGGGGTCCTTGCGCTTGGAGAGCTTGCGCTTGGAGGCGCCGTCCATCTTCATCAGCGGGCCGATGTGGACGTACTTCGGGATCTTGAACCCCAGCGCGCGGAAGAGCTGGAGATGGAACGGCAGGCTCGGCAGCCACTCGTCGCCGCGAACGACGTGGGTCGTGCGCATGAGATGGTCGTCGACCGCGTGGGCGAAGTGATAGGTCGGGATGCCGTCCGATTTCAGGAGCACCTGGTCGATGTCGTTCTCCGTGACGTTCAGGACGCCCTTGACCAGATCGGTGAATTTGAACTTGTTTTCGATCGAGCCCTCGGAACGGAAGCGAAGCACCCAGGGCTTGCCCGCCTCGACCGCCGCCTTGATCTCCTCAAACGGGCGGTCGCGCCAGACCGCGTACTCGCCGTAGTAACCGAAGTTGACCTTCCGCGCCTCCTGCTTTTCGCGCATGGCGGTCAGCTCCTCCTCCGTGCAGAAACACGGATAGGCCGCGCCCTGCTCGACCAGCTTCTTGGCGTAGACGTGGTAGATATCCGCGCGCTGCCGCTGGCGGTAGGGGCCGTAGTCGCCGCTCTCGCCGTCGACCGTCACGCCCTCGTCGAAGCGGATGCCGTAGTGCTTGAGCGTGCTGATCAGCACCTCCACCGCGCCCGCGACCTCGCGCTTGGCGTCCGTGTCCTCCACGCGGAGAAACAGCACGCCGCCGGACTGGTGCGCCATTCGCTCGGAGATCAGGCCCTGCACCAGATTGCCCAGATGGACGAAGCCCGTCGGCGACGGCGCCATGCGGGTGACGACGGCGCCCTCGGGGACGGCGCGCTCCGGGAAACGCGCCTCCAGCTCCTCCGGCGTCATCGTGACGTCTGGAAATAAATAATTCGCAAGTGCGATCGTATCCATTGTGCTTACCTCTGCCTGTTACTTCTTAAAATACTTCGTAAAGTTGAAGCCCGTGAACACCCAGTCGGCCTCCTCGAGCTCGTCCGAGGTCTTGAGGATGTCGAGGTACCATTTCCCCTCGACCCTGATCATGACCAGCGGGATGGGATCTCTCGTCAGCTTCTTGTCGGGAATATTGACCTCCACGAGGACGATCGCCGCCTCCTCCACGTAGCCTTCCGCGGTATCGAAGTACCGGGTGTAGAGCTCGTCGATGTCCTTGACGTCGTCCGCGTCCAGCGCGCGGCTGTCGCGGATTCTGACGCTCGCCTGATCCAGGCTCAGCGTATCGGAAATATAATCCGTCACCGCGGGAGGCAGCAGCTTCAGCGCCGCGTTCGCGTCCATTTCGATGATCGCGTCGCACAGGTCGTCCGCCGCGTTCTCCGCGCCGTTGCCGGAAAAGGCCATGGAGATCGCGATGATCAGCACCACCAGCACCGCCGCTGCGCCGAGAATCATAAACAAGCGTTTTTTCTTTGCGGGATCCTTCGCGCCGTTCACCGGCCTCGCCATCTGCTCGCCGCAGGACGTGCAGAACTGCACGTCGGACGGATTGGACGCGCCGCATCTGGGACAGTTCATACAGATTTCTCCTTCTATTCTATAGTAGCTCTATTCTAATACAGCGTCCTTTCTTTGTCAAGCAAAGCCGGAGAGACCGCGGTCCCTCCGGCTTTGCACTTGAATTTTCATTTGTATCTGCTATAATGGAATCATCCGCGCGGCAGGAAGATCACGCTGCACAGCAGGATGGCGAGCACGGGGATCGCCGCGCCCGCGACAAACTGCGCCGCGGAATGTCTGCCGAGCTTTTTGCTCGCCCAGAAGACGGGCGTGAGCAGCACATAGGCGATCAGAAACCACGGATTGGCGTACAGCGCGAGCATCGCGATCGGGCCGGAGCAGCCGCAGGCGTGGCCGCTCGCCTTGAAGTGCAGCAGCGTGCAGACCGCGATCCCGATCCCGGAGATCAGATAGGTCCCGAACATCACCTTTTCCGTCGCCGTTCCGCCGTCCAGCATGACGAACAGGAAGCCGCCGATATAGCCGGCGATTGAAAACGCGACCGCCAGATTGCGCTGGCCGTCCCTGCCCTTTTCCCGCAGCGACGGGATCGCCACGGAGATCGGGTAGGCCAGCAGCGGCGCGGCGGTGAGAAAGCCCAGCGCGGCGAAATAGTGCCCGGTCGAAGCGAAGCTGCCCGGCAGAAGCAGGAGCAGCAGCGTGCACAGGAGCGCCGCAAGCACCGGCGCGGTCGTCAGGACGCGGATGGTTTTGGCGATTTTATTTGTCACGAGATCACTCCCTTTGCGTCGTTCGTCTTAGTATTACCAAACCGAGGCAATTTTGTCACGCCACGGATCGGAGTTTCGCCGGAACGCGCCGGAGACGCCCCTCTACGACGGGTCGACCCCGACTCTACCGACAGTAGAATCCCTGTAATTTCAAGCTTTCAGGAAGGTACCCACATGTTTGATTCGGAAGAAGCCCTGCGGCGGCTGATCGCAGAGAATATCGCCTATTACCGTCGTCAGAACGGAGATACCCAGGCCGATCTGGCGGAAAAACTGAACTACTCGGACAAGTCCGTCTCCAAGTGGGAACGCGGCGACGGCACGCCCGATATCTTCATTTTGACCAAGATCGCCGACCTGTACGACATCTCGGTGCAGGATCTTCTGCGGACGAAGAAGGTCCCGAAGTCCCACACGCGCCGCGTGCTGATCAACCTGCTCTCCATCGGCCTGGTCTGGCTGGTGATGACGGTGCTGTTCTGCGCCGCCAAGATCCTGGGCGTCCTGCCGGACAAGGCGTGGCTGCTCTTCATCTACGCGATCCCCGTGAGCGGCATTGTCTGGGCGGTCTTCAGCGGCCTGTGGTGGAACCTGCTGCTTCGCGCGATCTCCGGCTCTCTGATCATCTGGGGCGTCGGTCTGAGTCTGGTCTTATCCATTCATCTGGATTCCTTTTTCCTGCTGCTCGTCATCTGCGGCGTGCTGCAGGTCCTGCTGATCCTGTTCTACCTTCTGAAATATCAGAACAGAAAGAAAAAAACTTAACGGGGGCGCACCATGCTGAAAGAAGAGATCATACGCGATTACACCTCGATTTTAGAGGAAGAGCTCGTCCCCGCAACGGGCTGTACCGAGCCGATCGCCATCGCCTACTGCGCCGCCGTCGTCCGCAAACTGCTCGGACGGCTGCCGGAGCGCGTGGAGGCGACCGTCAGCGGGAATATCCTGAAAAACGTCAAGAGCGTCGTCGTGCCGAACACCGGCGGGCGCAAGGGCATCCTCCCTGCGATCGCCGCGGGCATGGTCGCGGGCGACGCGGACCGCGATCTGCAGGTCATCGCCGAAATCCCGCAGGAAAAACTCGCGGCGCTGGACGACTTCCTGCACTGTGCAAAGATCGACGTCCTCTGCGGCGGCTCGCCGTGCAAGCTGGACATCGACATCCGCGCCGAGGCGGGCGATCAGACCGCCCGCGTGCGGATCACCAACCACCATACGAATATCGTCTATATGGAACACAACGGCGAGGTCCTGCGCGACCTGCCGATCGTCGACGCCGCCGAGGAGCACATGACGGACAAACGCTGTCTGAACGTGGAGGACATCGTGCGCTTCGCCGACACCGTTCCCCTCGACCGTCTCGAGCCCCTCCTGCTGCGGCAGGTCGCGCAGAACTCCGCCATCGCGGAGGAAGGTCTGCGCGGCGCATGGGGCGCGCAGATCGGGCGGATATTATTGGAAGATTACGGGGATGATATCAAGCAGAAGGCGAAGGCCTACGCCGCCGCCGGCAGCGACGCCCGCATGAGCGGCTGCGACATGCCGGTCGTCATCCTCTCCGGCTCCGGCAACCAGGGGATCACCGCCTGTATGCCCGTCGTCGTCTACGCGAAGCACATCGGCGCGACGCAGGAACAGCTCTGCCGCGCCCTGATCGTCTCCGATCTGGTGACGATCCATCAGAAAAGCGGCATCGGCAGGCTCTCGGCCTACTGCGGCGCGATCTCGGCCGGCGTCGGCGCGGGCGCGGGCATCTGCTACCTGCTGGGCGGCGGGTTCTCCGCCGTCGCGCATACCGTCGTCAACGCGGTCGCCATCCTCTCCGGCACGATCTGCGACGGCGCGAAGCCGTCCTGCGCCGCGAAGATCGCCGCGGCCGTGGACGCAGGCATTATGGGCTACCGCATGTACCTGCACCACAAGGAATTCCACAGCGGCGAGGGCATCGTCGCTGGGTCGGTGGACGACACGATCGCCAACGTCGGGATGCTCGCCCAGGAGGGCATGCAGGAGACCGACACCACGATCCTGCGCATCATGCAGGGCGGCGACTGTATCTGATTTTTATAAATCGTTTGTTTCTCCGTCACAATTCGGTAACAAACGCGCTTTAAGATACAGGTAATTCCACCAAGCAAAGGAGTTATTGCCATGTACGAGAACGATTATGCATTCCATACGCCGTCGGGCTCTGCGCCGCAGACGACCGACGCGCAGAATACCGCGCCCGTTCAGCCGGCCTCTCCCTATCAGGCCGCGCCGCAGGCCCGAAGCGTCTATTCCTATTCCCAGCCGCGTTCCTATCCCGCCTACGCGCAGACGCGCACCGCGCCGCAGGCAAAGCCGAAGAAAAAGCGCATGACGACGCGCGTCGCGGTGGTCGCCCTGTGCTGCGCTATCCTCGGCAGTGTGCTCGGCGGCGGCGCGGTCGGCCTGGTCATGCACCGGATGTATCAGAAGGATACCGCGGCCGTCTCGGACGTTGCGAACGTCGTTTCGGACGTGACCGAGCCGCAGAAGCCGACCGAGGCGACGCCCGCCCGTACGGTCTCGAACACCGATCTGAAGACGCCTGCGCAGATCTATGAGCAGAACGTCGGCGCGGTGGTCGGCATCGCGAACGAGGGCACGACCACGAACGTCTTCGGGCAGGTCTCCGAGACCGCCAGCTCCGGCAGCGGCTTCGTCATCAGCTCCGACGGCGAGATCCTGACGAACTACCACGTCGTCGGGGGCGCGAAGAAGCTGACCGTCACCCTGTACGACGGCAGAGTGTTCCCCGCGACCGTCCTGGGTTATGAGGCGGAGAGCGACGTCGCCCTCCTGAAGATCGACGCGACCGGCCTGCAGACCGTCACGCTCGGCGATTCCGACGCCCTGCAGATCGGCGATCAGGTCTCCGCGATCGGCAACCCGCTCGGCGAGCTGACCTACAGCATCACCGTCGGCTTCCTCAGCGCGAAGGATCGCGCCGTCAACACCGACGGCACCCCGATCAACATGATGCAGATCGACGCGGCCATCAACCCCGGCAACTCCGGCGGCCCGCTGTTCGATCAGTACGGCAGCGTCATCGGCATCACGACCGCGAAGTATTCCGGCACCACCGGCAGCGGCGCGAGCATCGAGGGCATCGGCTTCGCCATTCCGATCAACGACGTGCTCGCCATCGTCGACGAGCTGCGCGAGACCGGAACGGTGAGCAACCGCGCCTATATCGGCATCTACGTCAGCGACGTCACCGCCGACCAGAAGGAAGACGGCCTGCCCGGCGGCGTCTACGTCTCGTCCGTTGTGGAAGGCAGCAGCGGCGAGAAGGCCGGCCTGAAAGAGGGCGACGTGATCACCGCCGTGGGCGGCGCCGAGATCAAGGACACCAACGGTCTGTCACGCGCGCTGAAAACCTATCGCGGCGGCGACAGCGCCGTCCTGACGGTCTGGCGCGGCGGCAGGTCCGTCGAACTGCCGATCGTCTGAGCCGACGCAGGAACCGGAAACAGAGACCGAGCCTTTCGATCCGTGGGAGTACTTCCCGTGGGATCTGCTCCCGTAAACCTTTTCATTAGGAGAACAGCGCGATGGCGACGACCAAGGATTTTCACGATTACGTGATGGAACAGCTTGCGCGGGCCGGCGAGGTCAGCTCCCGCAAAATGATGGGCGAATACTGCGTCTACTACCGCGGGAAGCTGGTCGGCGATCTGTGCGACAACCAGTTGTATCTCAAGCCGACGCCGTCCGTCCTGCGCCTTCTGCCGGACGCGCCGCGGGCCTATCCCTATGAGGGCTCGAAGTCCCTGATGGCCGTCGTGGAGGACGTCGAAAACACCGACCTCCTGTGCGCCGTCCTCGAGGCCATGTGGCCGGAACTCCCGGAACCGAAAAAGAAGAAATAACGTAAAAAGGCTTCTCCGAACGGAGAAGCCTTTTGTTATAAGAACCGCAGGGACGGAGGATTCCGACCCTGCGGTTTTCTTTTTTTGTTACGGCTGAAAATCAGCGGGCTTGTCGGGGCGGAGGCCGAAGCGCCATTCGATCGCGTCGGCGATGCGGCGGCAGGCGTTGCCGTCGCCGTAGGGGTTGACGGCGCGCGCCATCTTCTCGTATTCCTCCGGCTGCTCCAGCAGCGCGTTCGCCAGGCGGACAATGTTCTCGTATTCCACGCCCGCGAGCTTGACCGTGCCTGCCGCGACCGCCTCGGGCCGTTCCGTCTCGCGGCGCAGGACCAGGACGGGCTTGCCCATCGCGGGCGCCTCCTCCTGCAATCCGCCGGAGTCGGTCATGACGAAGAAGCAGCGCGCCATGAGGTTGTGCATTTCCTCGACGTCGATCGGGTCGATCAGGCGGACGCGCTCCACGCCGCCGAGCTCCTCCTTCGCGCAGTCGCGCACGATCGGGCTCAGGTGGACGGGATAGACGACCTCGACCTCGGGATGGGTCAGGACGATATCGCGCACGGCGCGGAAAATGTCGTGCATCGGCTGTCCGTAGTTCTCCCGGCGGTGGCAGGTCAGCGCGATCACGCGCCTGCCCGCGAAATCCAGCTCGTTGAGCGCTTCCGTGGTGAAGCGGTAGTCGTCGCGGACGGTGGTCTTCATCGCGTCGATGACGGTATTGCCGGTGATGAAGATCTCGCCCCGGACCGCTTCTCTGCGCAGATTGTCCGCGTTGGCGGCGGTCGGAGAGAAATGCAGGGCGGCGATGTCGCCGACCAGCGTGCGGTTCATCTCCTCCGGGAAGGGAGAGTAGGGATCGTAGGTGCGCAGACCCGCCTCGACGTGACCGACGGGGATCTTATGATAGAAGGCGGCGAGCGCGCCCGCGAAGGTGGTGGAGGTGTCGCCGTGGACTAAGATCAGGTCGGGCTTCGCCTCGTCCAACACGGACTCCATGCCCAAAAGGGCGCGGGTCGTGATGGAGGACAGCGTCTGCTGTTTCTGCATGATATTGAGGTCGTAGTCGGCCCGCAGGCGGAAGATCTCCATGACGGAGTCCAGCATCTCGCGGTGCTGACCGGTCAGGCAGCAGAGGCTCTCAAAGTGTTCGCGGCCGGCCAGTTCGCGGACCAGCGGTGCCATCTTGATCGCCTCCGGCCGCGTGCCGAAGACGGACATGATCCTAAGCTTCTTCATCCTGCTTGTCCTCCTGCGGCGCGTTCCGCGCAACGTCGTTGTGCGCCTCCGGCGACGCTGCCGGCGGCGTATCCTGCGCTTCCGCCGCATCCGTATGCGGCTTTTTCGTGTGATGCGTGCCGAAGATCAGGCCGACGCCGATCGCGCCGACGACGATGATGGCGATCAGGAAGATCATCGCCTGGATCTCGCCGCGGTCGGTCAGCACGACGGCGGACAGACCGAGGATCGCGGACAGCAGATAGGAGATCGCGACCGCCTGCTTCTGCGAGAAGCCCATGTCGATCAGGCGATGGTGGACGTGGCCGCGGTCGGCGTGCATGGGGCTCTGGCCGTGCGCCAGACGGCGGATCACGGCAAAGCAGATGTCGAAGATCGGCAGGCCGAGCACCAGGAACGGCACGGCGAACGAGATCACGGCGTAGGTCTTGAACAGGCCGAAGATGGAAATGGACGCCAGCATGAAACCGAGGAAGGTCGAGCCGGTATCGCCCATGAAGATCGTGGCGGGGTTGAAGTTATAGGGAATGAAGCCGACGCACGCGCCGACCAGCGCGGCAAGCAGGATCGCGCTGACCATGGCGGTCGGTTCGGGGACGAGCAGCAGGGCGACGACCAGCATCGTGCCCGCGGAGATCGCGCTGACGCCCGCGGCCAGACCGTCCAGGCCGTCGATGAAGTTGATCGCGTTGGTGATCGCGACGATCCAGATCACGCTGACGGGATAGGAGAGCCAGTCCGGCAGCGCCCAACCCATGAAATGATCGATCCGGCAGCCGTTGACCACGACGATGATCGCGGCGACGATCTGCACGAGGAACTTCGGCAGCGCGGGCAGGGCCATAATGTCGTCCAGCACGCCCAGCACGACGATGATGACCGCGCCGAGCAGAATGCCCGCCAGTTCGGGGCGGTCACCCAGCTTCAGGAAGATCAGGACGCTGATGAGGAAGCCGAGGAAGATCGCGAGACCGCCCATCCGCGGGATGGGGGTATGGTGCATCCGGCGGTCGTCCTTCGGAACGTCCATCGCGCCGACCTTCTTCGCCAGCAGCTTGATCAGCGGCGTCAGCGCAAGGGAGATCGCGGCGGCGCTCAGCAGCGCCAGACCGACCTTGAGCAGAAATCGAGGGTCTAATGGCATACGTCAGTCCTCCTTATCGAGCGACAAATCCGACCTTTTTGTAGACTTTGCGCAGGGTCTTTTCCGCGACGTAGGACGCCTTCTGCGCGCCCTCCTCGCAGACCTTCTGCAGGTACGCCTTGTCCGCCAGCAGGCGCGTCGCCTCCTCGCGGATCGGGCGGAGCAGCTCGACGACGGACTCGCCGACGGCCTTCTTGAAATCGCCGTAGCCGCGGCCCGCGAATTCGCTTTCGATTTCGGGGAACGTTCTTCCGGTGGCGGCGGAGTAGATCGTCATCAGATTGGAAATGCCCTTCTTGTTCTCCGGGTCGTAGCGCACCTCGGCGTCGCAGTCCGTGATCGCGCGCTTGAACAGGCGCATGATGTCCTCCGGGCGGTCCATCAGGCAGACGCGGCCGGGATCCTCGTCCTCGGACTTGGACATCTTCGCCTCGGGATTGGCAAGGCTCATGATCCTTGCGCCGACCTTCGGGATATAGGGCTCCGGCATTTTGAACACGTCGCCGTAGATGCCGTTGAAGCGCTTGGCGATGTCGCGCGTCAGCTCGACGTGCTGCTTCTGGTCCTCGCCGACCGGCACGTAGTCCGCCTGATAGAGCAGGATGTCCGCCGCCATCAGCGCGGGATAGGTGAACAGGCCGCCGTTGATGTTGTCGGCGTTTTTCGCGCTCTTGTCCTTGAACTGGGTCATGCGGCTCAGCTCGCCGAACATGGCGAAGCAGTTGAGCACCCAGCCGAGCTCCGCGTGCTGGTGCACGTGGCTCTGGAAGAACAGGACGTTCTTCTCCGGGTCGAGGCCGCAGGCGATGTACTGCGCGAGCTGCTCGATGGAGCGGCGGCGCAGGTCGGCGGGATTCTGCCGCACGGTGATGGAGTGCAGGTCCGCCATGAAATAGTAGCAGTCGAATTCGTCCGCTCTCGCCTTCCAGTTGCGGATCGCGCCGAGGTAGGAGCCGAGCGTCAGGTCGCCGGACGGTTTGATACCGGAAAGCATCCGCTTCTTTGCCGCGGGCTGTTGTTCAGTCATAAAGATCACGCCTTTCGCGAAGTCATAATAATCTAATTTATTATAAAGGATTCTGTGTGCAATGTCAACTTATACTATTCCTGCGATTTCCTCTCGTCGTGTCATTGCGCGGCTGACGGAGTCAGCCGCGGCAATCCGTCCGCGGCAGGTTGGCACGTGTACCGTTTTACGAAAACCTATCCTGCCTGTCATTGCCCGACTTGCTCGGGCAATTTGTCCGTCGCAGGTATGGCACGTGTACCGTTTTACGAAAACCTATCTTGCCTGTCATTGCCCGACTTGCTCGGGCAATCTGTCCGTCGCAGGTATGGCACGTATATCGTATTACGAGAAAGTGTCCCTTATCGGTACGCACGGATTGCCCGCAGAAAGCGGGCAATGACAGAGGAGAAAGCACACTGCACAATTTGGAAAAGTGTCCCGCGTCGATACGGACGGATTGCCACGGCGCGTTGCGCCTCGCAATGACAAGGCGGGGGGCGGGCAGCAAAAAACCGGAGCCTCCGTAGAAGCTCCGGTCTTTCAATCAGTAGGGCAGCGGATTATCTGTGGCGGCACGCCAAAGGAGATCGCCGCTTTTGTCAAACGCCGTATAGACCGTTTCGGTGGCAAACCATCGTCTGCTGGAGCCGTACGGCGGAACGAGTTCTTCCGTTGCGTGCTGGGAAACGACGAGATAAAAAGCGCCGTAGTCCAGCACCGCCGTAACGCTCCCGGCGTCGTAGTTCTGAAACCGCTCGTCGTCAGAATAAACTGCCGCGCCGTCCAGATAACCGATGCGATCGCAGGCGAGCGTTTGGTATTCCTCGTATAAACACATCTCTTTTGACACGCATTCCAAATCTTCGTTCAGTCGGAAAAGCCAATACGCCGCAGTGTACGCGTCGCCGTCGCGGGCAAAATCGCCGTCTGAGGATTGAGAGCGGAGAAAGAGCAAATAACCGTCGGACTGCGGGCGGACGCCCCAGACAGAATCGTAATCACTTCCGGCAAAGAGAAGCGTTTTCGTTGCTTCTCCTGAAAAACTCACCTGCTGGATAAAGACGTCTGCCGGAGAGACGACGCCGGTCACTTTGGTTTCTGGCGTTTCCTTCGAGCCGAAAAAAACGTAGCCGGTTTCCGTCTCAAAACCGTACTGGAAACACTCGCCTTCGCAGTCTTGCATCGTCAGCGTCCATTCGATATGTCCGCTGCTGTCGCACTTGACGATGTCGGAAGAATAACCAGCTTCGTCTGACCAGCCGCCTTCTTTCCGCGCGTAAGCATAAAAGCCGTCCACGAACAGAAAGCCGCCGTCCGAGGTATGCATTTTCAATGTGAGGTGATGAGAGTCGGCATCCGTATACCGCAGATGCGCCAGTTCTGTTCCGTACTTATCGTATTTGAAAAAGTCTATGGTGTCTGTGTGGCCTTCGCCGTCCGCGTCTGTCTGTACGGACCTGAGAATGCCGTTTGGTGAGGCAAGACTGTAACTGCAGAACAGGTTGTTCTCAACGATGGGAACGAATTCCTCCGGCACCGCGCCGACGGGCTTGACCGGACGGTATTCCGAGCCGCAGCCAATCAGTAGGACGAACAGCGCGGCAAGCAGCAGGGCAAGCGCCCGTTTCATATGGCGGCACCTCCTTTGCGTCCTGCTGCCATTATACCCCTTTGCCGCGAAAAACGCAAGGGTTGCGGACAGGTCGGTTTCGTGATATAATCGCGGCAGAAAGAAGGAATGGGAATGAAAACCTTACTGCATATCTGCTGCGCGCCGTGCGCGAACCAGTGCATCGACGTCCTGCGCGCCGACGGCTTTGAACTGACCGGCTTCTGGTACAATCCGAACATCCACCCGTTTACCGAATACCGCAGCCGCCGCAACTGCCTGCGCGAGTACGCGCAGACGGTGGCGCTGCCGCTTTTGGAGCGGGACGACTACGGCCTGCGGCCGTTCGTGCGCGAGGTCGCGGCGGACATCGAAGGCCGCTGCGTCAAGTGCTACGAAATGCGCCTTTTCGCCGCCGCGCAGACGGCGAAGGACGGCGGCTTCGACAGCTTCACCTCTTCCCTGTTCATCAGTCCCTACCAGAATCACGAACTCTTGCGCGAGGTCGCAGAACGCGCGGCGAAGGAGGTCGGCGTCGATTTCCTGTACCGCGATTTCCGCCCCTATTTCCGCGCCGGACAGGAGCGCGCGCGGGAGCTCGGCATGTATATCCAGAAGTACTGCGGCTGCGTCTTCTCCGAGGAGGAGCGCTACCTCAAGCCGGGCAAACGGATACCGTAGGGAGGCGTCCCCTGACGCCTCCGTGCGGCAATTAATGCGTATCTCATTATTTCCGGAGGCATGTGGGCATGCCTCCCTACGGGTTGCGATCTTTCCACGACGCGTAGGGAACGGCCTGTGTGCCGTTCCGAAAAGCAAAAACGGGCGCCCGATGGCCGCCCGTTTTTTCTTCGGGGAAAGCAGTGAAGTTCGGCTGCGCCGAGTGAAATTGCGCCGAAGGCGCAGTGAAATTTCGCGTGCGCAGAGCGCACGGAGTGAAAAAATGATCCCTGTCCGCCTGTTGGCGGACAGGGACGTTTTTTTAATCCGGCGGAAGCTCGATGAAAGTCAGCTTGTAGCGCAGGAGATTCTCTCCCGGGCCTTCCGTGACCTCCATCTCGCTCAGCAGGGCGGTCGCGGGATCCCATTGGGGATGGCGCAGCGTTGCGGGGTTGCCCGCGATATGGAGGGTCGCGAGGGCGCGGACGCTCTGATAGGCGCCGCTTCCGTAGAAGACGCCCTCGCACTCGAAGGTGCGGCCCAGCCGCGCGACGTTGCTGACCGTCCACAGGCCGTTGCCTCCAGCCGCCACCGTGACCTTTCGCGTGAACTTCATGCGGAAGATCTCAGGGTCGTTCGGCCAGACGAAGGTTCCGAACTGCACCTCAGCCACCTCCTCCCGCCGCGGTGCTGCGGTCGAGGGCCATCAGCTCCGCTTCCTCGATCATACAGGAGCCAGCCTCGCTGTGCACGGTGACGGAGGTGAACTCGCAGCCGGTGAAGTTGACTGTCTGACGCTGCCCGACGATCGAAAGAGTGAAATTGTGCAGGCCGTAGGGCGAAAAGCCGTCGGACACGAGGAGGTTGTCGAGCAGGACGCGGTTGAGCTGTACCCGGTAGCGCACGGAGCCGGGGTGCAGGCCGGCGGGGAGGTTGCTCCCGCGGGCGGCGGCCGCCGTCACCTCGACGGTCATCTTCTCGCGGAAGTCATGCACCAGACCGACGGGCGAACCGTTGATCATCAGCGACAGGGTCGGCACGCTCGGAGCGGCAAGATAAGCCATAGTCGTTCACCTCACGTTTCGGAATATCGGAAAATATGCGCCCGGAAGGTCAGGTAGGCGGTGCAGCGGATGCAGTCCACCTTGGGATCGTAGTGGATATTCCCGACCTTCACGCCCGTCAGGGAATGGTTGGCGACCCCGCCGAGGGCGGCGAGCAGCGCGTCGTTCATCGTCGTTCTGCAGGGCGCGCCGCCGCTCAGATACGGCGAAAACACGTCGAGGCGGATGACGCTTTCCTCCTGAAAACCGGTGCAGACGCGGCCCGCGAGATAGCCGATGAAGCTGTCGAGGGCGCTCTGCGTCAGGTGCTGGGACTCCAGACCGACCGCAACCATTGGGGTCTCCAGACGCGGCAGCGGCATAAACGGAAATTCCGATACGCAGTGCAGGCCCGCGTTGGTCAGCGTCTCCTGTACCAGCAGTCTCAGGTTGACCACGGATCAGTGCCTCCTCCCTCGACGCACAGCCCCCAGATGAACAGCCGTTCGTTGCGGAAAACGATCGCGTCGGCGCGGCGCACGATGAAGGTGCGTCCGTCAAAATTGACGAGATCCGCTCTGCGCACGCCGATCTCGGGCGGCGCGATGAACAGGAACTGGCCGCGCGGGATCTCGCCGCCGGCGCAGAACATGCGTTCCATGTTCTGCCAGCTTTTGGAGGTGACGAGCTGAAAGAAAATGCGGGTGTTCGTGCTCACGCCGTCGCAGACGAGGGTCGCGTCGGAGCCGTAGTCCTCGATCAGCCGCTTGATGCGCTCCTTCATCCGCTCACCCCGCGAAAGGCGAACCCGTCCGCGCGCCACGGCGCGATCAGCCGCTCGGCCATCTGCGCGTAAGCGGAGCGATCGTCGCGCAGGCCGACCTTGAGCGTGCCGGCGGTGAAGTCGGAGATGTCCGAATCCATCAGCTTCCGCATCGCGGAGACGGAGAGCAGCACGGCGGCGAGGACCAGCGAGTCGTCGCACTGCGTCGGATCCGCGTCCGGCCGGACCTGCGCGGTGATCTCCTCCTGCACGGCGTCGATGACGGCGGAAAACAGCGCGCCCTGCGCCTGGTTCAGCGTGCCGATCAGGGGCATGGCGAGGTTCATGATCTGGAGATGCGCGTTCATGCTCAGATTTCCAGCAGGTTGGAGGCTTCGGTGAAGATCTTGCCGAAGCCGCAGATGGCGGTGATCGCCGCGCGCTCGAGCTGACGGTCGATCAGCTTGTCGTATTCGACGCAGACGTCGCCCGCCTGCACCATTTCCAGCGCGTAGCGGCGGTCGAGGCCGAAGATCATGCCGGAAGAGACCGCGTTGGTGCAGATCAACTCCGCGCCGAGCGGCGTGCCGATCTTGCCGGTGCCCTGGAAGTTCAGGCCGGCAGCCGGGTTCTGCATTTCCGGAAGCTTCAGGATCGTCGCCATCGTCGCGGGCGCGACCAGAATGGTGTTCAGCTCATAGGGGTGGAAGACCGTCCAGAGTTCCACGAGCTGGTCGTAATCCAGCGTGCCGGACGTGCCGCTGAACGGCGCGCTGCCGATGCTGTAGGCCGGCGCGCTGTTGCTGTTGCCGTCGCCGCATTCGATCACGTCCACCGCGTCCGCGATCTGCATCTGCTGGATATAGCTGCCGATCTGGCGGAGCATGACGGAGAACATATCGAGCTTCTGGAAGCGCAGCGCCTCATAGGATGCGACCAGCATCCTGCCGCGCTTGCGCAGGGTGATCAGTTTTTCCTTGCTGCGGATCACGGTCTCGGGGATGCTCGCGCCCTCGGAGACGAAGCGCAGCGCCTTCTCGTCATCCATCGCGTCGGAATAGATGCTGCGGTAATCCATCGCGTCGATGTTGGTGACGGTGGCGACGATGGACGGCAGGATATTCTTCTCGTCGATGCCCTGACGGACGACGCGGGAGATGAATTCCGGGAACAGAACGGCGGACTCAAAGGTGGAGAAGAACTTCTCCACGGGGTCGGATCCGGCGCCGCGGGCGCGGATGCCGAACCGCTTCAGCTGCCGCTGGAACGCGTCGGTGCCCTCCAGCGCGGTGCCCTGATAAGCTTCGGACGGGTCGAGGGATTCCAGCACCTGCGAGAAGCTCTTGCCGCTTTCGCGGTACATGCCTTTTTCCAGGCGGATCGATTCATAAGACATAGTGCAACCTCCTTGTATTACAGACAGAACGTAACGGTCTTCTTCGCGGTGTCCACCTGAAGGACCAGGAACTCGCGGGCGCCCTGCAGGATCTTCACCTTGCCGTTGCCGGCAGCGGCGAGCGCGCAGTAGCCGAAGGACGGCGCGGTCCCCAGGTACGGAAGGGTGACGAAGCCGCGGATGGCGACGGTCGAAAGGTAGTCGCCCTTCGTGACGACGACGCCGTCGATCGGGTCGTCCTCCAGGCAGGTGGCGATGGTGTTGCTCGTGCTGACCTTGCAGGGGGCGTTGATCTGCGGACCGGTGCCCAGGCAGGTGATGCACAACTGACCGATGGAATTGTAAGAAACTGACATAAAATTACCTCCTAAATAATGTAAGCTGCGTCAAGCGCGCCCGCCGCGCCCTTCGCGGCGGGAAGCTGGGGAGAGGACGGGAAGAGAACGGCGGCCTTCTGCGCCAGCGCGTCCTTCAGCGCGGACAGTTCCGCGCTGTCGAGCGCGGAAAACGCCTTTTGCAGGATCGCCTCGTCTGCGCCGAAGTCCAGCAGCAGGCCGAGCGAGACCGTCTCGCGGAGCATGGCTTTCCGGCAGTCGCGGCCGAACTGCGCCTCGCGCTCGAGCTCGCTGAGGCTGTCGCACAGATCGGGCGTGCCGGATTTGGAAACAAGCTCCTGCAAGGTCATGCAAACACCTCCTTCTGCCTTCTTCATCACGCCTGCCTCGCGCTGGGCAGGAACGGCGACGAAGGAAAATTCGTAGGCGTCGACGGGGTCGCACAAAACGGCAAGGCAGAGGCTGCCGTCGTAGGTGAGGCCCTTGCGGTGCCCGCAGGAGCCGTAAGGCTCGCCGCAGACGGAGCAGACCGTGCGTTTCACTGCGCAGCCGACCGACACCTCTTTCTTGATGCCGCCCTCGATCTCCGCGATGAGGTCGGCGTTTTTCTCCGTGCGCAGCAGGTAGCACCACGCGCGGATATAATGCACGCCGTTTTCGCAGAGGGTCTCCGTGTCAAAAATGCGGGCGATCTGGCGTTCAGCCGACCAATCGTGGTCTGCGATCCCGGTTTTTCCGCGGAACAGCTCTGCGAGCACGGGCAGGGCATCGGTGTCAAAGCGCTCAAAATCGCGGTCCGGCTGATCGTCGCACAGACGGACGCTGAAGCAGTAGACCTGCTCGGCATTGAGCGGGGTTTTGGAATAGCGGTTGATCATTTCGAGCTGCTGCGCAGTCGGCGTATCCGTCGACGCGACAGCGGCGGCTTTGCGGATGTTCAAGCGATCACTCCTTTGAAGATTCAAGCTGGTTTGCCTGCGCGCGGTAGAGGGCGGCGTGCGCCTCCTCCACCAGATCCTGCAGGCTGATGTCGTCCCAGACGATGCGCGGACTGCAGCCGTAGCCGTTCAGCCGCAGCCACAGCTCGCAGACGCGCTCGAGCGCGGGCTCCACCGTGCGGCGGATCGCCCACAGCTCGCTGGTGAGCAGGTCGGCCTGCTGACGGCTCATGCGCTCGGTGCTCGACCAGTTCATGCCGAGCAGGAAGGGCGGCAGGCCGGTCTTCGCGACGATCTGCTCCAGAAGCTGGCGCACCGGGATCTCGGAGTTGAGGATCTGACCGTCGGAGCCGATGACCTTGACGGAGACGTCGCCGACGGCGACGAAATCGCGGACGACGCCGTTTTTGGCGTCCTGCATGGCGGCCGCCCATTCCGAAGCGATCGCCTCGGCCTGACCCGCCGCCGCGCTGCGTTCCAGGCTGTCGCCGCCCGGCTTGCAGACGACGGCGTAGCGGACGTTGCCGGCGTGCTCCCAGTTGACGCCGATCGTCTGATAGATCTTCATCAGGATGTCCGCCAGGAACGGCATACTGCGCAGGAGCGACACGCCGTAGGGGTTGGCGGGCTCGGGATGCAGGGTCGTCAGCAGCAGAAGGTGCTGATACGGCAGCGGCCGCAGCCTGCCGTTCTCATCCGGCGCGGAGATCGTGAAGTCGAGCGGGCTCGCGCCCTCCTCGATCTGCACGGTCGTCACGTCGCCCCAGCAGAGCGCGGAAAAGTGCCGGTCCGTGACGACCATCTCCCCGATCGCCCTGCCGTAGAGCAGAAGGCTGTCGAGGTAGGCGGCGAGGAAGCTGTGGATCCCGCGCTGCCCTCTGCCGCAGGGGACGGTGCGCAGGAAGTCCGCGAGCGCCGCCTGCCCCTGCGCGCATTCGACGTGAAAGCCGCCGGTCAGCCGCACGAGCTTGTCGATCGCCGCGTCCAGCACGGGCAGCGCCTCGCGCATGGAGCGGTAGAGGCGGTATTCGTTCTGCGGCAGATGGATATAGGCCTTGAGGGAGCCGAAGGGGTGCCCTCTGTCGCTGCGGAGCTGGGTGACGGCGGCAGCGGCAGGGGCGGAAGAGCGTTTGAGTTTCATTGGTAACCTCCTTTCGCAAGAATTGATAACGCAAAGCGTGTTATCCGGGTCAGCGCGCGACGGCGCGGACAGCGACGGGAACGGCGCCGGAGGAAAGGACGGTGGAGACGAAGTAGCGCATGTCGTCCATCGCGTGGTCGTGCTCCTTCTTTACCGCGTCCTTCCCCGCCTTGAGGTCCCAGACATACTGCTCCATCTCGCGCAGGCAGTCTGCGCAGGTGTCGCAGATGACGAGCCTGCCGCTCTTGAGCAGGTCGGAGGTACGGCGGATGCCGGAGAGCACGTCGTTGTCGGCCTTCTTGACGTTCCAGCCGCGCCTGCGCAGCAGCTCGATGAAGCTGGCGGCGGACGGATCGACGACGACTGCGGCGATCTCCCTGCCGCCCGCGAGCGAGGAGAGCGCGTCGGCGTATTCCTCGTCGGTCATCTGCCGCATTTCGCGCCGGGAGTCGAAATAGAACTCGTTGACGCGGTACCACACGCCGTTTTGCAGGCCCCAGAGCCCGAAGGAGGCGGGATTGACCGTGCCGTAGTCGCAGGAGACGTACCAGCGGGAGAACTCTCCCGGCGGCACGGGCGGCGCGCTCGCCGCGTCGAAGAAGTCGTAGACTCTGCCCTCGGCGGCGACCCACTGGCCGAGGACGAAGCGGCGGTAGAACACGCCGGAGTACAGGCGGGCGTACCGCTGCCGGATCTCCGGCGACAGCGAGGGGTTGTCCTCCATCGTGAAGTGCAGATAGAGGCAGTTGCGCTTCTCCGCGCCGAGGATCCACTCGTTGTAAAACCAGTGGCGCGGCCCCTCCGGGTTGCAGTTGAACCAGAGGCGGCTTCCCGTGACGGAGCAGCGGGCGCAGGCCTGCTCGACGAAAGAACGCGGCATGAGCGCGACCTCGTCGAGCAGAATCCCCGCGAAGGTGATGCCCTGGATCAGCGCGGAGGAGCTCTCGTCGCGGCCGCCGAAGACGTAAAAATCATTGCTGTGCCCGCGGTAGCCGACGCGGACGAGGTTTTCCGTCCGCTTTTCCGTGACGGAGAAGCCGATCGCCTTGAGCTTGGGTAGCAGCTCCGACAGAACGTTGCGCCGCAGGGAGGCGATCGTCTTGCCGCAGACGCCGAAGCGCGCGCCGGAAAACTGCGAGCACGCCCAGAGAAAGAAGCTCAGCCCCATGCACAGGGTCTTGCCGGAGCGGACCGCGCCGTCGCAGATGATCGCCTCTTTGGAATAATGCGGGCTGCCGGGTCTCCACCAGTTGAGGACGACGCGCTGCTGCCTGGAGAACTTCAATCCTCGTCCACGTCCTCCGCGGCGGCGAAAAACGCCTCGGCGCAGTCGGCGGTCTCCGTTCCGGCGGCGAGGAGCTGTTCGAGGGCGCGGATCCGGTCGATCAGCTTGACCTCCACCGTCCCTTTTTCGTTGCGCTTGACCTCAGCGAGCAGGCTCAGGTCCAGGCGGTCGACGTCCGGCGCGTCCTCCAGGACGAGCTTCACGCAGTCGTTGGCGCGGCCGAAGGCGAGCTGCGCCAGCCGCCGGATCACGTCCTTGCGGCGCACGTCGTACTGCCCGCGCTGGAGCTCCAGCTCGTGCTGCACCGCCGGCGTGCTCAGCAGGCGGATCCCGTCCGTGCGGCCGATGGCGGCAGCGGCGGCGTCCGCGTCGAAGCAGCGCAGGTAGGCGGCGGCGAAGCGCCGCTTTTCCGAGGGAAGATTGGGATTCATGGCATTCACCTCAAAGTTCGGATTTTCGGGCGCAAAAAACGCGCCCTCTCATCCGAGGGCGCGAAGAGCGGAGAATTGCCGTGAATTGTGCAACAAGACAAATTGACAAACCGCGCAAAATGCGGTACGATACAGGCAGATTTTTCGAGGAGGAATGCGCTATGCTCAGAATCAACGACCTGACCAAACACTACGGCAGCAAGTGCGCGGTCGACCACCTCACCCTGCACATCCGTCCCGGCGAACTGTGCGCCTTCATCGGGCACAACGGCGCGGGCAAGACCACGACCCTCAAGGCCTGCGTCGGCATTTTAGACTTCGACGGCGGCGAGATCTATATCGACGGCAAGTCCGTCCGCAAAGAGCCGCTCGCCTGCAAGAAGGTCATCGCCTACGTGCCGGACAACCCCGATCTTTACGAATTCATGACCGCGGACAAGTATCTGGACTTCGTCTGCGACGTCTACGGCGTCGGCGCGGCGGAGCGGAAAGAGCGGATCCGGAAATACGCGCAGATGCTGGAGCTGGAGAACGACCTTTTGCAGCCGATCGCCTCGTTCAGCCACGGTATGAAGCAGAAGCTCGCGCTGATCGCCGCGCTGTCGCACGCGCCGAAGCTCCTGATCATGGACGAGCCCTTCGTCGGTCTCGACCCCAAGGCGTCGCACATGGTCAAGCAGGTCATGCACGAGCACTGCAGCGCAGGCGGCGCGATCTTCTTCTCGACGCACGTTCTGGAAGTCGCGGAAAAGCTCTGCGACCGCGTCGCGATCATCAAGGAAGGCAAACTGGTCCGCGCCGGCACGATGGAGGAGGTCCGCGGCGACGCTTCTCTGGAAGACGTGTTCATGGAATTGGAGGACGACCATGCTGGGCAAACTGATTAAACTGCGCCTGCAGAGCATGATCAGCCGCTCGGCCGCCCGCCGGAAGAACGGCAAAAGCATGGTCGTTGTGTTCGCGCTTTTGATGCTCTACTGCGTCGGCGTGTTCGGCTTCATGTTCTACCACATGTTCGGCTATATGGCGGACACCTTCGTCCTCCTGCCGCCGTTCCACTGGTTCTATTTCGCGATGGTCGGGCTGCTGTCCTTCGGCCTGTCCTTCTTCTTCACGGCGTTCACCGCCAAGAGCGAGCTCTTCGAGGCGAAGGACAACGAGCTGCTGCTCTCCATGCCGATCAAACCGCGCACGATCCTGCTCAGCCGCATGGCGATCCTGCTGCTGGTCGAATACCTGGTCTCCCTGCTTGTCATCGTGCCCGCGGGGATCGCGTGGTTCACGACCGCGGGTCTGAACGTCGCGCAGTTCCTGCTTTACATTGCCGGCAGCATCTTCCTGCCGCTCATCAGCGCGTCGCTCGCCTGTCTGGTCGGCTGGCTGCTCGCGATGCTGACCGCCCGCGTGAGAAACAAGACCCTCGTGACGATGATCTTCTCGCTCGCGTTCCTGGCGATCTACTTCTATGTCTATTTCAACGCCCAGCGCTTCGTCACGTCGCTGCTGGCGAATTATCAGTCCGTCGCGGACAGCATGACGGGCTGGGGCTTCCTGTTCTGCTGGTACGGCAGAGGGATCGCCGAGCCGAATCTGCTTTTGTTCGCGCTCCTCGCCGCGCTCGCGCTGGCGGTCTTCACGCTCGCGGTGCTCCTGCTCGGCAGGGGCTTCCTCAAGGTCAGCGCCTCCGAGAACCTCAAAAAGCGCCGGACCGGCAAGCTCGAGCTGCGCAGCAGCAAGCTCTCCTCCGCGCTTCTGCGCAAGGAGTTCAAACGCTTCACCTCAAGCGCGCTCTACATGCTCAACTGCGGGCTGGGGCTGATCCTCGCCGTGATCGCCGCCGTCGCGCTGGTCATCAAGGCGGACGCGGTGCGCGGTCTGCTGCCGCTGGCGCAGGGCGTGGGCCTTTCGCTGACCGACCTCGACTTTGCGCTGATCCTTGCCCTGCTGACTTCCTTCTTCTGCAGCATGAACTGCATCACCGCGCCGTCCGTCTCGCTGGAAGGCAAGAATCTGTGGATCCTGCGCTCTGCGCCGATCCCGGCAAGCGCGGTCCTCGCCGCCAAGCTGAAGCTGCACGTGCTTCTGTGCGCAGGGCCGACCCTGCTGCTGTCCGCGGCGGCGGGCTTCGTCCTGCGACCCGGCGCGGCGGGCTGGATCGCCCTGCTCCTGGTGCCGCAGGCGTTCGTCCTGCTGAACGGCGTCTTCGGCCTGATGATGAACCTGTGCTTCCCGAAGCTCGAATGGACGAACGAGGCGGTGCCGATCAAGCAGAGCGCGTCCGTCCTGCTGACGATGCTCCCGATGATGGCCTACACCACGCTCGTGATCATCGGCTTCGTCGTGCTGGTGATGACGAAAGCGGTCCTCACCCCGACGGTCTACCTGCTGATCGCGGTCGCCGTCGCCCTCGTCTGGCTGCTGCTCTCTGTATTCTGGCTGCTCAAGAGCGGCCCGAAAAAGTTCGAGCGACTGTAAAAAAAGAAGCAAGCTGAGAAAACGGTCAAACCGTTGTTCTCAGCTTGTTTTTTTTGAACGCAAAGCATCCCGTTGTGTCATTGCGAGGCTTGCTCCGCAAGCCGCGGCAATCCGTGCCTGCCGACGCGGGACGCTTTTTGCTTTATGAAGTGCGTATCATTCTGTCATTGCCCGGCTTGTCCGGGCAATCTGTGCCCTGCGACGGACAGATTGCCACGGCTGACTGCGTCAGCCTCGCAATGACAAAAAAGAATCAAATTTCCATAATGATCGGCAGGATCATCGGGTTCTTTTTCGCGCTCTTGAACAGATACTGGCTCAGGTCGTTCTTGATCGTGGACTTGATGGTCGCCCAGTCGGAGATCCTGCGCGTCTGGCAGGTCTCGATCGAGCGCGTCGCGATCATGCGCAGCGCTTCCATCAGGTCCTCGTTCTCCTTGGCGTAGACGAAGCCGCGGGTGATGATGTCCGGGCCGGTGAGGATCGAGCCGTCCTCGCTGGAGAGGTTGACGCAGACGACGATCATGCCGTCCTGCGCCAGGTGCTTGCGGTCGCGCAGGACCACGCTGCCGACGTCGCCGACGCCGGTGCCGTCGACAAGGATCTTGCCCGTCGGCACGGTCTGGTCGCTGAGCTTGCAGGTCTTGTTCGTGCATTCGATCACGCGGCCGAGGTCGGAGATGATGACATTCTTCGGGCTCATACCCATCTGTTTCGCCAGCGCGGCGTGCTTCTGCAGGTGGCGCTGCTCGCCGTGGACGGGGATGAAATAGCGCGGCTTGGTCAGCGCATGGATGATCTTCAGCTCCTCGCGGCAGGCGTGGCCGGAGACGTGCAGGCCCTCGAGCTTGTCGTAGATGACGTCCGCGCCCTTGCGGTAGAGCTCGTTGATAATCCGCGAGACGGCCTTCTCGTTGCCGGGGATCGCGGAGGCGGAGATAATGACCTTGTCGCCCGGCTGGATCTCGACCTGCTTATGGCCGGAGAACGCCATGCGGTACAGGGCGGACATATTTTCGCCCTGCGAACCGGTGGAGACGATGACGACGCGGTCCTTGGGCAGGGACTTGATCTGGTTGATGTCCACGAGCGTCCCCTCGGGGATGTTCAGGTAGCCCAGGTCGATCGCGACCTTGAGGATGGTCTCCATGCTGCGGCCGGTGACGGCGACTTTTCTGCCGTGGCGGTGCGCGATGGCGAGCACCGCCTGGATGCGGTGCATGTTCGAGGCGAAGGTCGTGACGATGATGCGGTTTTTGCAGCCCTTGAAGTGGCGGTCCAGCCCCTCGGCGACGATAGATTCCGAAGGGGTGTAGCCCAGCCGCTCGACGTTGGTCGAGTCCATCAGGAGCGCGTAGACGCCCTCCTTCCCCAGCACGCCGAAGCGTCCGAGGTCGGTCATGCCGTCCTCCGAGAGCGCGTCGATCTTGAAGTCGCCGGTCATGACGACCGTGCCGACCGGCGTGCGGATGGCGAAGGCCACCGCGTCCGCGATGGAGTGGTTGACGTGGATGAATTCCACGCTGAAGCAGCCCGCCTTCACGACGTCGCCGGGCTTATGGGTGACGAGCTGCGTTTTTTCCGCGAGGCCGTGCTCCTCTAACTTGAGCCGGATGATCCCGTTGGTGAGGGGCGTGGCGTGGACGGGCGCGGAAACAGCCTGCAGGACGTACGGCAGCGCGCCGATGTGGTCCTCGTGACCGTGGGTGATGAAGAAGCCGCGCAGCTTCTTCTGATTCTTAACAAGATAAGTGACGTCGGGAATGACGAGATCGACGCCGTACATGTCGTCCTCGGGGAAACCGAGGCCGCAGTCCACGACGATCATATCCTTCCCGTATTCCAGGACGGTCATATTTTTCCCGATCTCGTTCAGACCGCCCAGAGATATGATTCTCAGTTTTTCTGCCAAACTATACAACTCCTTAGATGTAAAACGTAAATTTGTATGTAGTGGGTCAAGGCGACCCGGTATCGTCAAAAATGTCTTTACCGACCGCATCATCGGTGGTTTTTGTCTCCGCCGCGGGAAGTATACCACAAAAAACCGGAAAAGTATACTGTTTTTTGGAAAAGGCTGTCACGCGGCAGGAAAAATTCGTGAAAAGCGGTAGAAAAAGCCTCCCTGTTGTGTTATAATAATAAAACCTATAATGCTTTGAAAGGGGTGCCGCCCTTTGAACAGGAAGAAAATGCGCAAGCTGCTGCAGCCGAGCATGGCCGCCTACTTTATCGTGATGGCGCTGTTCTGCGTCGCCGCGCTGGTTTTGAAGCAATACTACCTTGCCGCGGGCGAAGCGGCCGTCCTGCTGCTCCTGCTGGCGGGCTATCAGTGGGCGAACGCCCGCCGCCGCCACGCGATCAGCGAGTACGTGCAGACGACGAACGAAATGCTGCGCAAATCGGCGGACAGCGAGGTCCCCTTCCCCGTCGCGCTGATCCAGCTCAACGAGGACGAGCTCCTGTGGCACAACAAGGCCTTTGCGGAGCTGACGAAGGTCAAGGACACTCTTTCCGCCCAGCTGATCACGGACATTCTGCCCGGCTTCTCGACGGAATGGCTGACCTCCGGCAAGACCGCCTGTCCGGAAGAGCTGCGCTATCACGGCCGCCGCTTCCGCGTGACGGGCTCCATCCTGCCCAACAAGGACGCCAAGTCCGGCGTGGTCATGGGCATGATCTATTTACAGGATCTGACGGAGCTTCTGCAGGTGCGCGACGAATACATCCGCTCGCGCCCGATGGTCTGCATCGTGCTGGTGGACAACTACGACGAGCTGACCAACAACCTGCAGGAGGCCGAGATCTCCGGCCTCAACGCGGACATCAACAAGCGGATCGACGAGTGGTCGGCGCAGTACAACGGCCTGCTCAGAAGACTGGAGCGCAACCGCTTCCTGGTGCTGTTCGAGGCGAAGGACCTGTCCGCGATGGCGGACGCGAAGTTCTCCCTGCTCGAGACCATGCGCGAGGTCGCCAATCCCGCCGGCGTCGCCGCGACGGTCTCCATCGGCATCGGCAAGGACGGCGTGGACTTCCGCGAGAATTACAGCTTCGCCGCCCTGTCCATCGAGATGGCGCTGTCGCGCGGCGGCGATCAGGCGGTCATCAAGGACCGCTACGATTTCACCTTCTTCGGCGGCAGGAACAAGGCGACCGAGCGCCGCACCACGGTCAAGTCCCGCGTGATGGCCTCGTCGCTCGCCGAGCTGATCACGCAGTCGAGCCGCATTTTCGTCATGGGCCACAAGATGGCGGATCTGGACGCGATCGGCGCGGCGGCGGGCATCTGCTGCCTGTGCCGTCAGAAGGGCAAAAAGGCCAACATCGTCCTCGATCCGGAGCGCAACGCCGCGGAGAGCATCCTGAACGTCCTGCGCGAGATGCCGGAGTACGCCGACTGCTTCCTCAGCGGGCAGGACGCTCTGCTGGCGGCGGACGCGAAGAGCCTGCTGGTCGTGGTGGACACCAACCGGCCGGATCAGGTCGAGTGCAAACCGCTGCTGGAGTCCATCCGCAGAGTGGTCGTCATCGACCATCACCGCCGCGCGGCGGATTATATCGAACAGCCCGTCCTGAATCTGCACGAGCCCTACGCGTCCTCCGCGTCCGAGCTGGTCACGGAGCTTCTGCAGTATTCTCTCGACGCGTCGGCGATCACCGCCGGCGAGGCGGCGGCGCTGCTGGCGGGCATCGTGCTCGACACCAAGAATTTCGGCGTGCGCGCCTCCAGCCGCACCTTTGAGGCGGCGGCCTTCCTGCGCAGGAACGGCGCGGACCCGATGCAGATCAAGAAGCTCTTCCAGAACGACCTGTCCTCGACGGTCGCCCGCTACAAGATCATCCAGAACGCGCGGCTCTACCGCAACAAGATCGCGATCGCCGCGCTGGACTATACCGCGTCGCGCACGACGGCGGCGCAGGCGGCGGACGAACTGCTGAATATCTCCGGCATCGAGGCCTCCTTCGTGCTCTATCCGCAGGAGGATCAGACGATCATCTCCGCCCGCTCGATCGGCGAGGCGAACGTGCAGGTCATCCTGGAGCCGCTGGGCGGCGGCGGCAACGCCGCGACAGCCGGCGCGCAGGTCCGGGGCAAAAACGTGACCGCGACGCTGGACGAGCTGCTCAAATCCATCGACAAGTTCTTTGAACCCTAATCAATAAAAGGAGGAACAGCCATGAAAGTTATTTTGCTGCAGGACGTCAAGGGCAAGGGCAAAAAAGGCCAGATGCTCGAAGTATCGGACGGCTACGCCAGGAACTATATGCTGCCGCGCAAGATGGCGGTGGAAGCCACTGCGGACAATATCAACACCAAGCGCATGACCGACAAGGCGACGCAGGAGCGTCAGCAGCGGGAGCGCGAGGAGGCGTTCGCGATCTCCGAAAAGTTGAAGGACACGGTCGTGACCGTCCGCGCCAAGGGCGGCGGAGCGGGCAGACTGTTCGGCTCCGTGACGACGCAGGAGATCTCCGACGCGATCAAACAGCAGGAGGGCTTCGACATCGACAAGCGCCGCATCGTCCTCGAAGAGCAAATCAAGACGGTCGGCGAGTACACGGTCAAGTGCAAGCTGGGCTACGAGATCACCGCCCAGCTCAAGCTGAAGGTAGAGGAACTGTAAAGAAACAGAGAGGTTTCCCAAATGGACGATTTACTGGGTCGCCAGGCGCCCCATTCCTTAGAAGCCGAGCAGGCTGTCCTCGGCTCGATCCTGATCGACAGCCGCTGTATCAACGACGTGATCGGGACGGTCCGCGCAGAGGACTTCTATTTGCAGACCAACCGCGATATTTTTGAAACGATCTACGAGATGTTCAGCTATTCGCAGGTCATCGACCCCGTGACGGTGCTGGACAAGATGCGCGAGCGCGGCGTGTTCGACGAGCAGGCCTCCACGAAGTACATCATGCAGCTCATGGAGATCACCCCGACGGCGGCGAACGCGAAGCAGTACGCCCAGATCGTGCACGACAAGGGACTGCAGCGCAAGCTGAGCGACGCGGCGTCGGACATCGTCGGCATGGTGCAGGAGGGCGTCGGCTCGGCGCAGGATATGCTCGAGGCGGCGGAAAAGCGGATCTACGCGCTGCGCCGCGGCAACACGAACGAATCGCTGGAGCACGTCGGCACGATCCTCCTTCAGGTCTTCGACCTGCTGACCGAGCGCAGCGAGGCGGGCAGCGACATCACCGGCATCCCGTGCGGTCTGCGCGACCTCGACAAGAAACTCAGCGGCCTGAACAAGTCCGACCTGATGATCCTCGCGGCGCGTCCCGGCATGGGCAAGACCTCCATGGCGCTGAACATCGCGCTGAACGTCGCGAAGCGCTTCCCGAAGAAGACGGTCGCCTTCTTCTCCCTCGAAATGTCCAAGCAGCAGCTCGTTACCCGTCTGATCTCCAACGAGAGCTTTGTGGATAACGCGAAGCTGAAGACGGGCCAGCTCAGCGTGGACGAGTGGAGCAAGATCGGCATCGCCTCCGCCGCCCTCTCGCAGACGGATCTGCGCGTGGACGACAATTCTTCCGTCACCGTCGCCGAGATGAACGCGATCCTGCGCCGGATCGACGATCTGGCGCTGGTCGTGATCGACTACCTGCAATTAATGACCGCGGCGGGCAACAAGCCGTCCTACAGCGGCGAGAACCGCCAGCAGGTCGTTTCCGATATCACCCGCTCGCTCAAGATCATGGCGAAGGAGCTGGGCGTGCCGGTCCTGTGCCTGTCGCAGCTGTCCCGCGCCAACGAGAGCCGGCAGGACAAGCGGCCTATGCTCTCCGACCTGCGTGAGACCGGCGCGATCGAGCAGGACGCCGACGAGGTGCTCTTCCTCTACCGCGAGGACTACTACAACAAGGAGACGGAAAAGCAGAACGTCGCCGAATGCATCATCGCGAAGAACCGCCACGGCGAGACCGGCACGGTCGAGCTCCAGTGGCTGCCGCAGTTCACCTCCTTCGCCGACCGCGAATGGCGGCACGATGAAGGCTGAGGTCCTCGCCCGGTGCCGCGGGCTGTTCTCCGCGGGCGACCGGGTGATCGCGGCGGTGTCCGGCGGTGCAGACTCCATGGCGCTGCTGTGGTGTCTGCATTCTTTCCGCGACGAATTGGGCATTTCCGTCAGCGCGGCGCATTTCAACCACGGCCTGCGCGGCGCGGAGGCGGACGCGGACGAAGCCTTCGTCCGCTCGTTCTGCAACGACCGTAATATTCCTTTCTTCGCCGGCAGGGCGGACGTCGCCGCCGCCGCGAAGGAAAACGGACAGACGCTGGAGGAAGCGGCGCGGGAACTGCGCTACGCCTTCCTCCTGTCCATAGATTGCGATAAGATCGCCACGGCGCACAACGCGGACGACAACGCCGAGACGGTGCTCCTGCACCTGCTGCGCGGCAGCGGCCTGCGCGGCCTGTGCGGCATCCCGCCCGTGCGCGGGAAGATCGTCCGTCCCCTGCTGTCCGTCAGCCGCGACGAGATCCTGCAATTCCTGAAAGACGAAGGCGTTTCGTGGCGCGAGGACCGGACCAACGCGGCAGACGACTGCCTGCGCAACCGCCTGCGGCATCACGTCATGCCGCTGCTGTACGGCGAAGCGCCCGACCTGCGGAAGAAGCTGCTGCGGCAGGGAGACCTTCTGCGCGGCGAAGACGAGCTTCTGGACAGGCTGGCGCGGGAGCTTCTGGTATTTGACGGCGAAGGGTATCGGATCGTTCCGCTGCGCGAAGCGGACAACGCTTTGCAGAAGCGCGCGCTGCGCCTGATCCTGCGGGACTATCTGCCGCAGAACGTCGCGCAGACCCATATCGCCGCCCTGCAAAAGCTGATCCGCGCGAACGATCCGTCCGCGGAGGCCGCCCTGCCGGACGGTCTGACCGCGCGGCGCAGGTACGATTCGCTCATGATCGTCGAAGACGGCGCGATCCCGACCTTCCCGGAGACGGCCCTGTCCGTGCCGGGCGTGACCCGGATCCCGGCGCTGGGCCTGCGCGTGACCTGCACGGTGACGGAGAATTTTCAGGATCCGGGAAATACGGCATTCCAATTTGCCGTAAAATGTGATATGATAGCCACCGGCGCGCTGAAACTGCGTCCGCGCAGACCGGGCGACCGGATGAAAATGGACGGCGGTTATACGAAACCGCTGAAAAAACTGCTGATCGAGCGGAAGATCCCCCGCGACAAGCGCGAACAGCTTCCCGTCCTGACGGACGGCGAGCGCGTGATCGCGGTGCTCGGACTGGGCGTCAGCGCGGACTGCCGCGCGGACGGGACCGGGCGTACGCTCATAATTACGACAGAGACAGAGGGTTGATCATATGGAGATCGATCGTATCCTGCTGACGCAGGAACAGATCCAATCGCGGATCCGGGAGCTCGGCGCGGCGCTGAGCGCGGAATACGCGGAAAAAACGCCGATTTTCATCGGCGTACTGCGCGGCGCGGTGCATTTTTTCACCGACCTGACGCTGCAATTCCCCCACCCGTGCCAGTATGACTTCATCGGCGCGGCGTCCTATCTGGACGGAACGCAGACGAGCGGGCACGTCAAGCTCACGAAGGAAGTCATGAGCGACATCCGCGGCCGCCACGTCATCATCGTGGAGGACATTCTCGACACCGGTCTGACGCTGCGCTTTGTCAAGGATCACCTGCTGCTGATGCAGCCGGCCTCCCTGAAGCTGTGCGTCCTGCTGGACAAACCGGAGCGCCGCAGAGCGGACATCGCCGCGGACTACGTCGGTTTCACCATCCCCAACGAATTCGTGGTCGGCTACGGTCTGGACTATAACGAGCTGTACCGCAATCTGCCCTATATCGGGATCCTGAAGTAACGAAAAGGAGAGAAGTTTTGAACAAAAACTCGTCCAAACGATTCAACTTTATCATCTACGCGATCATTCTCGCCTTTGCGATCCTGCTGGTGTCGGGGCTGTTCGGCGGGCAGAGTCTGCCGGAGGTCTCCTACTCCGAGATGCGCGGTCTTTTCCTGGACGGCGCGGTCAAGTCCTTTGAATGGAAGGACGGCGTGCTGACGCTCGAGCTCCAGGACGGCGCCGAGCCGCAGAAGGTGATCCACAACCTCGCCGACGTCGACATGTTCCGCGAAGACCTGAGCGGCACCTACGAGCGGCAGCTTCGTCAGGGGATCATCAAGGAATACAACTTCGTCCCGCTGAGCGGAACGCCGTGGTATATCGCGATCCTGCCCTATCTGCTCCCGATCGTCCTGCTGTTCGTCTTCATGTATCTCTTCCTCGGACGAGCGAACGGCGGCGGCGCGGGCGGCTCGATGAAGTTCGGCAAGGCGAACGTCCGCGTCGGCTCCGGCGAGAAGAAGGTCACCTTCGCCGACGTCGCCGGCGTCGAGGAGGAAAAGCAGGAGCTCGAGGAGATCGTCGATTTCCTGCGCGATCCGAAGAAGTATCAGGCGATCGGCGCGAAGATCCCCAAGGGCGTGCTGCTGGTCGGCCCTCCGGGCACCGGCAAGACCCTGATCGCCCGCGCGGTCGCCGGCGAGGCGAACGTGCAGTTCCTNNNGAGCCGCGTCCGCGACCTCTTTGAACAGGCGAAAAAGGGCGCGCCGTCCATCGTTTTCATCGACGAGATCGATGCGGTCGGCCGCAGACGCGGCGCGGGCCTCGGCGGCGGCAACGACGAGCGCGAGCAGACCCTCAACCAGCTTCTGGTCGAGATGGACGGCTTCGGCAGCAACGAGGGCGTCATCGTCATGGCGGCGACCAACCGGCAGGACATCCTCGATCCCGCCCTGCTGCGTCCCGGCCGCTTTGACCGTCAGATCTATATCAGCCCGCCCGACGTGACCGGCCGCGAGGCCATCCTCAAGGTCCACGCGAAGGAGAAAAGTCTGGCGGACGACGTCGATCTCAAGGTCATCGCCCACGCGACCGGCGGCTTCACCGGCGCGGACCTCGCGAACCTGCTCAACGAGGCGGCGCTGTACTCCGCCAAGCGGAACTGCCCCGTCATCACAATGCAGGCGCTGGAAGAATCCATTTTGAAAGTCATCGCCGGCCCGGAGAAGCGCAGCCACGTCCGTCTGGAGCGCGACCGCCGGATCACGGCGTACCACGAGGCGGGTCACGCCGTCGCCATGCACTATCTTCCGACGCAGGATCCCGTGCACAGCATCACGATCATCCCGCGCGGCAAGGCGCTGGGCATGACGATCAGCCTGCCCGAGGAGGACACCGACCACATGACGCGCAACGAGATGCGCGAGCAGATCGTCGGCCTGCTCGGCGGCAGAGTGGCGGAGAAGCTCGTCTTCGACGACATCTCCACCGGCGCGTCCAACGACCTGCAGCGCGCGAGCCGTCTGGCGCACGACATGATCGCGAAATACGGCATGAGCGACCGCGTCGGCTCCGTGTCCTACGACAACGGCGACGAGATCTTCGTCGGCCGCGACTACGAGCGCACGAAGGCCTACTCCGAGCAGACCGCCGGCGCGATCGACGCGGAGATGAAGCGCGTGATCGACGAGGCCTACGCGCAGTGCGCGGCCATCCTGACCGACCATCGCGCCAAGCTGGACGAGATCGCCGCCTTCCTGCTCGAGCACGAGACGATGAGCCGCAGGCAGTTCGAGGCCTGCATGAACGGCGACCCCATCCCCGACGTCGCCGAAGGCTTCTTCGACAGCGTGGAAAACCCCGAAGAAAAGTAAATGATCGGGCTGCCTTCCGGCAGCCCGACCCGAAACACGCCCCCGTAGCTCAGTTGGATAGAGCGGCCGCCTCCTAAGCGGCAGGTCGTTGGTTCGAATCCAATCGGGGGTGCCAGGAAAAAGCCGTCGGCATTTGCCGACGGCTTTTTCATCGTTACAAGGATACCAATTTCACATGCAAGATTATGACGATTGTCAAAGATTGTCATCTTCATCGCTCGCATCAGCCAGGCGGTCCGCTTCGCCGCGCGGGTGCGGGAGGACGCCCCACTCCGGCAGAGGCAGGCGCTGCATCGCGCCGAAGACGCGGTCCTTGAGGTCGGGATAGGTCTGCGAGAGTTCCCGGATCAGCCGCTTGATCTCCTCGCGCTTGGTGTTCTTGTCGGCGGGGCAGGGGTTGTGCACGACCGGCAGGCGCTGTTCCTCCGCGAAGCGGCGCACCATGCCCTCCGTCAGGTAGAGCAGCGGGCGGATCTGCGTGACGCCGGTGCGGTCGAGGTAGGTCACGGGCTGGAAGCAGCTCAGCCGCCCCTCGAAGAGCAGGCTCATCAGGAAGGTCTCCACCGCGTCGTCGTAGTGGTGCCCGAGCGCGACCTTGGAGAAGCCCTGATCGAGCAGCGCCTTGTTCAGCGCGCCGCGGCGCATTTTGGCGCACATGGAGCAGGGATTCTTCTCCTTGCGGTAGTCGAAGATGATCGGCCCGATCTCGGTTTTGACGATCTGATACGGAACCTTCAGTTCCTCGCACAGCGCGCCGACCGGCGCGAAGTCCATGCCCTCGAGCCCCATGTCGATCGTGATCGCGGTCAGCTCGTACGGCTGCGGATAGTACTCCCGCATGGCGGCGAGCAGATACAATAACGTCAGCGAATCCTTGCCGCCGGACACGCCGACGGCGATCTTATCGTGCGGCGCAATCATGCGGTAATCGTCCGCGCAGCGGCGCACCAGTCCCATCAAACGCTGCATTTCATCACCCGATTTCCTTGAAGATTGGGAAAATTCAACAAACCACGCAAATTTGAACGCGAGAAAACGAGAGAATAAACGAGAATAACGGAGAATACGATAGTTCTTCCGAAGAAATATAAAATCCCGCAAAAATTTGCTTGACATTCGATTTTTGCCGTGGTATAAAGAGAAAGCTGTGCGTATATTGTACGCAATCGGCTCCCATTTGTCAAAATAAAATTATCATATACGGAGGAAACATCATGTCCACTACCCTGGTCAGAAAAGAAGACGTGCAGCGCAAGTGGTACGTTCTCGATGCCGCCGGCAAGCCCATGGGCCGCACCGCCGTCATCGCTGCGAACATCCTGCGCGGCAAGCTGAAGCCCGATTTCACCCCCAACGTTGACTGCGGCGACTTCGTCATCGTCATCAACGCCGACAAGGCGGTCCTCACCGGCCGCAAGCTCGATCAGAAGTTCTATCGCCGTCATTCCGGCTGGATCGGCGGTCTGAAGGAAGTCAAGTACAAGGACCTCATGGCCGACCGTCCCGAATTCGCGTTCGAGCTGGCAGTCAAGGGTATGCTTCCCAAGAACACCCTCGGCCGCACCGCCATCACCCGTCTGAAGGTTTATGCCGGCGCTGAGCATCCCCATGCCGCGCAGAAGCCCGAAGCCTGGACCCAGGACTAAGAGGAGGTAACAGACTATGTACGAGAGCAAGAGACAGTATCAGTACGGCACCGGCAGACGCAAGTCTTCCATCGCCCGTGTCCGCGTTTACGAGAACGGCACCGGCTCCATCATCATCAACGGCCGTGATATCGACGACTACTTCGGTCTGGATACCCTGAAGCTGATCGTTCGTCAGCCCCTGGTCGCCACCGAGATGGTCGGCAAGGTCGACGTGATCTGCACCGTCAAGGGCGGCGGCGTGACCGGCCAGGCCGGCGCGATCCGCCACGGCATCGCCCGCGCGCTCCTCGGCGTCAACGCGGAGTATCGCGGCACCCTCAAGGCTGCGGGCTACCTGACCCGTGACCCGAGAATGAAGGAGAGAAAGAAGTACGGTCTCAAGGCCGCCCGTCGCGCTCCGCAGTTCTCCAAGAGATAAACAATCTCCAATTCAAGCACCTGCTTCGGCAGGTGCTTGTTTTTTGCCTATTTTGTCATTGCGAGGCTCCGAAGGAGCCGTGGGTGCGCAGCCGTTGGCGGCTTTGCCGCCTTACGGATGCGGCCTACCCCTTGCGGGTGCAATCTGTCCGTCGCAGGTTTGGGAACTGCATCGTAATATGAGAAATCTGCCAAACCTGTCATTCCCGCCTGACGCAGGAAGGCAGGGAAACTGTCCCTCGCAGGTATGGCACGTGTTTCGTATCACGAAAAAGTGTCCCGCATCGAGAGGCACGGATTGCCCGAACAAGTCGGGCAATGACAGAATGGGGGGATTGCGGCGAAAAACGGGAAAGTGTCCCGCGTCGAGAGGCACGACCCGCACCCGCCGTAGGGAGGCGTCCCCTGACGCCTCCGTATCCTGTGCATGAATCCGCGTCGCCCTTCGCGGAGGCATGTGGGCATGCCTCCCTACGGATTGAAACAAATACGATGTAGCGCGTAGGGAGGCGTCCCCTGACGCCTCCGTATCCTGTGCGAGAATCCGCGTTGCTCTTTGCGGAGGCATGTGGGCATGCCTCCCTACGTGTGTCGTAT
Source organism: uncultured Oscillospiraceae bacterium (assembly GCA_905233385.1). Taxonomy (GTDB): domain Bacteria; phylum Bacillota; class Clostridia; order Oscillospirales; family Oscillospiraceae; genus JAZOXB01. Next base: position 82,940 of record CAJOEH010000009.1, read on the forward strand.
TTGCCGCATCCGTAAGGCGGCAAAGCCGCCAACGGCTGCGCATCCACGACCGGCTTTGCCGGTCTCGCAATGACACGGCTGGAAATGCATTCCATTTTCTACGCGGTTTCTCTGTTTCCATCTCGCTTGCAGTTTTTCCGTGATGATACACAATTTTTTCCAGTTTTGAAGGCGGTTTTTGCGCGAGGCGGTTTGTATTTGATAATGCATAATGATATAATTAGCTTGTATAAGTATCCACTTCAATATGAAGGAGGCAAATACGGTGAAAAGAACGATGAAACGGCTGGCGGCGTGTGCGCTCGCGCTGGTGCTGCTGCTGAGTCTGCTGCCCGCGGGAGCGCTGCCGGCGGCGGCTGTCGGCGACGGCGAGATCAAAGCGGAGGCTGTCAGCGGCGATGTCGAGGCCGAGCGCGGCCGCGATCCGGGCGACGACGGAACATTCCTGATCCACGATTACGAGGAGCTGCTGGCGTTTGCGCAGGCAGTCGAGGAGGATCCGTGGGCGGACAACTATCATGCGGTGCTGACGGCGAACATTGACGCCAGCGCCTCCCGGGGGAAGTCCTGGACGCCGATCTGCTCGGATGGAATCCCCTTCGACGGCGTCTTCGACGGGAACGGGCACGTCATCCGGAATCTGACTTGCACCGCAGACGAATACGTAGGTCTGTTCGGCAGCGTCGGACCGTTTGGTACCGTGAAAAACGTCGGTCTTGAGAGCTGCTCTTTTAACGGCGGCGAGGTCTATGCCAATGGCGCGGGGGACGGCGCAGCCATCGGTGCCGGCAGCGGCAGCAGCGGTTTCCGCGTGACCGTCAACGGCGGCAAGATCGAGGCCTCGGCAGCTACCTACGGCGCGGCCATCGGCGCCGGAAAAGACCGGGGCGAACGACCCGACCTGCACCAAGCCCGGCAACAGCGAATACTACACCTGCACGGTCTGCGGCGCGTACTTCTCCGACGAGGCGTGCGAGCATCAGATCGAGAAAGACAGCTGGGTCATCCCGGCGACCGGCCACAAGTACGGCAAGCCGGAATGGAGCTGGCGGCGCGACTACTCCGCCGCGGAAGCGACCTTCACCTGCGCGGCCTGCGGCGACACGCAGACGATCAAGGCGACCGTTGTCGCGCTGACCGTCGAGCCGACCTGCACCCTGCCCGGCAAGATCACCTACACCGCCTTCGTCGACTTCCTCGAGGTAAGGTACGAGGACAGCAAGGAAGTTAACATCCAGCCGCTCGGCCACAGCTACGGCAAGCCGGAGTGGAGCTGGAAGTACGACCTCTCCGCCGCCGAGGCGACCTTTACCTGCGCCAAATGCGGCGACAAGCAGACGGTCAAGGCGACCATCGAATCCAAGACCGTCGACCCGACCTGCACCGATGAAGGCAAGCTCATCTGCCTGGCGACCGTCGTCTTCCAGGACGAGACCTATCAGGACGAGAAGACCGGCGTCATCCCGGCGACCGGCCATACTCCGCCGCCGAGGCGACCTTCGTCTGCAAGTGCGGCGACGACAAGCAGACGGTGACGGCAACCGTCACCTCCGAGACCGTCAAGCCGACCTGCACCGAGGACGGCAAGACCGTCTACAAGGCGACCGCCGCCTTCCGCAAAGAGACCTACGCCGACGAGAAGGAAGTCATCCATCCCGCGACCGGCCACAGCTACGGCGAGCCGGAATGGAACTGGGCGGACGACTGCTCGACCGCGGACGCGACCTTCATCTGCGCCGCCTGCGGCGACAAGCAAAGGGTCAAGGCGACGATCGCCTCCGAGACCGCCGCCCCGACCTGTACCGAAGACGGCAAGACCGTCTACACGGCGACCGCGATCTTCTATGAGAAGACCTACAAATCCGAGCAGACGAAACTCCTACCGGCGACGGGCCATAAGGAAGGCGAGCCCAAGACGGAGAACGAGGTCCAGCCGACCTGCACGAAGGACGGCAGCTATGACACCGTCGTCTACTGCACCGTCTGCGGCGAGGAGCTCTCCCGCGAGACCACCGTCGTTCCCGCGACCGGCCACGACTGGAGCGACTGGACGGCGGATCCCGCGCCCACCTGCACCGAGGCCGGTTCGGAAACGCGCGTCTGCAAGAACGACCCGACCCACGTTGAGACCCGCGAAGTTCCCGCGCTCGGCCACGACTGGGGCGACTGGGAAGTCGTCACGCCCGCGGATGAATACCGCAGCGGTGAGGAACGCCGCGTCTGCCGGAACGACGAAAGCCACGTCGAAATGCGCACGATCCCGCAGCTGCCGCATGAGGACTGCCCGACGGCGAAGTTCAGGGACGTGGACAAGGACGCCTGGTACCACGAGAGTCTGGACTACGTCCTCGCCGCCGGCATGATGAAGGGCATCGGCGACGACACGTTCGATCCGGACGGCCTCGTGACCCGCGCGATGGTCGTGACGGTCCTCTACCGCATCGAGGGCGAACCCGACGCGCCGAAGTCCTCCTTCAAGGACGTGCTGGCGGGCAGCTGGTACGAGGCGGCCGTCAACTGGGCCGCCGCCAACGGCGTCACCTTCGGCGTCTCCAAGACGGAGTTCGCGCCGAACGAGCCCGTCACGAGAGAGCAGATGGTCGCGTTCTTCTGCCGCTACGCGCAGTTCAAGGGCTTCGATGTCAGCGCGAACGGCTCTCTGGAGCCTTTCGCCGACGCGGACAAGGTCAGCCCGTGGGCGGTCGACGCGATGCTCTGGGCGAAGGAGAACGAGCTGGTCAACGGCATGACCGATACCCTGCTCCTCCCCAAGGCGCCCGGTTCCAGAAGCCAGCTCTGCGCGGTGATCCACCGCTTCTGCATCAACATCCTGGGCATGCCCTCCTACGAGGACATCGCCCATCCGCAAGACGAGTGATCGTCAGGCACACAAAAGGACCGCTGCATTTCTGCAGCGGTCCTTTTTGATAAACTGTTGCAATTCGTCCCGCTTTCCGATATAATCAAAATATACCAAAAAACGGAAACGAATCAGATCATATCAACGGAGGGAATAGAAATGGCAAAGTTCTGTACAAGCTGCGGAAATCCCTTGGAAGACGGAAGCGTCTTCTGCGATAACTGCGGCGCAAGGCTGGACGGCGCGCAGTCGCCCGCACCCCGGCAGCCGGGCATGCCGACGCCCCAGGCGCCCGTATGGCCGCAGCAGCCTCAGCAGCCTCCGCGTCAACCGCAGCAGCCGCAATATCCGCAATATCCGCCGCAGTATCCGCAACAACCGGCATACCCGCAGGCGCCGAAGAAAAAGACCGGCTTGATCGTCGGTCTGATCGTCGGCGGCATCGTCCTGATTGCCGCGATCGTGGCCGCTGTCGTCCTGCTGACGCAGAACAAAGAGCCGGCGGACCAGCCGAGCCCGACGGAGCTGACCTCTGCCGCGACGGAACGACCGACGGAGGCGCCGACGAAAGCCCCCACCGAAGCGGTCACGGAAGCGCCGACAGACGCTCCCACGGAAGCCCCGACCGAGGCACCGACCGAAGCGCCGACGGAAGCCCCCACCGAAGCCCCGACTGAACCGCCCACGGAAGCCCCGCTTCCCTACGAAAACGATCTTGCCGCGCCGCGGGGAGAAGACTTCATCTGGATCTCCGACGCACAGAGCGGCAGTCTGTACGGTTCCGCGCTCAGCAACGAGGAACTGCTCGGCAAATGGAAGGGCGAATTCATCAACAACGGCACCTGGGAGCTGGTCTACGTGACCATCGCCCGCGACGGGACGATCACCATGGAGCCGTACCAGATCTACTCCGGCGGCTGGGTGGACAACAGCAGCGCGGCGATCCGCACCTTCCAGGGCACGTTCGGCACGAGCAGCGTCAGCGGCCCCGGTGACGCCGGCAGCATCAACCTCTATACCTTCCTGGTCAACAACGGCATCCAGTACGCCGTGGGCACCTGCGGCGCAGGCAATCTCTATCTGACCAGACCGTAAAAAACGCGAAAATGACCCCGCCGGGATAACCCGGCGGGGTCGTTTTTTTCACTTTTACGCGGTTTCCGCGTACATGAACGCGCGGTCGCTGGTTACGCTGCGGCCGTAGCGGTCGGTCACGACGCAGTAGACCTCGCGCCCGTCGCGCATGTCCTCCATAATGTAGGAATCATACGCCGCGTCCGTCTCGGCGCTGCGTTTGAAGTCCTTCTCGCCCGCGTCGCGGTAGTACCACTGATAGGTCAGCCCTTCGCCGCTCGCCGTGACGAAGATGCTGACGTACTCCCCTGCCGCGCCGATCCACGTCTTCGGCTGGGCGGTGATCGTCGGGCCGGCATAGCCCGCAGGCGGCGCGGCAAAGTCCATGACCGCCTTCCCGCTCGTGACGTGATTCCCCTGCGCGTCGGTCACGACGCAGTAGACCTCGCGGCCCGCGCGCTCCACCGTGAGCGGATAGGAATCATAGGTATCGTCCCGGTCGGAGCTCAGCTTGAAGCTCGCGCTGCCCGCGTCGCGGTAGTACCACGCATAGGTCAGCCCCTCGCCCGCCGCCGTCACGGAGATCGACGGATAGTCGCCGAGATAGCCGTACCAGTCCTGCGGCTGCGCGGTGATCGTGATCTCCGCGCTCTCCGCGGCCATGCGCATGAAGGCGTGCGCGCTCGTGACGCGGCTGCCGTAACGGTCGGTCACGACGCAGTAGAGCTCGCGCCCGTCGCGCGACGGCGCCATGGGATAGGAATCGTAGGTGTCGTCCTTGTCCGAGCTCGCGTAGAACACGCTTCCGCCCGCGTCGCGGCAGTACCACTGATAGGTCAGGCCGTCGCCCTGCGCGAGGACGGAGATTTGCGGATATTCGCCTTCCGCGCCGGTCCAGTCCTGCGGCTGTTCGAGAATGGCGAGCGGCGTGCTGTTCTCCGGGAGGTCGAGCCGCATGAACGCGCTCTCGCTCTGCACGGAATTGCCCGCGCCGTCGGTCACGACGCAGTAGACCTCGCGGCCGTCGCGCGCGGGGGTCAGCGGATAGGAGTCATAGGTATCGTCGCGGTCGGAGCTCGGTTTGAAGTCCGTGCCGCCCGCGTCGCGGTAGAACCACTGATAGGTCAGGTCCTCGCCCTGCGCCTTGACAGAGATGTTCGGATAGTCGCCCAGATAGCCCGCCCAGTCGCGCGGCTGTTCGGTGATGATCACCTGCGCGGCGCGCAGGCAGCCGTCCTCGTCCAGCGTGAAGGCGGTATTTCCCTCGGCGAGGGTGATCGGGAACGGATTGTCTCCGTCCTTGCGGCTCAGATGGATGCGGTTGAGCATGGCGCGCTGGTCGTCGCTGATCACGGTCAGCGAGGCAGGGATCGTCACGCCCGCGCAGTTGCTCATCAGGTTGTCGACCGTCGTGCTGCCGTCCGCCCACATCGCCTCGCGGTCCCAGTGGGTCACGCCCTCGGGGATGTTCAGCGGCTCGTCGTAGCGCGCGGGCACGGCGACCACGCGGGTCATATCTTTGGAATAGATCACGCCGTCTCGCGATGCGTAGCGCGGGTTCGAGTCCTTCACAGCGTAGTGCGTGATGCCGGTGTAGCAGTAGATCGCGATCGAGAGATTCGTACCGGCGTTGAGGTTGCCGGTGTCTTCATAGAGGATGTATTCCGGGTCGTAGACCGGCACGTAGCGGAGCTCGTAGGAATCCGGCAGGACCAGCGTGTGGATGTTGTAGTTGCGCGAGAAGCTCAGCTCGCCGAGGAAGGTCACGCCCTCGGGGATCTCGTACACGCCGTTTTCAAACGGCTTATTGCGCGGCACGGCGAGCATTTCCGTACCGTCGGCGGAGTAGAGGATGCCGTCGATCGCCTGATAGGCGGTATTGCCCTCCGCGACGCGGAATTCGACGAAATCATTCGTCGCGAAGTCATAGATCGTGTGCGCGTAGCCGATTTTCTGCACGCCCGCGGGAACGGTGAAGCTCGTTCCGGCGTAGCGGATCGCGTGGTTCAGGAAGCCCGCGCTCATGATCGCGAGGTTGTCCGGCAGGAGGATCGACTGCGCGCGGCAGGTCTGGAAGCACCAGCCGGTGTTCTGCACCTGGTCGAGGTCCCAGCGGCTGAGGTCGATCGTGAAGGGCGTGCTCGCGCTGACGGAGTAGCCCACGCGGTTGAACGTCTGGTACATCTCCACGAGGGAGCCGGTGTCCCAGTTTTCGTAGCCGGTCAGCCCTGACAGGCGGCTGCACATGCTGAACATGCCGCGCATGGTCGTGACGCGCCCGGTGTCCAGCGCGGACAGGTCAAGCGTCTTGAGCGCGGTGCAGTTGTAGAACACGTAGCTCATGTTCGTCACCTCGGAGGTGTCGACCGCCGTCAGATCGACCGTCGTCAGCGCGGTGCACTCGGCGAACAGCGTGCGCATGGAGTTATCATAGAAGCCGACGTCCCCGAGCGTCACGGAGGTGATGTTCGTGTTGGCGCGGAAGGCGGTGTTGGCGTACAGCACGGTGTCGTACGTCCGTCCGCCCAGCCGGAAGCTCGCCGGAACGGTCACGTTCTTGTCCGTGCCGACGTACTTCGTCAGGACGACGGTGCCGTTGTCCTTTTCGAGCCGGTATTCCCAGTCGGCGAGCGACGCGCCGCCCTTTGCCGTCTCCGCCGCCGCGATCGGCAGCGCCAGCGTCAGGCAGATCGCCAGCGCCAGAAGCACCGTAAGTATCCGTTTCATATCTGAAGTCCCCCTGTCCGGTCGAATCGTATAATTCTCATTGTAATAATTATACCGCAGCAGCGGAAAAAGTGCAATTCAAATCTGCCCGGATTCCCGACAAATCCCACCCCGCCGAAAACTACTCTGTTCCCCCGTCCCTGTCATTGCGAGCCGCCTGCGGCGGCGTGGCAATCTGTCCCTCGCAGGTTTGAGACCTGAATTGTTCTTCAGAAAAACCCCAATTCTGTCATTGTCCGCGTCAGGCGGGCAATCTGTCCGTCGCAGGTTTGGGACATGCATCGTTCTTCAGAAAAACCCCAATTTCTGTCATTGCCCGCGTCAGGCGGGCAATCCGTCCGTCGCAGGCTTGGGAACTGTAGATCATTCGGCCGTAGGGAGGCGTCCCCTGACGCCTCCGTTTTCTTTGGCTGTGCTGCGCCCTTGCGGAGGCATGTGGGCATGCCTCCCTACGGATTTCAATCATACTTCGCCGCGTAGGGAGCGGCCTATGTGCCGTTCCGGGAATCGAAAACGGCACGACACACAGGTCGTGCCCTACGGGTCCTTCAAACGAGAAAGTGTCCCACATCGGTACGCACGGATTGCCACGCCTGACTGCGTCAGGCTCGCAATGACAGACACAGCCCGGAGCGGTTCGCTCCGGGCTGTGTGCGTGCATTATTCAGAATTGCAGGCTGATCCAGAAGATCAGGCCGTAGAGGACGCTGGCGGCGGTGCCGTAGACCAGGACCGGGCCGGCGATGGTGAACATCTTGACCGCGAGACCCGTGACGAAGCCCTCGGTCTTGAACTCGATCGCGGGCGCGACGACGGCGTTGGCGAAGCCGGTGATCGGCACGAGGGTACCCGCGCCGGCGAGCTTTGCGATGTCGTCATAGACCGCGAAGCCGGTCAGAATCGCGGACAGCGCGACCAGACAGACGGCGACCGCCGCGCCGCTCATCTTCTTGTCAAGGCCTATCGCGGAAAACCCGTTCAGCAGGAGCTGCCCGATCACGCAAATCAGTCCGCCGACCCAGAAGGCGTTCAGGCAGTTTTTCAGGCACTTGCTCTTCGGCGCGTATTGATCGACCAGTTTCCCGTATTCCTCTTTGCTCAGCTGCATGCGCTCATCCCCTTTTCGCGTAGCTTTCCACGCAGGTGATGAAATATTCCGAAAAATGTCTGCATACTTTCCGCGCGGCTGCACAAGCTAAGCCCGGACACAAGGAGATCGGATCGTTTCTTTCGGCCAAAGGAAAAGAGATAGCATTTCCCTGTGTCAAGTGTACCGATATCCGGTGCGAAACCGTACGGAAAAAGGACAGACGATATATATCATCTGTCCTTTACATATTTTACATATTTCTGACTTGTTCCGCGTTGCGGAGGATTTCGGCTTTCAGCTCGTCGAGGGAGGAGAATTTCTTCTCCGGCCGCAGGAAGGAAAGCAGCTCCAGCCGGAGCGTGTGGCCGTAGAGGTCGCCGTCAAAGTCCAAAATCCACGGCTCGACGGTGACGTTCTCGCCGCCCACGGTCGGGCGCGTGCCGATGTTGACGACGGCGCGGCGCGTCTGTCCGTCAAAGACCGCGTTTGCGGCGTACACGCCGAAGCGCGGCACGAGCACGCCGTCCGCCGGGGTGAGATTCGCCGTCGGAATGCCGAGGGTGCGGCCGATTTTCTTTCCCTGCGCGACCGTGCCGGTCAGCAGGTGCGGATGGCCGAGCAGGCGCACCGCCGCGGCGGTCTCGCCGGCTTCCAGCATGGCGCGGATGCGCGTGGAGGAGACCGGCGCGCCGTCCATGCAGACCTGCGCGACGCAGTCGCAGCCGATCCCGAGGCCGGCGCATTCCTCTTGCAGTAAAGCAGGCGTTCCCATGCCGCCCGCGCCGAAGCGGAAATCCTCGCCGCAGACGACGTGCGCCGCGCCGAAGGTTTCGCGTACCGTGTCGCGCACGAAGCGTTCCCACGGCTGCGCCATCGTTTCGCGGTCAAAGTGCAGTACACGCATCTCGTCGATTCCATAAAGGTCGTGCATCAGGTCGGCGCGTTCCAACAACGTATTCAAAAGCGCGACGCGCTGTCCGCTGACCAGCTCCAGCGGATGGGTGTCGAAGGTCAGCGCGGCGGCGGGCAGATGCAGCTCGTCCGCGAGCTCGCGCGTGCGCCGCAGCAGGGCGCCGTGCCCCAAATGCACGCCGTCAAAAAAACCCAGCGCCAGAACACATTGATCCAACATAGTTACTCCCTTGTAGAAAGGCTTCCCCTTGAGAAGAAGGCTCAAGCGTTGCAGAATCAAAGGCTTCCCCTGGAGGGGAAGCTGTCAGCCGCAAGGCTGACTGATGAGGTGGAAACCTTCCGACAGGATGGCAGTCAGTATCAAAGATGCGACTGCGGCAGACACCTCATCCGCCCCAGTGTGCGCACTGGGGCACCTTCCCCTCAAGGGGAAGGCTTCGTTGCAGCAATTATCAGAAAAAGCTCTTGATCGTTTTGACCCTGCCGGCGTTCGCCGCGGCGAGGGCTAAAAATTCGCCGTTTGCCCCGTAGAGCCGCCAGGTGCCGTCGCCGAGCCGCGCGGAAAACTCCGCGCCGTTGCGGCAGCGGCGTTCCTGCTCGGCGTTCAGCGTCGCGGCCGGATGGGCGGCGAACAGGCTGTCCGTCGGCAACAGGAGCGCGGCGGGGTCGGGATTGTTGATGATCTCTTCCAGCGGCACGCTCTGATCGAGCGTATACGCGCCCGCCTGCACCCGCCGCAGGGCCGCCATGCAGCCGCCGCAGCCGAGCGCCGCGCCTAAATCGTGGCACAGCGTGCGGACGTAGGTCCCCTTGGAGCAGTGGATATACAGCGCGGCGTCCGTGCCGTCAAACTCGCGCAGTTCGATCGAAAAGACCGTGATCCGGCGCGGCTTGCGCGGTATATCCCTGCCGCTGCGCGCCAGCTCGTAGAGCTTTTTGCCGCCGACCTTGATCGCGCTGTACATCGGCGGGATCTGTTCGATCTCGCCGGTGAATTCTTCCAGTACTTCGCGAAGCCGCGCCTCGGTAACGTCCACCGGTCTCGTTTCCAGCACCGTGCCGGTCGTATCCTGCGTGTCCGTGACCGTGCCGAGCCGCAGGGTGGCGAGATACGCCTTCTCCGCGTGCTCGAAGAACTCCACCGCGCGGGTCGCTCTGCCGAAAAACACCGGCAGCACGCCCGTCGCCATGGGGTCGAGGGTGCCGCCGTGCCCGACGCGCCGCTCGTGCAGCACCCCGCGCAGCTTGCTCACCACGTCCTGCGATGTCCAGCCCGCGGGCTTGTCCACGATGAGAATGCCGTTCGCCATCAGAGCTCGACTCCGTTCGCTTCGAGCGCGCGCAGGACCGCAGCTTTCGCCGCCGCAATGCCGCCGGGGACGGTCGCGCCCGCCGCAGCGCGGTGACCGCCGCCGCCTAAAAGGGCGCAGATCGCCGCCGCGTCGTAGTCCGGCGCGGTGCGGACGGAGATTTTCCCGCCGTCGCAGACCTCGCGGAGCATCACGCCGATCTTCACGCCCTCGATCTCGCGGCCGAAGCCGGAGATGTCGTCGATGTCGTCCTCGGTGATGCCGTATTCCGCGATGATCGCCGCCGGGATCCGGCTGATCGCGACCTTGCCGCCGGCGTAGAACTCCGTCGTCTGCGTGAGATACGCGTCGAGCTTCAGCCTTGAGAGCCGCTTCGTCAGGAACATGACCTGATTGACCGCGAAGGTGTCCGCGCCGTAATCCTTGCATTTCGCCGCGGCGCGCAGGGTCTTCGCACTTACGTTGCTGTAGCGGAAGCAGCCGGTGTCGGTCGAGATCGCGCAGTAGAGCGCCTCGGCGATCCGTTTGTCGATCGGCGCGTTCATCTGCTCGAGCAAATCCAGAATGATCTCGCCGCAGGCCGCCGCGGTCCAGTCCACATAGCCTTCGTCGCCGAAGTCCATGTCCCTGCCGTGGTGGTCGATGCGCAGGTCGATTCGGTTAACATAATCTTCCGAACCATACGGAAGCAAGCCCGCCGTGGCCATGTCCACGACAACGAGCTTCGCGCCTTCCGGCACGGTATCCGTCGTCAGGCCGTCCAGATACGGGCGGAATTTCGCCGTAAACTGCGGGTTTTCAAGGATCGCCGCCGTCTTTCCGAGCGCGCGCAGGCCGCCGCACAGCGCCGCTGCGCAGCCGATGGTGTCTCCGTCCGGGCGGCGGTGGGTTAACATAATATAGTTGTCGTTCCGCAGCAGATACGCCGCGATCTCAGGAATTGTCCGCTGTTTCATCATCGCTGTCCTCCGGGATATCCAGCTTGGAGAGGATGTCGAGGATATGGGCGCCGTGGGTGATGGAGTCGTCCGCCTGCCACTGCAGCTCCGGCGTGTAGCGCAGCTGGAGGTTCCTGCCCAGCTCGCGGCGCAGATAGCCCGCCGAGGACTTCAGTCCGGCAAGCGTTTCTTTCGTGCAGTCCTGATCCAGCAGGGAAACGTAGACCTTCGCGTAGCGCAGGTCGGGGGTCGTTTCCACGCGGGTGATGGAAAGCATGGTCTTGTGGACGCGGGGATCCTTCAGCGCGCGCAGCAGGTCCGCCAGTTCGCGCTGGATCTCCTCGTTGATGCGTCCGATACGGTTCGATGCCATAGTTTATCTCCTTTGAGAAAGTGGGAGCAAACGCTCCCACTTCATATCAGTTTAGCGAGGGACTTCCTCCATGACGAAGCACTCGAAGACGTCGCCTTCCTTGATGTCGTTGAACTTCTCGATGGAAATGCCGCACTCGTAGTTCGCGGCGACCTCCTTGACGGCGTCCTTGAATCTCTGGAGAGAGCCGATATTGCCCTCGTAGATGACGATGTTGTCGCGCAGGACGCGCACCTGCGCGTCGCGGGTGATCTTGCCGTCCTTGACGTAGCAGCCGGCGATCGTGCCGATGGCGGAGACCTTGTAGGTCTGGCGCACCTCGGCGTGGCCGATGATCGCCTCACGGTACTTCGGGGCGAGCATACCCTTCATCGCGGCCTCGATCTCGTCGATCGCGTCGTAGATGACGCGGTACATTCGCAGATCGACGTTGTCGCGCTTCGCGGAAGCGGCGGCGGCGTTGTCCGGACGGACGTTGAAGCCGACGACGATCGCGTTGGCGGTGGAGGCGAGCAGGATATCGGACTCGTTGATCGCGCCGACCGCGGCGTGGATGACGCGGACGCGGACCTCGTCGTTGCTGATCTTCTCGAGGCTCGACTTGACGGCCTCGGCGGAGCCCTGCACGTCGGCCTTGACGATCAGGTTGAGCTCCTTCATCTCGCCCTCCTGCATCTTGGCGAAGAGGTTATCCAGCGTGACCTTGCTCGAGAGCTTCGCGGCGGCGTCCTTCTCGGCCTGCTTGCGCTGCTCGACGAGCTGACGGGCCATGCGCTCGTCCTCGACGGCGTTGAACTCGTCGCCGGGCGCGGGCGTCTCCGCCAGGCCGGTGATCTCGACCGGGATGGACGGGCCGGCTTCGGAGATGGATCTGCCCTTGTCGTCGGTCATCACGCGGACGCGGCCGACAGCCGTTCCGGCGATGATGAGGTCGCCCTTATGCAGGGTGCCGTTCTGCACGAGCAGGGTCGCGATCGGGCCGCGGTTCTTGTCCAGACGCGCTTCGATGACCGTGCCCTTCGCGGCGCGGTTGGGATTCGCCTTGAGGTTGGCGAGCTCCGCGGTCATAATGACGGTCTCGAGCAGTTCGTCGATGCCTTCGCCGCTCTTGGCGGAAATGCGGCAGACCTCGGTGTCGCCGCCCCATTCGGACGGGACAAGGTCGTGCTCGGTGAGCTGGGTGAGGATGCGGTCGGGATTCGCGCCCGGCTTATCCATCTTATTGACCGCGACGATGATGGGGATCTTCGCGGCTTTCGCGTGGTTGATCGCCTCGATGGTCTGCGGCATGACGCCGTCGTCAGCCGCGACGACCAGGATCGCGATATCGGTGCACATCGCGCCGCGCGCACGCATGGAGGTGAAAGCGGCGTGGCCCGGGGTATCCAGGAAGGTGATCGGATTGCCGTTGATCGAGACGGTATACGCGCCGATGTGCTGCGTGATGCCGCCGGCCTCGCCGGAGACGACGTTCGTCTTGCGCACGGCGTCGAGTAAGCTCGTCTTGCCGTGGTCGACGTGACCCATGACGACGACGACCGGGCTTCTGCCGACCAGTTCGTCTTCGGTGTCCACGTGGTCGTCGATCAGGCGTTCCTCGATCGTGACGACGATCTCGCGCTCGACCTTGCAGCCGAGCTCGGTCGCGACGAATTCCGCGGTGTCGAAGTCGATGGTCTGGTTGATCGACGCCATGACGCCATTCTTGATCAGGACCTTGATGACCTCGGTCGCGGTCTTCTTCATGCGCGAAGCCAGCTCGCCGACCGTGATCTCGTCGGGGATCTTGACCGTCAGCGGGGTCTTCTTGATGATCTCCAGCTGCAGACGGCGCATCTTCTCCTGCTCCTCGTTGCGGCGCTTGTTGCCCATCGGAGCCTTCTTGTCCTTGCCCTTGTTCTTGCCCTTGTTGCCGATCTTCTGCTTGCCGCCGGAATAGTTCTGCACGCGCTCGGACACGAGATTGTCCACGCGGTCGTCGAAGCGGTCGGCGTTGACCGTGACCGCCTTGGTGTCGACCACGCGGCGCTCGCGCTTGCGCTGCTCGACCTTCGGCTTTTCGGGCTTCTCCTCCGCCTTGCCGGCGGCGGTCTTCTTGTCCTCCGCCTTGGCCGCGGGCTTTTCTTCCTTCTTCGGCGCTTCCTTCTTCGGCGACGGCGCCACCGCGAACACCTCCGCGATCGACTCGATCTGGTGATGCTGCGTGATATGGTCAAACACGACGTTGAGCTGCTCGTCTGTCAGCACCTGCGTGTTATTCTTCGGCTTGTCAAAATAGAGTCCGACGATCTCCATGACCTGTTTCGGCTGCATGCCGAAATCCGCCGCGACTTCTCTGATGCGGTATTTCACTAAACTCATATAGCCACCTCCATTACTTTTTCCCATAATGATGGAATGCGGAAACGCTCAAAAGCGTTTCTGCAAGCCGAGAACTCGGCTTAGCAAATTCAAGTACTTTGGTATTTGAATTTGCCCGACATACATTACAATGAATGCCGTCAATTTTTCTTTGAAAAATTGCGGCCAAATCTATGATTTGGCGTCGAAATCCGAATCCTTTTTGGATTTCGACTTACGGCAGACATTATGACGGACGTTGTTGCGGTGCGCCTTTTCCTCGGCGCGGCGTTTCTCCACGCGCTGCACCCGCACGTCCAGATCCTGCAGCAGCTCCGCGTACTTCTCCGGCTCGCCCAGCGTCTTCACGAACGCCTGCGCCAGCCTCACGTCGCTGATCGCCGCGATCGCGCAGCTCGTCGTGCCCAGAGCGTCGCCCAGCGTATCCTTATCGTAGCTGAGCTGCAGCATGGGCTGCGGCGTTCCGGCGATGAAGCTCTTCGCTCTGCGGTAGGTATGCGCCCCCGCGTCCGCTGCCAGCAGGATCAGTCTTGCCCGTCCCGCTCTTGCCACAGCGCCGACCTGCTCCTCGCCGAGGACGATGTTGCCGCCCTTCTTCGCGATCGACAGCAGGCCGAGGCTCTTATCTCGTTCCATTCGTTTCCGCCTCCATTTCCGCCAGCAGGGCGTCATAGATCTCCTGCGGAATCTCCGTCTCGAGGGCGCGGGACAGCGCCTTCGAGCGAATTGCTTTTTTCAGACACTCCGGATCATGGCAGACGTATGCGCCTCTGCCGGAGGCCTTGCCGTGCAGGTCGAGAGCGATCGCGCCCTCCGGACTGCGGACGACGCGCAGCAGTTCCCGCTTCGGCTTCATTTCGCGGCAGCCGAGACACTGTCGCATCGGTATTTTCTTCGGCACGATTCTCCCTCCTTTCGGCCGATGTGTTTTATCTTACTCCGCTTCGTAGGCGTCAGCCTGGGAAGCGGGCTTGATGTCGATCTTGCAGCCGGTCAGGCGGGCCGCCAGACGGGCGTTCTGCCCTTCTTTGCCGATGGCGAGCGAGAGCTGATCGTCGGGGACGATCACGCGGCACGCCTTCGCGCCGGGAAGCTGGGTGACGGAGATGACGTCCGCCGGGCTCAGCGCCGAAGCGACGAACTCGCAGATGTCCTCCGACCAGACGACGATGTCCATCTTCTCGCCCTGCAGCTCGTCGACGACCGCGCCGACGCGGGCGCCGCGGGCGCCGACACAGGCGCCGACCGGGTCGATGTTTTCCTCCGCCGCGCGGACGGCGAGCTTCGTGCGGGAGCCGGGCTCGCGGGCGATGGAGCGGATCTCCACCGCGCCGGACTCGATCTCGGGGACTTCCAGCTCGAACAGGCGCTTGACAAGCGCCGGATGGGTGCGGGAGACGAGGACCTGCGGGCCGCGGTTGCTGCGGCGCACCTCGACGACGTAGACGCGGATCATATCGCCCTCGACGAAGTGCTCGGTCGGGACCTGCTCGCTGACCGCGAGCAGCGCGTCGGTGCGGTCGGTGCCCTGGCCGACGTGGATGGTCATGTCGCCGGAATTGTCGATGCGCAGCACCGTGCCGGTCAGGATCTCATGCTCCTTCGAGGAGAAGGACTCGAACACCATGCCGCGCTCGGCCTCGCGGATGCCCTGGATGATGACCTGCTTCGCGGTCTGGGCGGCGATGCGGCCGAAGTTCTTGGTCTGGATCTCGACGTTCACGACGTCGCCGAGCTTCGCGCGCTTGCTGATCTTCTTCGCGGCGTCGAGGGTGATCTCCGTCGCGGGAGAGACGACCTCCTCCACGACCTCCTTCTGCGCGTACATCAGGAGCTTGCTCTCGTTCAGCTCGACGAAGACGTTGTCGGTGTAGCCGTCCTTGTCTTTCTTATACGCCGCGACGAGCGCCTGCGTGATGCGGTCGACCATGTAATCGACCGGGATGCCGCGTTCCTTTTCCAGCTGCCGCAGCGCAGCAAAAATCTCAGAATTCATAACTATTCTCCTTCTCGTATATCTCGTATCAGAATTCCACGCGCAGGCGTACCAGCGCGACTTCGGTTTTTTCAAAGGTAAACGGTTTGCCGTTCACGTCCACCGTCACTCGGCCGTCCTCATAGCCCGTCAGGGTCCCGGCGAACTCTTTCATGCCGTTTCTCGGCTGATAGAGCTTCACCAGCACCGGCGCGCCCAGGAACTGCTCGAAATCCGACGGCCGCTTGAGCACGCGCTCCAGCCCCGCCGAGCAGACCTCGAAGCGATAGCTTTCGGGGATCGGGTCCTTCTCGTCCAGCACGGGGTCGACCGCGCGGGAGACCCGCTCGCAGTCGTCGATATCCACGCCGCCTTCTTTGTCGATGTACAGGCGCAGGTACCATTCGCCGCCCTCGCGGACGTACTCGACGTCCCAGAGGCTGCAGCCGCATTCCCGGACCAGCGGTTCGGCGAACTGCCGGACCTGTTCGGTGATCTTCATTCGGTCGTCAACTCCTCATTGCAAGAAGAAAGAGAGGGGCGACCCTCTCTTTAGTAAGATTTACTATTGATTGTCCACATTATAGCACCCGACTTTCCGAATTGCAAGTAGTTTCGGAAACTTTTTTGGGAAAAACAGGGCGATTTCCGCCGCTGCGCAAAAATTTTTCCCGTTGCTATGTAAATTTTTCTCCGCTTGTGATATAATGACCGGGAAGAACGGAGGAATCTGTCATGAAAAAAGCATCCCGCTGGCTCTTGCTTGCCCTGACTTTCTGCGTCGCCGTCGCCGGTTTTCTGATTCGCCGCCAGCAGCTCGCAACGGAACTGCTGCCGGACGGCAGTCTGGCCGAGGGCAGCGCTCTTCATATCCTGCTGACCGTCCTGAGCGGCATTCTGTTCGTCGGCGCGATCGCCTTCCTGATCCCGCTGCAGAAGAAAGTAAGCTGGCGGCAGGTCTTCCCCGCCGCCCTCCTTCCCAATCTTCTGCTGATCCTGAGCGCCATCGGGCTGATCGTCGGCAACATCCATCTGTGGGCGTCGGGCGACGCCTCCTCCGCAGCGGTCGTCACCCAGTCGCCGGAGGTCTCCACGGCGCTCGCAAAGCTCCTGCCGCCGCTCGGGGTCGTCTGCGCGGTCTGCTTTATCGTCTTCGCGGTCCTGCGGATCCTGAACGAAAAGCCCTCTCCCCTGCTGTTTATGGTCGCGAGCCTCTATCTGATCGTCCGGCTGATCGTCTGCTTCCAGGTCTGGAACACCGATCCGTCCATCCACGACTACGCCTTCCAGCTCCTCGCCGCCATCTGCTGTATGCTCGGCAGCTTCCAGCTCGCGGGCTTCAGCTTTGACCGCGGCCATATCCGGATGTGCCTGTTCTGGACGCTCGGCGCGACCGCCTTCTGCGCCTTCACCGTCGCGGACACCCTGCACGCCGGCGCGCTCAGCAATGTCCTGATCAACGCGTCGCTCCTGCTCTCCATGGCGACCTGCAGCGCGTGCCTCCTCCTGACCGACGGCCCGCTGCCGGAGCCGGAACCCGAAGAAGCGCCGTCGGAAGAAACGCCGGAAGAATCTAATGCCGGGGAAACAGAGTTCTTTGATGAAGGTTAAATACATCGGGAAAACAATCCCGCTGGAATTGACAAATGGAATAATCTATGATGTGATTTCTGTTGAAAAAGGCTGGTATCGAATCAAAGACGATACAGGTGACGACTATCTGTACCCACCGAGCAGTTTTGAGATAGTGCAGGAATAAAGGTTTTCAGGGCGGCAATGCTTCTCTCCTCTCTGTCATTGCGAGGTCGCGCAGCGACCGTGGCAATCTGTCCGTCGCACGTTTGTGACCTGCATCATATTACGCGGGCGGCCGATGACCGCCCGTTTTCTATCTCAAATCACCCACCGGACTCAAAAGGAGGAAACTATGAAAAAGCGGGTCATTGTATTCCTGATGGCAATCACAGTATTGCTTCTTGCGGCGTGTACGAAAGTGCCCGTCGGGGAAACCATCGAAATCTACGGAAATCCGGTAACGGAAGCACAGATCAGGCAGGGAGCCTCAAAGGAATTGACCGTTCTGGATTGGAAGCCGCTGACGGTCGGCGGCGCGCTGGTCGCCTGCAAGGCCGCTGATTCAGGAGATGATATTCGTTTCTTTCTGTACTATACCGACGCCGAAAAGGCTTACTCCCGGGAGACTTATCGCATCTTCGACGAGCCGTACGTTAAGATCTTTTACGATGCGGATTGGCAGGGGAAGATCAAGGAGTATAATTCGCAGTATATCGTGATCGAGGCAAACGGGCAGAAAGACGTATTGATTTTTGTGATGCAGAATTATGACCACGAGCACGAAACGGCCTATGTGGATTCTCCAATGTACGGCATAGAGCCAAGCGATACGCTGGACACGGTGCCGATGACGGTGCACGATCCGAATTGGTTCCGGGACTATCCCATGTGGGTTTTTGAAGTCCCGATGGAAGATATTGATGAAACCTACGCCTTGACGTATGGCGAGTGGGTGCTGACCGGCGAGGATATTTTGAACCACACCTGGCAAAACGGCGACGCGCCGATCATGAAATAACGGATTGCATTACGGGCGGCCATTGGCCGCCCGTTTTCGATCTCAGATCACCAACCTTACCTGCGGCACGGGCTCGCCAAAGAGCGCACCCCGTTTCTGTCATTGCGAGCCGCGCAGCGGCGTGGCAATCTGTCCGTTGCAGGCATGGCACGTGTATCGTATTATCGGAAATTGCCCCTTGTCGATACACACAGATTGCCCGGACAAGCCGGGCAATGACAGTATTGGTAGATTTCTCAAATATCGCAGGAACAGCTACTTGTGTTATTCTAGATCACCCACCGCACCTGCGGCACGGGCTCGCCAAAGAGCGCGTGCCGCAGATAGTTTTCGCAGAAGCACGCGATCAGGCTCAACGGCACCCACAGCAGGGTGAACGGCAGGCTGATCTGCCCCATGAAGTTGAATGGCAGGTGCGAATAATCCCACACGTTCAGGTGCATCACGCGGTTGACGAGCATCCCCGTCCAGAACTCGAAGAACGTGACAATGAGCGCGCCCAGCACGATCTGCGCCAGAATGCTGATCCGAACATGCCGGTCCAGTCCCCCGACCACATAGAAGCACAGCCCGCCGAGCAGGAACATGCTCCCGTGCGTCCACCCGCGCCACAAAAGCTCCGTCAGGCAGTAGAACATCCCGCCCAGATAGAAGATGACCGTCTCTTTCCAGACGGTATAGACTTTGGAATTCATAGCGTCCCTCCCGTTATTTCACAGAGAGTATGCCCCGCGCGCGGCTTTTTCAGACGGGTGCCGGAAGAACCGCCCGCGCCGCCGTTCTTTTTGGAAAATAAGCCTTGACATTCAAATACCTTTATGTTAATATCTTATGGCTGAAACCGAACTCGACGTGCGGGTGTAGTATAACGGCTAGTACAACAGCCTTCCAAGCTGTGGGCGTGGGTTCGATTCCCATCACTCGCTCCAATACGCGCCAGTAGCTCATCCGGATAGAGCAACTGCCTTCTAAGCAGTAGGTGGGGGGTTCGAGTCCCTTCTGGCGTACCAGCTGGTTATTATATCAGTGAAGGCGCAGCCCTTCTGAAAAACTGCAATGCTGATCGACAGATCGTACCGTACGCCACCGATCAGGCTTCGCCTTGCGGCTCGCCTTCTCGGAAGGGACTTGCGGCGCAGAAATAATGCCACC
>CAJOEH010000009.1:102349-130749 GCA_905233385.1 uncultured Oscillospiraceae bacterium
CGCCACCGATCAGGCTTCGCCTTGCGGCTCGCCTTCTCGGAAGGGACTTGCGGCGCAGAAATAATGCCACCGGCATCATTTCTGCTTGCAGCTTCTGGCGTACCAGCGGGCTAAAAGCTCGGCGAAGGCGCAGTCCTTCCAAAAAAACTGCAACGCGAAGCCGCGCCACAAAAGCAGTTTCGCGCGGGTAAGGAATACGGTGGGTGTAGCGTAGTTGGTTAACGCGTCAGATTGTGGCTCTGAAGACCGTGGGTTCGAGTCCCATCACTCACCCCATTTCCCCCTGCCTTGGCACGGACCGTATTGGGATGTCGCCAAGTGGTAAGGCACCAGACTTTGACTCTGGCATTCGTAGGTTCGAGTCCTGCCATCCCAGCCATGTCGGAGCAAAGGCGTGCTTTGCTCCGATTTTTATATGACCCGCTAGCTCAGCAGGCAGAGCAATTGCCTTTTAAGCAATGGGTCGGGAGTTCGAATCTCCCGCGGGTCACCAGAATGGGCGACACCCCTCGTGGGTGTCGCCCATTCTGGTCGTGGGAGATTCGAAAACTAAATCCGACAGTTCGGTGAACTGTCGGCGACCAGTGCGCACACTGGTCGATCCTTAATTTTTTGCCATTGGCAAAAAATGCAGACGAATCTCCCGCGGGGGACGTTTGCGACCGCCGCCTGTGGCGGAGGCAAGGGAGCAAAAAGGAGTGGCAGCAACAAGGCGATTGGCAAGTGACGCTTGTCGGCACGCAGGCAGAGCCGCTGTTGCAACAGGACCTGTTGCGCGGCGGCGTTTCTGCCGCCGCGAGGAAAAGGAAGTTACTTTCTTCCGTATTCGAAAACATCACGCGAAGGGATTTTTCCAAGTTTTGCAAGCCTTGCGGCGATACCGCCCTCGCTTCGCTGGAGATGTTTGCAGATTTCCCTGTTCGAATCGCCGCGGTCAAACATCATACAAAGCGTTTGCTCGTCCTCTTCCGTCCAGGGCAAGCCCGCATTCTCCCACTTTGATTTCTTTGCCTTGTCATTTTTCTCGAGTTCCTGAAGGACGCGGTGCAACGCACGGATTACTTCCGGCTCGTTACAACTGTCGTTCTTCGGCAACACCTCACCCGTTGCGGGATTGACGCCGTCAGCCAATGCCTGCAGGATTTGCTTTGCGAAGACGATATCCATATTTGTCACCTCATCTGTTATTGTAACTTTCTGAAAACAGTATATCATATAGAACAAATGTTTGCAATAGATTTTTTCTAAATGACGGCTTTTCGCAGAAAAACTGCTGTCCTGTTTCGCGTAGACGATTGATTTGTGCGAATGATTGTGTATAATTAGGATTGAATTGTGCGAAATACGAAACACCGGGGGAAACATATGAACGACTGTCTTTACATCACCCTGCGGGAGAGGCCGGAGCTGGAGGACGCCGCCGCGGACTGGTTCCACGGCAAATGGGGCGTGCCGAAGGAGGCCTATCTCGAATGCATGGACGCCTATCTGCGCGGCGAAACGGAATACGGCTGGTACCTCTGCCTGGACGGCGGGAAGATCGTCGGCGGCATGGGCGTGATCGAGAACGATTTCCACGACCGCAAGGATCTCGCGCCGAACGTCTGCGCCGTCTACACCGAGGAGGCGTATCGCGGGCGTGGGATCGCAGGTCGCCTGCTGGATATGACGGTGGAGGATCTGCGCGCGAAGGGCGTTTCGCCGGTGTATCTGGTCACCGACCACACGGGATTTTACGAGCGGTACGGCTGGGAGTTTTTCTGCATGGCGCAGGGCGACGGCGAGCCGGAGCCGACGAGGGTATATATCCATAAATGAGCGAAGAAGGCGCGCGGCCTCCCTCCTGGTAGCGTTGTAGGGAACGGCCTATGTGCCGTTCCGACTCCCTCAGTCTCGCTGTCGCTCGACAGCTCCCTCAGAGAGGGAGCCATAACCCCTCAGACTTTGCCGCTATACGAAAAGTCTTCTGCGTTGAAACACACAGATTGCCCGGACAACCCGGGCAATGACAGGCGTTTTTGAAAACGAAAAACGCGGGCAGCCGATGGCCGCCTCTACAAACATCTATCGTACGTGACGTAGGGGCGCCCATCGGGCGCCCGCGCCGGGCTTGACTTTTTGCGCGGCGGTGATATAATACTCCTGCATGACGCCGACAGTTCAGCCGACAGTTCATTAAGCCGAGGAGAGTCGAACTCAAGTCGGTTTTCACGGGCGGCAATCCGCCAATACTTCGCAAACCGCCTTGAAAATCCATCAAGGATTCCCTGCGGCGTTTTTCTCGTCTTGACGAATTGACGCTCCGGGAAAACTGCTTCGCATCTCTGCGCGAGCTATTTTTGAGGGATTTTCGGTGCGGCGAACGCAGCCTTGCTGTCGCAAGGCAAGGACAACAAGCCGAAAAGGACCGAAAAGAGCCGCGCAGAGACGGCTTGAGCTCGGCTCTCCTCGGCTTACCTTCCTGTCGTAAAAGAAAACCGGGACTATCTCCACGGCAGTCCCATCTCTATGGGGCTGCGTTCTTTTTTGCGTCAAATCTGCGATCCGGAGATCATTATGAGAGAAAAGGAAAACCTCACCAAGCTGGGCAGCAGCGGGACGAAGTACCCGACCGAATACGACCCCAGCGTGCTGGAATCGTTCAGCAATAAGCACCCCGACAACGACTATTTCGTCAAGTTCAACTGTCCGGAATTCACCAGCCTGTGCCCGATCACCGGCCAGCCGGATTTTGCCACCGTCTACCTCTCCTACGTGCCGGATCAGAAGCTCGTGGAGAGCAAATCGCTGAAGCTGTATCTGTTCTCCTTCCGCCAGCACGGGGATTTCCACGAGGACGTGGTGAACGTCATCATGAAAGACCTGATCCGCCTGCTCGAGCCGAAGTATATCGAGGTCTGGGGCAAGTTCCTGCCGCGCGGCGGCGTGTCGATCGACCCCTACTGCAACTACGGCAAGCCCGGAACGAAGTGGGAGGAGGTCGCGTGGCAGCGTTTGAGCCAGCACGACCTGTTCCCGGAGCGCGTGGATAACCGATAAGCGGAAAAAGAGACGCCTGAACAGGCGTCTCTTTTTATCTTACTTGTCGCCCGCAAGAAGATAGGCCTCCTCCGCGGCCTGCTGCGCGCGGATCAGCAGAAAGCGGGCCGATTCCGGCTCTCCCTGCGCGATGCGCTCCACCGCGTCCGTGATCGCGTTGAACAGCAAGTGATACAGTTTCTCATAGTCCGGCAAATGATCACCCCCCTGTGAGGGTTAGTATATCTTAAAATCAGATAAAATACAATATCTGATTTTCGGATATACTATGCTTTACGCGGGTGATGAACATGCGTTATGAGGTATTGAAATTCGAAACAATCCGTAATCTTCGCATCGACGGCGGATACACACAGAAGCAGATCGCAGAGTATCTGCACATCAAGCAGAACACCTATTCGCAATACGAGATCGGTGTTTTGAATTACCCTATTGAAGTGCTTTTGAAGCTCGCAGATTTTTACGGCGTCAGCGTCGACTATCTGCTGGGCCGAACCGACGTCAAAACGCCGTACCCGCCGAAGTGAAACGTCGCGGACAACCGGATAACGCGCAAAAAAGAGACGCCTGTACAGGCGTCTCTTTTTATCTCACTTGTCGCCCGCAAGAAGATAAGCCTCCTCCGCGGCCTGCTGCGCGCGGATCAGCAAAAAGCGGGCCGATTCCGGCTCTCCCTGCGCGATTCGCTCCACCGCGTCCGTGATCGCGTTGAACAGCAAGTGATACAGTTTCTCATAGTCCGGCATTCGTCTATCCTCCATTCACCAACAAATGTTGGTATATTGAAAATAATAATCACCTACAATCACTTTGTCAATAACGATTGTAGGTGATACTATGAAAGAAATCATATCCAAACGGCTCAGAGAATGCCGCAAAGCGAAAGGTCTTACGCAAATGCAGGTAGCGACTTATTGCGATATTACGGAGAAAGCTTATCAGAATTACGAACTGATGACGCGGGAGCCGCGCATTGGTGTCTTGGTGCGGATAGCGGACCTGTTCGATGTTTCGCTGGACTATCTGACCGGCAGAACAGATCAGAGAGCATAGTGTGATGGAACTGAGACTACGGATACTGCGGGAGGACAAAGACCTGACGCAGGCGTTCATTGCCGGTTTGCTGCAAGTCCATCAGACGACCTACTCTGACTACGAACGCGGCAATCTGAATATTCCGCTTTCGGTGTTGGATAAGCTCGCAGATTTTTACGGCGTCAGCGTCGACTATCTGCTGGGCCGTACCGACGTCAAAACGCCCTACCCGCCGAAGTGAAGCGTCGCGGACAACCGGATAACGCGCAAAAAAGAGACGCCTGTACAGGCGTCTCTTTTTTGCGGCCTCAGACTGCCGCGAGGACGTGCAGGTTGCGCACCGTGGCGTCCGAAATGCGGTCGTTGACGGAATAGGCGTGCTTTTCCAGATCGCCGCAGATCGCTTTCGTCAGGTCGTTGTCCTGCAGCATCGTGATGAACTCGCCCGCGATCTGTTCGATCATCGCGTATTTCCGCATCGCGTCTTCCTCGCTTCGATGATCGCCGAGGAGCAGGAAGGAGAGCTTCGACGCGAGCTCCGCGCCGTCCTCCGTCTGCCGCAGGGCGCGGAAGCTCCACTTGTAATACGGCAGATACCGCTTGTGGAGCAGGAAGTAGACCTTCATCGCCGCAAGGACGAACTCGCGGCAGGCAAACACCGCCGCTTCCGGCTCGCCGTGCTGCAGGCAGCGCAGGAAATTGTACTGCCCGGACTGCGCCATCAGCAGGATATTGCCCGCGAGTCGTTTCAGGCGGATATCCCCCGGCATGTCCGCGATGCGCTGCCGGATGGCGGTGAATTCTCCGTAGTTGTCGAAGAAGACTTCGCCGTTGACCGCCTCGGCGAGCGCCGAATCCGGCACGGTCAGCCACGCCTGCACGGACAGCTCGCCGGTCGGCGAGCCGACCGCGGCGGTGTAGAACTCCGCCGTGCGCAGCACGCCGAAGCGGTTGCCGCCGACGGGAGACAGGGGCTGCCGCTGCACGCCCTCGAACTCCTTCGGGAGCTTCGCGTAGGCGCGCTCCAACAGGAAGGCCTTGCGGCGGTCGACGACGTCCTCGCCCGGCAGGAAAATGCAGAAGCCCGGCTCGAAGTCGTGGTCGCGCGAGACCTCGTCGTCGAAGCCGAACCGCTCCGAGCCGCTTCCCACGCAGCCGACCGCAAGGAACGGCAGAAGGTCTGCAAAGTCGTTTTCCAGCATCGGTTTGCCGTATGTTTCAAAATATCCGCGGGACAGTTCAAGTCCGTTCATAGATCTCCCTCGCTCTCTCTTTCAGCGTTTGTTCCGTGTAAAAATAGCCGTAATAGCCGAAGACCGGCGCGCACTTTTCGCAGACGAAGGCGTAGTTGCCGTCGCGCGGCAGGTCCTCCGTGTCTAAAAGGGCTTCCGCACGGCGCAGATAGGCCTCGACGCGGTCCTCTCCCGCCTCGTAGCCGACCTCGGCACAGATCAGGTCAGCGAGATTCAGACAGGTGATCGCCGTCTCGGCTTCGCCGTGCTCCCGCTGCTCCATGATGGCGATCGCCTTCTCGAACAGCGTCTCCGCCTCGCGGTACTCTTTCAGCTCCGCAAGGGTCAGCGCCATGTTGTTATAGAGCGCGGCGAGCCGGTCGTCTCCCGGCGGGAGGAGTTTCTCGTAGACCGCCTGCGCCTTGCGGTAGAGCGGCAGCGCCGCCTCCGCCCGGCCGAAGGCCTTATAGCCGGTCGCGGCGTTGATCAGGGTCGTCCCGCCGGTCACGGTGTCCTCCATATCGAGCTGTTCCATCTGCGCGAGGGCGGCGTCGATCGCCGCGAGGCATTCGGCCTCTTTGCCCGTCTTGCGGCAGATGCCGATCTGCTCGTTCAGGACGGTCAGCCGCCCCTGCCGGTCGTTGACGGCCTCCGCCTCCGCAAGCCAGTTCTTGAGCAGCCGCTCGGCGGAAGCGTAGTCATTTTGCCCCAAATAGCTGTCCAGCTTAGCGAGGATCCGCCGGATCGGGATCGGCGTGACCTCCGGGTGCATGTCCAGCGGACAGCAGGGCTCCGTATAATCCTCTTTTTTCAGCGGTCCGTGCATCTGATTGTTGTCCATATCGTTCCCTCCGCTGTGTCAATATGTGTATTATATCATAGAACGGCGCGCTTTTCCATGTGTTTTTCGCCGTTCCGCGACAGAAAACAAAGAACCCACCGCAAAAGCGGCAGGATCTTTGCTTGGTTTCTCGCGCAGGACGACCATGGAAGATCCTTCCGCGATCATTCTGCCTGTAAATTCTGTTTTGCGAGTAGCGCCTGCTCGACGGCGGTGCGGATGCGGTATTCCACGCCGTTGACGTCTGGGATGTTCTGCAGCTCCGCCAGTGCTTCCGTGGTGGTAGAACGGTCAAAGCCGAAGCCGCTGTCCGACCAGCCGCGGGTTTCCCCGAAGAGGATTACGCCGCTGCCGTCTGCGTAGCGGATCACGGTCATGCGCGGCAGATAGTTCAGGTCCAGCGACTTGCTGACATTGCCGACTTTGATGATGATTCGCTGACTCGTCAGCGCATACCGGCTGTTTCGCGCCCGGATTCGTTTAAGGATGAACCGGCCGACCGTGATGTACAGACCGGCAAGCACGAAGGGGATGCCGAACAGGGGGAATATCAGCGGCGCGCCGCTCATTATCACGCCCGCCTCCCAATAGATGGCAAAGCCGCACCAGAGGATACTGAACGGGATCAGGTACACATCCTTCTTGCCGAACATATGCCCCTTGCCGGGCTTGCCGGTCCAGAGCAGGATTTCGCCCGGGAAGAGCATCCCGCGCACCCAGGAAGTATCGTTTTCGCAGTCCATAGCGCTTCCCTCCTTTGCGAAACAGCGCAGTGACGGTCTACTCTTTCGTCCAGACGTCGAAGTCGATCAGGCCGGAGTAGCCGCCGCCGTCGATGCCGTAGAGGACCAGCTCCGCGCCGTCGTTGTCCCGGATGTCGATGACGATATCCTCAGACGCGCCGTTATCATACTTGACGCTCATCAGATAATTCACGTATTCCTCCCCGTTGTTGTACGCTTCATGCGAGACAGACAGGAGATAGAGGAAGGAACGCTCCGCGCCGCTGAGCCCCAGGTAGCTTCCCGTTCCGTTGTCGCGGAAGGTCAGCTTCACGCCGTCAAAGGCGAAATTGCTCCAGCTTCCGATCAGATTGCTCTTGATCTCTCCGATCAGCGCGGCGGCGTCCGTCGCCGCCGGAGCATCCGACGCGGCCTCGGTCAGCGCGGGCGCTTCGGTCGGCTCCGCAGGCGTTTCGTCCGCGTTCCCGCAAGCCGCAAGGCAGAGCAGCAGCGTGGCCGCGAGCAGGAGGACAAACAGTCTTTTCAAGGGTTTTCACCTCTTTAGGCATAGTATATAGCATTTCCGGGCCCGAATCAATCCCTTTCGTGCAGGGCGGCGTGTTCCGCCGCGCTATTGAAACGCCTTAGCCAGGAAATTATAGAAGCACCGCTTCCAGAACCGGACGGTGTGGTCGAAGCCGTCTACAAGGTCGGTCTGGTTGCGGATCCCGCACTCGGTCAGCACGTCTCCGTAGAAGAGGGTGGGGCCCGTGCTGCCGGAATCCTCGCTTCCGACCGCGAGGTAGACGTAGCAGGGCGCTTCTTCTTCGGCCAGCTGCGGGAAGTCCTCCATCGCGGGCTCGTTCCACATCGTGTACTTTTCAAACTCGCTGGGGATGACGCCGGCGACCGGCGAGAAAGAACCGATCCATCCGAACTCCTCCGGCCAGGTGAAGCCGATGCACAGCGCCTTCACCGCGCCCTCCGAAGTCCCGGCGACGGCAGTGTCCTCCCGCGCGGTGCTGACAGGAAAGCGCTTTTCGATAAAGGGCATCAGATCCGCGTGGATCTCCTCGATCACCTTGTTGTAGCTTTCCCGCAGTTCGGCGCCTGTCTTTCCGTCCTTTTCCGCGGCAGGGCCGGTGTAAAGATCGAAGGCGACGATAATCATCGGAACGGCGAGTCCGCTGTGGAGCATGTTGCCGTAGAGCACGGTCAGATAGGACTTCTCAGCGATCAGCTCGTCGGGCGATCCGCCGAAGGTGTGCGCGACGTACATCACGGGATAGGTTTTGCTCTCGTCGTATCCCGCGGGCAGCAGGACGCAGCACCGCTTGTCGTCGCCGGCGACCGTCGACGGATAGGTCAGATCGCTGACGACGGTGCCGTAGTCTACGCCCGTCTGCACGGCGAACATCTCCTTGTCGACGTCGTAGCGGTTTTCAGCGCCATAGGGATCGAACGCTTCCTCCTCCGTCGCCTGCTGCGATTCCGGAGAGGATTGGCTCTCCGCGCATCCGCTCAGCAGTACGGACAGCAGGAGCAGAATCGCAAGGAGCAAAACAAGGGCATTTTTCATTGCGATGACCTCCTCAGACGTCTCGAAGCATCAGGGTCGCAGGCTTGAGACGTCGTGCTTTCTCCTATTACAGCATCTGACGACGCCCCGGGCAAGGCGCACGCGAGCTTTTTCCGGCTTCGGCGAACAGCTCCTCCGGTTCGATCTGCGGGATACCGCCCGGGACGCTGCGTCGTTAAAACGGTATGCCCCTATTTGTTTTTCTGTGAAATGGGTCTTAAGGCAAATCCTTACGTTCCTTTGTATTCCACGCAGAGCATCGTGAGATCGTCGAATTGTTCCGCGTCCTTTACAAACGCATCCACGGCGCGGCGGACGTTTTGCAGGAGCTGCTCCGGCGCGGCGTCGGGGTGCTCGTTCAGCGCAGCGACCGCCCGGTCCAGACCGAACATCTCTCTGTCTGCGTTCGTTGCCTCCGGCACGCCGTCCGTGTAGAGGAAGAGCTTCGCGCCGGGGGACAGCGTCAGCTCGTATTCTTTATACCTGACGCCGGCCATGCCGCCGATGACAAAGCCGTGGCGATCCTTGTATACCGCAAAGCTGCCGTCCGGGTTTTTCAGGACCGGGTATTCATGCCCTGCATTTGCAGCCGTCAGTTTGCCGGTAGACAGCTCGAGCATGCCCACCCAGACGGTCACAAACATATTCTCCTGATTGTTGGAGCAGATCGCCTCGTTGGTTTTGGTGAGGATCTCGCCGGGGCTGTTTCCCAGCATGGCGCAGCTTTGCAGGATGATCTTGGCCGCCATCATAAAGAGCGCCGCGGGAATGCCCTTGCCGGAGACGTCCGCGATCACCATGCACAGGTGATCCTCGTCCGTGAAGAAGAAGTCGTAAAAGTCGCCGCCGACCTCCTTGGCAGGGTCCATCGAGGCAAAGATATCAAACTCCGTCCGATCCGGGAACGGCGGGAAAACGTGCGGCATCATCGCCGTCTGAATGCGCATCGCCAGCGACAGCTCGGTGCCGATGCGTTCCTTTTCCGCCGTCGCCGCCTGCAGGTTGGTCATATAACCCGCCACGCCGTCGGCAAGGCGTTTGACGTTCTCCGCCATTGCGGCGAGCTCTCCGCCGGACTTCACCTGCACGTCTTCAAAAACCAGCTCCTCGGGCGGCGCGTTGTCCTGCATTTTCCGGACGAAGGCGTCGCTGCTCTTTGCGATCCGTTCGATCGGCCCGACCAGGGAACGCTTGGTATTGAACAGGTAGGCCAAAACGACCATGGCGGTAAAGCCTGCCGCGATCAGCACGACGGCGAACAGATACCGATGCAGGCCGGCGTTGATGCGGTTGATGTCGATCTCCACGCACATCAGGCCGGCGGCGTTGTCTTCGCTGTCAAACAGGACGCGGTAGCCGTTCAGCATATAGCCGTAGCCCTCGGAGTAGCCCTTCATCGTGCCGTTCTCGTGCCTGCCGCTCTTGACCGCTTCCTGCAGCGTACGCAGCGTATCCTCCGGGAACGCGCCTTCTTCGCAGGGCTTTCCCATATACGTCAGCGTCGCGCCGGCCTCTAATTCCGCCTGCGATTTTGCGTTGATCGCGTAGTGCAGGCTGTGGAGATCCTCGACGTCTTCAAAATAGATCGCGTACAGGTATTCAATTTCGGAGGAATCCTTGATCCGGTCGAGATCCTGCCGGAAGGCTTCATAGTCCTCCGGCATATCCCGCGCCGCGATCATATCCCCGAACGAATGCTCCGCCGCCTCGCTGCAGGCGTAATCCAGCACCGTATCCGCGTACGTCGTGTAGCTTTCCATGACGCTCTTATAATAGAGCCGGTATCCGGCAAAGGCAATGGCCGCCGTCAGGATCCCCATAAAGACGATCGCGGAGATCGCCACCTTTGTTTTGATGCTAAGTCCCTTTTTCATCTCTCAATATCCGCTTCTTTGTTATCACTGCAACATATAATACAGAATGGTCAGTACGGTGTAAAACACGATCATCGCGAGAAGGATCAGGCCCTGCTTGACGCGGTGCTGCGTGATGAGACCGACGAACTCGCGGACGGCGGCGTTGGGCCAGAAATACCATTTCGATTTACAGCCCATGCCCAGCGCCCGCAGCTTGCTCCGCCGGGCTTTGAGCCCGGAGCGAAAAACGTGGTAGTTTGTCGTGGAGAACGCGATCCGCGCCTCCGGGTCGTCCGCTGCGGGCCAGTACACCGCAGGCGCCTCCTTCGCAGGACGGACGCGCTCTAAAATCAACTTCTTGGAGAACGCCATATTCTCCGCCGTATCCGTGGACCTGTCCTCGAGGATCATCCGTTCCTCCGGGACGCCCTGTTCCGTCAGCCAGCGCCGCATGCACTCGGCTTCAGAAACGCACTCGTCCGCGCCCTGCCCGCCGGAGAGAACAAAAATCGGCGCCTTTCCGGTTTCGGCCTCCTGCCGTTTCGCAAAGGTCAGCGCCCGGTCCAGCCTGCAGCGCAGCAGCGGCGTGGGCGTGCCGTCTTTTCGGATGGCGCAGCCAAGCACGATGATATAATCCTTATCCTTCTTCGGCTCGTACCGGGCGGCAATGGAGCTTGCCACCATCGTTCCGAGGATCATGCACTCGAAATAGAGATAGACCGCTGCCAGAAGATTGGTCAGAAGATCGTGCAGCATGACCTCGGTCACAGAGCCGTAAGCGTAGTAGTCCAGCGCATAGATCAGAACTGCGCCGCCCACAAGCAGGCAGGCCAGGAGCACGCCCAGCAGGTTGACGAAGCGGAAACCCTCGTGCCGGATCAGCGACAGATTGGACGCGACCAGCGCGACCGAAAAAGCAAGCAGGAACGGAAAGGTAAACAGCGTATAGGTTTTCGCGGAGCCGAGCAGCCAGCCGCCCATGTTCAGAAGCAGCGCGTCCGTCGGGATCTCCCGGGAGCGGAAGTACATCAGCCCGTAGGTCAGGGCGATCGAAAACGCGAACAGCGCGAAGCCGAAATAGAAGATCGTGTTGTAAGAATACAGGTTATACCGCAGCTGCCGGAAGAATGCCCGCACCAGCAGGACGGCGACCGTCAGAAAGTACAGCGCGAGCAGCAGGCAGCCGAGCCGCATGCTCTCCTCGCCGCCGAGCAGATACACGGCCGCAAGCAGCGCCGCAAAGACGGCGGTCAGGACTGCAATATCGTAAATCTTCGGTTTCTTTTGCAGCGTGTCCAGCTTCAGATCTATCATTTTTCGATTCTTTTCAAGAAGCGCAGCAGCCCCTCGGGACGGTCCTCTGCGGCTTCCAGGCCGGTCTCGCCCAGGGCGGCGAGCTTGTTCTTTCCGTGATAGTCGCTGCCCGCCGTGACGTAAAGCCCGTACTGCGCCGCGAAGGAGAGCATCGCGCCGCGAAGCTTTCCGGTGAAACCGCAGTAATACGCCTCCACGCCTTGCAGACCGAAGGCGATCAGCTTCCGCAGCCGCCGGTCCATCTCGTCTCCGAGGATGAGCTCGTCGCCGCTGCCGTAGCACGGATGCGCGAGCACCGGGATACCGCCGCTGCCGAGGATACCGGCGATGGCCTCCTCGGGACGCATGTAATCCGAGCGGATCCGCAGCTGATCGATATAGTCCTTGATCGCTGATTCCTTCGTCTCGGCATAGCCGTACTTCACCATCAGATTGCCGATGTGCGGCTTGCCGGGGTTGTACAGCGAAAACAGCCGTTCGAGCTCTTCCGCGGGAAAGTCGAAGCCGAAGCGCGTCTTCAAAAAGTCCAGACGCGCCGTGACCTTCTTCATGCGATAACCGTGGCCGAGCGCGACGACGCGGCGGATCGGCTCCGTATCCGGGTCGTAGCCGTAGCCGAGGATGTGGTATTTCCCATCTTCATCCCGGCAGGAAAACTCCACGCCCGGCAGGAAGGCGGGGTCGTCCGCCCTCCGCGCGGCTAGGATCCGTTCGCAGCCTTTGATCGCGTCGTGGTCGGTGAGCGAAAACAGCTCCAGGCCGGCCTCGCGCACGCGCGCAAGAAGTTCCTCCGGCGTGTCAGTCCCGTCGGAGACGGTCGAATGCATATGCAGATCCAGCGTTTTGGGAATGCTCATAGCAGTTGATCCTATCGTATCAAAGATTCTTTTGCAGCCTCAGAATGTTCCGCCCGTCGCGGTATTCATACGTCATGTTATCCATGATCTTTTTGGTCATAAAGACGCCGAGGCCGCCGATGCCGCGTTCTTCCGCGGAGAGGGTCACGTCGGGGTCCTCCTTCGCCAGCGGATCATACGGCACGCCGTGGTCGATAAAGGTGATCGTCACGCCGATGGGCTCGCCGGTGACTTCGACGCGCACCGTCGCCTTGCCCGTATCCGGGTTATAAGCGTAGCGCGCGATATTCACGAAGATCTCCTCCACGGCGATCTCAAGCTGCATCCGCGCTTTCGGGGAACAGGCGGCGTCTATGCGTTCGCCCAAAAACGCCAGAACCTCGTCCAGGTTTTCCGGGACCGCCTCGATCTCCAGCTCGTCCTTGTCGAAGGTCAGCGTGTCGGTCTTTTCCAGCAGCTCCAGCAGCTCCGCCTTCCAGTGCCCGATCTCCGCTCTGCCCTGCTCGGTCTCGAGCCCTTTGCGGCGGATGGAGCGGCGGATCAGGCGGGTGTAGCCGAGGATGCGCGCCTTGTCCTCCACCTCTTTGATCTTCGTCGGGCAGTTCGTGCCGAGATACTTCGCCAGCGACTTGCGCCAGAAGTCCAGGGCGACCTGCCAGTCAAAGCCCTGGAATTTTAGGATGATCCCGTGATCCAGCTCGGAAAAGCCGACGAACGAGTTGTACATCGACGCCAGCTCGAAGATCGGATGGCCGACCGCGAGCGTGTCCATGTCGATCAGAAGGACCTCGTCGTTCTGCAGTTCCAGATTTTTCGTATGGTAGTCGCCGTGGAGCATATGGTCGTCGTGCGGCACCGCCTCCACCAGCGCGTACAGCTTCGCGGCGGCTTCCTCCGGCAGATAGTCCTTGAGGAATTCCGCCCAGGACAGCGCGGTTTCCTTCATGTCCGGCAGCTTTCCGGCGGGGACGAGCGTGCTGTGGATGAGCTTGAGCATCTTCACATACTCGTCCACGCACCAGTCGATCTTCTCCGGCTCCTTCGCGAGGATCTTCGCAAAGGAGCGGGCGTTGAGGAGCTCGAACACAGAGCCGTAGCTGCCGCCGACCTTGACCACGTCATAGGAGATGGCCGTCGGGATGCCGAGGATCAGCGCCAGCTTGGCGACCTCGCGTTCATGCTGAATGTCGGCCAATGCCTCGGGATTGTTGTAGACCTTGACCACGTTGTCCTTGTCGATGCGGTAGATCGTGCCGTTCGCGCCGCGGCCGATCTCCTCCGCGCCCTCGACGGACACGACGCGGTACGCCTTTTCCACCGGCATCATATCGGTGAAGCCGGTCATATCCAGAATCTCATAGACGTCCGAATTGACGTTGATAATGCGCAGATCGGGGTGATCCTTCCGAAGCCGCAGGATCACGCGCAGTCCCGCGCTGGAAATGTATTCCAACGCCTGCGCGTCCAGCACGACCTCGCCCGGGCCTGCAAGCTGCGACAGGATCTCCTGCTCCGCCTGCGCCGCGTTGGAAGAATCAATGCGGCCGTTCAGTTTTACTGTCATTGCTTTGCTCCTCCTTTTCCCCGATACTCCACGCAGAGCATCGTGAGATCATCAAATTGTTCCGCCTCCTGCACGAAGGCGTCCACGTGAGCGCGAACCGTTTTCAGAATTTTATGCGGGGCTTCGTCCTGCGCCGCGTGCAGTGCGGAGAGCATCCGCTCGGTGCCGAACAGCGTATTGTTCGCGTCGGTCGCCTCGGGCACGCCGTCGGTGTAGAGGAAGATTTTTGCGCCGGGCGTGAGCGACAGCTCATATTCCTTATATTTCATGCCGTCCATACCGCCGATGACAAAACCGTGCTTGTCCTTGTAGATCGCAAAATCGCCGTCCGGCGTCTTCAACACCGGATACTCGTGCCCGGCGTTGGCAGCGGTCAGCCTGCCGGTGGAAAGCTCCAGAATGCCCACCCAGACCGTGACGAACATCTCCTCCTGATTGTTCGAGCAGATGGCCTGATTGGTCATAGTGAGGATCTCCGCGGGAGATTTGCCCAGCATCGCGCAGCTCTGCAGGATGATCTTGGACGCCATCATGAACAGCGCGGCAGGCACGCCCTTGCCGGACACGTCCGCCATGACCATACAAAGATGGTCGTCGTCTACGAGGAAATAGTCGTAGAAATCGCCGCCGACCTCCTTGGCGGGGTCCATGCTGGCGTAGATGTCGAACTCCGCCCGATCCGGGAAAGCCGGGAAGATGTGCGGCAGCATGGCCGCCTGAATGCGCGTCGCAAGCGACAACTCCGCGCCGATGCGCTCCTTCTCCGCCGTCACGCGGG
This sequence comes from uncultured Oscillospiraceae bacterium, assembly GCA_905233385.1. GTDB lineage: Bacteria > Bacillota > Clostridia > Oscillospirales > Oscillospiraceae > JAZOXB01. Next base: position 117,167 of record CAJOEH010000009.1, read on the forward strand.
TCAGGTTCTTCATGTATTCGCCAAGATCGGTCTCCATCGTTTTCAGCGCAAGACTCAGTTTTTCGATCTCGTCGCCGGTATGGATGTTCACATTGTTGAAATGGAGACTGCTGCGTTCGACGTCCATGCGGTCCTTCACGTAGGCGTCGGCGGCGTTCGCCAGTTCGTTGATGGGCTTTACGACCGTGCGCTTGATGTGTCGGATCGCAAAGATCAGGACCAGCACGGTGGTCGCGGCCATCAGCGCGACGTACTGCCAGAAGAAGTTGCTGCTGACGCTGGCTACCTGATTCATATCGGTGTCAAAGAAGACCAGCACCGGATAGCCCTTGATCTCGAACAGGATCGTGCCGGCGGTGCAGCGGTAGCCGTAGGGCTCCATGTCGATCAGCGCGGCAGGGATCGCCTCGACCCCGTAGAGATCGTCGAGGAACATTGTCGAACCGTGGATCAGCGTTTCCGTCTCCGACGGTTTCAGCGTGTCCCAGTAGCCGGGCGGGCAGAAGCTTTCCTTGGGATCCGAGTCGTTGACGAACACCATGCGGTTTTCCGCGGGGTCAAGGAACGCGATATAGGCGGCGATGCCGCCGTTGCTCTCCTGGATCTCCCGCAGGATCTCCCTGACGGGCTCAAAGCCCTCGGCCCTCGCACCCTCAAACTGCGCAAGGAGCGAAGAAGACTTGTCATGCAGCTGCTCCCGCTGTTCGGGCGTCATGCCGTCGTAGACGTCGATGACAAACTGCGCTTCTTTTTCCACCTCGCCCAGATCCAGAAAATACACAGAGGTCTTTGCCATCTGCCAGGTACGGGTACGGTACTCCCGCCGCACCGAGGACACGTAGAGATAAAATCCGAAGCTGATCGCCGCGATGCTGATGATGAGCGAAAACAGCACGATAGACCGGAAGGTCTTTCCGCCCAGGCTGTAATGCAGCCGCTCAAACGCCGACATTTCAGAGACGTTTCTTTTCGGCATACTGTATGCCTCCTTTTGGAAAAATGTTGGATCAGGCGATCGTTAAGATGTCGGAAAAGCCCGTGACCTCAAAGATCTCCATAACGGTCTCGTTGACGTTCGTCAGCGTCATGCTGCCCTGCTTGTTCATGATCTTCTGCGCAGACAGCAGAACGCGCAGTCCGGCGGAGGAAATGTAGTCCAGCTTCGCGAAATCCAGCGTCAGCTCCGTCAGCTCCGGCATTTTTTCGCGGAGCGCCTTTTCCAGCTCCGGCGCGGTCGTGGTGTCCAGCCGTCCTTCGAGCGTGAACACGCCCTTTCCGTTTTCCATCTTGTTTTCAATGTTCAGCATAGTATTCTTCTCCTTTTTCATCGCCGTTCGGCGACTGATGTATTTGCGTTGTTAATATCCCGCGGCGCGGCGCGATCACGCGCCCGCGCGGTTCAAAACACCAGGCTCAGGTTGTTCAGGCCCAGAGAATTGACGTAATTCGCTTCCTTCACCATTCCCATGACCATGCGCAGACCGATGTGGGCGGCAGGATCGTCGGACTGATGAAGCTCCAGATAATTCGTCGGATCGAAACGGACGCAGTTGTCGCGAATGCGGATAACGCGGCAATCCTCTTCCAGCACCACGCGAACGTCCACGTTGTGCGACAGCTTGTCCTTGGTAAAGCCGTGCTCGATGATATTGACGGTCATTTCCTCCACGCTGAGGCCGATCAGCATGGCCGTCCTGCGGTCGGTATCCCGTTCCTGACAGAACGCGCAGATCTTCGCAGAGGCCTCCACGGCGTCCGAAACCGACTGCACCGTGCATTCAAAGCAGCGTTCCGGCGCGGCGCCGAAATCCGGCTCCAGCATACTGTAGGCGTCCGCGGAGAAAGAGATACTGCCATGATGCCGCCAGACCAAGACGGAGAAAGCGATCAGCGTCGCCGTCTCGCCGCAGGCAAAGCCCAGCCAGATACCCGTCACGCCCAGGAATCTGCTGAGCAGGAATGCAAAGGCAACCGGGAAAACGAAGTTTTGCAGGACGGAGATCAGCTCTGTCAGGCGGAGTTTGCCGATCCCCTGATAGTAGTTCTTGTAGGTCGAATTGATGGACGACGGCATGATCGACAGCACAAACAGCCGAAGTCCGAAGACAGCGATGCTTTTCGCCGCGGCGTTTCCGCCCAGGAACAGCGTGATGAGCGGGACGGCCGCCAGCAGGCCGACGGCGGTCACGGCCACGTCCAGCACGATGGCGCTGCGCGTCATGTCCCGCACCAGCTCCCGGATCGAAGTCCGGTCGCGGTCGGCATAGAAGATCGCCGCCAGCATCATGGCTACCGCGCCGACGCCGGAGCCGAAGCAATAGCAGATATTGCCCACGGTCGAGATGACCGAATAGGCGGCCACGGCCAGCGTGCCTTCCACGGACAGCAGCAGCCGGTTCAGCAGGAATACCAGCAGCACCATGCTGATCTGGTTGACCACGGTCGGAACGCCGTAGGAGGCCAACTCCCGGCAGGCGCTCCAGCGGAACAGGCGCGGCCGGAAGCGGAACATGCACCCCTTGCGGAAAAAGACGCCGACGCCGACGCCGAAGGCGATGTAATAGCTCAGCGTGGAGGCAAGGCCCATGCCGAAGGTGCCTCCCTCGAACACAAACACGTTCAGGAGGTCAAAGGCAATATCCGCGACCGTCATGGCGATCACGGCCGCGACGAGCCGCGTCCTGCTGCCGAGCAGCTGCATATAGGGGACCATGATCTGCGCGCAGAGGAAGGCCGGCGCGCCGAGGATGAAGCCGGTGATGTAATCCTTCGTCAGGTCGTAGACCGGATTCGCCGGAGAAGGGGTCCCTGCGCCGAGCAGGGTCGTCAGCGGCCCGAGGAACAGGAACACAGCGGCCAGACCGACCGCGGAGATCCCGATCGCCAGCATCACGGAGACCGTGTAGCAGGTATTGGTGGCGTCACGGTCGCCCGCGCCGATGGTTTTTCCGCACATCACCTGGACGCCGGAGGAAATCAGGCTGCCGAAGGCCGCGAAGATCAGCAGCAGCGGGCTTGCAAGCCCGTACGCGCTCATGGCGTCCACGCCCAGGAATCTGCCGATCATGATGCTGTCGATCAGCATACACAGCGTCACGGTCATGGAGGACACGATCTGTGTCACCAGCATTTGCCGAAACAGTCGTTTAATCATCTTGACTCTCTCCCGTCATCTTTATCTATCCGCGCGGTTTGACGATACGCTTGCGGCTGGAACGGATCGCCTTCTGCGGGCAGACCAGCACGCAGAGGTGACAGCCCACGCATTTCTTGCCGTTCAGCACCGGCTTCCTCTGAGCGTTCAGGGTGATCGCCTGATGTCCGCCGTCCGCGCAGGAAACGACGCAGCGGCCGCAGCCGATGCAGTTTTCCCGCAGGAACTTCGGGAAGATCACCGTGTCCCGTTCCAGCGTATTGGTGCTCCCGCTGACGGCGTCCAGCGCAAGCCCTACGGCTTCTTTCACGCTGTGGAAACCCTTTTCCGCCAGATAGAGGTTCAAGCCGGATTTCAGGTCTTCAACGATCCGGTAGCCGTACTGCATGACTGCCGTCGTCACCTGAATGCTGGTCGCGCCCAGAAGGATGAATTCCAGCGCGTCCAGCCAGGTCTCGACGCCGCCCATGCCGCTGATATGCATTCCCGCCAGGTTCGGATTCTGTCCGAGCTCCGCAAGGAAGCGCAGCGCGATCGGCTTCACCGCGTTGCCGCTGTAGCCGCCCACGGCGGACATGCCGTGCACCGCCGGAGAGGAGATATAGGTATGGGGATTCACTCCGATGATGCTCTTGATCGTGTTGATCGCGGAAAGCCCGTCCGCGCCGCCGCGCTTCGCCGCTTCAGCGGCTTCGCTCATGGTCGCCACGTTCGGCGTGGGCTTCGCCAGGATCGGAATCTTCGCGCCCCGTCTGGCCGCGGCGGTATAGCGTTCAACGAGGTCGGGATCCTGCCCGATGTCGGAGCCGAGCCCGCCTTTCTCCATATTCGGGCAGGAAAAGTTGAGCTCGATCGCGTCCGCGCCGTTTGCCTCGCACTGCCGCGCAAGCTCCTCCCATTCCGCTTCATTCTGCCCCATGATCGACGCAAGAATGAACTTCGTGGGATACTTCTGCTTCAGACGGCGGAAGATCTCCATGTTCTCCGCGACGCTGTGATCGGAGAGCTGTTCGATGTTCTTGAAGCCGATGATGCTGCCGGTGTCGCCGGTGATGGCGGAGAAACGCGGCGACGCCTCGTGGATATCGAACGAACAGATCGTTTTGAAGCACACGCCCGCCCAACCGGCCTCGAAGGCTCTGGCGCACATGTCGTAGGTACTTGCCACCACCGAGGAGGACAGGAGGAAGGGGTTTTCCAGCGGGATGCCGCAGATATCCGTGCGCAGCAGGTCCTCGTTCTCCGGCGGTGCAACCTCCAAATTCGGAGAGACCTCCGCCCCGAGCCGGAGCATCAACTTCCGGATCGGCACTTCCTTCGACCGCACGCAGGCGGCCTCGCAGGGCGCGACGCAGGTCTGGCACGGATGAGGATTCGGCAGCCGCGCCGCCGCGGTTTTCTCGTTGTCGAACCACACGCCGCGGAGCAGCCCGGCAGGGTCGAGTTCCTTGCAGGCGGCGGAACACGGCGCGTCGCTGCACAGCGCGCACCGCAGCATATCCGCGCGGGTCAGTTTTCTATCAAACATTCCATTTCCTCCTTCTGAAGCCGCTTACTGCGGCATATGCGGAATAGGTATATTTCAACAGTTTCCATTATACACGAAATGTGCCGGGTATGTCAAATACAGATACCGTTATCCTTGCAGAAAACTGCCGCCGGTCGTCCGTCATATCGGCGTGCTTTCTGCAGTTTAGAGTATAGTTTGTTTTTGTCGATCGTCTGCCGCCTTGCTTTTCTTGTCCGTTTTGTGTTGTTCTGTCTGCGGTATTCCTCGTCATAGTCGAAATATAAAAATAATCCGAACCCGTTTCTCAATGGAAACAAGTTCGGATTATTTTCGCGTGGTGACCCGTACGGGACTCGTTTGCATTTCTGCCTGCGGCAGAAATTGAGGTTGCGGCGGCAGAAACGCTGCCGCGCAACAGCCCACCGGGCTGTTGCATTTATTCTTTCGAGTCCCGCGGGTCAAATGACCAAAAGAGAGACATCCGAATGGATGTCTCTCTTTTTGGTGACCCGTACGGGACTCGAACCCATGTTACCGCCGTGAAAGGGCGGTGTCTTAACCACTTGACCAACGGGCCTGGTAGCGGCAATCTGACTCGAACAGATGACACTCCGGGTATGAACCGAATGCTCTACCAACTGAGCTATGCCGCCATTCCTGCCGCCGAAACGGCAAAGTGAATTATATCGGATGATCCCCGGTTTGTCAAGTACTTTTCTCCGAAATCTGCGAAAAAATTGCGGGTACGGACTTCCTCGTCCGCGGTCGGGTCCGCCGCGCCGAACGGTTTCTCCGAACGGCGGTCCGCAAATCGTTTTTTCGCGTTTCGCGCAGAATTCGTAAGGCGTCACTTGCAACGCGCGGCGTGTTATGCTATAGTAGAAGCAGAGCGAAGCATCGGAAGGGAGAGACCTTTATGAAGCTGTGGAAAAAACTGATATGTCTGTCGATCGTCGCCTGTATGCTGCTGGCGCTGGGCGCCTGCGGCGGCGGAAAAATCGGCGGCGTGCCGAAGACCGACCGCGGCGACGAGACGGAAGCCGTCGAAACGAAGGCGCCGACCGAGGCGACCGAGCAGAAGGCGGCCTATCCGACCGGCCTTTACATGCTGCGCTGGATCGGTGACGAGACGGGCGCGTACCTGCCGGAGGGCAACGAAGCGGAAGATTATTACGGTCACACGTTCACGCTGCTCGACAGGATGTACGAGGACAATGAAACGATGTGGTGCGAGATCGGTGAAGACGGCGTCGGAACGATGACCCTTCCGAACGGCTACGACCCCGTGGAAATGAACTTCGACTCCGGCGAGCCGGGCAAGCTGCTTTACGGTGAAACGCTCGCGACTTACCATTTCGACCCCGAAACGGGCGAATTCTGGTTCGACGAGGACGGCAGCGGCGTCTACTGGGACGTGATGATGCCCTGCTCGCAGGAAAGGCTCGACCTCGTTTTCGAGGGCAAGGGCGGCACCGCGCCGCTCGCCGAGGCGGAGATCGGCGATTTGGTCTGTCTGGGACAGTACATCCAGGACGAGTATCAGGCGCAGCTTTCCCCGGTCCGCTGGCGCGTGATCGACAAGCAGGACGGCAAGCTCCTGCTCCTGAGCGATAAATTGCTCGACAGCTTCGCCTACAACACCAACCCGACCAAGGAGGTCCTGACGGACGTGACCTGGGAGAACTGCTCCCTGCGCGCCTTCCTGAACGATGAGAGCGAGAACGGCTTCCTCAGCTTATTCACCGAGGAGGAGCGCGCCCTGATTCTGACGACCCATCTGGAGAACAAGTCGGCGAACGAGGAGCTGGTGGCGCAGTGGGGCTCGTTCGAGGATCAGGGCGATAAGCTGTATTCCGAGCTTGCGACGCAGAACCGCCCGGACGATCCAGACACGGACGACCGCGTCTTCCTGCTGTCCTATCAGGAAATTCTGAAGTACTTCGGCGAGCCGACGGAGCCCTATACGGGCGACAGCGACTATCCGTTCACGGAGATGAAGTGCAACCCCGACTGGATCGCCTATAAGACGGACGCCGTGGAGATCGGCTATATCGACTGGAATACCGGCGCAGGCGCGTGGATCACCCGCACGCTCTGCACCTCCCATACCGACGAAGATATGGCGGTCTACATCAGCAGCACCGGCCAGGTGTTCGACTTCTACACCTACGCCTCAATGCTCATCCGTCCCGCGATGTGGGTCAGCACGGAGGGATAAGGGAACGAATTGACGGCGAAGCCGTCGTCTTTCCATATGCATCCATCATTGCTCCGACCGACGCAGTTCGGTCGGAGCAATCTGTCTGTCATCGGAACAGATTGCTATTTCGGAAACAATATGATATAATTCGACCGTTGCGGTGTATCGTAACATCGCCGGATAACAGAAATGAGGATCTCTGCCATGACGATCTGCGTCGTCTGCGACGTGCTCGGCCGTGAGAACAACGGCACGACCATCGCGGCAAACAATTTGATCCGCACCCTGCGCGCCAAGGGGCACACCGTTCGCGTGGTCTGCCCGGACAAGGAGCACGAGGGCGAGCCGGATTATTATATTGTTCCCACGCTGCCGCTCGGCCCGTTCAAGGGCTACGTCAAAAAGAACGGCGTCGTGATCGCGCGATCGAGCCGGAAGGTGCTGGAGGCGGCGCTGGACGGCGTGGATCATATCCATACGATCGTGCCGTTCTTCGTGAGCCGCGCCGCGCTGAAGATCGCGCGGGCGCGGGGTATCTCCGTCACGGCGGGCTTCCACTGTCAGGCGGAGAACCTGACGTCCCACTTCTTCATGAAGAACTGTCAGCCTGTCAACCACATGGTCTACCGGAACTTCTACCGCCGCTTCTACCGCTGCGTGGACGGCGTGCACTACCCCTCGGAATTCATCCGCGAGGTCTTCGAGCACTACGGCGGCAAGACCAACGCCTACGTCATCTCCAACGGCGTGAACCGGCAGTTTCAGCCGAGGGAGGTCGAGCGTCCGAAGGACCTGAACGGCAAGCGCGTGATCCTGTTCATCGGCCGGTTCAGCAGGGAAAAATCGCACAAGGTCCTGATCGACGCGGCGAGAAAGAGCCGCCACGCGGACGATCTGCAGCTTGTCTTCGCGGGCGACGGCCCGCTGAAGGAGAAGCTCGAAAAGCGGAGCGCGGACCTGAAAAACCCGCCGATCTTCCGCTTCTTCTCGCGTGACGAGCTGCTGCGCGTCATCAACAGCGCGGAGCTCTACGTCCACCCCGCCGAGATCGAGATCGAGGCGATCGCCTGTCTGGAGGCGATCTCCTGCGGCCTCGTGCCGGTGATCTCCGACTCCGAACGCAGCGCGACCCGCTTCTTCGCGCTGGACGAGCGCAATCTTTTCCGCTGCAACGACGCTGACGATCTGGCGCAGCGGATCGACTACTGGCTGGATCACCCGGCGGAAAAGGCTGCCGTGAGCAAGGCCTACCTCGGCTACACAAGGCAGTTCGACTTCGATACCTGCATGGACAAAATGGAGGATATGATCCTCGAGACCCACGAAAGAAAGCAGGCGGCGCGCTGATGGCAAAGAAAGTCATATATTATGAAGACCCTCTGCACGACGATTTCGCCGGCAACAACATCGAGCCGAAGCCCGTGCCGGACGACTTCCCTTTCGCGCTCCGCGGCCCGTTCTGGCGGGTTCTGGAATTCATCGTCTACCGCCTGATCGCGACCCCGCTGGTCTGGCTGATCGGCAAAGTCGGCTTCGGGCTGAAGGTCAAAAACCGCAAGGCGCTGCGCTCTCTGCGCGGCACGGGGTACTTTCTCTACGGCAACCATACGCAGACCATGATGGACGCCTACACGCCGACGATCGCCCTCTTCCCGCGGCACGCGCATATCGTGACGGGGCCGGCGGCGGTCTCCGTGCCGGGGATCCGCCGCTTCGTACAGCTCCTCGGCGGCATCCCGCTGCCCGGCACGGTGAAGGGCTACCGTCCGTTTTTGGAGGCCCTGCATCTGCGGATCGCGCAGAAGCGCGCCGTGACGATCTACCCCGAAGCGCATATCTGGCCGTGGTACACGGGCATCCGCCCCTTCCCGGACGGCAGCTTCGCCTATCCCGTGCGCGAGAACGTGCCGGTCGTCGCCTTCGTGACGACGTTCCGGCGGCGGAAAGTGTTCAAAAAGCTCCGGCCCTGCCTGACCGTGACGCTCTCCGAGCCGTTCTTCCCGGACGCGTCGCACTCTCCGCGCGAGGCGAAGAAGCAGCTGCGCGACGCGGTCTACGGTTTCATGTGCGAGACCGCCGCCGCGCCGGATAATTACGCATATTACGAATACATCCAAAAGGATTCTGAATGAAAAAGCTCCCTCTCTGAGGGAGCTTTTTCTATGCCGCGCCGTCTTTTTGTCATTGCCCGCTCGTCGGGCAATCCGTGCGTCTCGATGAGGGACGCGGTTCGTAATTCACGCTTTCCAGAATCCTGTCATTGCCCGACTTGCTCGGGCAGCGCAGCCGTTGGCAGCTCTGCTGCCTTACGGATGCGGCGTGCCCCCTGCGCAGCCGTTGGCAGCTCTGCTGCCTTACGGATGCGGCGTGCCCCTTGCGGGTATTGCGGGTATTGCGGGTATTTCGGGTGCAATCTGTCCCTATCAGGATTGATATATCCTTCAGTCGATACAAGTTGCAAATTTGTGACGGACAGATTCCCTGCCCGGCATGGCCGGGCGGGAATGACAGGATTGATAGATTTCTCGTAATGAGATATAATTCCCATACCTGCGATGGAGACGGATTGCCCCATGCGGGGCAATGACAGAAACGAAAGATATTTCCGTGATATCCATTCCAAAACGGCGCAACTTGTGGTATAATAGCATCGAAACGGAGGTACGCTTATGAAAATCACACTCAATCCGAACGCCGAGATCGTCGCGACCGTCAAGGAAGGCCTGAAACGGACCGGCGGCTACTGCCCCTGCCGTCGCGAGCGCATCGAGGACAACAAGTGCATGTGCAAAGAATTCCGCGAGCAGATCGCCGACGAGAATTACGAAGGCTTCTGCCATTGCATGCTCTACTACAAATCGAAATAGGAGGACGACATGGAGATCACCGTAACAAAAGACACATTTGAGCGCGAGGTCCTGCAGGCGGAGCAGACCGTTTTGGTGGACTTTTTCGCGACGTGGTGCGGCCCGTGCAAGATGGTCGCGCCGAACGTGAAGGAACTCGCCGACGAAGGCAAGGCGAAGGTCTGCAAGATCGACGTGGACGAGGAGCCGGAGCTCGCGATCCAGTTCGGCGTGGACAGCATTCCGACCCTGCTGATCTTCAAAAACGGCGCGCTGGTCAACCGCGCCGTCGGCTACCGCAGCAAGGACCAGCTCGAAGCCCTCTTATAATCCCAAACAGCGCAAAATCGGCGCACTGCGTTTGCAGTGCGCCGATTGCTCGTGTCAAAAAGGTCTTTTTGACACGAGCATGCGGATTTTCAAACTTAATATCAGTTTGAAAATCCTGTTGATTGAACGTGAAAGACAACCCTGACGGTTTTCTTTCACACTTTCTTTCCCTCCGATATACCCACGCCTTATGCTTCTTAACAGATGAATCGGCGCACTGCGTTTGCAGTGCGCCGATTGTTATTTCATTGAGCATTGAGCATTGCGCATTGCGCATTAATACATGCCGCCCATGCCGCCGCCGGCTGCTGCAGCCGCCGCGGCAGCGTCCGCCGCGGGATCTGGCTTATCGGCGACCAGAGACTCGGTCGTCAGGACGCACGCGCCGATGCTCGCCGCGTTCTCCAGCGCGGTCCGCGTGACCTTGGTCGGGTCGACGATGCCGCTCGGGATCATGTCGCAGAACTTCGCGGTGTAGGCGTCGTAGCCGTAGCCGGTCTTCTCGCCGGAGCGGATCTTCTCGAAGACGATGGAGCCGTCCACGCCCGCGTTCTCCGCGATCTGGCGGACCGGCGCCTGCAGGGCCTTCGCGATGATGGCCGCGCCGGTCTTCTCGTCGCCGGACAGTTCCTCGACCAGCTTTTCGACCGCCGGGATCGCGTTGACGTAGGCGGTGCCGCCGCCCGCGACGATACCCTCTTCAACGGCCGCGCGGGTCGCGTTCAGCGCGTCCTCGACGCGGAGCTTCTGCTCCTTCATGGCGACCTCGGTCTGCGCGCCGACGCGGATGACCGCGACGCCGCCGGACAGCTTCGCCAGACGCTCCTGGAGCTTCTCACGGTCGTAATCGGAAGTCGTGACCTTGATCGCGGCTTTGATCTCATGAATGCGCGCCTGGATGGCGGCGGGATCGCCGCAGCCGTCGACGATGACGGTGTTGTCCTTATTGACCTTGATCTGACGGGCTCTGCCGAGGTCGGCGATGCTCAGATCCTGCAGGTTCATGTTCAGCTCGGAAGCCGCGTAGGTGCCGCCGGTGAGGATGGCGATGTCGCGGAGCATTTCCTTGCGGCGGTCGCCGAAGCCGGGCGCCTTGACGCAGACGCAGTTGAAGCTGCCGCGCAGGCGGTTGACGAGCAGGGTGGAAAGGGCGTCGCCCTCGACGTCCTCGGCGATGATGACGAGCTTCTGTCCGCCCTTGACGATCTGCTCCAGAATGGGCAGGATGTCCTGGATGGACGAGATCTTCTTGTCGGTGATGAGGATGTAGGGATCGTCGACGACGGCCTCCATCTTATCGGTATCGGTGACCATGTAGGGGGAGATATAGCCGCGGTCGAACTGCATACCCTCGACGACTTCCAGACCGGTCTCCGCGGTCTTGGACTCCTCGATGGTGATGACGCCCGCCGCCGTGACCTTCTCCATCGCCTCGGCGATCAGCTTACCGACTTCCTCGTCGCCCGAGGAGACGGTACCGACTCGCGCGATATCCTCGCTGCCCTTGACGGCCTCGGAGTTCTCCTTGATCGCCTTGATCGCCGCGTCGACTGCCTTCTGCATGCCCTTGCGCATGACCATGGGGTTCGCGCCGGCGCTGACGTTCTTCAGGCCTTCGCGGACGATGGACTGCGCCAGGACGGTCGCGGTGGTCGTGCCGTCGCCGGCGACGTCGTTCGTCTTGGTGGCGACTTCGCGGACGAGCTGCGCGCCCATGTTCTCAAAGGCGTCCTCCAGCTCGACTTCCTTCGCGATCGTCACGCCGTCGTTCGTGATCAGCGGCGCGCCGTACTTCTTGCCGAGGACGACGTTGCGGCCCTTCGGGCCGAGGGTGACCTTGACGGTATCGGCCAGCTGGTCGATGCCGGACTGTAACTTCTTGCGGGCTTCTTCGCCGAAAATAATCATTTTTGCCATAATTGATACGCCTCCGAACTTAATCTACGACGGCCAGGATGTCAGACTGGCGGACGATGGAATACTCCTGATCGTCGAGCTTGACTTCCGTGCCTGCATACTTGGCGACAACGACCTTATCGCCGACCTTGACAACCATTTTGACCTCGTTGCCGTCGACCATGCCGCCGGGACCGACTGCGACGACCTCGGAAATCACGGGCTTTTCCTTATTCGCCGTGGACAGGATGATGCCGGACGCGGTCGTCTCCATCGCCTCAACGGGCTTGAGCAGGACGCGGTCTGCAAGGGGTGTCAGTTTCATAGTGCATTACCTCCAATATGATGTCGGACGGTTCAGCTGAGGAGAGTCGAACTCAGCTTGCCCGTCTTGGTTTGTGTATTTTAGCACTCAGCGCGTCGGAGTGCTAACATGTATATAATACCCTTTTCTGCGGGTTTGTCAAGTCAAAATTGTAAATTTTCTGCGACATTTTTCGCGCCGGAATCATTGACACGGGCGGTGATACCATGTTAGAATAAAAGGTACTGTGGAGGCATATGCCAATCTATGCCAATCAATACGCAGACGGAGGTTCTTATGAAACATGTATTCCGTAAGCTGACCGTATTGCTGCTCGTACTGGCGATCATCCTCTCGATGCTCCCGGTCGTTTTTGCGGCAGTCGGCACGCTCAAGCCGAACAGCGGTACCCGCGACCAGGTCTGTACCGAGCTGTCCGCCAAGGCGAAGGCGTACTATACCGGTACGTATTCCTATGAGAATCTGGCGGCGCTGGGCGGCGCGAGCGATACGTCCACGTCCTATAACGCGATGCAGAACAATCCGCTCTACACCGCGCTGAACAAGCTGATGACCGTCACCCACACCAATCAGAACGTGAAGTACGACGGCTATTCGTCCAACTCGCTGGCGACCTACTGGAAGCAGACCGACACGGAAAACAGCGGTGAGACCTACCTGTACTTCTACACGGACATCCTCGCGAACGATTCTACCGTCTCTTCCATGATGATGAACCGCGAGCACGTCTGGCCGAAGTCCCGCGCCTCCTACTATCAGAAGGGCGGCGGATCTGACCTTCACCATCTGCGTCCGTCCATCCAGGGCGTCAACGCCTCCAAGAGCAATAACGCCTTCGCGAACCTCAACGGCAGCGGCTCCGCGTACTCCGTCAACGGCCAGCCCGTCATCTGGACCGGCTCGAAGGACGGCGTCGGCGGCGTGCTGGAAGTGCGCGACAACGTCAAGGGCGACGTCGCCCGCATCCTGCTGTACGTCTACGTCCGCTGGCAGCAGCCGAACCTCTATTCCGACGTGGCGGCTGACCTCCTGCCTGAAATGGACGACGACGACAGCCAGAACACCGGCGGCCGCGCCATCGAGAGTCTGAGCACCCTGCTGCAGTGGATGCAGAAGGACCCCGTCGACACCTGGGAAATGAGCCGGAACGACCAGACCGAGAACGTGCAGGGCAACCGCAACGTCTTCATCGACTATCCGGAGTTTGCCTACCTGATGTTCAACTGGCCGATCCCGAAGATGCAGACCCCGTCCGGCATCGCGCTCGGCACCGACCCGACGACGCCGACCACGCCGACGACGCCGACCGATCCGACCACCGC
>CAJOEH010000010.1 GCA_905233385.1 uncultured Oscillospiraceae bacterium
GATCAACGCCAGGCCTCGTAAGGTTCTTAACTTTCGTTCTGCACAGTTCCTATGGGATCTTGAACTCCTTCACTGTTGCACTTAGTTTGACAATTCACTCTTTTATGATTCCATGACGTTTCGGATGAATTGCATCAGCATTTTGGCGACCTGGGCGCGGGTCGCGTTGTCCTGCGGCAGGAGCCAGACCCTGCCGCCCTGTTCCGCGCCGCCGATGATCCCTTCGGCGACCGTCCAGCGGACGGCGTCCTCCGCCCAGCCGCTGACCTTGCTCCGGTCGGCGAAGCCGCTCAGGCTCTTATCCGCGGAAACATCTTTTCCGACGGAAGCGGCGTAGCGGTACAGGATCGCGGCGAGCTGTTCGCGCGTCACGTTGCCGTTCGGGTCGAACCTGTTGCTGCCGACGCCGGTGACGATGCCGTTCTTCGCCGCCCAGGCGACCGCGTCCGAATACCACCGGCCGTTCGGCACGTCGGTGAAGCTGTTCTTTCCGACGGCAGGCTCGCCCGCGTAACGCCACAGCACCGTGACGAGCATGGCGCGGGTCATCGCCGTGTTCGGGCCGAAGCTCGTCTCGCTCATGCCGTTGAACAGCTCGTTCTCCACGGCGAAATCGACCGCTTCATGGTACCAGTCGCTCGCCTTCACGTCCGTGAATCGGTAGGACGGACAGTCCTTGCCGCCGTCGCAGGGCTCCGTCTGCTCGGCGGGGATCGTCTCGGTCCTCGTCTGCCCGCAGCGGGCGCAGGTGAAGGTCTTCTCGCCGGCCTTGTAGGCAGTGGCGGGTTTGGTGATCACGCCTTCGTCCCATGCGTGGCCGAGTTCCGGGAGTACCTGATAGGTGGACCAGCCGCAGCGCAGGCAGGTTTCGTAAGCGTCCCAGCCGACCTCGGTGCAGGTCGGCGCTTTCGCCGCATAGCTCTGAATGTCGTGCCCTAACGGCGCGATCGTATCCGTGTAGGCGTCGCCGCAGCGGGCGCAGACGCAGGTCACGCTGCCGCCCGCCGTGCAGGTCGCGTCGACCGATTGCGTGACGGCGTAGTCGTGGCCGAGGGCGGGCAGGACTTCCGCTGCGACCGCGTAGTCGCAGCGCGTGCAGTGCTCGCCCGCGGTCGAGCCGGGCGTCGTGCAGGTCGGTGCGACTGCCGCCGCGTCGATCACGATGGCGTGGCCGAGGGCGGCGATCGCTTCATAGGTGGAATACTCGCAGCGGCTGCACGTCTGATAGGCGTACCAGCCGGGCGCGGTGCAGGTCGCGGGCTTCGCCGGATGGTCGATCAGGTCATGGCCGAGGGCGGGTAGGATCGTCTCGGAGAGCAACGCGCCGCAGTCGTCGCAGACCGTCCGGTCATAGCCCGGCTCGGTGCAGGTCGCGTCCCGGTGCTCGGGATAGGCGTGCTGGTGGCCGGTGGCGGGAACGACTTCCTGCGCGACTTTGTAATCACAGCGCGTGCAGTGCTCGCCTGCGGTCAGGCCGCTCGTCGTGCAGGTCGCAGGAATCGCCGTGTCGATCACAATGTCGTGTCCGAGGGCGGGCAGGTCCTCCGTCTTCGTCGCGCCGCAGCGCAGGCAGGTGAAGATCGCTTCGCCCTCCGCCGTACAGGTCGCGGCGGCCGTGACGGTGCCCGCGTCCCACTCGTGGCGGCAGCCCGTCTCCGGCTCGACCCAGACCGGCGCGGTCACGGCGATATCGCCGTCCGCTTCCACGATCTTGAGATAGTAATAATTCTGGGTGTTGTTCAACTGCACGTCCAGCGCGCAGGTCGAGCCCGTCACGGTGTAGGTCTGCACCGTCTGTCCGTTCTCGCCGATGACGGAGACGGTCGAGATGCGCTCGCCGTCCGGGTCGGTGATGTTCGCGGTGATGTGCACCTGCGCGTCGTTCGACTGGATGATATCGCCCATCAGCGCGCCGTTCAGATAGTAGTAGATCGTCAGGTTGTGATCCTCGGTGGCGTAGACGCGCCGCTGCGACATCGCGCGGTACAGGCCCGCCTCGGAAAAGTCGTTCGTCAGGATGACCGAGCGGTGGGTGTTGGAGTTGCCCCACCGGCGGCCGTGGTTGTCCTGGTTGTTGGTCGGCGCGACGTGCCATCCCATCGCGAGGCACTTGTCGTACTCCGAGTAGCTTCTCCAGTAGCCGCTGTTCAGCACGGAGCCGCTGCCGTTTCCGACCTCGATCAGGCAGACGACCTCGTCGCGGTCTGCGTTATAGCCCGCGTATTCGTCGAAGGTGCCGAAGGTCACGCCCGGGTGGTTGAGCTGGGAGACGACGGGCGCGTTGGCGATGTACTTCGTCCGCGTGATCGGCGTGCCGTTTTCGTCCAGTCCGCGGTTCGCGTTGACCATCAGATCGTTGTAAAGGTGCATGCCGGTAAAGCCGAGCTTCTCGTTGAGCACGCTGTTGTTTCTGGAAACGACGCCGTAGGTGTTGAAGGTATTCGTGTGGCCCGGGCCGGACGACCAGGTCATTTCATAGCCGTAGGCGGCGACGAAGTCCTCGCTCATCGCGTCGTATTCCGCCGCCGTCGCCCGTGCCTGCTCCCATTTGGTCGTCGAGCCGGTCTTTTCCAGCGAGGACAGGTTGTAATAACTGTTGATCGTCGCGGTATCTCTGGTGTCGAAATAGTTCGAGTGGTCGGTCACGATCAGATAGTCGACGTTGTTCGCGCTCATCGCGTGCTGGTACGCCTCCGCGAGCGAGCCCGCGCCGTCGGAATAGTTTGTGTGGGAGTGGAGCTGGCCGAAATAGGCCCGGACCTGCCGGGAGCCGACGTAGAACTCCCACGATTTTTCCGCCATTCTGCCGTCCGCGCGCGTCACGCGCAGGAAGACGGTGTGCGCGCCGACACTCAGGTCATACGCGGGCGTGTAGGTCGCCCTACCGCCGCTCAGCTTCACGCTGACCGCCGCGCCGTCGACCGTCATAAACAGGGTCGGGGCGTTGCCGCAGTTGACGAGCTCCGCGGCGATCTCCGGCCTGGTCTGCGTGTCCGTTCCCGTGTCATAGATCGGCACGGTCTGCCCAAGCAGCGGCTCGTCGCGGATGATCGCCGTCCCGCTCATGCTGTAGGTGAAGCCGCACTCGTTGACCGCCTGCGCGTAGATCGAGATACGGCTGTGCCCCGCAAGCTCCGCCGCTGGGATCGTGTAAACATAGGTCGTGCCGTAGTACGACGAGATGAAGACCTGCTTCGCCGCGCCGCCGTCGAGGGAGTAGGTCGCGTACAGCGAGGTGATCTTCGTATAATCGTAGACCTGCACCGTGAAATCGTAGTCCCTGCCGATATAGGCGTCCGGGGCGACGATCGTGCCCGACGGGTCGACGACGAGCCCGATGTTCTGCGGGTCATCCACGCGGTAGAAGCCCTGAGAAAACGCCGCCGTACTGCCGCCGTTATACGTCCAGCCGCAGAAGGCCGATTTGTAGTACTCCAGGCAGACGTTCCTGCCCGTCTTGGCGTAGACCGCGGCCTTGTTTTCGATCAGCCAGCCGCTCCCCTGCGTCGTCAGCGTCCACTTGGTGAACTCCGTCTGCGTGGGAGAGAAGAACAGGTCCTCGTCGTCGTTCGCGCACAGATATCTGCCCTGATTCTCAAAGGTATAGTAGATGCCGTCCACGTGGACGGTGAAGATCAGCGCGCCGTTGCAGAGCACGCCGCCCGCGCACGAGCCGGCGGGGATCCGATAGCCGCCTTCGGTGATGGAATGCACCATCGTCATCTGGTCGGCAATGTTGTAAATGGCGACCTTGTCGCCCTCCACGGGCGCGCCCGTCATCACCGTGCCGTTGACCGCCGCCGCCTGCGCGGGCAGGACGGAAAGCAGCAGGGCGATCAGAAGCAGCGCCGCGATCGTTTTCCGTTTCATTGCCTTCTCCCCCTCATCGTTTTTCTTTAGTATAGCAAACCAACGGCGACGCTACAAGTCCAAATCTCACATATTTTTCATGATTCGCGCGAGCTGTTCGGCGTGCCGCCGGTCGCCCAGCGCGAAGGCCTCGAACAGCCCGCGCTGCTTCGGATAGCGCAGCGCCGCCTCGCGCCATTGACGCACGGCGCGCTGCTCCGCGCCGTAGAGATCGCGCAGGTTCGCCGCAAGCGAACGCCCGCCCGCCGCCGCGCCGGACAGAACCTCCGGTTTCCTGCCGTAGAGCTTCGTATAGAGCGCGGCGAGCTGCCGGTAATGCCCCTCTTCCTCCGCCGCCATGCGGCGCAGGAGCGGGGTATTGCGCCCTGCGTTGACGGCGCGGAAGCCGCGCGCCAGCGCCATGACCTCCGCGAGCCACTGCCGCATTTCCTCCCGCGGCGGCTGCGCCGGCGGCGGAGGAGGCGGTACGGGTATCGGCGGCATCGGTTGCGGCTTTGGCGGCTGCGGCTTTGGCGGCTGCGGCTTTGGCGGCTGCGGCGGTTGTGGCTGCAGCTGCGGTGGCTGCGACAGATTCGGTCTTGGCGGTTGCGGTTGCGGCATCGGCGGACGCGCCTGCGCGACCCGCTGCCAGACCGCCCGCGCCAGTCCCGGATCGATTTTCTCCATATTGACACCTCCCGTCGTGTTTTACGACAGTATATGCCGCTTTCTCCCGCTCTGTGTTTTGTCTCCCCTCGCCTCTTTCAGCGAGAAGTCTTCCAATCTTGTCATTGCGAGCCTGACTGTGGCTCGCAATGACACAAACGACCGGCAGGGGCTCCCTGCCGGTCTTTGCATCTATTCTGTTGCTTTTCTCTTATCCCGCGTACGCGGCGGCGGACGCGCCGTAGTTGTACAGGGCGCGGACGAGCGCTTTCAGGTTCGCGCTGCCGTCGTTCTGCTTGGACTGGACGTAGGTGTTGACGCTGTAGGTCAGCGACTGGCCGTTCAGCGAGGCGCCCCGGTAGAGGCCCACGGTTGCGGTCTTCGCGAAGTCCTCGGCGGAGATGCCCGCGAAGGTGACCTCGTAGACGTTTTCGGACACCGTCGTGAAGCTGCTCGAGGAGATGCTGGTCGTTTCGCCGTTGAAGGTGACCTTGACCACCAGACCGGTCGTGCTCGCCGCGTAGAAGCGGAAGGTCATCGCCGCGCTGTCGGTCAGCGTCAGGCCCGCCGAGATCCAGAAGTAATTTGCGTTCGCCGTGCCGCTGAAGCTCGCGGTGTTGCCGGAGATCACGGAGAACATGCTGTAGCTCGGGTTGCTGATGTCGTTGCCGGAGGTCACAAGGGCGTTCGTCTTATAGCTCATGTAGGTCTGCGCCGCCGCGCCGTAGGCCAGCATGTCGGACAGCAGCTTCCGCAGGCTCGCGGAAATGGTGCTGTCGGCCAGCTTGTTCACGCAGTACTGACGGACGGAATAGCTCGAATTGCTGACGCTCTCGGTCGCGCCGTTCTTCGTCGCGTAGAGGGTGGCGGTGATGGTATCGCCCATGCACTGCGGGTTGATGCCGGTGAAGGCGAACTTCAGGCTGCCGTTCTCGGTCGTGTAGTCCGTGACGGTCGTGGTCGTACCGTTGAACGCGAAGGTCATGTAGGGGTTCGAGTAGCCGCTCGGGACCGTTGCGGAATAGACCATGTCGATCTTCTGATTCAGGATCGGCGCGGCGGCGGTGATCGCCAGACCCGCCGCGGTCGGCGCGGTGGTGTAGTAGGTGGTCGAAGCGCCGCCCGCGCTGTACTTGAAGATATACACGTTGTCCGCGCCGCTGTCGTTCGCCTTGAAGCTCGTGCCGTCAACGACGAGGCCTCTGCCCGCGGTGGTCTCGGAGGTGATCGTGTAAAGGCCGCCGCCGACCTCGGTGAAGATCAGATATTTCGTATCGCCCCAGCCGTTGCAGGAGATCTTGCCGCTGCCGTTCAGGCCGATGTAGTTGGCGGCCTCAGAGCTCTTGAGGGCGAGATGCCCGCTGCCTTCGTAGATCTCGAAGGTGTAGGCGGAATCCGCCGCCGCGATGCCGTTGGTGACCGTCAGCGCGATGCCCGCCTTGCCGGCGACGCCGCCGGAGTTGGCGTTGGGCAGCGCGTAGTAATCGTTGCCGCTCTTCAGCGCGACGATGACCTGATCGTCCGCCGCCAGCGTGCCGGAGGCGAGGGCGTAGCCCGCGCTGCCGCCGGAGCCTTCGCTGCGGGTATAGCAGGCGTAGAGCGTAACGTTTCCGGAGGGCGTGTAGGAGCCGGTCAGAACGGTCGGCGCGGTGGTCGTTTCCGTCGCGATCGCCGCGGCGACCCAGCCGGCGAAGGTGTAGCCGCTCACGGTCGAGGCCGTGGCGGGAAGGGTGATGCTGCTTCCCGCGGTGCAGGTCGCGGTCGTCGTGCTGCCGCGGTCGTTATAGGTCACAGTGTAGGTCGTCGGCTCGGAGACGGTCGGGGACGTGGTGTAGTAGGTGGTCGTGCCGCCCGCGCCGCCGATGACCTTGTAAAGCCGCAGGACGGTGTTGCCGCTGGTGCCGTAGCCCGTGCCGCCCATTCTCCAGTACTGGCTGGAAAGGTCGGAACGGTAGGACAGGTTTCTGCCGTCGCTCTGGATCTTGAACGTGCCGTCGCCGAGGTCGCTGAGCGTCCAGGTCTGCTCGGTGCTGTTGCAGTAGAGGTTGTTGTTGCTGCTGTTCAGATAGCCGTTGGTTGCGTCGCCGAGGGTGAAGCCGTCGCTATTTGTGTTGACGGTCACGTAATTCTTGTCGTCGGCAAGCACGGTGCTGACATTGCTGTCAAAGGTGTACGTGTTGACGTAGGAGCTGCTGACGGTCTCCTGATACAAGGCGACGTTCGTGCCGTCCGCGACGATCACGATGCGGTCGCCGTCGGCGAGGGTGTTGCCCGTCGACATCCGCACGAGACTCGCGCTGTCGGAGCCCGCTTCGCTGCGGGTGTAGCAGGCGTACAGGGTCACGTTGCCGGTCGGCGTGTAGGAGCCGGTCAGGACGGTCGGCGCGGTGGTCGTTTCGGTGGCGATCGTCGCCGCGACCCAGCCGGCGAAGGTGTAGCCGCTCACGGTGGAAGCGGTCGCCGGAAGCGTGACGCTGCTGCCCTGCGCGACCGTCGCGGTGGTCGTGCTGCCGCGGTCGTTGTAGATCACGGTGTAGGTAGCCGCCGCCGACGTATAGCTGTAATTGCAGACGGAGCAGGTGTAGGTGGTCGTCGTGCCGGAGGTGGAAGACGTGTAGGTGCAGCTTTCGGTCACCACGTCACTGCAGCGCGAGCAGGTCTTGCTGTGCGTACCGTTGTTGTTCGACGTAAACGAGCCGTAGCTGTGGCCGAGCGCCGCCGTCGCGGTATGGCCGGAGATGTAGGTCCCGCAGTCGTTGCAGTAGACGCCCGCGGTGTAGCCGCCCGCCGTGCAGGTCGCTGCGACCGCCGCCACGTTCGTCGTGTTGGTATGGGCGCAGGACCCGTTGGAGATCGAGGTCATATAGGTGAGCGTGCCGCTGCCGCCCTGCTTGAACAGGTAGATGGCGCGGTACTCGCCGGTCTTGTAGCCGCGGATCGCGTCCGTGCCGGTGGCGTTTTCAAAGATATTGTAGGTTGTGCCGGAGGAACAGCTCAGATAGACGCCGTTCGTCAAAAGCGCGTTGTTCTTCGCGACGACGCGCCACTTCGTCGTGCTGTAGGCGGAGCTGAAGGCGAGATTACGGTTCGCGTCGGCGGCGATGCCGAGATAGTTCGTCGCGTTGGTCGCGGGCGCGATCGTGAAGCCGTTCGTGTTGTCGCCCGTGAAGTAGAACTCTACCGCGCCGCTCGGCAGGGTGGTGACGGTGCGGACGCCGCCCGACTCCGCCGCGGTGACGGAGTTGCTCGTGACGACCATATCGCCGTTATTGGTACTGCCGGTCGCAAAGTAGAAGTTGTCGGTCGCCGAGCTGCTGCGCAGCGCGCCGATCAGGTAGGTGCCCTCGGTGAAGTCGTCCGCGCCGACGAGGGTGTAGTCGCCGCCGGAGCCGCCGGAGCCGCCGCTGCTGTGGCTGTAGAGCGCGTAGAGCGTGAGGGTATTGCTGCTGCCGGCGGGGATATAGGTGCCGGAATAGATCGTCGCGGGCATGGTTTCGGTCTCGGCGACCGCGCTCGTCACCCAGCCGACGAAGCCGTAGCCGGTCGGCGCGGTCGCGGTGGGCAGCGACATCGCTTCGCCCGTGGTGCCGCTCTGCGTCGTGGTCGAGCCGTTCGCCGAGAGGGTCACGGTGACGGCGTGCTTCGCGGCGAAGTTGATGCGGATGCTGCAGTTGCTGGTCGGCGCGACCGTGAAGGTGTTGCCGTTCTGCGTAACGGTCGGCGTGCCGGACAGGATCGTATAGCCGGAGGCATAGTAACCTTCCGCGGGAATGGCGGTGATGATGTAGCCGTTGACGGAGACCGTGCCGTAGTTGGAGTTGTTGGTGCTGGCGCTCACGACGTAGGCGCTGCCGCTGGAGGGCGTCACCATGTTGGACGGCATCGTGTAGGAGGAATACAGCCGCCAGGCCAGTTCGGGATAGTCGATAAAGGGGTTGCGGCAGCCCTCGATCGTCTGGACGATGTCGTTCCGCTGCATTTCAAATTCGTCGACGGGGTCCAGCGCGCACCAGTCAAGCAATGTCTGGATGTCCTTGATGGCAACGGTGGGAGCGCTCATCGAATCCGTCACGACGTAGTCGTACAGCAGGATGCGCGCCGCGTCGCCCTTGGCGTGATCCAGCGGCTCAAAGTAGGTGTTGCTGTAGTAGTAGCCCGCGGTGACGCTGCCGTTCGTGGAGCTCGTCGACGCGGTCCGGTAGGAATCGGGGTAGAGCTCGCGGACGTTGGCATACTTGGAGTTGCCGCGGGTAGAGTTCGCCGTCGGGTCGGTCGGGCGCATCGAGTGCAGGTCGCCCTCCATCGCGTTGCCGCCGAGGGAATCCGGCCAGACGTGCTCGCGGTTCCAGTTCGTTCCGTTCCACGTGCTGTTGCCGGTATAGTTGGAGTAGTACAGCACGATCTTGGAGCTGTTGCCCTGATAGCAGTCGGTGTACTGCATATAGGTCTTCAAGCCGTCGTAGCCGACCGTGGAGCGGTTGGACGTGATCTTGGCGCGCAGGGACGCCCGCAGGGTGTCGCCGGTCTGCGCGTTCAGGTTCGCGAAGGAGTAGGTCCCCGTCCAGTAGCTCAGCGCCGCCGAGGACAGCGAGGTGCAGGCCGTGCCGCGCACGCCGGAGTTATAGGCGTAGTTCGCCGCGCCGGCGGTCAGCGAAAGCCCCGCAAACAGCGAGAGCAGCATCGCAAGTGTCAGAAGCAGCGACAGCGCGCCGCGCAGATGTTTCTTGTTCATTCGATTGCCTCCCAAAAGTCCAAATTTTCATTAATACCATTATAGCATATAAGTTTTCAATACACAAACGAAAAAACGGCGAAAAAGCGCAAAAAATGAGGGAAAAGGCGCTTGCCTTTTCCCTTATAGAAGTCGTTTTATTCTAAACTGCGGATAAACGCCTTCAAGGAGTCGTAACTCTCGGCTTCCTTCTCCAGCGCGGCGGCGATCTCCGCCGTTGGCGGATGCTCGAACAGGTCCAGCGCGGCGGCCTCGATCGCTTTCAGATCGTCCCCGGCGTAGTCCCGTTGTCCGCGGTAGTACATCTTTTGCAGTCCCAGCCGGTCGTACAGCTCGTGCAGCTTCGTGTGCTGCCGTTCCGTCTCCGGCAGGTAGTCGAACGACAGGACGGGCATGCGGTTGACCAGTGAGAGCATCGTACCGTGGAAGAAAGTCGTGAGCGTCAGCCGGCAGAGGCCGAAGAGCGCCGCCCATTCGAGCGCCTCCAGATCGGGCAGGAAAACGTCGCAGTATCGGTTCGGCACGTAGACGCCGACGAGCTGCGCCCTACCGCAGAAGATCGCGCGGGCGAGCTTGCCGAGCTTTTCGTTCCCCATCACGCAGACGATCGGCTTGTCTGGGTCGATCTTGTGTCGGATGAGCTTCTCGCGCGCCCGCCGGCGGTACGGCTCCAGCTCCGCCGGATCGAGCAGGGTCGTCGGGTCGCAGTTGTGGAAGAACGGCTTGCCGGGGCAGACGCCCTGCACGACGTATTCCGACGAGGAATCCCGAACGCCGACATAGCGGAAGTCGTCGATCGCCTCGCGCAGTTCCTGCCGCTCCCGCTCGGAGAGCTTCGCGTAGTCGTCCGTGCCGACCGAGGCGGCGAAGGATGCCTTGACCGCGCCGAAGTCGCCGCTCAGATAATACGGGCTCGGCAGCGGCACCGTGGTCCAGTTCCAGACGCAGTCGCTTCCGACGACGATCAGGTCGTATTTCCCGCGCACCGCCGCCCGGAAGGACGCGGTGTCGCTCTGCCGGTAGGCCTCTTTCGACAGCGGCAGCTGCGCCAACGACCGCTGAAACGCTGCGTACCGCGCCTTGATCTGACAATAATGACCCGGATGGGCGATCAGCTCCGCGAGCTTCGAGAGGACGATCTTCGCGTTCAGCTTCCGGCCGTTTCCCCTGCTGACGCCCTTGAAAATGAAGTTTTTCAGGGTCGGCTTGTAGGAATCGATCCGCCACTGCGGCGCGTAGTCGATCACTTCCACCTGCGCGTTCGGAAAGTCCCGCTGCAGGCGGTTCGCCAGCGTATAACACTGGGTCACTGCTCCGTAATTGATGGAGCGATGATATGTCAAAATGCCGATTCTCAAAGCATACGCTCCTTTCCGAAGCAGCTTATTGGTGCGGGCGACAGGATTTGTTTGCATTTTCTGTCGTCGGCAGAAAATACAGGTTGCCTCGGCAGAGACGCCGACGCGCAACAGTCCACCGGACTGCTGCATTTGAATATTCAAATCCTGTTGCGTGATAAATCGGAAGGGCGGATGCGATACATTCGCCCTCCGATATATGGTGCGCCTGACAGGATTTGAACCTGCACTTCTCGCGAAACTGGAACCTAAATCCAGCGTGTCTGCCAATTTCACCACAGGCGCGTTTCTTCGTTTGGCAAGTTGTATTTTACCATTCTCCCTCCTGCCTGTCAAGCGACGTTCCGCGCGGGAATCACGATTCTTCTATACGAGATTTACATAATATTTGTAAAAATGCCTTGACAAGTGGAAAAATGGACATTAAAATAACTTTGGATTAGTATGGTCTTTTTGGACTTTGGGGTAGTCTAAACAGACGTTGCTTTTTCAAAGCCGACGGAGCCGCGCAGAAGCGATTTTCGCGCGCAGCTTTCCCCGGCTTGACCGTATACCCGAATTTTTAGGAACAGGAGGTGTATTCACGGAATATGGAATGGTATATCTGGGTTGCAATCGCAGCCGTTACCGCAGTGATATTCTTCTTCATCGGCTTTATCTACCGCAAGAAGGTCGCCGAGCGCGAGATCAAGAGCGCGGAAGCGGAGGCCACGCGCATCATCAACGAAGCCATCAAGGGCGGCGAGAACAAGAAGCGCGAAATGCTGGTCGAAGCCAAGGAAGAGATCCATAGAAACCGAACCGAATACGAAAAGGAAGTCAAAGAACGCCGCGCCGACCTGCAGAAGCAGGAGCGCCGCCTGCAGCAGAAGGAAGAGTCCCTCGACAAAAAGATGGACGCCTTCGAGCGCAAGGAGGACGATCTGCGCAAGCGTCAGGCCGCCGTGGCCGCGACGCAGGACGAGGTCAACCTCATCAAGAAGAGCCAGCTCGAAATGCTGGAGAAAATTTCCGGACTGTCACAGGAGGACGCAAAGAATCAGCTTCGCAGATCTCTGGAAAATGAATGCCGTCACGAGGCCGCGCTGAAGATCAAGGAGATCGAGGCGCAGACCAAGGACAACGCCGATCAGCTCGCGCGCGAGATCATCTCCATCGCGATCCAGCGCTGCGCTGCGGATCACGCCGCGGAAGCGACGGTCTCCGTCGTCGCCCTGCCGAACGACGAGATGAAGGGCCGCATCATCGGCCGCGAGGGCCGCAACATCCGCACCCTCGAATCCATCACCGGCGTCGACCTGATCATCGACGACACCCCCGAGACGATCACCGTCTCCTCGTTCGACCCCGTCCGCCGCGAGATCGCCCGTCTGGCGCTGGAAAAGCTCATCGCCGACGGCCGCATCCACCCGACCCGCATCGAGGATCTGGTCGAAAAGTCCCGCAAGGAAGTCGACCGCGTCATCAAGCAGGAGGGCGAACGCGCCACCTTCGAGACCGGCATCAACAACCTGCACCCCGAGCTCATCAAGCTCCTCGGCCGCCAGAAGTACCGCACCTCTTACGGCCAGAACGTGCTCAATCACTCCATCGAGGTCGCGCACATCGCGGGACTCCTCGCGAGCGAGCTCGGCGTGGACGTCACCCTTGCCAAGCGCGCAGGCCTGCTGCATGACCTCGGCAAATCCGTCGACCACGAGATGGAAGGCAGCCACGTCCAGCTGGGCGTCGAGCTCGCCAAGAAGTACAACGAATGTCCCGACGTCATCCACGCCATTGAGGCGCACCACAACGACGTCGAGCCGCATACCGTCATTGCCTGCCTCGTGCAGGCGGCCGACGCCATCTCCGCCGCCCGTCCCGGCGCGCGCCGCGAGAACGTGGAGAATTATATCCGCCGTCTGGAAAAGCTGGAGGAGATCACCGGCTCTTACCCCGGAGTCGAGAAGTCCTACGCGATCCAGGCGGGCCGCGAGGTCCGTATCATGGTCAAGCCCGAGGAGGTCTCCGAGGACAATATGGTGCTGCTCGCCCGCGAGCTGGCGCACAAGATCGAGGCCGAGCTCGAATACCCCGGCCAGATCAAGGTCAACGTCATCCGAGAGACCAAGGCAACCGAATACGCGAAGTAAACCGCAAGTTAAAACGGCTCTGTCCGCCCGGGCAGAGTCGCTTTGTTTTTCGCAAGTACTTCGATTATGTCATTGCGCGCCGCCGTAGGCGGCTCGCAATGACAAACAAAGAAGCGCCTTGCGGAAGAAGAACAACCGCGCTGTGGGACCCCCACAGCGCGGCTGTTTTCTTTGATGTTTTATCCCTTATTGATCATTCGGATGCTTTGTTTATCCCGCGAACGCGCGGAACAGGAAGGTGACGATCTGTCCTCTCGTGCAGGTGTTGTCGGGGCTGAACGTCGTCGCAGAGGTGCCTGCGGTGATGTTCTTCTCCACCGCCCACAGCACCGCGTCGTAGTAGTAGCCGCCGGTGACGTCCTTAAAGGGATTTGCGGACGAGGTCGGCTTCGGCTGGCCCTCGGTGCGCCACAGGAAGGTGACGACCTGCGCTCTCGTGCAGCCCGCGTTCGGGCTGAACGTCGTCGCGGAGGTGCCTGCGGTGATGTTGTTTTCCACTGCCCACAGAACTGCCTTGTAGTAGTACTCGCCTTCCTTGACGTCCTTGAACGGATTGTTCGAAGATTTCGGCTCCGGACAGCCCTTTGCTCTCCACAGGAAGGTCACGACCTGCGCTCTCGTGCAGGTATCTGCCGGGCTGAACGTCGTCGCGCTCGTGCCGGAGGTCACCTGCGGGTCGGCGTTGACCGCCCACAGCACCGCGTCGTAGAAGAAGTCGCCTTCCTTCACGTCCTTGAACGGATTGGTCTTTTCACCCGTGGCGGGGATGGTTTCCGTCTTCGTCGCGCCGCAGCGGGAGCAGGTATAGGTCTTCACGCCGTCCTTCGTGGCGGTTGGCGCAGTGGTGACTTTGCCGTCGTCCCATTTGTGACCGAGCGCGGCGATCGCCTCACCGGTCGCGAGCTTCGCGCCGCAGTCTACGCAGTAGGTGTCGCCGGTGTAGCCGGGCTCCGTGCAGGTGGGCTCGGCGGCGTTCCGGATCTCGGTGTTCGCGTGCACACAGGTCGCGGGGGCTTCCTCAAAGACCGCGCAGACGTAGCGCAGCGGCTCCGTATCGCCCGGGACGACCGTCTCGCCCGGCTTGTAGGTGAAGCTGTCCTCGGTGGAGATGACCTCGCCCTCGTAGGACTTGCCGTTGCCCGGGCCCCATTCGATATTGACGTGGTACCAGCCGACGAAGATATAGCCGTCGTCGGGCTTGGCGCAGGCGGTGATCTCGTCGCCCTTGTAGAACTGGACGATCTCGCCCGCGACGAAATCCGTGCCGTCAAGCGTGCGCAGGCCGTAGACGTTCGGCTCGCTCGGCGTGTATTTGACGGCGACCTTGCCGCCCATGCCCGAGCTGTTGGTGTCTCTGCCGTCGGTATTGCCGACCCAGACCTGGATCTGATCGGCCTGACGCTCGATGCCGGTGTACTCGAACACCGCGCAGATGTAGGGGGCTTCGCCCTCGCCGATCGGGTTGCCGACGAAGGTGTACTCCATCTCCGCGGAGACCGGCTTGTTTTCCAGATAGTACGGATCCTCCGGGCTTGCGCGGTCGATGTTCGCCTGATACCAGCCCTTGAACTGATATTTCGGATCGATATTGGCGATCAGCGTCACCTTCGTGCCGTGGGGCACCGTCTGATTGGTCGAGCTCGTCCAGTACGTGCCGCTGTCGGCCGGGATCGTGCCGTCCGGCAGTTCGTAGAGGATCGAGACGCCGCCGCCGGTGTTGGGGTTATGCTCGGCGTCGCACATCCACAGACCGAAGTAGTCGTTCTCCGGCTCCTCGGCCTTCGTGACCGTGACGGTGCACTTCGCCGTCGTCGGGTTGTCGAGGGTCGTGACCGCGATGATCGCCGTGCCCTCCTTGACCGCAGTGATCACGCCGTTCTGATCGACCGTCACGTAGCGCTCGTCGCCGGACACCCACCAGACGTTCTTCGTCGTGGCGTCCTCCGGCAGGACGGACATCGGAAGCTTCATCGACTGTCCCGCCGGGAGCGTCACGTCCGTCGGCAGGCTCACGCCGGTCACGCTGGTCATTTCGGGATCGTCGGACGAGCGGAAATGCACAAGGATCGTGTCGATCAGCGCACCGTCGCGGCTGTAAGCGCACAGCGTTTCGTCCGTAGGCTTGGTCTTGCTGTAGGATACCTTCACGACGGTAGGAAGATAACACTTTCTGTTGGAGTCGTAGACCGCTTCCTTGTTGCATTGCAGGGCGTCGCTGCTGATATCGTTCGTGGTGATCCAGAATGCCGCCGTATCGTAGGCGTCCTCCGGCAGCGCAAAGGCGTGCAGCACAGAGGGTGTAGCCGCCCCGCTGGTCAGCCAAACCTCCTCGCCCTCGAATATCTCCACGCCGGAGACGGGCGTGTGCGCCTCGGTCACGCGGACCCATTTTCCCGTCGGCAGACCGCTGTACGGCTCGTCGTTGTAACTCGGGCTCAGATAGACGAAGGACATCGGCTCCGCCGTGGGATAGGAAATCGGCGTTACGCCATCGACCCCGTACAGCTCCAAGCCGTTCACGGCAGCGTCCTTGCCCAGTTCCATCCGATAATAGCGGTTTGCGCTTCCGTCGAGGGAGATGGTCGCGTCCGGGGCGACGTTCAGCCTGCCGCCGTCTGCGATGCAAAGGTTGAAGCCTGCGTAACTCCACATCCCCTCGCCGCCGATATCCGGGATCACAAGCTGTCCTTCCTGCACGTTGAGTTCCTTGAGCGGCACGCCGCTGAGGCAGAGGGGCATATTCGTATAACCCACGCCGTAGTTTGTTCCGTAGAAGGTCTGCTCGTTCGCGGTATAGCAGATTTCGTTATTCTCTATGACACGTATGCCCGCCTTAGCGCGGAAGCGCACGTTATTATTGAAATAGAGCGGCGTGGGAAGCGCCTCGGAGGGCTCAAAGGTGCAGCCGGTGATGGTCAGATCGCGCGGGCAGGTAATATTGACCACGCCGACGCTGCCGCGGTCGGAGCCATCGGGCTTCTTCGTATTGGTGAAGGTGCAGTTCGTGATCTTCCAGTCGTGGAGGGCGGGATCCCTCGTGTAGCCGGAATCCTGGATCGCCTTGCCGATCGGCAGATCCTCCGCGCCGAAGGTGCAGTCGTTCAACTGCACGTCGACCGGATTACTTTCCGCGCTGACGAAAATGGCCGCAGCGTAGGATTCCGGATGGAAGCCGAGCGCGTAGGTGCCGTCGGGGGAATTATAGATATCCGGGTATTCCCACGGGTGGGAGCTGCCCTGCAGGGAGCAGTGGTCGAGTTTCAGGGAATACGACTGCTCCATATCGCCCCAGCCGTGGATGGAGATGATGCCGCCTTCCCACATTCTGCCCTCCATGCCGCCGCCGGTAAAGCTGGTGTAGGAGGCCTCCAGACAGACCTTGCCGCCGGTCTCGTCGCGCTCGAGCACGATGCCGGTGCAGTTGGCCCAGTCGCCGTCATACTGCGGGCGCACGATGACGGGATCTTCTTCGGTGCCGAGGAGCTTCAGCGTGCCGCGCACGTAGAGGCGGTCGCCCGTGTTCTTCCCTTCGCTGTCGTGGACGTTGCCGTTCACGCCGAATTCGATGATCGCGCCCGGCTCGACGGTCAGCGTCGCGCCCTTCTCGACGACGATAAAGCTGTTGTCGTCGTTCAGGCAGATGCGGTAGGTCTTGCCGCCTTTGAAGGTATAGTCCGTGCCGAAATTCGCCCGGATGTATTCGACGACTTCGCTTTCGGCGGCCGCCTGCATCGGCAGCAGCGCAGCCAGCATGCAGATGCAGAGCAGGATCCCGATGATCCGCTTTTTCATACAGCAGTTCTCCTTTTTGCTCATATTCAGGGAAGCGGGCGGCGCGCCGCCCGCTTCCCCTGTCTTGCACTTCGATTATACCGCATAACGCGGAAATTGTACAGATAATTTCACAAGAAAATAAAGCCGGCTGCTGCCCGGGGCAGCAACCGGCGTTCTGTCATTTCTTATCGGTTCAGTATCAGCTCGCACACATCCGCGGCGGAGGGTTTGCCTGCGTGGACGTGCAGGTCGCAGGGCTCATTGTCGAAACAGCCGTGCCTGCGCTCCAACATCGCCGCAACCGGCGGCGGCAGGACCCCGCGCATCCGCGCGGCGAACCGCTCCTTGATCACGTCCAGCTCCTCCGTCACCAAAATGCGGAACGCGCCGGGCGGGATCAGCTTCAAAAGCTCCGTCTCCGTGAGCACGTAGATAAGATGCTCGCCGTCGACCGCTTCGGTCAGCTTTTTCGCAAACAGCCGCTGCGCCATCTGCTCGCTGCCGTGCAGGCGCAGATAGTCCTTGCCCGTGAAGACCTGCGCGTTCAGCTTCTCGCGCAGGGCGTCCGCGAGGGTGCTCTTTCCCGTGCAGCTTTCGCCGAAGATCGCAATTACCATGTCGTTTCTCCTATTTCAGTTTCTTCTTCCGCGCGAAGAGGACGATGGCGACCGCCATCAGGCCCACCGCCCAGACGCAGACGACCCAGAGCTTTCCGGGGATCGCCGCGAAGTCGCCGCTGACCGCCGCGCGGGCGGCGTCCACCGCGTTCGCGAAGGGCAGGATGTACGCGATCTGTTTGAACGTCCCGCCGAGCAGGTCCAGAGAGAACCAGCAGCCGGAGAGCCACGCGGTCAGATTCGTCAGCAGGGCGCCGCAGAGGCCGCCCACCGCCTTCTCGTTCAGGCAGGTGCCGCTGATCAGGCCGATCGCGATATTGACGACCGTAATCGGCAGGCAGACGGCGACGCACAGCAGGAGATTGACGGAAACCGGCAGGCCGAGCGCGATCGCCGCCGCAAAGCAGACGACAAGCTGCGCGGCCGCCATCGGCAGGAGCGGGAGCGTATAGCCGAGGATGAAGTTGCCGCCCGTCATCGGCGAGGTGTAGAGCCGCAGCATGAAGGAGCTGCCGCGGTCCTTGGAGATCAGCAGGGCGGCGAACAGCGCGATAAAGCTCAGGCCGAACACGCCGATGCCCGGCGCGAGCTTGCTGATCTCGAACATGTTGTTTTTCGCTTCTTCGGGGATATTGCTGTTGATGAGGCTCAGCAGCACCAGGATCGCGATCGGGAGCACGATGCCGAAGCCGAGGCTGAGCGGATCGCGCACGATCTCTTTCAGATTGCGCTTCGCAAAACAGAGCGTCCGTTTCATGCCGTCTCACCTCCCGCCAGTCGGACGAAGGCTTCCTCAAAATTGTCCGTTCCCGCCGCTTCCAGAAGCTCACGCGGCGTGCCGGTGATCCGCAGGCGGCCCTCGTTCATCACGCCCACGCGGTCGGAGAGCTGTTCGGCCTCCTCCATGTAGTGCGTCGTCAGGATCACCGTGACCTTGCCCTTGAGCCCCTCGATGACCTTCCACAGCTCGCGCCGCGCCAGCACGTCCAGGCCGAGCGTCGGCTCGTCGAGGAAGAGGAGCTTCGGGTCGGAGACCAGCGCCATCGCGATGGACAGGCGGCGCTGCCAGCCGCCGGAAAGCGTCTTCGCCTTGAACTTCTCCGCTTTTTTGAGCCCGAGCTCGTCGATCATTCTCTGCACGCGCTCACGGTCGCTGCCGTAGATGCCGGCGATCAGCTCCAGATTTTCCCGCACGGTCAGATTCGGCGCGACCGCCGTCTCCTGCGGCGAGACCGCGAGCAGGGGCTTGATCGCGGGCAGTTCGCCGGCCAGATCGTAGCCGAGGATCTTCGCCGTGCCGTCCGTCGGCTCGAGCAGGCCGGACAGCATCTTGATCGTCGTGGTCTTGCCCGCGCCGTTCACGCCCAGCAGGGCGAACAATTCGCCCTCGCGCACGGTTAGATCCAGCGCGTCCACCGCCGTCACCGCGCCGAAGCGCTTTGTCAGGTTTTTCGTTTCGATCGCGTTCATGCGTTGCCTCCCGTCGTAAAGTTTGCCGCAAGCTGCGTAAAGAGTTCTCTCGCCTTGGTCTGCTCGGGAATGGCGATGCCGTCCGTTTTATCCGCCAGCAGGAGCAGCGTGTCGCCGGCGGAAATGCCGAACATCTCGCGCACCTCCGCCGGAATGACGATCTGCCCCTTCGGGCCGACCTTGACCGGCGCGAGGAACCGCCCTTCCGGAAATACCGTGTTTCCCATGTTCTCACCCTTTGCGTATTACTTGTATAACAAATTATACCACTTTGGCAAAAAAAGTCAAGTCAATTTACAAAATCAATCCGTAGGGAGGCATCCCCTGATGCCTCCGTGGCCATATGCCGAAGCAGGAACATTCCGAAAAGCGGAGCGATGAGGGCATCGCTCCCTACGGGAAGGAAAAGTCATTCGCACAGACGCAGCGGGCGGCCGACGGCCGCCCGCTGCATGGTCACTATTCGTCGCTGCAGGTCAGTTCGACCTCGATCTCTTCGCCGCTGCGATAGATCTCCACCTGTACCTGCCCGCCTGCGGAACACGAGGTCAGCAGGGCGCAGCAGTTCTTCGCGCTGTCCGGCGCGGCGTCGCCCACGCGGATGATCACGTCGCCGGGCAGGATCCCGGCGTTCGCCGCCGCGCTGTTCGCTTCCACCTGGCCGACGATCACGCCGTTCGGCAGATCCCAGTAACGCTGCTGCACCTCGTCCAGTTCGCAGATCAGCATCCCGCAGATCGCGGCCTGCTCCTTCGGGTCTTCGTCCTCCGGCAGCACGAGACTTCTCTGCTGCGGCGCTTCGCCCTCGGGCGGTCCGCCGCGTTCCGGCGGTTCACCCTTCGGCTGTAAACGCGGGATCACAAGCGGCATGACGCAGGCCGCCAGCAGGATCGCCACCAGCGCGATCACCAGACCGGCGTGGGGTTTTCCGCTTTTCGGCTGTCGTCCCGTGCCGTAATAATCCGGCAGTTTCGGTTCTTCCGTTTTGATCCCTTCTTTCAAAAAATCATTATATCAGCTGCTGAGGGGCATGGTAAAGGTGAATTCGGTCTTGCCGTCGCGGCTGGTGACGTAGATGTCCTCGCCGTGCGCCAGCACGATGGTCTTGACGATATACAGGCCGAGTCCCGCGCCGTCGCGGTCGGTCGAGCGGCTCTTGTCCGTCTTGTGGAAGCGGTCGAAGATCAGCGGAAGCTCCTCCGCAGGGATCGTCGGGCCGGTATTGCCGACAGTCACGACGGCCTTGCCGCTCTGCGGCCGGACGCGCACCGAGAGCGTGCCGCCCTCGTCGGCGAATTTGACCGCGTTGTCCATGAGGTTATACAGGACCTGCGTCACCGCGTCCGGCAGGGCGCGGACGAACAGACCGATCTCCGGCATGTCGACGTCCACGTTCAGGTTCTTCTGGTTAATGGGCTGCTCGAAGCTCAACAGGGTCTTGCCCGCCGCCTCGCAGAGGTCGAAATCGACGAGCTGGTCCTTCGGCACGCCCTGATCGCGCAGACGGGAGATGTTCAGCATGTTGCGCACCAGGCGCGACAGGCGGCGCACCTCGGTGGAGACGAGGTTCATGTAGTAACCGTACTTCTCCTTCGGGATCGTGCCGTCGAGCATCCCGTCCATATAGCCGGCGATCGTCGTCATCGGCGTTTTGAGCTCGTGGCTGACGTTGGCGACGAATTCCTGCCGCACCGTCTCGGAGTTTTGCAGGGCGACGGTCATGTTGTTGAACGCGACCGCCATCTCCTCGATCTCCTCATTTTGATGTCCCGTCGGGACGCGCACGGTGTAGTCGCCGTGGGCGATCTGCCTCGCGGCCGCCGCCATATCGCGGATCGGCTTCGTTTCGCGGCGGGTCAGGTAGGGCGTGGCGATGATCGCGGCGACAAAGACGACCAACGCGACCAGCGCGAAGATCCGCAGGGTCTTGCCCGTCAGGACCGTCATCGCCGAGCGCGGCATGGAGACCAGGATAATGCACAGCGGCGTGCCGTCCTCCAGCTTGACCGGCAGGGCGACGGCGAGCCGGTCTTCCCCGTAGAGCTCCGACGCCTCGTCGGACAGGTTCCTGCTTCCCTCGCGGAACAGCCGGTCGGCGCTTTTCCATCCAATGCTGCGCCCCAGATGATCGCAGGACTGGATATCCGCCGCGCAGATGCGCACAATGCCTCTCGTATCGCAGATCAGGATATCGTTATCCGATGCGTCCGCCGCGACCGCCAGATTGGTGCGGAAGCTCCAGTCGTTCAGATAGGCCGCGCTGTACGCCTCGACCAGACCGCCGACGCTTTTCGCCGTGTTTTGCAGCGAGTCTTCCGCCATCTGCGTGAGGCCGCGGGTAAACATCGCCCAGAACAGCACGCCGAGCAGGAGCGTCGCGACCAGCAGGATGCACAGGATCAGCGCCAGGTGCCTGCGGAAGGTCGTTTTCATCTGTCGGCGACCTCAAACTTATAGCCGACCGACCAGACGGTCTTGAGCTCCCATTTGTCGGACACGCCCTCCAGTTTCTCGCGCAGACGCTTGACGTGCACGTCCACGGTGCGGGTGTCGCCGAAATAGTCGAAGCCCCAGACTTCGTCCAGGAGCTGATTTCTCGTGTAGACGCGGTTCGGCGTGGAGGCGAGGTGGTACAGCAGCTCCATCTCCTTCGGCGGGGTCGGGATCTTCTTCCCGTCCACGGTCAGCTCGAAGGCGTCCATGTCGATCACGAGCTTGTCGAAGACCAGCTTGCGCTCGGCCTTCTCCGGCTCGATCCCGCTGCGGCGCAGGACCGCCTCGATCCGCGCCAGCACCTCTTTCATCTCAAAGGGCTTCGTGATGTAGTCGTCCGCGCCCTGTTTCAGTCCCTGCACCTTGTCCTCGGTCTCGCTCTTGGCGGTCAGCATGATGATCGGCGTTTTGGACTCGGCGCGGATGGCGCGGCAGACGCCCCAGCCGTCCATGCCGGGCAGCATCACGTCCAGCAGCACGAGCGCGGGCTGCACCTCATGGAACAGCTTCACGCCCTTGAGCCCGTCCGACGCGATAGAGACGGCGTAGCCCTCTTTTTCCAGATACAGACGCAGAAGATCCGCGATGTTGTTGTCGTCCTCAACGATCAGAACGGTTTTCGCCATAGGTCTGTCCTCCTGTCGGTTATTTCTCTTCTCGACGCATATTTCCGATTGTATCTTTTTCCATTATAACCCCAATTTCCCGTTTTGGGTGAACAAATTGTAAAAATGCGAAAAAACGCAGTCCCTTGCGGATATTGGGGGGCAAGCTGTCCGTCTCGATGCGGAACACTTTCACGTATTACGCACCGCACTGCAATTCTGTCATTGCCCGACTTGTTCGGGCTGCGCAGCCGTCGGCGGCTTTGCCGCCTTACGGATGCGGCGTACCCCCTGCGGGTGCAATCTGTGCGTATCGACGCGGGACTCTTTCTCGTGATACGGAACACATGCCATACCTGCGACGGACAGATTCCCTGCCTGCTTTTGGCAGGCGGGAATGACAGACCTGATAGGCTTCCCATAATACGGTACAGTTCCAGTTCCTGCAACGGACGGATTGCCGCGCCTGCTGACGCAGGCTCGCAATGACACCGTCCGGGAATGCATTGCGCATTGCGTCTTGTAATTCACGGCGGCTTGTGGTAGGATAAGATAAAATGGTAGCATATGGGCTTCACGCAAGGAGAATCGCTATGATCGAATTTCACGACGGAAAATCTATTGACGAGACCGGCCGCGTCACGCTCGACCCGACCGTTTACAAGGACTGGCAGATCGCCGAGGAAGCGGAAAAACCCCTGCCCCCGGTGGAGTATTTCCGCGAAAAATTAGGCCTCCTGCCCGAGGAGATCATCCCCTACGGCAAGACGCCGAAGCTGGACTTCATCAAGATCATGGAGCGCCTCAAGGACCGCCCGGACGGCAAGTTCATCGAGGTGACCGCGATCACGCCCACGCCGCTCGGCGAGGGCAAGTCCACCACCTCTCTCGGCCTGATCGAGGGCCTCGGCAAGCTCGGCAAGAACGTCGGCGGCTGTCTGCGGCAGCCCTCCGGCGGCCCGACGATGAACGTCAAGGGCACGGCCGCCGGCGGCGGCAACGCCCTTTTGATGCCGATGACCGAGTTCTCCCTCGGCCTGACCGGCGACATCAACGACATCATGAACGCCCACAACCTCGCCATGGTCGCGCTGAACGCGCGGATGCAGCACGAGCGCAACTACGACGACGAGACCCTCGCGAAGCGCGGCCTGAAACGGCTCGACATCGACCCGAAGCGGGTCGAGATGGGCTGGGTGCTGGACTTCTGCGCGCAGGGTCTGCGCAACATCATCATGGGCATCGGCGGCAGCAAGGACGGCTACCTCATGGAGTCGAAGTGCGCGATCGCCGTCTCGTCCGAGCTGATGGCGATCTTAGCGGTCGCCCGCGACCTCAAGGACCTGCGCGAGCGGATTGGGAAGATCGTCGTTGCCTACGACCGAAAGGGCAACCCCGTGACGACGGAGGATCTGGAAGTCGCCGGCGCGATGACCGCGTGGATGCGCAACACGATCAACCCGACGATGTGCTACACCGTCGAGCACCAGCCGGTGCTGGTGCACGCGGGTCCCTTCGCCAACATCGCGATCGGCCAGTCGTCCGTCATCGGCGACCGGCTCGCGCTCAAGCTCTTCGACTACCACGTGACCGAGTCCGGCTTCGCCGCCGACATCGGCTTCGAGAAATTCTGGAACGTCAAGTGCCGCCTGTCCGGCCTGACGCCGCACGTTTCCGTCCTCGTGGCGACCGTCCGCGCCCTCAAGATGCACGGCGGCGGCCCGGCGGTCGTGCCCGGCAGACCGCTCGCGGAGGAATACACGAAGGAGAACCTCGACCTGCTGGAAAAGGGCTGCGAAAACCTCTTCCACCACGTCAATACCATTAAAAAATCCGGCATCGTGCCGGTCGTCTGCATCAATCAGTTCCACACCGACACCGAAGCGGAGATTGCCCTCGTGCGGAAGCTCTGCGCCGAGCAGGGCGTGCGCTGCGCGCTGTCGAACCACTGGCGCTACGGCGGCGAGGGCGCGTTAGAGCTGGCGCAGGCCGTCGTGGAAGCGTGCGAAGAATCGCACGAGATCCGATTCCTCTACCCGCTCGAAATGCCCCTGCGCGAGCGCGTGGAGAAGATCGCGAAGGAGGTCTACGGCGCGGACGGCGTGGACTGGGCGCCGCTCGCTCTGGAGAAGGCGAAGCGCTTCGAGTCCGATCCCAAGTACGCAGATTACTGCACCATGATGGTCAAGACCCACCTGTCTCTGAGCCACGAGCCGGGCTGGAAGGGCGTGCCGAAGGGCTGGCGCCTGCCGATCCGCGACATTCTGGAATACGGCGGCGCGAAATTCCTCTGCCCGATGGCGGGCACGATCTCCATGATGCCCGGCACGGGCTCCGACCCCGCCTACCGCCGCATCGACGTCGACACCGAGACCGGCAAGGTCTCCGGCCTGTTCTGAAAGGGTGATTCTATGGATATGATTTCTGCTCCGTGCAGGGACTTCGTCTCCGTCCTTGCCTCCTCCGCGCCCACGCCCGGCGGCGGCGGCGCGGCCGCGCTGGTCGGCGCGATCGGCACGGCGCTGGGCAATATGGTCGGCGCGCTGACGGTCGGCAAGAAGAAATACGCCGCCGCGGAAGACGAGCTTCGCGCCCTGATGCAGCAATGCGACGATCTGCAGGAGGAACTTTTAGAGCAGGTCGCCGCCGACGAGGCAGGCTTCCTGCCGCTGGCGAAGGCCTACGGCATCCCGAAGGACGACCCGACCCGCGAATCCGCGTTAGAAGAGGCGGCCGTCGCCGCCTGCTTCGTACCGCTGCGCATCATGGAGCTGTGCTGCGAGGCGCTGCACGCGGTCGCCGTCTTCGCCGAAAAGGGCTCGAAATTAGCAATATCCGACGCGGGCTGCGCCGCCGCGACGCTGAAAGCCGCCCTGCAAGGCGCGTCGCTCAACGTCTTCATCAACACGAAAGGTCTGAAGGACCGCGCCCGCGCGGACGCGCTGAACAAAAAGTGCCTGTCGATGCTGGATTCCTACGGCGCGCTGGCTGATCGCGTCTTCGCGCAGGTCAAAGACGAGTTTCTCGCGTAAGGAGGGACGGAAATGGCAAAGATACTGCGCGGCAAAGACGTCGCGGACGCGCTGTGCGCGAAGCTCTGTGCCCGCGTGGACAAGCTGTGGGACAAGGGCGTCATGCCGACGCTCGCGCTGGTGCGCGTCGGTGAAAATCCCTCCGATCTGAGCTACGAGGCGGGCATCCTGAAACGCGCCGAGCGGATCGGCGTCGCCGTCCGCCGCGTCATCCTGCCGGAGACCGCCGAAAAAGCGGCGATCTTCTCCGCGATCGACATGCTGAACGCGGACGACGCCGTCCACGGCGTTCTTCTGTTCCGCCCGCTGCCGCCGCACCTGAAAGCGGACGGCGAAGCGATTTTCAGCCGCCTCGACCCGAAGAAGGACGTGGACGGCATGACCCCGCTCTCCCGCGCGGGCGTCTATTCCGGCGGCGATCTCGGCTATCCGCCCTGCACGCCCGCCGCCTGCCTGGAGATCCTCGACCACTACGGCTACGCCTGCGAGGGCAAACGCGCCGTCGTGATCGGCAGGAGCGCAGTCGTCGGCAGGCCGCTCGCCATGATGCTCCTCGCCCGCAGCGCGACCGTCACGGTCTGCCACTCGAAAACCGCCGATCTTGCGGCGGTCTGCCGCGAAGCAGACCTCCTCGTGAGCGCGGCGGGCAGGCTGCGCCTGCTAGGCGCGGACTTCGTCCGTCCGGGGCAGACCGTGCTCGACGTTTCGACGAACTGGGATGAGAGCAAGCCCAACGCGAAGGGCGGCCTCGGCGCGTTCGCCGGCGACGCCGATTTCGACGCGCTGGAGCCGATCGTGGACGCGATCACGCCCGTTCCCGGCGGCGTCGGCGCGGTGACGACCACCGTACTGATGAAGCGCGTGATCGAGGCGGCGGAGGACGGAGGCGCCCATGCGTAAGATCAAAGCGCTGTCTTCCGAAGACTTCCTGCGGCTGCTGTTCTTCCTGTTCGCCGCATTCTTCCTGATCGGGGCGGTCTGCATGCCCGACCGCGCCGACATGTTCAAAGGTCTGTGGCGCATCCTCTCGCAGACGGCGAAAACGCCGACCAACTACTTTGACCCGACCTACGGCGGCTACGCCGGCACCTTCCTGAACGTCGGCGGCGTGACGCTGATCGCCGCTTTGCTGTATCTTCTGCCGCATTCCAAGCCGAACGGCACCGCCGTGATCGCCGTCCTGCTGACCGCCGGTCTGTCGTTCTGGGGCATCCACCTGCTCAACATGTGGTTCGGCATGTTCGGCGTCGCGCTCTACTGCCTCGTCAAGCGGCTGCCCCTCGGCTCGCAGGTCAACGCCCTGCTCTTCACGACGGGCATGGCGCCGCTGTTTTCCGATCTGATCCTCGCCTATCCGAACGCGCTGCCCGTCGGCTTCCGCTGGCAGGGGCTTCTGCTTGCCCTGCTGATCGGTCTGCTGATCGGCTTCTTCCTGCCGGCGGGCCTCCAGTATTCGCCGCGGATCCACCGCAACTGCACGCTCTTTTCCGCCGCGATCCCGGTCGGCATGACCGCGTTCTTCCTGCGCGCCTTCCTCTACAACATCCTCGGCGCGGCGCGCGGCTCGACCGACGTCGGCCCGACCGCCGATCTCGGGATCGCTTCCTGGCCGATCGCCAACATTTTCTGTCTCGCGGTCTTCGTACTCTGCATCGCGTTCGCCCTCGCGCTCGGCTGCAAGCCGAAGGACTATCTGAAACTCCTGAAAGCCAGCGGCTATGAGGACGATTTTCTGCGGCAGCAGGGCAAGGCGGCGACGGTGATGAACTTCGGCGTCTTCGGCCTGTTCGTCCTGCTGTACTACAATATCGCCGCCCTGATCGGCGGCAGTGAGACGGTCTTCAACGCCGTCACCCTCGGCTGTATCTTCTGTATGCTCTCCACAGCCTGCGCCGGCTCGCACCCGCGCAACGTCTGGCCGGTCATGGTCGGCTATATCGGCGCGTCCTTCCTATTCGAGTGGATCAGCACCGGTCTGATCGGCGGAGAATACCGCCACGCCATCGACGCGCAGGCGATGCTGGTCGGGCTGTGCTTCGCGGGCGGTCTGTCCCCGCTGACCGGCCGCTACGGCTGGCCGTTCGGCATTCTCGCGGGGATCGCGCACTTCACGCTCGTCACGAGCGTCCCGCTGCTGCACGGCGGCTTCTGCCTCTACAACGGCGGCTTCACCGCGGCCTTCACCTGCATCCTGTTCGTGCCGATCTTAGAGCATTTCCTGACAAAAAAACGGAACTGATTCGGCGCGGCGTGATAAGAATGTTTCTTGAACTACCTTTGCCGCGCCGAAAATGAAGATGCCCTCTGCGAGGGCGAATGAAAAAATGAAGACGCTTCGCTAATGAAGACGCTCCTGCGGAGCTGATGATAATGCGAGGGTGTCTTCGCTTCATTAGGCAACGAAGTTGCCGTCTTCATCAGTCGGTCACGCCGACGTCTTCATTAGGGCGTAAGCCCGTCTTCATTCAATCCTCTGAATATGAAAAGCAGACTGATTTTGATTTCAGTCTGCTTTCGTTTGTTTGACATCCTATGCGCCGACAGGCGCAATTCACTTTATTCCGCCAGTTCCCTGTACATCGCCGCGGCGTCGTCCTTTTTGACGGCCTCCGCGACCGCCAGCACCTCGACCGCCACCGTGCGGCTGCCGAAGGCGATGCGGATCACGTCGCCCGGCTTGACGTCGTGCGACGCCTTGGCGGGTCTGCCGTTCACCGTCACGCGGGCGTTGTCGCAGGCCTCGTTCGCGACGGTGCGCCGCTTGATCAGGCGCGACACTTTCAAAAACTTATCTAAGCGCATCGTGTTCTCCTAATGAAAACGGGGTCGCCTGAAAAGGCAACCCCGTTTTTCGGTATAATTATTTTGCGACAGCGTCCTTGAAAGCCTTGCCGGCCTTGAAGACGGGAGCCTTGGAAGCGGGGATCTGGATGGCTTCCTTGGTCTTGGGGTTGCGGCCCATGCGGGCGTCGCGGCACTTCAGTTCAAAAGAGCCGAAGCCGACGAGCTGGACCTTGTCGCCCTTCGCGACAGCTTCCTTAACGGAGTCGACGACAGCGACCAGAGCCTTCTCAGCGTCCTTCTTGGACAGGCCGGCCTTCGCGGCGATTTCAGCAATGAGTTCAGTCTTGTTCATGATGATACCTCTTTCTAAAAAGTACTTTTGGTGTTCAAAAATATCAGATCGGCAGCGTGACACAGCATGCTAAGCTTCCGACATTTTCTCCGCATTAGAATTTAACACATAACTTCGAAATAAGCAAGTGAAAAAATGGAAAAAATCATTGAATTTTCAGAATTTTCGCGATTTTCTCTCCCTTGGGGAGCAGCAGGCAGTCCTCGTAGGTGATCGCCTTGAGTAAAATGACAAGTAACAGGTAAACAATCGCCGCCGCGCCGATCGCGCCGAGGCAGGCGACGGCAACGCTCGCGATGAAGCGGGAGATCAGCAAATAGCCGAAGTAGGCGACTGCGCCCATGGCGATCGCCGCAAGGGCGCTCTTCCAGAGCTTCGGCAGGAGCTTCGGCGGCTCCTCCATGATGCGGCGCATCGTAAAGACGTTCAGGATCATATACACGAGGAAGCACGAGAGCGTGCCGATCGGCGCGCCGAGGATGCCGATGGCGGGATTCCCGACGAGGATGAAGTTGACGACGACTTTGACGATGCCGCCGATCAGCATATTGATCATTGGGAGCCACGGGCGGTTGTGCGCCTGCATGATCGCCGTGGTGACGGTGGTGACGCCGTTGATCAGGACGGTCGGCGCGAGCAGCGCCAGAAGCCAGGCCGCCATCTGCACACGGCTGTCACCGTATCTGCCGAGCAGGGCCATGATCGGCTCCGCCAGCACCAGCAGACCGACGGCGCAGGGCATGGCGATCAGACCCGTCAGCCGCAGGGAGGAATCCTGCACCAGCCGGACGTTCTTCTGATCGTCGCGGGTCAGGTGCGCGGTGATCGCGGGGATGATCGCGGCGGTGATGCAGGGGAAGAAGGCGGTCGGGAA
The DNA here is from genome assembly GCA_905233385.1 of uncultured Oscillospiraceae bacterium. Lineage (GTDB taxonomy): Bacteria > Bacillota > Clostridia > Oscillospirales > Oscillospiraceae > JAZOXB01. Next base: position 28,739 of record CAJOEH010000010.1, read on the forward strand.
GTTGAAGATCGTCTGGCACAGGGCGTAGACGCCGCTCTGATTTTCGACTGCCGTCTGCTGGACGTCCCTCCAGGTGACGAACGCGGTGCGCTCGGACAGCAGCGTCTTCGCGAGCCCGAGCAGCTGTGCCGGCCAGCCGGACGCGCCGCCTGCCGTCGCCTTCGCGGCCTGCATGACGTCCTTCCAGATGACGACCGTGCCGCCCTCGCTCATATTCGTCTTCGCGAGAGCAAGCATCTGTCCCATCCAGCTCGACGCGCCCTCCGCGGTCGCGTCCGCCGCCTGGAGCAGGCGGCGCGTGACCATGATCTCGTCGATCAGATTGATGATCTGCAGACCCGCCGCGCCGAGCGTGATCGGAACGGCGATGGCGAACAGAAGCTTCGTCGTCTTGCCGTAAGACAGCGCCGTGCCGCCCAGCGACGCGACGCGCTTGCGGTTGCGGCGGTACTTGATGATGACGTACAGCGCGGAGAAGGCCGCGCCGATGCTGATGCCGAGAATGGACGCGCCGGAGGACAGCGCGAGATCGCCGGTGGTCTTCTTGACGATCCAAGCGAGGCCGAGGCCGAGCAGGAGCTTGCCCAGCGCCTCGATGACCTGACTGACCGCGGTGGGCGTCATATCGCCCTGCCCCTGGAAGAAGCCGCGGCAGGCGGAAGCGACGCAGATGCACAGCACCGCGGGACCGAGGGCGAAGATGGAATACCAGGCGTTCGGCATGGACATGACGTCGGACGCCAGCCAGTGCGGGAACGCCATCATGATCCCGGTGCCGAGGAAGCCGATCGCCAGATAGACGTAGAGCGCGGTGCGGAAGATGCGCTGCATCTGCCTGCCGTTGCCGCGCGCCTGCGCCTCGGAGACCATGCGGCTCAGGGCGACCGGCAGGCCGGTGGTGGAGATGACCAGCAGCACCGTGTAGATCGCGTAGGCCTTGTTGAAATAGGCGAAGCCCTGCGAATCGATGATTTGATTGAGCGGCAGCTTGTAGAGCATGCCGATGACCTTGACGATGATCGTCGAGAGGGACAGGATCGCCGCGCCGGTCAGAAAGTTTTGCTTTTTGCCGTTTTCGTTTTCCAAGCTTACCCTTCCTTTTTGCCGAACATCTTCGGCATGACGTAGTCCGAAAATTCCCTGACGACGGCTTCGAGGTCGATGGTCGTGTACTTGCCGGCGGCGTAGAGGATCTTGCCGCGCACCATCGTCATCACGACGTCGTGACCGCTCACGCAGTAGGCGAGGTGGCTCATCACGTTATGACAGGGCATGAGGTGCGGCTGGGTGAAGTCCAGCAGGATCAAGTCGGCGTCCATGCCGACTTTGATCATGCCGCATTCTTTCTCGCGGCCCTGCGCTCTCGCGCCGCAGACCGTCGCCATCATCAGCGCGGCCTGCGCGGGCAGCGCCTTCGGGTCGAGACTTCTGCCCTTCGCCATGAGGGTCGCCGCGCGGACCTCCTCGAACATGTCGAGGGTGTTGTTGGAGGCGTTGGAGTCCGTGCCGAGCGCGACGTTCATGCCGGCGCGGATCATATCCTCCACCTTCGCGCAGCCCGAAGCGAGCTTCAGGTTGGAGCAGGGGTTGTGCACAGCGGTGACCTTCCGTCTGGCGAACAGCGCCATATCCTCCGGGTCGAGCCAGACGCAGTGCGCCGCGATGGCGGGACGCGCGTCCCAGACGTGATGGCAGTCCAGAAGCTGCGCCGCCGTCAGGCCGAAGCGCTCCTTGCAAGCCTCGTGCTCCGCCTTCGTCTCGGAGATATGTACGTGCATGCCGATCCCCTCGTTGATCGCGTACTCGCTGATCGCGTCCCACAGGCGATAGTCGGAGGTATACTCGGCATGGATGGCCGCGTCCACGCGGATCCTGCCGTTGTCGTAGCCGTGCCATTTTTCTTTCAGCGCGACGGATTCCTGACAGCGAACGTCCTTCTCGAAATCGAAGTCCTGATCCGGGAACAGCGTCAGGGCGCGGCTCATGTTGGCCTTGATGCCGGACTCCGCGATCGCCTGCGCCACGTCTTCACTGAAGAAGTACATGTCGGAAACGGAGGTCGTGCCGAACCGCAGGCACTCCGCGATCGACAGGAGGGCGCCCGCCTTGGCGCAGCGGCCGTCCATGCGGTCCTCCGTCGGGAAAATGTAGTCGCTCAGCCAGGTCTGCAGCTCCACGTCGTCCGCGTAGCCGCGCATCGGCGACATCGGCAGATGGGTGTGGCAGTTGATGAGGCCGGGCATGAGCACCATGCCTTCGCCGCTCACGATCTTCTGCGGCTGTTCCTCCGGCGCTTTGCGGGAGAGATAGCTGATCTTGCCGTCCGTCACGCCGACGAAGGCGGAGAACAGTACGCGCAGGTCCTCGTCCATCGTGACGACCGTGACGTTGGAGAATAACGTATCCATAGGGTAAATCCTTTCAGATTTCGTAAAGTACTCCCGTTTCTGTCATTGCGAGGCTGCGTCAGCACCCGCGGGTGCGCAGCCGTTGGCGGCTTTGCCGCCTTACGGATGCGGCCCACCCCTTGCGGGTGCAATCTGTCCCTATCAACGCGGGACGCTTTTTGTGATACGATACAAGTACCATACCTGCGACGGACAGATTGCCCGACAAGCGGGCAATGACAAAACAAGGTAATCTCTCGAAAAATGTTACACATGCCAATCCTGCGAGGCACAGATTGCCACGCCGCTTACAGCGGCTCGCAATGACAGGATCGGGAACTTATTTCGCCGGTTGGGAAAGCAGGGCGAACGCCTCGTCCTTCTGGCGCAAAACGTCGTCGATGCGCTCGACATACTGCTGCGGGAACTTCGGGTTGTGGAAGCGTTCGAGCCTGCCGTTCGGCAGGTTGATCTTCGTCATGCCGCCGCCTCCGAGGGCGACGACGGAATGCAGTTCCTCCATCATGTAGATGTTGTACAGTCCCGCGAAGCCCGGCTTGCACCAGCCGACGTTCTCAAAGCTGCCGGACATGTACTTCTGCCGGTAGAGGTAGTAGGGCGCGTAGCCCTCTTCGCGCAGGCGGCGCTCCGCCGTTTCCAGCATATCGCGCACCTCGTCCGCCGTCGGGAGCCGCAGGCGGTCGAAGTAGAGATCCGCGCCCTTTTTGAGCGCGAGGGTGTGCACCGTCACGTTCGTCGGGCGCAGCGCCAGCACCTGTTCCAGCGAATCCGCAAAGGAATCCGGCGTGTCCGTCGGCAGGCCGGCGATCAGGTCCATGTTGATCCCCTCAAAGCCGGCGCGGACTGCGTCGCGGAAGGCGGTCACGGTCTGTTCGCCGGTGTGGCGGCGGCCGATACATTCCAGCACCGCGTCGTTCATCGTCTGCGGGTTGATGCTCATGCGGTCGCAGCCGAGCGCGCGGATCGCTTTCAGCTTCGTGAAGCTCAGCGTGTCGGGTCTGCCGCCCTCCACGGTATATTCTAACAGGTCTGTCAAGTCGAAGTTCGCGGCGATCGTCTCCATCAGCCGCTGCATCTGCGAAGTCGACAGAGTCGTCGGCGTGCCGCCGCCGATATAGAGGGTGCGGACGCGTTTTCCCGACTGTTTCAGCAGGTTGCCGACGTGGGCGATCTCCTTCTCCAGCGCGTCCAAAAACAGCGGGAGCTGATCTTTCAGCCGCTCGACGGAAGTGCTGACGAAGCTGCAATAGGCGCAGCGCGTCGGGCAGAAGGGAATGCCCATGTAGACGGAAACGTCGTTCTCGCGCAAGCGCTTCGCCGCCTCGACGGTCGCCAGCGACGCCTCGATGCACAGCTTTCGCCGCTCGGGCGAAACGTGGTAGAGGTCCTGCATCAGGCGGTCGGCGCTCACAGGGTCGCCGCCGGAAAGCAGGTGGCGCGTGGTCAGTTTCGTCGGCCGCACGCCGGACAGGCTGCCCCACTCGGGCGCCTGCCGGAGCTGCATCGCCGCGGCGTAGTAGGCGTTTTGCAGGAGGCGGCGCACGGCGGGCACGTCGTCCGTCAGACGGATGCGCCGCGCGGCGAACGCCGTCTGCCCGCGCAGGGTGATCTTCGCGGTCGCCGTCAGGAAAACCCTGCCCTTCGACAGCGCGGAGACCGCGCCGTCGCCCGAAAAGGGCGCGTCGACCGGCTCCATGCTCTCCTCCGGGAACAGCGCAAGCTGTAACTGCTCCACCGCGTAGCGGTCCTCATGACCGCGCAGATATAATTTCATATCGATTCCTCAATTTCGTAGGGAGGCATCCCCAGATGCCTCCGCAAAGCGGCACGTTCACGGCGGAGCGATGAGGGCATCGCTCCCTACGAAAGAATTGAATTGTCGCTCATCGGATCCAGGCGCGTTCGCGCTCTAAGGTCGTCGCGCCGCCGTGGCCGGGCAGGACGGTGAGGTTTCCCGGGATCGCGGCGAGGCGCGCAAGGCTTTCGCGCAGCTCGGTCATGCTGCCCCCGGGCAGGTCCGTCCGTCCGCAGCCTCCCGCAAAGAGGGTGTCGCCGGAAAACAGCGCGTTCTCACAGCGCAGGCAGACGGAGCCGGGCGTATGGCCGGGCGTCTCCATCACGGTGAAGGTCAGCCTGCCCACCTGCACGGTCGAACCTTCCTGATACGGGTCGGTATAATACAATTCGCCGTTCGTCAGCCAGCTCGGCATGGCGCGATCCTTTTCGTTCATCCAGACGGGGCAGTGCGCCGCGTCCGCGATCGCTTTCACGCCGCCGACGTGGTCGAAATGGCCGTGCGTCAGCAGGATCGCCGCGATCTGCAGCTGCTCCTGCGCGGCGCGGGTCAGGATCGCCTCCGGCTCGTAGCCGGGGTCGATGACCGCCGTCACGCCGTTTTCGTCGCTCACCAGATAGCAGTTGGTCTGAAAGTCTCCCAGAGTCAGGGTGCGTATCTTCATCGTAACCTCACATCAGTTCGTCCGTATCCAGCAGGATCGTCACCGGCCCGTCGTTCTCCGACGCGACCAGCATCTCCGCGCCGAATCGGCCGTGCTCCGGCTCGAAGCCGCGCTCACGGCACTCGTCCAAAAACATCTCATACAGCGGGATCGCGGTCTCGGGGCCCGCCGCGCCGATGAAGCTCGGCCGCTTGCCCTTTTTGCAGTCCGCGTAGAGGGTGAACTGGCTGACGACCAGCACCTGCCCGCCCACCGCATGGAGGTCTAAATTCATTTTATCGTTTTCGTCGCGGAAAATGCGCAGGCCGAGCGCTTTTTCCGCGAGCTTTTTGCACTGCGCGGGCGTGTCGCCGGGCGCGACGCCGAGGAGGATCAGGAAGCCCTTCCCGATCCTGCCGACGGTTTCTCCCGCGATCGTGACGGACGCGCTCTTCACGCGCGTGACCACCGCCCGCATCAGTTCTGCCCTCTGCGCACGTCCAGGACGCCGTCGATCTGCCGCATCTTATTGCGGATCGCCTCAAGCTCCTGCACGTTCTTGACCTCGAAGGTCACGATCGCGCGGCCGTGGTTGGCCGACAGCTCGCGGGCGGAGATCTCGGAAACGCGCACCTTCGCGGCGTTGAGCACCGTAGCGATGTCGATCCAGATGCCGTCGCGGTCGATGGAGTCGATCTCGAAGGTCGTGGAGAAGGGCTTGTCCTCCTCCGCCGCCCAGGAGACGTGCACCCAGCGGCCCGCCAGCTTCGGGTCGTTCACGTCCACGTTCTTGCAGTCTCTGCGGTGGATGGAAACGCCGTAGCCCTTCGTGATGAAGCCGATGATCTCGTCGCCGGGAACGGGCGTGCAGCAGCGCGAGAACTTGATCATGACCGATTCGATGTCCTCGACGATCACGCCGGAGGCCTTGTGGCGGCTCGTCTTCACGGCGGGCTGTTCAGGGTTCTTCGGCATGTCCTTTTTGCGGCCCGCCTTCGTCAGCTCCTCGCGGACGCGGCCGAAGGCCTTCACCGCCGTTAAACCGCCGTAGCCGATGGCGGCGTACATGTCGTCCAGCGACTCGAAGCTGAGTTTTTTCAGCAGGGTCGGCAGGAGTTCCTGGTCCTGCAGGATGGACGGGCTGATGCCCGCGCGGCGGAGTTCGCCCTCAAAGCTGCTCTTGCCGTGCGCGACGTTTTCCTCGCGCTTTTCGTGCTTGAACCACTGCTTGATCTTCGTCCGCGCCTGGTTGCTGTTGCAGATCTTCAGCCAGTCGCGGCTCGGGCCCTTCGCGGTCTTGGACGTTAGAATCTCCACGATGTCGCCGTTGGCGAGCGGCTGGTCGAAGCTCGCGATGCGGTTGTTGACCTTCGCGCCGACCATCGAATTGCCGACGCCGGAATGGATGGCGTAGGCGAAGTCGATCGGCGTGGAGCCTGCGGGCAGGGACATGACCTTGCCGCGCGGGGTGAAGACGAAGACCTCGTCGTCGAACATATCCACCTTCAGAGAGTGGATATAGTCCTCCGCGTCGTTCTCCTCCTGCTGGCTCTCCAGCAGGCGGCGCACCCATTCAAAGTCTTTCTCGTTGCCGCCCTCGATGCCCTCTTTGTACTTCCAGTGCGCGGCGATGCCGTACTCCGCGGTCTCATGCATCTCCCAAGTGCGGATCTGCACCTCGAAGGGGATGCCCTCCTGGCCGATGACGGTCGTATGCAGACTTTGATACATATTGGGCTTCGGGGTGGAAATATAATCCTTAAAGCGGCCGGGCACCAGATTGAACAGGTCGTGGATGTGGCCGAGGACGTTGTAGCAGTCGGGGATCGTGTCGACGATGATGCGGAAGGCGTAGAGGTCGTACAGCTCGTCGAGGGTCTTCTTCTGCTGCTGCATTTTGCGGTAGATGGAATAGACGTGCTTGATCCGTCCGTAGATCGTGCCGTGGATGCCGACGGCGGAGAGGCGGGTCATGATCTTGCTCTGGATGGAGTGCATGAACTCGTCGGCTTCCGCCTTGTGCGCCTCCAGATAGGTCACGATCTGATTGTAGCCGTCCGGATCGAGATACTTGAGGCTGTTGTCCTCCAGCTCCCATTTGATCTTCTGCATACCAAGACGGTGCGCGAGAGGCGCGTAGATGTCCATTGTCTCGCGGGACTTGGAGATCTGCTTCTCGTGCGTCTGGTATTCCATTGTGCGGGTGTTGTGCAGGCGGTCGCAGATCTTGATCAAGACGACGCGGATGTCCTTGCTCATCGCCATGAACATCTTGCGCAGGTTTTCCATCTGCTGCTCTTCCAGCGTGGAATACTGCACGCGCGTCAGCTTGGTGACGCCTTCGACCAGCTCCGCGACCGTCGAGCCGAACTGCCGCTCGATCTCGTCGTAGGTCGAATCGGTATCTTCGAGGCAGTCGTGCAGGATCGCGCCGAGGATGGAGTCCGTGTCCAGGCCGGTCTCGGCGACGATCTCCGCCACTGCGAGCGGATGCGTGATATAGGGAGAGCCGTCCTTGCGCTTCTGACCGCTGTGCTTCTGCTCCGCAAAAGCGACCGCGCGGTCGATCAGTTCCATATCCGCCTGCGGACAGTGCAGGAGGATCTGCTTGCGCATGCTCTCATAGTGGTCGGCAAAGGTTTCCATTCAATCACCTCGCAGGGAGCGAAAAATGCTGCTGTTTTCCAGCGGGTTGGGGCCGTTTTCCGGCGTGAGACAGATCTCGATCATCGCGCGCTCGCGCTCGAAGCGGAGCAGGCCGAGCTCCTGCAAAATCGCGAGGCAGCTCAGGGTTCGGCGGATCGAGTGGCGTTCGTCCGTCCATTCGGCGATGGACGAGGCGAGCGCGGACAGCTCCGAGCGCACCGGCCAGCCGGAGGGGACGCGCCCGGTCAGATAGTGCCAGACGTCCACGACGTCGGCGCGTTCCGGCGCGATCGCCGCCTGCTCGATCCGGCTCAGGGGCTTGCCCGCGCTGAAGCGGTCGAACAGGTAGCTCACGGAGGTGCGGCGGATGTCGATCAGGCTGAGCTGGATCGCCCTCGTGCCGCGGTATTCGTTGATCTGCAGGTGGAACGCCGCGTCGATGCGCTCGCCCGCCTCCAGTTTTTTCGACAGATTGCCCGCGGAGAAATAGATCGCCTGCAGACTCGTTCCGTCCGGCGCGCGCAGGCGCAGCCGCAGGTGCTTCCCGCCGCCGACCGTGCTGACGCGCTCGACCGTCAGTTCGCTGATGCAGAACACCGGCTTCGGACAGCCCGTGCCGCACGGCTCGAGCTGGGAGAGGCCGTCGACGTTTTCCTCGGTCAGCAGGTCCGCCGTCACCTCGCAGTCGACTTCCAGCGCGGATTTCGCCTGTCCCGAGGCGGCAAACTCCTCCGTGCGGCGGCAGATCCGGCGGCGGAATTCGTCGATATTGCTCCGCAGGATCGTAAAGCCCGCCGCGAGCTCGTGGCCGCCGTAGCCCTCCAGAAGATCGGACATATCCGACAGGGAGGAGAAAAGGTTGAAGCCGCCGTAGGAGCGGGAGGACGCCTTGCCGCGCTCTCCGTTCAGACAGATCAGGAAGGTCGGGCGGCAGAATTCCTCGCACAGGCGCGAGGCGACGATGCCGACCACGCCCTGATGCCAGCTTTCGCCGGCGAGGACGATTGCGCTGTCCGAGCCCTTCCTGCCTCGCAGGGAGGCGACAGCCTCGCGATAGATCTCTAATTCGGTCGCCTGCCGCTCGCGGTTGAGGCGGCAGAGCGTTTCGGCGAGCTCCGCGGCCTCCGCGGGGTCTTCCGTCAGGAAGAGCTGGACCGCGAGCTCCGCGTGCTCCATGCGGCCGGCGGCGTTGATCCGCGGCGCGAGCACGTAGCCGATGGTCGAAGCGGTGATCGGCTGCGTATCGCAGCCGCAGGCGTGCATCAGGGCGCGGACGCCGAGGTTCTTCGGCTGCTGCAGGGCTGAAAGCCCCTGCACGACCAGACGGCGGTTTTCGCCGCTGAGCGGCATGACGTCCGCGATCGTGCCGAGGCAGAAGAGGTCCGCATAGCGGGCGGCGATTTCTTCCTGATCGCCGTGCAGGGCGGCGGCCAGCTTGAACGCGATGCCGACGCCGCAGAGGTTCGTGTGCGGATAGGTGCGGTCGGCTCGGTGCGGGTCGATGACGGCCGCCGCCTTCGGCAGCTCGTCCTTGCACTCGTGGTGATCGGTAACGACCAGCGTGATCCCCATCCGGGCGCACTTCTCCGCCTCTTCGAGGGCGGTGATGCCGCAGTCCACGGTGACGATCAGGCGCACGCCGTCCTCATAGAGCTGGTCGATCGCGCCGTTGTTCAGCCCGTAGCCCTCCTCCAGTCTGCCCGGAATATGGGCGACGCAATCCGCGCCGACGGAGCGCAGGTAGTCCGTCAGCAGGCAGGTGGCCGTGATGCCGTCGACGTCGTAGTCGCCGAACACCGCGATCTTCGTATTTTCTTCGATCCCCTTTCGGATCGTCCGCACCGCGGCGTCCATTTCCTTCATCAGGAAGGGGTCTGTCAGCGGCGCGTCGCTGCGCAGGAGCTCCGCGGCCTTTTCCGGCGTGTCAAAGCCTCTGCCGCACAGGACGCAGGCCGTCAGCGTGCTGTAGCCCGCCGCCTGCAGTGTCTTTACTTTTTCTTCCTCCGGCGCCGCAATTTTCCAAGTTCCGTACTTCACCTAATACCATCCCATTATCATTTTTCTTTCTATTATAGCAAATTTTCCCGCCGCGCACAATAGAAGACGCAGAAAAAACGGCCGTAACGGTGTAAAATCGTGAACAAACCGTGAATTCTGCGCGGGAAATCTTGTAAATTCCCGCAGCCGTATTATAATAGGCATGGTGATATGCAATGCTCAGACGTTTCGGCGAATCTTTCCGCCGCTTTATGTACGGCCGCTACGGCAGCGATGAACTGAATTTTGCCCTTCTGATCGCCGCGGTCGCGATCAGCCTGATCAACCTGACCCTGTCGCGTTTTCTGGGCGGCAGTTTCGTCTATGCGCGGATCGTCTCTCCGATCCTCTATCTGCTGATCCTCGGACTGCTCGGCTTCAGCCTCGCCCGTTCCCTCTCGCGCAACATCTATGCGCGGCAGAAGGAGAACCGCTGGTTCCGCCGGCAGTGGGCGCGCATCCGCGACCGGAACAACCGCTACTATCGCTGCCCGAAGTGCAGCCAGACCGTCCGCGTTCCGAAGGGCAAAGGAAAAATCAGCATCCACTGCCCGAAATGCGGAGAAAAGTTCATCAAAAAGACGTAAAAACGGAGTGCCGAAGCACTCCGTTTTTCGTTCTATATGGTGAATTATACTATCAAGTGCAACACTTGAAGAAAGATTGAAAGTTCATACGAAACTCGTGTAGAATGGAGCTACCACACAACCAATTTACAGAGGAG
>CAJOEH010000011.1 GCA_905233385.1 uncultured Oscillospiraceae bacterium
TCCTTCGGTTTTGTCTCGACAACTCAACCTTATCACAGGTCATTCCCATTCGCTATTCTTATTTTCTATTCGCTGTCACACATCATTGTACAACCTACAGCAGCACGCCGGAAAAACGAAAAAGCATCTTGCATCGGAGCTGGAATTGTGGTAAAATACTTCCGAAAAAAAGGGGAAGGGGGCCTTGCCTTGAAGAAAAGCAAACGGATCCTGTCGGCGCTGCTGTGCCTCGTGCTGGTTCTGACCGTCATTTCACTGTCGGCAGGCGCGAACGAACTGCCGATCGTCCCGCCGCATACCCACACCTACGTCTATACCGACAACGGCAACGGCACGCACACCGTCACCTGCAGCGTCAGCGGGTGCACCTACAGCGCGACGGAAAGTCATACCTATACGAACGGCACCTGTGTCTGCGGCGCGACCGAGGACACGCTGCATATCGTCTCTGCCTATCCGCGCATCGGTGAGAACGTCACGCTGGTCTATACCGCGTCCGTCCCGAGTGGCTATTCGAATCCGTATATGGTCTTCTCCTTCCTCGGCACGTCCTATACCGTCTCGACCTATACCGTCAACGAGCAGGGCAGATACTGCTTTGAGATGACGAAGATCCAACCGCAGTACATGGGCGAGAACGTCAGCGCCGTGCTGCACGCGAGCAAGAACAGCACGGATCATACGGACACGCAATCGACGTACAGCATCCGGCAGTACTGCGCCAACCAGCTGAACAACAATCCGAGCGCAAAACTCAAGACCCTGCTGTCAGACCTTCTGACCTACGGCGCGGCGGCGCAGCAGTACGTCGGCTACAAGACGAACGAGCTTGTGACCGCCGGCCTGAGCCTGACGCCGAGCACCTTTACCGGTATTTCCGGAAAGACGGTCACGTTCACCGGCACGGCGGATTCCTCGGCGGACTGGAAGGCGGCGACCCTGGTCCTGCGCAATACCCTCGCGGTGCGCTTCTACTTTGCGGCGACGAGCGTAAGCGGCCTGTCGGTGCGCTGCTCGATCAACGGCCGCACGCAGACGTTCTCCTCGTCGGACTTTGTCGCGGACGGCAGCCGCTATTACGTTGAGATGAGCAACATCGAGGCGACGGAATTCGACTCTGCCGTGACGGCGACGTTCTATAAGAACAACGCGCAGGTGGGCAGAAGCGCGTCCTACTCCGTCAATGCCTATATCTGCAGCACGCAGAACACTGAGGATGCGAACCTGCGGGCGCTGGTGCGCGCGCTGTATAACTACGGCGCGGCGGCGAGCAATTACGCGAAATAAGCAATATCGTGACGAAAACATCATCGGGGGTCAGGCAATCGCCTGACCCCCGCGTTTTGCATTTTCCGGCGCGCAGAAGGGAAGCGCGGCAGGTTTCTCTGACGGCAGCGCGGGCATTTGCCCCGCAGAGAAAAACACAAAGGGAAATTCACGGGTTTTTACAAATTCTTCAGCGAAAATGAGCAACTTTTTTGGCAGGAAAATGAAAAGTTTTTCTTGCATTGCAACTTGAAATGTGCTAATATTGTATCTGTATAATAGGCTACGAATGGAAGTCTGCCCATTTTGCCGACAAAGGCACAAGATATTGCGCTTCTGCATGGGCAAAAACCAAGATTTTCCGACTGTGCCGAACTGTTCCGGCGCGATCTCCGCCGCCGCAAAAACCCTTGAGATCAAAACAAGTTGACACAGAGTCACAGGAAGAAGCCTTCCCCTTGCGGGGAAGCCAAGAACGTTTATCCGCAGTAAGAGCCTCCCTTGTGTAAAGGGAGGTGTCACGGCGACAGCCGTGACGGAGGGAGTGTAACCGCAATAAATGATTTGCAAAATTGCTGCGTTGACAACCCCTCAGTCAGCTGCGCTGACAGCTCCCCTTACACAGGGGAGCCTTCGGGGATTCCCCTCGAGGGGAAGGCTTTTCGAGATTGACCGCGTGTCACAACCAACTATAGTAATAATTATGTGCAAACATAAGGAGGAAACGCGTATGAAACTTACCAAACGGCTTCTGGCAATGCTCCTCACGGTCGTCATGGTCCTGACCATGCTGCCCGCGATCGCGTTGACCGCAAGCGCAGCGACCACGATTGTTAGCTGGAATGCAGCATCAAGAAACGCCAATACTGGCTACTCAGCGTCTTCCGGCACAGGGACATTGACACAGTCAGCAGCAACTACGACTGCTGGCACGGGCGGTTCCAGCGGAACGTACTACGGCAACTGGGCTTCGGGCAACACTATTATACTAAGTGGTTTGGATCTGTCTAGTTATTCCAATATTACTGCCTCTATCCAGTTGCGATATAGGAACAGTGGCACGTTAACTGTTTCAACATCTACTAATGGAAGTTCGTATTCGAACCTTTCTACCACCTATAGTGTTACGAATTCTTTGCAAACCTTTACGCCAAGTGGAATTCCTTCAGACGCAAAGTATGTAAAGTTTACCATTACTGGTACAAGCGGCAACTTGTGGATTGGCCCGATTTCTCTTTCGGGCGATGCGGTTTCCACCAAGACACTTTCGTCGATTGCGCTGTCCGGTACTTATCCGACGACCTTTGCGCAGAATGGAACGTTCAGCCACGAAGGTATGACCGTTACCGCGACCTACAGCGACAGCTCCACGGCGGACGTGACGAGCAGCGCTACGTTCAGCGGATATAATATGGCTACGGCAGGCAACCAGACGGTCACGGTTTCCTATACCGAAGGCGGCACGACGAAGACGGCTACCTACGGCATCACCGTGAATGCGCCGACGCCTGCCGGCACGCTGACGCTGACCGAAGCCGGGACGACGAGGGCTACCGTATCCTCCGGCTATAATGTGGGGGACACCTATACCCTCCCCAGCACTGCGACTAACTACCCGACCGATACCTCCTATAATACCTTTATCGGCTGGTACAACGGCAGCTACTCCCATGCCAGCACTGCGCCCAGCGGCGCGAACTTCTATGCGCCCGGTGCAGCATATACGATGACTAGCTCTGCCGTTACCCTCAAGGCTGTGTATGCGAAGTCCAGCGGGTCGACGACCTCTACGTCGGTCAGCTCCTGGGCAACAGGCGATTATTATCTGATTCAGAAATACGGCTCCTCCTGGTATGCGATGTCCGGAACCGGCACGGTCGTAACCAGCGTGGACGTTACGAGCGCAGTTACGGAGGGCACGAACGCTGTTACGATCGATCTCACCAGTAACGTATGGACGTCTGCGATGGAGTATACTGTAGGCGGATCAAGCTCTGCCGCGACGATTCAGAATAAGAGCAATTCGAGCTACGTCGGCGGTAACAGTTCTACCTCCTTCAGCACGACGAACTCCAACAAGTGGACGACCACTGCCACCGGCGGCGGCTTCAAGTACGAGTATTCGAGCAGAGCGATCCTGTACCGTTCAGGCTACGATTTCCGTAACTATTCTACCGGCAACTATAATGCTTCCGGCTACGGCACCGGCGTCCTCTTTATGGTACCGGTCGGCACTGCGGGTTCTACCACCAACTATCAGACCGATTTTGCGACCCTGTCCTCGATCGCGCTGTCGGGTACTTATCCGACCACGTTCACGCAGGGCGACGCGTTCAGCTCCAGCGGCATCGTTGTTACCGCGACCTACAGCGACAGCACTACCGCGGACGTGACGAGCAGCGCGACCTTCAGTGGCTACAATATGTCCAATACCGGCAGCCAGACGGTCACGGTCACCTACGTTGAGGGCGGCGTGACGCGGACGGCGACCTACACCATCACCGTCAATGCTGCTGTGACCTACAACATCACGCTGAGCCAGACCACCGGCGGCACGATCTCCTCCTCCAGCACGCTGACCGGTCTGAACAGCGGCGCGACGGCGGTCATTTCCGCTGCGCCCGCTACCGGCTACCAGCTTGATTCCTGGACGGTCAGCGGCACGGGCTCGAGCTACACCGGCACGAACCCGATCACCGTCACCGTGGGCACCGCGCCCGTGACGGTCAGCGCGACATTCTCGAAGATCAACTACACGATCACCTATGAGAGTGCGCCTTCCGGCGGCTCGATCGGAATTGCGAAGCGCTCGACGCAGACGCTGACCGCGAATTACGGCGATCCGGTCGACGTCACCGTGACCCCGGACAGCGATCATGGCGTCGGCACGAGCATCACCGTCACCGATACCACGAACAACGTGGCGGTCAGCACGACGCAGAGCGGCAACGTGTTCACCTTCACGATGCCCGCGGGCAACGTCACCGTTGCGTCCAACGCGAACACCTTCACCGTGCTGCCGACCTACAACGCGACCTTTATCGCAGACGGCGACACGATGACCACGCTGGCAGACAGCGGTCACGAGGGCGACAGCATCACCCTGCCGACCGTGGCGCAGATGACGGCGCTCAGCAAGGACACCATCAACTACTTTGACGGTTCCTCCAACAATACCTATACGTTCGTCGGCTGGGCGCCCGTGAGCGCGATCAACGCTCCGACCGGCACGCAGCCCACCGGCTACATTGCCGCGGGCGGAAGCTACACCTTCGGCAGCGCCGACGTACAGTTCCGCGCGATCTATGCCAACGGCAGCGGCGGAGACGGCTTCAAGCTGTCAATGACTGTGAGCGGGACGACTTACTACGCGCTGGGTAATGTTACCAACAAAGCGGTTCCGACTACTACAGATAGCGCAGAAGCTGCCGTGTTCTATCTGGAAGATGCCGGTTCGGGACAGAGTTATTTGTATTACATTTATAACGACACAAACTATTACATTACGCATAACAGCTCTGGATCGACGGATATCGTTCGTGCGAGCGGCAACAGCACGAAGAATCCGTGGGCGATCGGCGGAAGCGGCAATAACATAACATTTACAAGTACGGTACAGTCGACGAGAAAACTGTCATTCGACGCTACCAATGAGGTTTTTAAGGCTTACGCTAGCCCGTCGTCAAATTATACCTTTACAAAGGTACCGGCTTCCTCCTACCTCACCGAGCATCTCGACGCGGGCAACGCCTGCACCGTCACGTTCTACGACACGGACGGCACGACCTCGCTCCAGTCCGGCACCGTCTACGAGGGCCAGACGCCCAGCTTCACCGGCACCGAGCCGACCAAGGATCCCTCCGGCGTCCACTATTACGAGTTCATCGGCTGGAACACCTCTGCCAACCAGTCCACTGCCGTGACGCTGACCGCCATCGGCAGCAGCGAGTCTACGCGCAGCTACTATCCGGTCTTCACCGAGCACACCGCGACCTTCACCCTGTCCTTCTCCGGCCGCACCACGGTCGCGACAGAGGGCAGCTACCAGAGCACCGTCCTGACGCCGTCTCTGACGACTGCGCAGACTGGCTGCTCCGCGACGATCAGCAGCGTGAGCGCGACCTATTCCAGCGGCTCCGCTTCCATCGCCAGCTTCACGACCACGGGCAACGTCCTGACCGTGACCGGCGTCGCGGAGGGCAGCGTCACGCTGAACGTCACCGTGACGTATGACGGCGGACTGACCGAAACCGCGTCTGTCACCGTGACCGTCGTCGCGGGCAGCGGCGTCTCCGCAGGCGGCTACAAGCTGATCACCAAGGACAACACCTACTCCGACTCCAGCGAGGCGGACAGCTACGACTGGACCGGTGAATACATCTTCGTCGGTCGCCGTCACGGCGCGTCCCAGTACATCAACACGCTGGAAATCCTGACCCCGACGTGGACGGACGCCACCACCGCGACCATCCCCGACGGCTCTGGCAGCGCTCCCAACGCAACGGAGTTTACGCTGGTGCCCGCAAACGCGGACGTTTTCGGCTCCGTGACCGTTCTGGATTCGACAGACGGCGCAGTGAAAATTAAGGCGCTGCACACCGGTGAGGCTGACTACGGCACTGACCCCGAAACCACCGGTCAGGGCTACGTCTTCGACCGTATTATCAACCTTACGGACAGCAGCAACAACGACCTTACGAACAACTACGTCCTTGTGTTCGACCGTGTCGACGAGGTCAACAACTATTACACCATCCGCATCAAGGGCACGAACTATTATCTGTCCAACACCTCGACCAGCGGCTCCGGCGATAACCACATCGGCGGCATCGCCAACCCCGAGAACAGTAGCAGCACCGCCCTGCTGTGGTATCTGTCCTGGGCAACCAACGTCGACGCAATCACCGCGAGCGAAAGCGGCGATACGACCGAGACGCCGGATATGATCATGGTACAGAGCGTTACCGCTCTTTCCAGCGGTCATCGCGCGGTTCTGTTCAACCAGGGCGGCAACGGCACGATCGGCTGGTTCCGCGTCTACGGCAGCACATCCTACAATGCGCAGCTCAACAACGCTAACGCCGGTTACAACCTCTTCCTCTACGGCAAGAACATCCCGTTCGAGGCGGAGATCATCTATGACGACGTGGAGCGCAACACCACCACGTCCAAGATCACCGTTCCGTATACTTATCAGGCAGAGACCGGTCTGGATACCATTCTGTTGGAAGGTCTGCTTGATCCCGAGAGCTATCCCGGCTGGACCGTGCTGAACAGCGGCATCCCCACCTGGTCGCTCGTCGGCGCGTATAACAGCAACGGCACTACCTTCACCCCCCAGGCTTCCGTCTCCGCGATCAGCAACACCCAGAACGCAGAGTTCCATGTGGCTAACTGGGTCGAGGGCGACATCGGCAAGTACTACGTCGTGCAGGTGGACTATCAGGTCCGCGACACCGACGGCGTCGTTCACGACGTGCAGCACAGCGCCATGATCGTGGTCGGCGATGCCGACAAGACCTATAACACGGTTATCAACGAGGCGTCCTCGCTGGATCACACCGGCTCGTGGACGGTTCCGTCCCGCGTCGGCACCTCCGGCGTCGACCTCAACGCCTACGTCGTCGATAACTTCAGTACCATCTACTCCGCGCGCTCCATCCCCGAAAACTATACCCTGACGCAGCCCTCTACGTGGACCTACACCTCGCAGAGAGATTATACCTACAGCATCAGCGGCGAGGGTATCGTCACATGGACGCCCGCAAACATCCTGAAGGACGACGTCGTGGTTGTCACGGCGACCGCTTCGCTGACCTACACCAACCCCGAGACGAGCGCGGTCACTACGGAGACGGTGAACGCCGGTACCTTCACGCTGTACGTCAATAGGCTCGCCTACACCGCCGAGGTGCAGGACGCCAACGACAGCTCCAATACCACGATTCCTTACGCGGCGACCGCCTTCGAGGTGACGCTTGCCAACTTCCAGAATAACGACGGTCACAGCCCGACCGACATCTACGAGGGCAGCACGACCTACTATTCCATCAACAGCCCGACCGAATGGAACTGGAGCGCTTCGACGGTGGGCGGCGTTTCGGTGCCCGTCACTAAGGACCCGAGCACCGGCGCAGCGACCCTCAACGTGACCGGCCTTGCGACCGGCACGCAGGTCATCGTCCGCGCGACGAACGTCATCGCAACCTCCAACACCACCTACGGCGTGCACACCACCGTCACCGTTGCGGGCGCGATCTTCACCGTCGGCGAGGATAACAGCCTTGCGGCGGTCAACGACAACTTCGTGCTCGACTTCGACCGCAACGCCGTGCTGAACGTTATGGCGAACGACCGCAACGCGGACGGCGCGACGATCAGCGCGATCGGCGGCACCAACGCCTCTATGGCGGCGATCGGCACCGGCGCGAACGCGGGCAAGATCGTATTCACCGTGCCGAGCGGCCAGCTGACCACCGCGACCTACACCTTCACCTACACGCTGAGCAAGTCCGGCGAGACCGACTCCACCGCCACCGTCACCGTCAAGCCCTCCTCCGCCATCTACTATGAAGACAACAACACCGACTTCTTCACCTACACGGACGGCACCAAGGGCAAGTGGAGCGAGGTCGGCGCCGACAACGCATGGCTCCAGGATGCTTCCGCTGCAGCCGACGGCTACGACGCAGCGAACAACAGCCTGACCTGGTCCGCGGGCGTCGCCCACAAGGCAAACGTCGGCAAGACCACTGACTACGGTTCCTCCAGCGCGACCGAGACCTGGCCGACCATGGAGTTCTCCTTCGTGGGCAACGCCTTCGCGATCAGCATGATGCGCAACAACTACACCGGCCTGATCGCTGTCTACGTCGACGGCACGAAGGTCAAGAACCTGCCGACCGCCTACGGCGCGACCGGCGGCGCGACCGGCTACGATCCGAACGCGGACCACGGCGGATTCATCTACAATTCTTCTGACAGCAACTACGGTATGCCCGCCTTCTACTGGGCGGCTGAGAGCGGCAACGCCGGTACTCACAGCGTCAAGGTCGAGGTCCTCTACTCCAGTATGTACGACCACAGTGTTGTCGAAGGCACTAAGGCCGGCAATTACGACGTCTACATCGACGGCGTGACGATCTACAACCCGATCTCCGGCACCACCGCCTACAAGTACATCAGCTTCCGTGACACCGTCCTGGAGACCGGCTCCCTCGGCATCCCCACGACGCAGCCGCATAACTACGCGGCGACGCTGACACCGGCGAGCCTCTCTATCGGCACCGGGCATACCGGCACGCTGCAGCTCAGCCTGACGGATGAAGGCGAAACCGTGTACTCCGGCTACACTGTAGCTTACACCTCCAGCGACTCGAGCGTCGCCGCCGTGACTACCGACTCGCTGGACACCACGACCGGCGTCACCACCGCGACTGTGTCCGGCCTCAGCGAGGGTACCGCGACGATCACTGCGACCATCTCCATCAGCGGCACCGTGGTCGCCACCCGTACCGCGACCGTCACCGTTTCCGAGACGGTCTACACCGTCACCTACATCCTGCCGAACGGCTCGCAGAGTATTGACTATTCCAACGAGCGTATCTACCTCGGCACCAACGTTACGCACCTGACTGCGGCGCAGCTTGCCGAGTACAACGCGCATCCGTACGTGTTCCGCGGCTGGGCTCCCGCTGCTGTGAACGATACCATGACGCAGCCCGGCGGCCTGTTGGATGACAATATGATGATCACCCTCACCGGCAACGCGACCTACTACGCGGTCTACACCTACGGCACGACCGATAACGACTTCCTCCTCAAAACCGACCTGACGAACCCGCTGGTCGACGGCGAAACCATCCTGATCTACGAGGTGGAAGGCGTGGAGGGCACCAGCCGCTACGTCCTGTCCAATCAGGATTACAGCAGCACTTGGCTGTATAACCGCTCCGGCACTGAGGCTGTGCCCGTCAACGGCATCATCACCAAGACGAACACTGAGCTCTACTGGACCGTTGAGGCGACCTCCGGCGGCTTCTACCTGATTGACAAGGATGGCAAATACCTCTCCGCAACCTCTACGGACGGTCAGTTGATCGTTACCGACACGCCGGATGAAAAGGCGGTCTGGAACGCGACGACAACCGGCGTTTCCGGCAACAACTGCGTCTACATCTACAACAACGAGGCGAGCCCGAAGTACATCCAGCACTACAGCGGTTACGCTGAGTTCTGCGCCTACACCTATGACGAGGCTTACGCGAACAAGAACGAGATGCAGATCTATGTGCAGCAGACGAACACCCTGACCTACACCACCAACCTGCAGAGCAATATCACCCGCTACACCGTGAACTACTATGTGAACGGCACGGCAGTCAGCTCCGAGCAGGTCGTGGAAGGCAACAGCCCGAACTTCCCGAGCAGCGTCTCCGGCACCTTCACCGAGCTGGAAGGCTACTCGCACGACTACACCTTCCTCGGCTGGGTCGAGGCGGCGATCAGCCCCGACACGACCACGGAGCCGACGATCCTCGAGACCGGCGACACCTACGCTGTCAACGCGACGACCAACTTCTACGCGGTGTTCAGATACGCGGGTGCAGCCAGCGGCAGCGGATTCACCCTGTCCTATACGAACAGTGGTACGACATATTACCTTGGGACCGACAACGGAAGCGGCGGCGTAGCTGTCTCGACGAGTTCCTCGAATGCTGCAACCTACGGACTGGAGCAGATCGGGACTTCCGAATACTATTATCTGTATTATCTCAGCGGCGCAGATAAGATTTATCTGACCGGCGCTGCAGGTTCCTCCAGCAACACGAGAACAGTGACCTTCTCCGATGCGAACACGCAGCCGGATTCCGGCTACTACAAGTGGAAGGTCGGCAGCGACGACAAGTTCTGGTGCTATAACGCATCCAACACGGAGGGCGGCGCACTGCAGATCAACACGAGCGATAAGACCTACGCAAAGATGTACACCACGGAGCAGTGGGGCGCATATACGCGGACCGAAACGAGTTCCGTCAATTCCACCTTCTACGCCACCACGCTTGATGAGGCAACGCCCGTTGAGCACGACTATGCGGCGAGCATTTCTCCGACCACCCTGGCGCTCCATACGGGTGAGACCGGCAGTGTCACCGCGACCCTGACCGACGGCGGCTCTACCGTCAGCGCGGTCCCGACCTACACGACCAGCGACGCCAGTGTTGCGACGGTCGCATCGGACGGCACCGTGACCGCGGTCGGCAACGGCAGCGCGACCATCACCGCGACCTATACGGTACAAGGAAACGATTACACCGCGACCTGCGCCGTCACCGTTACCACGCTGGCGACCTACACCGTCACCTACATGGTCAACGGCAGCCAGTACGGCAGCACCGAGTCCGTCACCGAGGGCAGCAGCCCGAGCTTCACGGCTCCGAGCTACGACGTGAGCGGCTACAACGCCCACGCCTACGAGTTCCTCGGCTGGAAGGAAGGCAGCGCCCTGAACGCTGACACCACCGAGGCCCCGACGCTCTATGTTGCGGGCAACACCCACGGCATCAGCGCGAACACCACCTACTACGCGGTTTACCGCTACACCGAGGGCGGCAGCGCAACGACGGCGTTTGGTGATCTGTCCAACGGCGGCAGCGCACAGTATGTAATTGCTGCCAACGTCAGCGGTACCTGGTACGCGATGCCGAATACCAACTGGGGCGCGAAGATCAACGGTACCGAGATCTCGAACCCGGGCAGCTCGATCAGCAGCAGCGCAGCCAGCAACTACGCCGTGACGATCGCCAAGAGCAGCAGCGGCTATACGATCAGCAACGGTACGGACTACCTGACCTACAGCAGCAGCACGAACCTCGGCACGAGCAGCAGCGCCTACTACTGGAGCATTGGCTCCGGCACGAAGGGCAGTTACCGTGTTGAGAGCGCGACCTCCGGCAGAGCTCTGGTCTACCGCGCATCGACTAATAATGTATTCGGCGGCTACGCGACGAACAACGTCACTGCGAACGGCACTGAGTACTACGACGTCGAGATCATCCCGGTCGGCGACAGCAGCTCCACGACCTACTACGCGACCACGCTGAACGTTGCGGCGGCGCACACCTACGTCGCTTCCATCAGCCCGACCAGCCTCACGCTGACCGCGGGCAACGACAGCTCCGTCACCGGTACGCTGACCGACAACGGCATCGCGACCAACGCCTACACGCCGGTGTACACCTCCAGCAACAGCAGTTATGTGACGGTGGACAGCAACGGCTACGTCAGCGCAGAAGCAGCAGGCTCCGCGACCATCACCGTGACCTACACCGTTGACGGCAGCGACTACACTGCGACCTGCGCAGTTACGGTCAACGCGGTCGGCACGGAATACGCGGCCAGTTACTATGCGCAGACCGGCGTGACCTACTCCGGCGGCAGCAGAAGCGGCAACACCATCACCCTGCCGACGAGCGCCTCCATCCCCGGCACCTACAACGCGCACACCTACACACTGGTCGGCTGGACCACCGATAACAGCGGAACTGCGACGTCCAGTTCTGCCGAATATGAACCCGGCGACGAAGTGACCATCACGGAAGACACGACCTTCTATCCGGTTTTCAGCTACAGCGAAGGCAGTTACGGCGGCACCATTGATTTCAGCACACTGGGTCTAACGGACGCGGCAGAATATTCCGGTCCCGCGAACGGCAATGGCTTTGCGATTAGCTTCACGAATGGTTCCACTAATACCGCATACTACAATACCGGCACGGCCGTCCGTGTCTATGGCGGCGGCAGCATGACCGTTACTTCCTCGGTCGGCAGCATCACGGGTATTTCGATCACCTGTGCAAGCGGCAACGTAATCACTGCAGGTACGTCCAATGTCGGTACGTTGACCGTAAGCGGTACTACAGGAACATGGACCGGCAGCGCGAATTCCGTTACATTCACCAGAGGGTCCGGTTCGGGCCATTGGAGAATCCAGTCCGTGACGGTTACAATTTCCGGCGGCTCTGGCGGTTCCGGCGGTACTACGGTCACAAAGTGGGCAAAGGCGACAGCTGCACCGGAAGTCGGAACGGAATTCATCATTGCTTCCGGCACAAGCGCTCTCCAGAATGGTAGTAGGTCTTCGGCAACTACAGCACTTCCGAGTACGACATTCAGCACGGACGAAAACGGCTACATTGTCACCTCAACGGATAATGCAAGCGGCTTGGTTGTTGCGAATCATACGTTTGAGCTTGAGGATTCTTCCAATCATTATTTGAAGAGTACTAATACTGCTTCGGGCAATATTTATGTACACTTTAACGGCAGCAGCAAGATCTCCATTGCGACCGGCACTACGAACTCCAATACGACGATCACCAAGAGCGGCGATCAGTTTACTGTCAAGCGTACGGATCAGACAATGTATTTGTCCTCTACGTTTACAAATTCAGCCACGTCTTCTCTGCTTGACATTTATGTTGCTACAGAGGTCACAGAAGGTGGATCCGGTTCCGGCTCCGGCAGCGGCGAGACGACTTACACCTTCACGCTTGCGGCACAGACCGTAGCGGACAACTACGTCGGCACGGCTTCCGTCTCGCCGTCCAGTGTGAACATCGGCGGCAACACCGCCACCCTGAGCGCGTCTCTGACGAACAACGGCAACACCGTGAGCTCCGGTGATTACACCGTTTCCTACGCGATCACCTCCGGCAGCGCGGCGACGCTCAGCGGCACGACGCTGACCTCCGGCAGCTCGGCCGGCACCGTCACCGTCACCGCGACCTTCCAGGTCGGCGGCAACACCGTCGCGACCGCGACCTGCGATCTGGTCGTCGTCGATCCCAACGCGTCCGTCACCGTCAACTACGTCGGCGGCTCGACCGGTTACGTCTACAACTGGGGCACCAGAGGCGAGGCTGCGACCTTCCTGACCGCGCCGACGAGCTCCTACTACACCGGCAGCTACTCCTACAGCACGCTGTCTGCCCTGTCCGGCAGCAGCACCGCGACCGCGGCCGCGATCTACAACAGCGCACTCGGCTCTGCGATCCACAGCATGCTGACCTCGAAGCAGACGTCCACCACGTCCTACGACGGAACGAAGACGCTCTACAAGTACACCGACTGCGTGGGAAGCAACACGTCCTACATGTCCTCGTTCTATTCCGGAACGCAGATCACCAACACCTGGGACAACGGCTCCACCTGGAACCGTGAGCACACCTGGCCGAACTCGAAGGGCCTCAACAGCAGCGACGAGAACGACATCATGATGCTCCGTCCGACCTCCGTTTCGGAGAACAGCAGCCGCGGCAATACTGCCTACGGTCAGAGCAGCTCCTACTACAATCCCAACTCCGAGGCAACAAGCGGACTTGCCGACCTGCGCGGCGATATCGCCCGTCTGATGCTTCAGCATCTGATGCGTTGGGGCAACACCAGCGCCTTCTACGGCACCTCCGGCGTCATCGAAAGCAGAGCGGTCCTCCTTTCGTGGATGGAGGCAGACCCGGTCGATACCTGGGAGATGGGCAGAAACGACGCGGTCCAGCGGATTACCGGCGTGCGTAACGTATTCGTCGACTATCCCGAACTTGCGTTCATCCTGCTCGGCGCGAGCGTACCTTCCGGCTACACCACGCCGTCCTCCTCCGGCATCGTCGCTACCGCGACCTATAACAACACCTACAACGGCAGCTACACGCCTGTCACCCGCAGCTCGAGAATTGCCAACCCCGGCGTCGAGTACGCTGTGATGGACAACGAGCCCGTCAACGAAACGCGCGGTGCAACCCGCGCCATCGGCGATGAGAACACCAGCCTGCCTGTTGCCGGCGCGGTTATGCTCGACGGCATTGGCCAGATCAGCAACAACGACGACGTCATGAGCTACCTTGCTCAGTACGGCGCGCAGAACTGCCTGGTCGTTCCGGCGAACGGATCCATCGTCTTCTACCTGACCGGCGGCAGCGCCGAGTCGCAGATCGCCATCGGCGCCTCCGCGCTGAACGGCACCGGCACGACCCTGAAGGTCTATCAGATCTCCGCGGTCAGCGGCAGCAGCGCGACCGGCACCGTCCTGCTCGAGCAGTCGCTCGTCTCCTCCACCGAGATGTACTTCGCCATCAACGGCATCGCCTGGACCGGTGAGAAGTCCAACGTCCTGATGGTCCGCAACGAGGGCAGCGCCCCGATGCTCCTGACCAACCTGCGTGCCGTCACCGGCACCGTGGAAGGCCACATCTCCACCGGCGGCACCGAGAGTGTCGGCAACGCGACCAGAGGCATCACCCGCGGCACCGATAACGAGCTCGAGATGGTCATCGATTCCAGCGCGATCCTCGCCGGTATCGCCGGCGTGCAGTCGATCAACGAAGGCACGTTCGACGAGACCCCGGTCGATCCGGTTGACCCGATTGATCCGGTCGAGAGCGACATTGTCCTGCGCGGCAACAGCATCAGCCTGAACGGCCAGATCGACGTCAACTTCTACGTTGACGTACCGGCTGACCTGCTCGATGCAGGCGTCTACGCGACCCTCGACGGCGTGCGTGCCGACTTCACGGAAGGCACTTACGGCACGATGGTCAGCAAGAAGCTGCCCGCCAAGGAGATGAACACCAAGGTCACCATGAAGCTCTACGCGGCAGACGGCACGCCGCTCACGTTCCTGAACGGCGGCGCGGCAGTCACCGAGCACAGCTACAGCGTCCAGGATTACCTGACCTACGTGATCGGCAATCCCGCGACCTACGGCGAAGAGCTCGTGAAGCTCTGCAAGGCCATGAGTGACTACGGCTCCTACACGCAGCTCGCGCTTGACTTCGACGTGGAGAACGCCAAGGCTATCTACCTGGCAGATGAGATCGCAGCCGTTACCTGCACGGGTTGTGACTACAGCTTCACGCCGAACACCGAGCACATCAGCTTCCTCGGTGCGAGCGTCGTGACCGAGAGCGAGACCGCGATCCGTGTCTACTTCGCCCTGAGCGGCGAGGGCTTCACCGCCACCGTTGACGGCGAGCCCGCAGCCATCCAGACGAACGAGAGAGGCACCTTCGTTGAGATCGCCAATATCTCTGCGAAGAACCTCGGCGACACGCATACGATCTCGATCACCAACGGCAGCGAGACCGTCACGGTCTCCGACTACAGCGCATACAGCTACGTCCAGAGTGTCCTCAGCTACGCAGGCGCTTCCGACAGCCTCAAGCTGGCGGTCAAGGCTCTCAAGCTCTACGGCGACCTGGCAGCTGCGTACTTCAACAAGTAAGAAAGGAGAAAAACCTTTCGGACTTCCTTGAAGGCGATCTCCGGCATCCCGAAAAGGCGGGATGCCGGGAGATCGGAACAAGCCCAATCCACAGAATGTCGCATTTGCAACAAATCACAAAATAACACTTGCAATTAGCGATCGACTATGGTATATTGGGTTAAAGGACAAGAAGGCTGGTGAGGTATTTTATGAAAAAAACATATCAAAAGCCAGAGCTGTTTTACGAAGATTTCACTTTGATGGATGCGATCACCGCGCCGAAGTGCGGCGAGGGGACCGGCTATGCGCTGCTGAAGCAGGGCGACGTTATCAGCTGCTACGCGATCGACTATGACCTCAACTGGACCATCCTGATGGATCCGCTCGTCGGCTGCGAAGAGATCATTGACGACATCGTCGCCGCAGGCAGCGGCACGCAGGCTTCCTGAAAAGCGAAATACAAGCTCATCGACAGAGAGTTTCTCTGTGCCCACAGAGAAGGGAACTTCTCAAAGCGGGCTTTACATCATACCTTACAATGTGGGAGCCCGTCCGGGCTTCCACATTGTTTATGAAAGAGGGACGTCCCCTTGGCAAAGGATACGAAAAAGAATAATGACACGAAAATCACGATCATCGTCCTTGCGTTTGCTGTGCTGGTGATCGCCGCGATCGCTGCGGCGGTCCTGCTGTTCCCCTCCGGGCAGCAGCAGGAAGCGGAGCCGACCGAGCAAACGGAACTGCCGCTGGTGACGGAGGCGACGGAGCAGCCGACCGAGGCGCCGGAGGAAGAGGCCTTCCCCTATGAGATTCCCGGCTTTACGCTGCTCGAGGACGTTCCGGCCGAGATCGTGGACGAGCAACTTTGCGTCCTCGGCGTCGGCAGGTATTCCGGCGCATATTTTGAGGACGGCAGTGACGAAGCCGTGACGGACGTCCTGGCGATCGTGGTCGAGAATATCCGGGAGGATTGGGTGGAAAACGCGGACCTGACGCTTTCCTGCGGGGAAGAGACCGCGCATTTCTCCGTCTCCGCGCTGCCCGGCCACCGCTGCGCCATCCTGCTGGAGCAAAACCGCATGATCTACACCGAAGGGATGACGATCGGCAATCCAGCCTGTACCTTCTGCACCAACGATATGAGCGGAAAGAACGTGGATTTCAGCGCGGACTTCTCCCTGGAACCGCACGAGGGCGACGTCCTGGTGTTCCGAAATGTCTCCGGTCGTGATTTCGACGGCGACGCGGTACTCTACTATAAGAGCGTCGCGCCATACGGCAAAAACGGCGAACTGCTTTATATCGGCGGCGTTGCCTACGCGTGCCGCTTCGAGGGACCGATCGCCGCGGGCGAAATGCGTCAGGCCACGCCGGCGCACTATACCATCGGCGGCTCCGCTATCCTGTTTATGACCTATGAATCGTGAGATATCCGTTCGCCTCGGGGCGATCACGGTCGGTTATTCGGGCGAGCTTCCGGACTGGAATGAGAACAGTCTGGCGCGTCGCTTTCTGACCGACCGCGCGCCGGACGTCACCGTGCAGATCACCGCGGCAGACCGGCTCGAATTGCAGGACGGCACGATGCTCTGGGAAACCAGAGAACAGGTCGTCTGCGGGACGGAGAGCGGCACGGCGCATTATTATCGCAATATCTGGGATGAAGCGCCGTTCTTTGCCTGCCTGACGCGCCGCTCGGATGCGCCTGCGCAGTTGGACTTGCAGATCGTTCCGGAGAAAATGCTGCACAAGGATGCCGACCGCATGCTGCTTGGCCTTGTCGAGATGGAGCGGCTGTTCCACGAGCGCCGGCAGGCGCTGTTCCACGCGTCGTGGGTCATGCGGGAGGGAAAAGCACTGCTGTTTTCCGGCGCCTGCGGCGTCGGAAAGACCACGCAGGCAGAACTTTGGCATACCTTCCGCGGCGCGAGGATCGTCAACGGCGATAAGACCGGCCTGTCCTTCCAGGAAGGCGGACTGACCGCCTTCGGAACGCCGTTTTCCGGCAGCTCCCGCTACTGCGAGGACGAAACCGCGCAGGTAGCCGCGATCGTCCTGCTGGAGCAGGCGCCGACCGATACGATCCGCAGACTGTCCGTGAAGGAAGCGGTGCGTGCGCTCGCGTCGCAGATGCCCTGCCAGAAATGGCTCGCGAGCGACGTGTCGGCGGTGCTGGAATTCGCCGAGCTTGCCGCGAGGCGTGTGCCGATCTACCTGCTGTCCTGCACGAAAGAACGATCCGCAGTCGACCTGCTGGATCAAACGCTGAAAGAGGAAGAAGCCAATGCCGGAACCACGGATCTCTAGATATCTGCACGCCAAGGCGGTCGCGCAGCATATACCGATCAACGGCACGTTTGAGCTGACGGCACGCTGCAACTTCAACTGCCCGATGTGCTATGTGCATCTGAGCGCGGAGGAGCAGCAGCGGCGCGGCAGAGAGCTGACCGGCGACGAGTGGATCGATATCGCGGAACAGGCAAAGAAGGCCGGAACGGTTTTCCTGCTTTTGACCGGCGGTGAGCCGACCGTCCATCCGGACTTTGTGCAGATTTATGAGCGCTTGAGCGGGATGGGCTTTTACCTGAGCATGAACTCCAACGGCAGACTGTTAGAAGGGGATATCCTGGAGCTCTTCAAGCGCAAGCCGCCGGAACGGCTCAACATCACGCTATACGCGGTCGACAACGAGGGCTACCGGAAACAGTGCGGCGTCCCGGCCTACGATCAGGTCGTACGGAATATCCGCGCGCTGCGCGAGGTGGGCGTAAACGTCCGCGTGAATTTGACCATCACCCCCGCCAATCAGGAAGAAATGGCGGAACTGGTGGCAAAGGGGAAGGAGCTCGGCGCGGTCATCATGGGCACGACCTATCTATGGCCGCAGATCCGCGTCGACGAGACTTTCGTCGGCAAATCTTTCCGACCCTCGCCGGAGGAAGCAGGCAGAGCAATGGCTGTGTACGACAGTTTGCGTCTGTCCCACGGGGAATACATCGCCCGCGGAAAGCAGCTGCTTGCGGGCATTCCGCAGCAGGCACCGACGGAAGAGGACTGCGCGCTAGGGATGCCGATGCGCTGCCACGCCGGACGGGCGACCTACTGGATCGACTGGCAGGGGAACATGATGGCCTGTGCAATGATGCCAAAGCCTGCCGCAAACGTTCTGCAGGTCGGCTTCGACAAAGCATGGGAGAACCTGCGCAGAGGGATCGCGGAGATTCGCCTGCCGCCGGAATGCGCCGCCTGCGAATACAGGAGGATCTGCAATCCCTGCGCTGCGAAGTGTTATACGGAGACCGGCAGCTTCCACACGAAGCCGGACTACGTCTGCCGCTATACGATGAGCTTCCTCGACGCGATGCGCGAAGTGATTGCAAAAGAGCAGGACGGATAACGCACCCGTTCTGAAGGAGAAACGATATGGAACCGAGACTGGCGAAATATCTTCATATCAAGGGCATGCAGCTCGGGCTTCCAATTGGCGGGACCTTTGAGCTGACGCCGCGCTGCAACTTCAACTGCAAGATGTGCTACGTGCACCTGACGCAGGAGGAAATGCAGACGCGCGGCAGGGAGCTGACGACGGAGGAATGGCTGCGGATCGGCAGGGAGGCGCGGGATGCCGGCACGGTGTTCCTGCTGCTGACCGGCGGCGAGCCGACCCTCCGGCCGGATTTTCCGGAGCTCTGTCACAAGTTCAAGGATATGGGACTGTTCGTTACGGTCAATTCCAACGGCGTTCTCCTGGAGGGGAAACTGCTGGAATTCCTGAAGAACGACCCGCCGACGCGGATCAACGTTTCTCTCTACGGCACGAACAACGAGACCTATGAAGAACTCTGCGGGGTGCCGGCCTACGACCGCGTCCTGCGCAACATTCAGGCGCTGCGCGAGGCCGGGATCGACGTCAAGGTGAACATGTCCGTGACGCCGGCGAACGAACAGGACATGCAGGCCGTGTTTGAGACCGCGAAACGCCTGAACGTCCAAACGCAGACGGCTTCCTACATGTTCCCGCCGGTGCGTCTGCACCCGGAACTGTGCGGCCGGAATTTCCGCATGGAGCCCGAAGAAGCCGGACAGCTGCAGGCGCGGTACGAATTCATCAGATGCACGATGGAACAATTCCTGCGCCGTGTTCGCGCGCTGCGCGACAGGATCTCGCCGGACGAGGAGAGCGACGCCGATTGCGGCGAGCTGATCGGCGATACCATCCATTGCCGCGCGGGAAAATCATCCTTTTGGATCGACTGGGACGGCAAGATGCTGCCCTGCGGCCAGATGGCGGAGCCAGCCGTGAACGTGCTGGAAACGGGCTTTTCGGAGGCATGGAAGCAGACAAAAGCCAACGCGGCGGCGATCCGTCTGCCGCCGGAGTGCAGCGCCTGTGACATCAGAAATATCTGTCAGGCATGCGCCGCCATGTGCTATTGTGAGACAGGGAGCTTCAGCGGAAAGCCGGACTACGTCTGCCGGATGAAGCGGAGTTATATCAACGCCATGATGCAATACTGGCAAGAGGAATACGGAGGAGAATTATGAACGTTAAGAGAGAATTTGTCCTGCGCGAGATCGCGGGCGACCTGCTGCTGGTCCCGACGGGGAAGACGGCGCTGGATCTGAACGGGATGCTGACGCTCAACGAGGTCGGCGCCGAGATCTGGAAGATGCTGCCCGAGGTGGAGGACGAGGAAGAGATCGTGCGTCGCCTTTTGCAGGAGTATGAAGCGACGGCGGAGCAGATCCGTCCCGACGTGAGCGCTTTCCTCGGCAAACTTCGCGAACTCAACATCATTTGATTCTGCAAATTACGCAAATTTTGGCCGAATAGAATAAGAAATTAATGGATTTTGCCACTTGCGAAATCCATTTTTTTCGTATATAATAATACAGCTGAGAAAAGGCATAATCTATCTGTGCCGTTCACGCGGCACAGCAAAAAAACGGAGGAAATACCATGTCTGTTAAAGTAGCAATCAACGGTTTCGGCAGAATCGGCCGTCTGGCGTTCCGTCAGATGTTCGGCGCAGAAGGCTATGACGTCGTTGCGATCAACGACCTGACCTCTGCGAAAATGCTCGCGCATCTTCTGAAGTACGACTCCACGCAGGGCAACTACGCTCGCGATCACAAGGTCGAGTACAACGAGGGTGAAGGCGAAGACAACTATATCGTTGTCGACGGCAAGAAGATCGTCATCTACAAGATGCCCAACGCGGCGGACCTGCCCTGGGGCAAGCTCGGCGTTGACGTCGTGCTCGAGTGCACCGGCTTCTACACCAGCAAGGCGAAGTCGCAGGCGCATATCGACGCCGGCGCGAAGAAGGTCGTCATTTCCGCTCCCGCGGGCAACGATCTGCCCACCATCGTTTACAACGTCAACCACGAGAAGCTGACGAAGGAAGACAACATCATCTCCGCGGCTTCCTGCACCACCAACTGCCTGGCTCCGATGGCGAAGGCGCTGAACGACTACGCCCCCATCGTTTCCGGCATTATGACCACGGTCCACGCCTACACCGGTGACCAGATGCCGCTCGACGGCCCGCAGCGCAAGGGCGATCTCCGCCGCAGCCGCGCAGCCGCTGTCAACATCGTGCCGAACTCCACCGGCGCAGCGAAGGCGATCGGCCTCGTCATTCCCGAACTGAACGGCAAGCTCATCGGCTCGGCGCAGCGTGTTCCGACTCCGACCGGCTCCACCACCATCCTGATCGCCGTTGTCAAGGGCAAGGACATCACCGTCGAAGGCATCAACGCCGCGATGAAGGCGCAGGCGAACGAGTCCTACGGCTACAACGAGGATCAAATCGTCTCTTCCGACGTCATTGGCATGCTCTACGGCTCCCTGTTCGACGCGACCCAGACCATGGTCAGCAAGATCGACGACGACACCTATCAGGTGCAGGTCGTTTCCTGGTACGACAACGAGAATTCCTACACCACCCAGATGGTGCGTACGATCAAGTACTTCTCCAATCTGCTGTAATTCAACAAAAACAAAAGCCCGGCGTGCTGCATTCGCAGCACGCCGGGCTTTTCCATTTTCTTGTCATTGCGAGGTCGCAGAGCGACCGTGGCAATCTGTCCGTCGCAGGTATGGAAACTGTGGCGGAATTCGCGGGCGGCCAATGGCC
This sequence comes from uncultured Oscillospiraceae bacterium, assembly GCA_905233385.1. Classification (GTDB taxonomy): domain Bacteria; phylum Bacillota; class Clostridia; order Oscillospirales; family Oscillospiraceae; genus JAZOXB01. Next base: position 21,667 of record CAJOEH010000011.1, read on the forward strand.
GCCCCGTACGGTCGTAGGGAGGCGTCCCCTGACGCCTCCGCATGCCCCGCGTCGAACACGTTTCGCTTTTGCGGAGGCATGTGGCATGCCTCCCTACGGGAAACGCATAATCGACGCCTGTAGGGGCGCCCATTGGCGCCCGCAGAGCCCCCTAGGGGTGCCGCAGGGGCGGGAAGGGGAATCCGCACCCTGCTGCTATGGAGGGTGGAATTATTTTGCAGCGATGTTTTCAATAAACCGCATGAGGATGGTCGCAACCTGCGCTCTCGTCGCGTTGCCCTGCGGCAGGAGTTTGCCGTCGGCGCCGTTGATGATGCCGGCGCCGACTGCCCAGACGATCGCGTCGGCCGCCCATTCGCTAACCTTATCCCGGTCGGGGAAGCCGCTCAGATCGCCGCGCTTGGTCGTGTCGATGCCCTTCTTCTGCGCGTAGCGGTAGAGGATCGTCGCCATCTGCTCGCGGGTGATGTTGCCGTTCGGGTCGAACTTGCCGTTGCCGACGCCGCCGACGATGCCGTTCGCCGCCGCCCACGCGACCGCATCTGTGTACCACTGGTCGGCAGGTACATCGGTGAAGGTGTTCTCTCCTTCCTTCGGACAGTTCTCATACCGCCAGAGGACGGTCACAAGCATAGCGCGGGTCATCGGGTCATCCGGCGCAAAGTTATTATTTCCCACGCCGTTCATCAGCCCGTTCGATACGGCGTAATTCACGGCTTCATAGTACCACGCTGTTTCTTTCACATCGTTGAACTTAATCGGCTCGACCGGCTTATAGTCCGGGTCTTTTGCGCCGCAGACCGTGCAGACGCCGTCCTTGTAGTCGTGCGCGATCATCGGAACGACTTCCTGTGCGACCTTATATTCGCAGCGTCTGCAATGCTCGCCTGCGGTCAGGCCGGTGGCCGTGCAGGTCGGCGCGACCGCCTCGTCCACAGCGATGTCGTGACCGAGTGCGGGGATCGCTTCTTCGGAAACGACCGCGCCGCAGTCGTCGCAGATCATTCTGTCATAGCCGTCTTCCGTGCAGGTCGCGTCCTTGTGCTCGGGATGCGCGTGCTCGTGGCCGAGGGCGGGGAGCTCCGCGTAGGTCGAATAGTCGCAGCGGCTGCAGGTCTGATAGGCCTCCCAGCCGACTTCCGTGCAGGTGGGCGCCTGCGCCGCGTGGTCGATAAAGTTGTGGCCGAGGGCGGGAAGCTCCACATCGTAGATTACCGCGCCGCAGTCGTCGCATATCATTTTGTCATAGCCCGCTTCCGTGCAGGTCGCGTCCTTGTGCTCGGGATGGGCGTGCTCGTGATCGCAGAGGGCGAAGTGGATCGTCGCGTCGGTCAGGCCCTCGTTCGCCACGCCGATGTTGATCGCGTTCCATTCCGCGGGCGTTCCGCCGAAGTACACGTCGGTCAGATTGCCGCAAAAAGTGAACGCCTCCATACCGATCTGTGTGACGCCGCGCGGGATCGCGATCTCGGTCAGCGCTTCGCAGTTGGAGAACGCGAAGCTGCCGATGCTCGTCACAGCCTCCGGGAGCGTGATGCTCGTCAGCGCGGCGCAATCGGCGAACAGGCCGTAGGGGATCTCCGTGATCCCCGCCGGGAGCTCGACGGACTGCAGCGCCGTCTCGGCAAGCGCGTAATCGCCGACAAACGTCAGGTTATCCGGCAGATCAAGCTCCGCCAGGGACGCGCAGCCTCGGAAGCAGAAGAAGCCGAGCCTTACAACGGAGTCCGGCAGGGAAACGGACGTCAAATTCGGACAATAGCAGAACGTAAGATTGCCGATGCCGGTGCAGCCCTCCTCCACGACGACCGTCGTGATCTCGTCGCGGTAGATCAGCCACGGCGCGTCGTTGCGTTCGACGTAATCGTTCATATCGCCGGTGCCGGTGATCGTCAGCACGCCGTCCTCATATTCCCACCACAGATTTTCGCCGCAGGGGCCGTAATCCTTGTCGGTGATGAAATGGATCGTCGCGCCGGTCAGGCGCTCGTTGTCTGCTTCGATCGTGACCGCGCACCACTGCGAACGCGTGCCGCAGAAATATACGTCGGTCAGGGCGGTGCAGCCGAAGAACGCGCCCGCGCAGATCTCCGTCACGCTCACGGGGAGCGTCACGCTCTGCAGGGAGGTGCAGCCCGAGAACACGCCATAGCCGATGCCGGGTACGCCCGCGGGGAGTGTCACGCTCTGCAGGCTCGTGCAGCCCGAGAATGCCGACGTCTCGATATAGGTGACGCCTTCCTCGAGCGTGAGCTCCGTCAGCGACGCGCAGTTTTTGAATGCGCCCTCGCAGATGCGTGTCACGCTCCCCGGGATCGAAACGCGCTCCAGAGCGGAGCAGGAGGCGAACGCGTACATGCCGAGCTCCGTCACGGTGTCCGGGATCGTCACTTCCGTCAGGGAGTCGCAGTGGTTGAACGCTTGCCGGTCGATGAACGTCACGCCGTCTTCGATCGTGAGCTCCGTCAGGCCGGTGCAGCCGATAAAGGCCATCACGCCGATCGTCTCCACGCTGCCGGGGATCGCCACGCTCTCCAGCTCGGTGCAGTAGCGGAACGCGTCGCCGATGTAGGTCACGCTGTTCGGAATCGTCACTTCCATCAAGGACGAGCAGTCTTTGAACGCGTAGCTTTCGATGCGCTCCGGACCGTACTCGATCGTCACGCTTTCCAGCGCGGCGCAGTCGGCGAACGCGCCGTAGCTGACGGCGTCTACGCCGCCCGGGATGACGACGCTTTCCAGCGCGGAGCACTCCGCGAACGCCTGCTCTCCGAGGACCGTCAGCCCGTCCGGCAGGTCGATCGCCGGCAGGGCGGTGCAGGCCCAGAAGCAGTTATTTCCGATCCGTTCCACCGTTTCCGGCAGGGAAACGTCGGTCAGGAGCATCAGATTGGCGAACGCCAGATCGCCGAGGCTCGTGCAGCCGTCGGATACGACGAGCTTCGTGATCTCGTCGCGGTAGGGCGTCCACGGCGCCTCGCATTCATAGTCGACCATTGCGCCGGTGCCGCTGATCGTCAGCACGCCGTCCGCGTATTCCCACGTGAGATCCTCGCCGCAGGTGCCGCTGTCGCCGCTCTGCGCGAAATGGACGCGCGTTTCGTTCAGGCGCTCGTTGCCGTTCGTCTTCCGGATCGCGTACCACTGCGCCTTGTTGCCGCCGTAGTACACGTCGGTCAGCGAAATGCAGTCGAAAAACGCGCTCCTGCCGAGAGCAGTCACACTGACAGGGATAGTAATGCTCGTCATGTCGCCGCAGCCGTCGAACGCGTTCTCGCCGATGCTCGTCACGCCGTCGGAGATCGTCACGGTGAGGATCTCCGCGCTGTGTTCGTACCACGGCGTATCGAAGCCGTAGTCGTAGTCGTCCATCGGGCCCGTGCCGTAGATCGTCAGCTCGCCGGTGTCGAGGTCCAGCGTCCACGTCAGGTTTTCGCCGCAGGTGCCGGTGACGGTGTTCTCGCCGAACTCGTCGGGCGGGAGCACGACGTCCGCGCTCGCGGGCAGGACCGCCGCGGGCAGCAGGGCGCAGAGCATGGCGATCGTCAGGAGCCATGCGGTCAATCTCTTTTTCATATCGTTCCTCCTGTTCTTCATCCGTGCGCGCAGGCGTTGTCCGTCTGCGTGTTTTGTGTCATTTTATGCCTTGAATATATTATATCACAATAAATATTTATTGCAATATTTTTTAATTATTGTTCTTTTCTTTTTTTATAGGCCTGCTCCCTTTCTGCGTTGTTCCCGCTCCGATCAGAAACAAGAAGCAGAAACAAAAAGTGCGCAGCCGAAGCTGCGCACCGAAAAACGCACAGCTCCGATTGCTGCGACACAACTTCTGACACACATTCGAGGATGCCAAAATAGAGCGTGCGTTTTTGCCATAATTGCAAAAACCACCCTCGAATGCGGATATAAAGTTGTGTCGCAAAGTTAGTGTAACATATTATTCAGGTTTATGCAAGCATTTTCGGTCGAACAAATCGCCGCCTTTCGCTGTGATTGTGTTTACTTGTTGCGGGCCCATAGCATTTTGCTGCTGCTTATTGCGCATAAACGGACGCAGAGGCAAAATCGCTCCTCACTAATATAGAGCATCGGGATTCAAATCTGCAACCGAAAAAGAACGAGCCGAACAGGGCTCGTTCTTTTCAGCGTGTCGAAAAAACTTTTCCGACACGCTGGCAGGCTTTCAAAAAGTTCGGAAGACAAGCAACTCACGACTGTAGGCGTATATATACGGTAAGTCGTGAGTTGCGCAGTAAGTCGAATTATTCAATAATTCCACATCTTTCAAAACCTATAGGCACAGATTGCCACGCCTGACTGCGTCAGGCTCGCAATGACAGGCGCGGCGGAATACGATACTCTATTTCGACGGTTACGGACTATTTTGACAGCCTGAAAAGAACGAGCCGAACAGGGCTCGTTCTTTTGTCTGCGTTATTCTTTCGGCAGGTCGCGCATCGTCAAGCTGATGCGCTTGCGCTTTTCGTCGACCTCCAGCACGGCGACCTTGACGACGTCGCCGACGGAGACGACCTCCGAGGGGTGCTTGATATATTTGTTGCACACGCGGGAGATGTGCACGAGGCCGTCCTGATGCACGCCGATGTCGACGAAAACGCCGAAGTCGATGACGTTGCGCACCGTGCCGGTCAGCACCATTCCGGGCTTCAGATCCTTCATTTCCAGTACGTCCGTGCGCAGGATGGGCGCGGGCAGCTCGTCACGCGGATCGCGGCCGGGCTTTAAGAGCTCCTTCGCGATGTCGCGCAGGGTCGGCACGCCGACGCCGCAGAATTCCGCCGCCTTGGCGACGCCGAATTCCTCCATGCGGGCGTACAGTTCGCCGATCTTGCCGTCCGCGACGTCTTTCAGGGAATAGCCGCAGAGGGAGAGCAGCTTTTCCGCCGCCTCGTAGGACTCCGGGTGCACGCCGGTGTTGTCCAGAATCTGCTTGCTCTCCGGCACGCGCAGGAAGCCCGCCGCCTGCTCGTAGGCCTTCGCGCCGAGCTTCGGAACTTTCAGAACCTGTTTTCTCGCGGAGAACGCGCCGTTTTCCTCGCGGTAGGCGACGATGTTCTTCGCGATCGCGGCGTTCAGGCCGGACACGCGGCGAAGCAAGGCCGGGGAGGCGGTGTTCAGGTCGACGCCGACGGCGTTGACGCAGTCCTCCACGACGCCGCCGAGGGCCTCGTCGAGCCGCTTTTCCGGCAGATCGTGCTGATACTGGCCGACGCCGATCGCCTTCGGGTCGATCTTGACCAGTTCCGCGAGCGGGTCCTGCATCCTTCGCGCGATCGAGACCGCGCTGCGCAGGTTGACGTCGTACTGCGGGAATTCCTCCGCGGCGAGCGGGGAGGCGGAGTAGACGGACGCGCCTGCCTCGGAAACGATCATATAGGACACGCCCTTGACCCGGCCCAAGAGTTCGCAGACGGCGTTCTCCGTTTCGCGGGAGGCCGTGCCGTTGCCGATGGCGATGTGCTCCACGTGATGCCTGCGGATCAGTCCCGCCAGCGTGACGATGGCCTCCTCGCGCTTGGCCTTGGAGAAGGTCGGGTAGACGACGGAGGTGTCCAGCACCTTGCCCGTGCCGTCGACGACGGCGACCTTGCAGCCGTGGCTGTAACCGGGGTCGAGACCCATCGTCACGTGGCCCTTGACCGGCGGCTGCATCAGCAGCGGGCGAAGATTCAGCGCGAAATTATGGATCGCGCCCTCGCTCGCGTCGTCCGTCAGCGCGGCGCGGAGCTCGCGCTCCATGCTCGGCGCGATCAGGCGGTCGTAGGCGTCGTCCGCAGCGGCGCGGATGAAGGCCGTCGCGCCGCCGCCGGGGATCAGGACGGCTCTGCGGACGCAGAGGAGCGCCTGCTCGTGGTCGACCTCGATCGTGACTTTCAGGAAATCTTCGCGCTCGCCGCGGTTGACGGCAAGGACCTGATGGCCCTGCAGCTTGGAGAGCGGCTGCGAAAAATCATAATAGAGCTGATAGACGGAGGTTTCCTCCTCCTTGCCCTTCGCGGCGACGGAGCGCAGGATCGCCGAGCGCTGCATCAGGGAACGCAGCGCCTTGCGGATGGCGGCGTCGTCCGAGATCATCTCCGCGATGATGTCCGACGCGCCGGCAAGCGCTTCTTCCACCGTGTTGACGCCGAGGTCGGGGTTGATATAGTCCTCCGCCAGTACTTCGGGCGCGGGCAGGTCGCGCTTCTGCGAGAACAGCTCCTGCGCGAGCGGCTCCAGGCCCTTTTCTTTTGCGACGGTGGCGCGGGTGCGGCGCTTCGGCTTGTACGGGCGGTAGAGGTCTTCCAGTTCAGACAGCGTTTTCGCCGCGTCGATCGCGGCGGAGAGCTCGTCCGTCAGCTTTTCCTGCGCGTCGATCGACTTGCGGATCTCCTCGCGGCGCTGCGCTAAATTGCGCAGGTACTGCAGACGGTCGGCGAGAGTGCGCAGGGTCGTGTCGTCCATCGCGCCGTGGACCTCCTTGCGGTAGCGGGCGATGAAGGGGATCGTGTTGCCCTCGTCGAGCAGCTCTACGACGTTCTTGACGTATTGCAGCGGCTGTTTCAGTTCCGCGGACAGGGTTTGCATTATATCTTCCATGATTCCTCCGTCAGTTCATTACAAAGTTTTCGTTGTGCAGGAGCGCGTCCACCGCGGCCTGGAGGGCAGGCGAGATGTCGCCCGCCGCGACCGTCTTCGCCGCGGCCTGCTGGGCGTGCTTGAGCACGTTCAGGTCGGTCGCCAGATTGCCGACGTGGAAGACGGGAAGGCCGTGCTGGCGGCTGCCGAAGAAGTCGCCGGGGCCGCGCAGTTTGAGGTCTTCCTCGGCGATCTTGAAGCCGTCCGTGGTGGAGCACAGCGCCTTCAGACGCGCGAGAGTCTCCTCGTTCCGATTGTCGGAGACGAGGATGCAGTAGGATTTCGCGCCGCCGCGCCCGATCCTGCCGCGCAGCTGGTGGAGCTGCGACAGACCGAAGCGGTCGGCGTTCTCCACGACCATCAGCGTCGCGTTCGGCACGTCCACGCCGACCTCGATGACGGTCGTCGCGACCAAAATATCGTATTCCCGCGCGGCGAACGCGGTCATCACGGCTTCTTTCTCCGCGCCCTTCATTTTGCCGTGCAGCAGGGCGACGCGGAGGTTGGGGAAGACGGAATCTTTCAGCGTCTGCGCCCACTGCTCCGCCGCCTTGAAGGACTCTGTTTCGCCCTCCTCGATGGCCGGGCAGACGATGAAGGTCTGATGGCCTTCCTCCGCCTGCTTGCGGATGAAGCCGTTGAGGCGGGCGCGGTAGCTCTCGTCGACGAGATGCGTCGCCACGGGTTTTCTGCCCGGCGGGAGCTCGTCGATCACGGACACGTCCAGATCGCCGTAGAGGATCAGCGCGAGCGTACGGGGTATCGGCGTCGCCGACATGATGAGAAGATGCGGCTGTTCGCCCTTGGCGACTAAGGCGGCGCGCTGCGCCACGCCGAAGCGGTGCTGTTCGTCCGCGACGACGAGCCCGAGGTCGGAGAAGATCGTCGCTTCGGTCAAAAGCGCGTGCGTGCCGATGATGAGATCGGCCTCGCCGCTCTCGATCGCCTGCCGGACGGCCTTCTTCTGCCCCGCGGGTAGGGAGCCGGTCAGCAGGACGCAGCGGACGCCGAGCGGCTCCAAGAGCGGCGCGAGGCGGTCCAGATGCTGCTTTGCCAGGATCTCGGTCGGCGCCATGAGCGCCGCCTGTTTTCCGTTTTTCGCCGCGCAGAAGGCGGCCGCCGCCGCGACCATCGTCTTGCCGCAGCCGACGTCGCCCTGCACCAGACGGCTCATCGGCCTTCCGGAGCGAAAGTCGGCGAGGATCTCGTCGATCGCCCGCTGCTGCGCGCCGGTTAAGGAGAAGGGGAGTGCGCCGTAGAACTGTTCCATCCCGTCCGTTCGGAAGGCGGGCACGGCGCGGACGCTGCGCTTGGCGCGGACGATGGCGAGCGCGGCGGAAAAGACGTAGAATTCTTCAAAGATCAACCGCCTGCGCGCTTCCTCCAGCGCTTCGGCGGAGGACGGCATGTGGATCTCCCGGAGCGCGGCGTCTGCGCCGCACAGGCCGTACGCCTCGCGCACCGCCTCCGGCAGCGTCTCGGAAACGCCGCATCGGAAGATTGCCGCCTGCACCGCCTGCGTGACCTGCTTGTTCGTCAGACCGGCAGTCAGCGGATAGATCGGCATGATGCGGCGGGTCACGACGCCGTCGCTGCCGATTGGCTCGAAGAGGGGATTCGTCATGGCGTAGCCGAGATAGTCGCCCTCGAGCGTCCCGTAGAAGCAGTAGGTCTCGCCGCGGATCAGCCGCTGCGCCGTATAGCTCGCGTTGAAGAAGGTCAGGTTGAGCCGCCCCGTATGGTCGGCGACGACGACCTTGGTCAGGTCGAGCTGCCGACTGCCGGGCTTGGGAATGCGGTGCGTCTGCGGATTGGTGACGACGGAGGCGACGAAGCAGGCGGGCACGCCCGCTTCTAAAGAGGCGATCGGCAGAATGCGGGTGCGGTCTTCATATTCGCGCGGGTAGAAGCGCAGCAGATCGTCGAGCGTGGAAATGCCCAGCTTCGCAAACAGCTGCGCCTTTTTCGGCCCGATCCCGGGCAGGACCCGGACGGACTGGGAATTCTCTGCCATACTGCACCTCCTGTCACATTTCTTGCCAATTATTATACCACAAATCGGCTGGAAAAGAAAGACAAACCTTGTGCAGACGTGCCTTTCCTGCTATAATAGGCAAAAAAGGAGGGGGATCCCATGGATTTTCAACCGGGGCGTTACCGCCACTTCAAGGGCAAGGAATATGAGCTGCTGTTCGTCGCCCGCCACTCGGAAACGCTGGAGGAAATGGTCGTCTACCGCGCGCTCTACGGCGAGCGCGGGATCTGGGTGCGGCCTGCTTCCATGTGGAACGAGACCGTCGAGCGCGACGGAAAGACGTACCGGCGGTTCACAAAGATCGACGATTGATCCGCACATCCTCTCACCGTGTCATTCCGAGGCTGCGCAATTCTCGCAGGGGAACGGAGCAGCCGTGGGAATCCGTCCGTCGCGTATTTCGGAATTGTATCGTTTTTCGGGAAAGCGTTCAACTCTGAGAGGGACAGATTGCCACGGTCGCGCCGCGACCTCGCAATGACAGAACAAGAAAGACTTTCTTGACAGTAAATAACGGCGCCTCATTTGAGGCGCCGTTTGCTATTCGTTTTTCAGTGATTTGGCGTATTCCGACGGGGATATGCCGAAATTGTCCTTGAACTGGCGGGAAAAGTGGTGGATCGTGGAGTAGTGCAGCGCGGCGGCGATCTGCGAGAAGTTCATCTTGCCCTCGCGGATCAGGCACTTGCTTTCCTCCAGCTTGACGCGGCGGATGTATTCGCCGGGGGAGATGCCCATCTGCCGGTGGAACAGGGCGGTCAGGTGCGAGGTGCTGACGCTGACCTCCTTCGCCACGCTCTCCACGGAGAGCTTGTCATAGACGTGCTCCGCGATGCACTGCAGGGTGCGGCTGACGATGACGTTCTCGTTGCGCAGGGCGAGCGGCGTTTTCAGGCGCTTTTTCCTGCCGCCGCTGTCGCGGAGGACGGAAAGGAGCAGAAGATTGAGGTTGCTGCGGATGAAGTCGCCGCTGAAGTCGTCGTTCGTGTCGCTCTCGTTCACGATCTGTTTCAGATAGACCGCCTCAGCGGACGAAAGATCGAACACGCGGTTGGACAGGGCGGTCGGCAGATCGCTCTCGAAGTCGAAGGTAACGGTCAGGAATCGCGCGGTGACGTTGAGGTCGGTGTACTGCATATGCCACTGTTCCGGCGCGAAGAACATGAGCTGTCCCTGCTTGAGCGTATAGCCGTTGCCGTCCACGACGCAGTGGAGCTGTCCGCGGTCGACGTAGGTCAGCTCATACATGGAATGCGACTCGCCCTTGAAGAGGAAGCCGCTTTCCTCCTCGCGGTAGAACAGGGTGTAGATCTCGCCGAGACGCAGGCGCGAACCGATCCGCAGGTTGTCCCGCGCCGTGAACTGGCCGGTTTTCTCCGGCGTTTCGCCCTTCGGCAGGGCGATCCGGACGGAGCATTCCTCCTGATAGGGCACGATCGCGAATTCGGTCTCCGGCACGAGGCAGACCGGCTTGTCCAGATAGAAGCAGACGGTCTTGCCCTTGCGGCGCACCGCGAGGATGGTCATGCCGATCTCGAAATCCAGGTAGATCTCGGAGGAGACGCGGTAGTAGAACAGCTCGCCGGCGTTGAAATAGCGCACCTTTTCGACCCAGGCGTCGCCCCTCGGAAAACCGCGGTTGGGCAGGCTGTCGCGCAAAATCTTTCCGTAGCCGGCAAAGCTTTGTTTATTCAGATTTTGGATCATACAGACTACCTCCTTCCCCGGGGATCAGTCGAATAATACGTCCGGGTAGAGCCCCGCTTCGTGCATGGCGGCGATCGCGGCCTGCACGGAGGCGAGATCTTCGCGGTAGGTCACGCCGTACCAGGTCTCGTCGGTCGTGAGCATGTGCACGGAAGCCTTTCCGGTCTGAATCAGATCGTCGACCGTGAAGGGCAGGAAGAACTCGCACTTGGTCGGGTCCTTCGCGAGACGGTCGCGCAGGAAGACCGGGAACAGACGCGCAAGCTCGTCCAGCATAGAAGGCTGGAAGCCCCAGAGGTTCATGGAAACGAGCGTGTCGCCGGACAGCGGCACGAAGTGTTCGCCGTCCTCGGTGAAGGCGGCGTCCTCGCCGCGCTTGAAGATCTTCGTGCGCTCCGTCACCTTCGTCAGCAGGCCGTCTTTGACCTCGCAGACGCCGCGGGCGACCGAGCCGTTCTCCGTCAGAGCGTTGCGGAGCAGATAGCCGACCATGGCGTGCTCGTTCTCTTTCCGCGCCTGCCGCAAAAAGTCCGCGATCGTCAGATAGGCGCCGCGGCCGTAGAAATCGTCGGAATTGATGACGACGAACGGGCCGTCGATCTCATCCTTCGCGCACAGGACGGCGTGTCCCGTGCCCCAGGGCTTGACGCGGCCTTCCGGGACGGTGAAGCACGCCGGGAGCATGTCGTTTTCCTGGTAGACGTAGGCGACGTCGATGTGCTTCTCGATGCCTTCGGTGATCTTGCGGAAATCCTCGTCGATCGCGTGCTTGATCACGAAGACGACCTTGCCGAAGCCTGCCGTGCAAGCGTCGTAGATCGAATAATGCAGAATGCTGTTGCCGTGACCGTCCACAGGGGTCATCTGTTTCAGACCGCCGAAGCGGCTGCCCATGCCGGCGGCCAGAACGACGAGCGTCGGTTGTTTCATAAGGCACTTCCTTTTTGTTTCGTAATGTCTAATAAATTATTATAGCAGAAGCGCGCAAAGATAGCAACATTTTTTCAACTGCGGCCAAAAACTGCGAAAAACCGTTGACAGTTTCGCAAAAAATAGGTAGGATGAAGATAAGAAAAGGAAGGGGGACGGTTATGGAAACGATCTACGTTACCGGTCACCGCAATCCGGATACGGATTCCATCGTGTCGGCCATGGCCTACGCCGCGCTGCGCAACGCGCTCGGCAACCGGGAGTACAGCGCGAGAAGGATCGGCCACGTCAGCGACGAAACGCATCTCGTTCTGGAGCGTTTCGGCTTTTCGCCGCCCGAGTGGGTCAAAAACGTGCGCACGCAGGTGCGCGACCTCGCCTACGACACCCCGCCGGCGCTTTCCGCCGCCGTGACGGTCAGCAGAGCGTGGACGGTTCTGACACGGGATCGCTCGATCGCGGCGATCCCCGTGACGAACGAGGACGGCACGCTCTACGGCATGATCTCCGCCGGCGACATCGCCTCTTACGACATGCGATCGATCGAGCACCCGTATCTCGAGGAGATCCCGGTGTTTAATCTCTTGAGCGTTTTAGAGGGCAGGATCCTCAACGACGCGGGCAACCTCGTCGACAGCATCACGGGCAGCGTGTGCATCGCCCTGCCGCAGGAGAATGAAAACCTGATGTTCGCCTCGGCGGACTCCATCGTCCTCTGCGGACAGCAGTCGGACGTGGTGCGCCGCGCGCTGGAGATCGGCGTAAAGTGCGTCATCCTCTGTCAGGCGGAGCTGGACGAGGAGCTGCGCAGCATTCCGACCAGCACCTGCATCATCTCCACGCCGTTCGACGCCTACCGCGCCGTGCGCATGATCTATCAGTCCATTCCGATCGCCCGCGTCTGCCGCACGGAGGACATGGAGTGCTTCCATCTGGACGACTACGTCGACGACGTTCGCGAGGGAATGCTGAAAAGCCGCTACCGCTGCTATCCCATTTTGGATGAGAACGAGCGCGTGGTCGGCACGCTCTCGCGCTATCATCTGATCAAGCCGCGCCGCAAGCGCGTGGTGCTGGTCGACCACAACGAGGTTGCCCAGTCCGTTCCCGGCCTGGAGCAGGCGGAGATTCTGGAGATCATCGACCATCACCGCCTCGCGGACATCCAGACCGGCAACCCGATCTACTTCCGCAACGAGCCGGTCGGCAGCACGACCACGATCGTCGCGGGCATGTATCAGGAAAAGGGCCTGATGCCCTCGCAGAACCTGGCGGGTCTGATGGCGGCCGCCATCGTTTCGGACACCGTCATGTTCAAATCGCCGACCTGCACCCAGCGAGACCGCAATATGGCCGAGCGCCTGGCGCGGATCGCCAACGTCTCATTGGACGAGCTGGGCCAGGAGATCTTCTCCGCCTCGTGGTCGGACGACAAGAGCGCGAAGGCGCTGCTGTTTTCCGATTTCAAGGACTTCCATATCGCCGAGCACTATCTCGGCGTCGGGCAGATCACCTGCGTCAACTCCGCGCACATCTTGGAGCGCAAGGAGGAATTCCTCGCCCAGATGCGCGAGACGATGAAGGAGAAGAAGTACAGCCTCATGCTCCTGATGCTGACGGACGTGCTGCTCGAAGGCACGCAGCTCATCTATCTGGGCGACGAGGAGACGATCCGGCAGGCCTTCTCGGCGGACGCGAAGAACAATACCGTCTTCCTGCCGCAGGTCATGTCGAGGAAAAAGCAGATCATTCCCGCGCTTTCGGCAATGTGGGGTTAAAACCAGCATAATGGGGGAGGTACTGCAATGAAAAGCATTATCACCATCAGCCGCGAATTCGGCAGCGGCGGCCGCAGCATCGGCCGGCTCGTCGCGGAGAAGCTCGGCTATCGCTTCTATGACCGGGAGCTGGTCGAGAAGGTCTCCGCCGAGAGCGGCTTCTCACCGGAGTTCATCGAAGAAAGCGGCGAATACGCAAGCGCGAAGAGCGGCCTGCTGTTCTCGCTCGCGACGGCGGGACAGTATGAGAACGGCGGCATGTCCATGCACGACCGGCTCTATGCCATCCAGTCGAAGGTGATCGAGGATCTGGCCGCGGAAGGGAACTGCGTGATCGTCGGACGCTGCGCGGACTTCCTCCTGCGCGACTACAAGGACTGCCTGCACGTCTTCATCTACGCGGATATGGAACACCGCGCAAAGCGCATCGTCGAGCGTTACGGCGAGAAGGACAAATCGCCGCGGAAACGTCTGGAGGAAAAGGACCAGAAGCGGAAGGTCTACTACAAGAACTACACCGGCAGAAACTGGGGCGAGGCGCACAACTACAGCCTCTGCCTCGACAGCGGTATTTTGGGGATCGAGACCTGCGCGGATCTGATCGTCGCCGCCTGTAAATAGCATAGAAAAAAGCTCTGCCCGACGTGAACAGCCCCAGATTGTGCAGACAGCACAAAAAAGCACCCCTATATAGGGAAAAAAGAATTAAGCAACATACTGGCACCGCATTTCCAGCGGTGTCA
>CAJOEH010000012.1:0-102113 GCA_905233385.1 uncultured Oscillospiraceae bacterium
GAGGACCGGGATGGACAGACCTCTGGTGCACCAGTTGTCGTGCCAACGGCACAGCTGGGTAGCTACGTCTGGACGAGATAAACGCTGAAGGCATCTAAGCGTGAAACTCTCCCTAAGATGAGATCTCCACTCTTCGGAGTAAGGCTCGACGTAGACTATGTCGTTGATAGGTCAGGGGTGTAAGTGCAGTAATGCATTGAGCTGACTGATACTAATAAGCCGAAAGCTTGACCTCACAGCAAGCGAAAGCAAGAGGAAGCAGGCTCGAAGTTGCAAACCATATCGCTTCCCATTCATTCATGTTCAGTCTTCAGGGTGTATCTGAAACAACGCGGTTGCGGAGTAAGAGTAAGGCTAAACCTCCGCAGCACAACATCCGCCCTTAGCTCAGTTGGTACACTCGCCGCAGCGAGCGTGCCGAACGCAACCGCGAAGCGGCACTTAGCGTTCGGCTGAGCAACTTTGCGAACAGGCAAAGAAATGAGTTGGTAGCTGAATATAGCTACCAGCGCAACATCCGCCCTTAGCTCAGTTGGTAGAGCAACTGACTCTTAATCAGTGGGTCCCCGGTTCGAGTCCGTGAGGGCGGACCAGAGCGCTGCTGCGGCAGCGCAAGGAATAATGAATAGTGAAGAGTGAAGAACGGATAGCGATATTCGACAACCTCTTCTCTATTCCTTATTCGACCTATACGGCCCGTTGGTCAAGTGGTTAAGACAGTGGCCTCTCACGCCATTAACATCGGTTCGAATCCGGTACGGGTCACCAACAAAAGGGCAGTCACGAAAGTGACTGCTCTTTTGTTGGTCATAAAACTCGCCGGATTCGAAGATGTAAATGCAACAGTCCGGTGGACTGTTGCGCGGCGGCGATTCTGCCGACGCAACCTTAATTTCTGCTACAGGCAGAAATGCAAACGAATCCGGTACATGTCACTACAACCGTATATCGAAGGATCGACGCCGATCTACTCGCAGGAAGAGCTGGACAAACTCGACGAGCCGACCGTCGAATATGACGGCAAGAAGATGACCGAATACGAAGCACGGCAGAGGATGCGCTACAACGAGCGGCAGATCCGCCGCTGGAAACGGGAGGAGGTCGCTCTGAATGCTGCCGGACTGGACAGCAGCGATGCAGCCGCGAAGGTCGGTGCATGGCAGGCGCGGCAGCGGGACTTCGTCGATCAGACCGGCTTCAAGCGCGACTACGCGAGAGAAACTGTTCCGAAAAACGCAGTTGCGATTTCCGAAAAATCTGCTACAATAGAAGCGATAGAGACAGAAGGTGGAATCGCTGTGCACGATATTGCCAGAATTGACATAGAGAAGTATAAATGCGTTTCGGATAACATCACAACAGATGAAGTCATCATAACCGATGAACGGATTCAGCATATTCGTGAACGGCATCCAGGAGACTATGATCGATACGTAGGATACATTAAGGACATCATAGAGAATCCAAAATACATTGTCGAAGCGAACAAGCCAAATACTGCGGTTTTGTTGAAAGAGTACAGCGATAATGACGAAAGATTTAAGCTTGTCCTTCGATTGAAAGTTGAAGACGACCCTGATAATTACAAAAACTCAGTGATGTCCTTCTGGAAGATCGGAGATACTACATGGAGGAAAATTCTTAAGCATAAAAAAATACTTTACAAATCTGAATAAATCGACTATAATACACATAGGAAGAGTAGAGGGGCTTTGGGGTGAAAAGCGCGTCTTCATACGCCGCATGCTTTGGCAATGGGCAAAAGAGATGCTGGGAGTGACGCTCCAGCCAAAGTCCCTCGATTCCAGAGAAAACCACCACTTCACATGGAGCGGTGGTTTTTCTATGCACAACTTAATATGATGACGAAACCACGATGCGCTTGCACCGTGGTTTTTTCATACCCATTTTTGAGAACAGGAGGAAACTATGGATTTTCTGAAAGAACTTTTCAACGGGCAGTCGCTTTCGTATGAGCAGCTCGAAGCCGCCGCGAAGGCGAAGGGACTCAACGTCGTAAATACTGCCGGGGGCGCGTATGTGCCGAAAGCGGACGTCGATCACCTGAACGGTCAGATCACGACGCTGACGGGTCAGCTCGGCGAGGCGAACAAGAAGCTCGAGGGCTATGACCCGAACTGGAAGCAGACCTCGGAGGCGGCAAGCCAGAAGCTCCTGCAGGAGCGCTTCGATTTTGCGCTCGAGAAGGGGATTGAGGCGGCAAAGCCCAGAAACGCGAAGGCGGTCATCGCGCTGATCGACCGCGACAAATTGAAGTTCGCCGATGGGGAAGTGATCGGCTTGGATAACTGTTTTTCTGTATTTGAAACACCTTGCTTTAGCCGCTTTTCTGGTGTATAATACAAAAAATGGATGTTGGAGGGGGAAGAATATGAAGATCATTGATATTCTGAACCAAAATCGCCTTTCTCTCTCGTTTGAAGTGTTTCCGCCGAAGACCGAAACGGCGTTTGAAAGCGTGAAGAGCGCGGTCGAGCAGATTGCGCGGCTGAAGCCTGCCTTTATGAGCGTTACTTACGGCGCGGGCGGCGGAACCAGCAAATACACCCTCGAGATCGCGCAAAGAATTGAAATGCTGCATGACGTGCCGACGCTGGCGCACCTTACCTGCGTTTCTTCGACCAGAGAGACGATCGCGCAGAAGATCAGAGAAATCAAGGCCTGCGGGATCGAGAACGTCATGGCGCTGCGCGGCGATATTCCGCAGGACCTGCTGGAGGCTGACCGCAGCGGCTGGGATTATCGCCATGCCGTCGACCTTGTGAGGGAGCTCAAAGCGGCGGACCCCGATTTCTGCATCGGCGGCGCCTGCTATCCCGAAGTCCATCCGGAAAGCGCAAATCAGGAGGAGGATATCCTGCATTTGAAGGAAAAAGCGGACGCCGGCTGCGACTTTTTGACGACGCAGATGTTCTTCGACAATGATCTGATGTATGAATTCCTGGATAAGGTCCGTCAGGCGGGGATCGGGGTGCCGGTCATTCCGGGCATCATGCCGATCACCAACGTAAGTCAGATCGAGCGTGTCGTGAAACTGTCCGGCTCGTACCTGCCGCAACGGTTCAAGAACCTTCTGGACATGTACGGCGACGATCCCGCCGCCATGAAACAGGCGGGGATCGCTTATGCGACCGATCAGATCATCGACCTGTACGCGAACGGCATCCGGAACGTCCACGTGTATTCGATGAACAAACCGGACGTCGCGGAAAGCATTCAGGCGAATCTGTCCGACATTCTGGGGAAATAACGCGCATGGTACTGATCAAAAACTACGAAGTGCCGCCGATGCAGGAGGAGGAAGTCTTCCGCTATGCCGGCTGCAGAGGCGAGCGCGACGCCGTGCGGGAGCTGTTTGAAAGCTGCCGGGCGGAGCTTGCCGACAGCTTGTCTTACAAGGTGTGCTATCTGCCGCTTGCCGTGTCCGTCACGGACGATGACTGCGATTTCGGCGCGTTCGGCATTCACTCCGCGCATCTGGCGCGGAATCTCGACGGCTGCGAAATGGCCGTCGTCTTCGCGGCGACAATCGGCGTGGGGATCGACCGCCTGATCGCCAAATACAGCGTCCTGTCTCCCGCGAAAGCGCTGATGTTCGACGCGATGGGGACCGAGCGGATCGAAACGCTGTGCGACGTCTTCTGCAAGGACGTCGCGGAGGAATATCGGATGTCCGCGAAGCCGCGGTTCAGCCCGGGCTACGGCGATCTGGACCTGTCTTTTCAAAAGGAAATATTCGCTGTCCTGAACTGCCGGAAGCATATCGGCCTCAGCATTTCGGACAGCCTGATGATGTCGCCGTCGAAATCAGTGACCGCCATTATGGGGCTCTGTGAGACAGCGTGCAAAAAACCGTCCCGCAAGTGTGGGACCTGCGGGGATACCGCGTGCGCGTTCAGGAGTACGTTATGAAGTTTGACGCCTATTTGAAACACAATATCGTTTATCTCGACGGCGGCACCGGAACGCTCCTGCAGGAGCGCGGTCTGCGTCCCGGCGAGCATCCGGAGCTCTGGAACATCACGCATCCGGACGCGATCGTCGAAATCCACAGGGCGTATTTCGACGCGGGCAGCAACGTCGTCTGTACCAACACGTTCGGCGCGAATTCGCTGAAATTTGCGCAGGACGAGCTGGAGGCCATCGTGAAGGCGGCGATTTCCAACGCAAAGGCCGCGAGCGATGCGAGCGATGCGCCGCAGGAAAGATTTATTGCGCTGGATATCGGCCCTTCGGGAAAACTGCTGAAACCGCTCGGCGATCTGGACTTCGAAGCGGCAGTCGAAGTGTTCGGGAAGACCGTTTCGCTCGGCGCGCAGTACGGCGCGGACCTGATCTACATTGAAACGATGAGCGACAGCTACGAGACGAAGGCGGCGCTGCTCGCGGCAAAGGAATGCTGTGATCTGCCCGTGATCGTTTCGTGCGCCTACGGCGAGGACGGGAAGCTGATGACCGGCGCTTCGCCCGCGGCCATGGTCGCGCTCTTAGAGGGTATGGGCGTCGCCGCGCTGGGCGTCAACTGTTCCCTGGGCCCGAAGCAGCTGCGCCCGATCGTGCGCGAACTGCTCCGCTGTGCGTCCGTGCCGGTGATTTTCAAGCCCAACGCGGGCCTGCCCGAAGCGGTGAACGGCAAAACGGTCTTCGACGTGACCGCAGAGGAATACTCGGACATCGCCGCGGAGCTGATCGGCGAGGGCGTGCGTCTGGTCGGCGGCTGCTGCGGCACGACGCCGGACTATATCCGGGCGGTATGCGCCAAAACGAGCGGCCTTGCCCCGGTCGCAGTCACGCCGAAAGAGATCACGATGGTTTCTTCCTACACGCGGGCGGTCGAATTCGGCGGCGCGCCGGTGCTGATCGGCGAGCGCATCAACCCCACCGGCAAAAAGCGGTTCAAGCAGGCGCTGATCGAAAACGATACCGACTATATTCTCTCGGAAGGCATCGCGCAGCAGGAAAAGGGCGTGGACATTCTGGACGTCAACGTCGGCCTGCCGGAGATCGACGAGCCGGCCGTGCTGAAAAACGCCGTCGCGTCGCTGCAGGCGGTGATCGACCTGCCGTTGCAGATCGACACCTCCGACATGACCGCCATGGAAGCCGCGCTGCGCTGCTATAACGGCAAGGCCCTGATCAATTCGGTCAACGGCAAAGCGGAAAGTATGCGCGCGGTCTTCCCGCTGATGAAAAAATACGGCGGCGTCGCGGTCGCGCTGACGCTGGACGAAAACGGCATTCCCGAAACGGCGCAGGGCCGGCTGGATATCGCGAAGAATATCCTGTCCGTCGCCGCGCAGTACGGGATCGGAAAAAAAGACATCATTTTTGATCCGCTGGCGCTGACGGTCAGCGCTTCCGCGTCCGCGGCAACCGTCACGCTGGAGACGGTGAGAAGAATCCGGGACGAGCTCGGCGCCCATACGTCGCTCGGCATTTCCAACGTTTCCTTCGGCCTGCCCGCGCGGGACGCCGTCAACAGCACTTTCTTCGCGCTCGCGCTGGAAAACGGCCTTTCCGCCGCGATCATGAACCCGTATTCGGCGGACATGATGAAGACGTTTTACGCGTACAAGGTGCTGAAGGGACTGGACGAGAACTGCGAGGCGTATATCGCCGCGGCGCAGCGCTTCGCGGCAGCGGGAACCGCGCCGAAAACCGCCGCCGATACGGCGAAGAAGGACAGCGGCTCCGCGCTGCAGCACGCGATCGTGAAAGGCCTCAAGGAGAAGGCAGCCGCCTGCGCAAAGGAGCGGCTCGCCGTCGCCGATCCGCTGGACGTCGTGAATCGGGAGATCATTCCCGCGCTGAATACGGTCGGCGTCGGCTTTGAAAGCAAGAAGGTTTTCCTGCCGCAGCTTCTGATGAGCGCGGAGGCGGCAAAGAGCGCGTTCGAGGTGATCAAAAACGCCCTGGCGGGCGACGGAACGCGAGCAGATAAGGGCACTTTCGTCATCGCGACCGTCCGCGGCGACATCCACGACATCGGCAAGAATATCGTGAAGCTGCTGCTGCAGAATTACGGCTTCCACGTGGTGGATCTCGGCAAGGACGTCCCGCCGGAAACGATCGTGGAGACCGTGCGGGAGCTCCACGCGCCGCTTGCGGGCCTGAGCGCGCTGATGACGACGACCGTACCGGCGATGGAGGAGACGATCCGCCAGCTGCGGCGCGGCGCGCCGTGGTGTAAAATCGTGGTCGGCGGCGCGGTTCTGACGCAGGAATACGCCGACGCGATCGGCGCGGATCATTACGCGAAAGACGCGATGGAAACGGTCCGATACGCGGAGCAGATCATGGAGAAAGAGGCCGCTTCCGAATAATCTTTCCAAAATGCGAAAAAAGCGCTTGACAAATCGAAAAGGCGCGCTATAATGAAAAAGCTCGCAGGGAAACCCGCGGGCGGATCGTTGGTGTTGATTGCGGTGAGGGTCCACCTGTTCCCATCCCGAACACAGAAGTTAAGCTCATTTGCGCCGACAATACTTGGCGGGTGACTGCCCGGGAAGATAGGTAACGCCAACATTCTGTTATGTTGGCTAATGAAGAATGAATAATGAATAGTGAAGAATGAAGAATTGATCTGGAAATCTCCCAAGCGTGTCATTGCGAGGTCGCGCAAGCGACCGTGGCAATCTGTCCGTGGAAGGGTTGGGATTTGCATCGTATTACGAGAAAGTGCCCCATACCGAGAGGCACAGATTTGCAGCTATTTCAGCTTCATTGCTCTGGCGATCTTGCTCAGAGGCTGTTCGGAGAGGGAATACTGCGCTTTCAGATAATCGACAAATTCCAACATTTTGTCCGGGCTTCCGTCGTACAATTCGAGTTCCAGCTCGGTAAACGGAACTTTTTCCGTCTCTCCGCGCAGGATACCGCAGTCGCCGGCGAGCTCCGCGAGACTGCCGTCTTCAAAACGGAGCATGCAGCTTCTGCGCGTGAATTCCGCGCCGCAGATCGGAGCAACGTCGC
This sequence comes from uncultured Oscillospiraceae bacterium, assembly GCA_905233385.1. GTDB lineage: Bacteria > Bacillota > Clostridia > Oscillospirales > Oscillospiraceae > JAZOXB01. The sequence goes on from CAJOEH010000012.1 coordinate 6,994, forward strand.
CTGCGCCGTAGAGAAAGAGAAGCTCTTTCGGCGCGCCCGCGAGCAGCAGCGCCTCGACGGCGTTCAGGTTGATCCCGTCCGCCTCCACCTGCCATTCGCCGCGGGTGTGGGAATCCTCTGTCGGCGTCTTCACACAGACGACGCTCTTGCCGCCCTCGATGCGGTGGCGGAACGTCCAGAACTGCGAGGTAAAGCGACGGTCCACTGCGTCGTAATACGTCGTTTTCATGCGCCGCTCCTGCCAGTCGTCCTGACGGAGCGCGGCGATCTTCGGATCGCGCAGGATCGCCGCGAGCGACTGCTCATCGGCGACGCGCAACTTGTATTCTAATTCTCTTCCCATGGCGGCCTCCTGCAATTTTCTCTATCATAACATTGTCACCGGGAAATGTCAAACCGCCGAATTTCCCGGTGCATTTCCCGACACCTTCTCTGTGGATTCTGTGATAAAATCGAGGCAAATCGGGACTGCGCGACAGGGAGGAACAGGGAATGAACGGGGTCGGCACACATCGTCGGATCGCAAGGAAATGGGGGATACGGCAGCGAACGCTGAGCGCGAGACAGCGGGCGCTGCGCGACTGCCTGCTGATGTTCTGCGGCGGCTTCGTTCTCTCAGGGGTCCGGATCTTCGGCCTGCCGACGCCGATCGGCGCGTGCTTCGTCCTGTCCGCTCCCTTCGGGCTCAACAGCCTGACGGCGATGCTCGGCGCGGCGGGCGGGTATCTGCTCCTGTACGGCGCGAACGCCGCGCCGGAGATCGCGCTGTCGCTGATGATGTTCTCCGCCGCCGCGGTGTTTCATGGAACGGAGCTGCCGCTGAAAACGTGGTTCTTCCCGAGCCTCGCCGCAGGCGTCTGCGCGGTGCTTGAGGGGATCGCCTATTTCGGCGGGAACGCCGGCGTGTTCCTGCTGTTCTGCGCGAAGATCCTGACGGCGGGCCTGAGCTGCGCCGCCCTGCGCAGCAGCTTCCGCGGCAGCCGTAAGGCCCAGCTTTTCACGTTAGCGGCGGTAGGCGCGGGGCTGGCCGGACTGACGGACGCGGTCAACCTCGGGCTGATCCTCGCGACAGCTTGCTGCGTCGCCACGGGCGATCCGGCGGTTGCCGCGGCAATGGGGATCGCGTTGGACCTGGGCGGCGGCTTTCGCGGCGGCATGACCGTCGCGACAGTGCTGCCCGCGCTGATCTGCTACGTGCTGCAGCGCAGGGAAAAGCTGCCGGTCGCGGTCGCGTATCTCGTGCTGACGAATATCAGCCTCCTTCTGTTCGGCGCGGCGAGCGCCGCGAACGCGCTCTGTGTTGCCGCAGGAGCCGGAGCGGGCGTTCTGCTTTGGCAGGGGAGAATTCAGCGCATCGCGCTCTCGGCTGGGCCGCAGCGCAGCGCGGCGAGCGTCCTGCGCAGCGCAGCGGAGGTACTGGAATACGTGCACGGCTGCCTGCGGAGGAGCGACGGGGCGCCGGTCTGCGAGGCGGAGGACGTGTACGACGGCGCGGCGGAGCGGGTCTGCCGCTGCTGCGCGCGCTTTCACCGCTGCTGGGAGCACCGCGCGCAGGAGACGTACAGCGCCCTGTCCGGTGCGGCGAAGCGCATGATCGAGAACGGCCTCATCGAAGCGGACGACCTGCCGGAGGCGTTTCGGGAGCAGTGCTGCCACGTCGAGGGCTTCGTGACGGCGGTTAATCAGGAACTGGAGGGGATGCTCTACCGCCGCCGCTACCGTATGGAACTGCGCGAAAGCCGGCAGGCGGTCGCGGAGGAGCTGTCCTGTATCGCGAAGTATCTGCGCATGGAGGCGGACCCGCCGCGGCGCGACGCGAGCGAAGCGAACTATCTGCCGATGGTCGGGATCAGCAGCGTGGGCAAGGACGGCAGCCGCGTCAGCGGCGACCGGGGCATCTGCTTCACGGCGCGGAATCTGGCCTATTACGTCATCCTCTGCGACGGTATGGGCACGGGCGAGGAGGCGGCGCAGTGCAGCGGCGGCACCCTGCGGCTGCTGGAGCGGCTGCTGCGCTCCGGGATCGCGCCGGAGTACGCTCTGCGGTTGCTCAACAGCTGCGAGATCCTGCGCGGCGCGGCGTGCTTCTCCACGGTCGACCTATTGCAGGTCGACCTCGGCACCGGCGAGGCGGCGGTCTATAAGTGGGGCGCGGCACTGTCCTATCTCCGCGACGGCGAGGAAGTCAAAAAAATCGGGACAGCCACGACGCCGCCGGGCGTGGGAGTGGGAGGAGAGCACGCGCCGGAGCGATATGAACTGTCCCTGAAGCGGGGAGAAATGCTCGTGCTGGTCAGCGACGGAGCGGGCGGGATGGAGACGGAGGCGAATATCGCGGCCTTTCGCGGCGATTCGCCGCAGGAGCTTGCGGCGCTGCTGATCGCGGGTCTGCCGCCGGAGGACGATATGACGGCGGTCGCGTTTTCTCTGCGCCCATGTACGTCCCAGTAGAAAATACCACAGTCCGATTGCATAATCTGTCAGAATCGCAGGGCTGGGAAATAATATTTCCCGCAGGCGTCAGAAACCAAAGGTGTATCAGGTTTGTCATTGCCCGCTTTATGCGGGCAATCTGTCGTCGCTGCTTTGCGAACTGTTTCATATGATCGGGCGTCTGTCATTTCTGTCATTCCCGCCTGACAAAGTCAGGCAGGGAATCTGCCCGTCGCAGGAATGGTATCTGCATCGTGTTACGGGAAAGTATCCTGTATTGATACGCACAGATTGCCCGACGAGCGGGCAATGACAGAACTGAGGGAGATTTCGTATGGAGGGAAAGCGTTCCATATCGATACGCACGGATTGCCGCAGGCTTCGCCCTCGCAATGACAGGACCGGACGTTTTGCGAAATGTAACAACAGCCGCGCTGTGGTTTTCCACAGCGCGGCTGTCTTTGCGACACAACGAAATGCCATTCGTTTTCGGAGAAGCAATTTACACGTTGAACAGGAAATTGACGATGTCGCCGTCTTTCATGACGTATTCCTTGCCCTCGCTGCGGACCAGACCTTTGGACTTGGCGACCGCCATCGTGCCGCAGGCTTTCAGGTCCTCGAAGGCGATGACCTCGGCGCGGATGAAGCCGCGCTCGATGTCGGTATGGATCTTGCCGGCGGCTCTCGGCGCTTTCGTACCGCGGACGATCGTCCAGGCGTGGACGTCGTCGGGGCCGGCGGTCAGGAAGGAGATGTAGCCGAGCAGCTCGTAGGAGGTTTTGATAAGCCTGTCCAGTCCGCGCTCGGTCAGACCGAGATCCTCCATGAACATCGCGGCCTCCTCGTCGTCCAGATCGAGAAGGTCCTCCTCGAACTTCGCGGCGACGGGCAGCACCGCCGCGCCCTGCTCGGCGGCGAGCTCGCTCAGCGCCTTGAACTGCGCGTTGTTGCGGTAGTCCGCCATGCCGTCCTCGTCCATGTTCGCGGCGTAGATGATCGGCTTGACCGTAAGTAAACCGCCGTCCTGCAGGATATCCTTGTCCTCGTCCGTGAACTCGAAGGTGCGTGCGGGCTTGCCGTCGGAGAGGTGCGCCAGCAGCGCCTGACACATCTCCGCCTCGCGCTTATACTTCTTGTCGCCGCCTTTGAGGTTCTTGTTTGCCTTGTCGAGGCGGCGCTCCACGACCTCCATATCGGACAGGATCAGCTCCAGGTCCAGCGACTCCGCGTCGCCGCGGGCGTCGGCAGGCTCTGTAAAGAGCAGGTCGTTGTCGAAGCAGCGCACGACGTGCACCAGCGCGTCCGTCTGCCGGATGTTCTGGAGGATGGCGTTGGATTTGCCGCCCTTGCTCACGCCGGCGACGTCGACGAAGTCGATCGTGGCGGGGGAGTATTTCTTGGGATTATACAGCTCCGCGAGCCAGTCGAGCCGCTCGTCCGGCACCTTCGCCTGACCGATGTTCGCTTTTGCGGAGGTGCTGCCGTAGCTGCTGGTCTCGGCCTTGGAGCCGGTGAGCGCGTTGAACAGGGTGGTCTTGCCGACGTTCGGCAGACCGACGATTCCTAATTTCATTGGTTGACCCTCTTTCGTATATTATCTTCTGCGGTTATAGAGCCGGGCGAGACCGCCCTCGGAGGTCTCGCGGTAACTTTCGTTCATGTGCTGCCCCGTTTCCTTCATTGTGCGCACGACCATATCAAAGCTGATGTTTCGCGTGCCGCAGAGGAAGTGGGCGAGGTTGAAGGCGTCCATCGCGCGCTTCGCGGCGACGGCGTTGCGCTCGATGCAGGGGATCTGCACGAGGCCGCAGATCGGGTCGCAGGTCAGGCCGAGCTGATGCTCCATCGCGATCTCGGCGGCGTACTCCGTCTGGGCGATCGTCATATCCATCAGCGTGCAGAGCGCAGCGGCGGCCATGGAGCAGGCCGTGCCGATCTCCGCCTGACAGCCGCACTCCGCGCCGGAGATGGAGCCGTTGCGCTTGACCAGCGCGCCGAACAGACCTGCGACGGCAAGCGCCTGCAGGATCTTTTCGTCAGACAGATCGTGGTGCTCCTGCATGTACAGGAGGACGGACGGCAGCACGCCGCAGGAGCCGCAGGTCGGCGCGGTGACGACCGTGCCGTTGCTCGCGTTTTCCTCCGCGACGGCGAAGGCGTAGGAGCAGACGATCCGCAGTTCGCGCACCTGCGGGATCTCGTCGGGATCTTCCTGCGAGAACAGGTGCTTTGCCTTCCGCTCGACGTTCAGACCGCCGGGCAGGATGCCCTCGGCGTTCAGGCCGACCGCCACGGAGCGCTTCATCGCCCGCCAGATCTCCGCGAGGAAGTCCCAGATCTCGGGGCCCTCGTTCAGCTCGACGTATTCGCTGAGGGAGATGTAGCGCCATGCGCAGAACTGCTGGATCTCGGCGAAGGAGTTCTCGGGATAGACATCTTCCGCTTCCGACGGCGTCTCGCCCTCGACGACGATATCGCCGCCGCCGACGGAGAAGACGCGCATTTTGCCGATCTCCTCCTTGCCGCGGTAGGCGAAGAAGTCCAGCGTGTTGGGGTGGGGCAGCGGCTCGGGCGTGTACTCGACGAACTGGATATCGGTCTTGCTTCTGCCCAGCACTTCGCGCAGCACGCGGTCCGTGCCGTGCCCGCGGCCGGTCTTGCAGAGCGATTCGTACAGCTTTACGCAGTAACGGTCCGCGTCAGGGTATTCCGCGGCAAACCGCTTGGCGGCCCGCTCCGGCCCCATCGTGTGGGAGCTGGACGGACCGACGCCGATCTTGTAAATGTCACGGATCGATTTCATCCGATTTCACCTCTGTATTGTTATCTTTTGATATTATAGCAGTTATCTGCAAATAAAGCAATTCCCAGCGACTACTTTTTCCGCATCGCTTCGAGAGATAATTCTCCGGCGAGCTTGAACAGGGCGTCCGCAAGCACCGCCTCCACGGGCTTTTCCGCCAGCTCCGCAACGCGCTGATAGAACGAGACGACTGCCGGGTCGAGGGTGATCGTGAGCGTCACCATTTGGCGTCCTCCTTCGGGCAAAAAGATCACAGGCCATTCTATGAAATGACTTGACAGGTGTGATACAATAGGTAAAGAAAATACACCGAAACGGAGAGAATTACGATGGCAAAGGATAAGAAAGTAGAACAAATCACTGATATGGAGGTCGACTTCGCCCAGTGGTACACCGACGTGTGCAAAAAAGCGGAGCTGATCGACTATTCCTCCATCAAGGGCATGTTCATCTATCGCCCCTACGGCTACGCGATCTGGGAGAACATCCAGAAGATGATGGACGCGGAATTCAAGAAGACCGGCGCGGAGAACGTCTATATGCCGATGTTGATCCCCGAATCCCTGCTCCAGAAGGAGAAGGACCACGTCGAGGGCTTCGCGCCGGAGTGCGCGTGGGTCACGATGGGCGGCAACGAGAAGCTCGAGGAGCGCTACTGCATCCGTCCGACCTCGGAGACGCTGTTCTGCGAGCATTTCCGCAACGTCATCCAGTCGCATCGCGACCTGCCGAAGATGTACAACCAGTGGTGCAGCGTCCTGCGCTGGGAGAAGACGACCCGTCCGTTCCTGCGCGGCCGCGAGTTCCTCTGGCAGGAGGGACACACCCTCCACGCCACCGAGCAGGAGGCCCGCTACGCCGATTTCTGCGAGAACATCCTCGCCATGCCCGTCACCCGCGGCCAGAAGACCGAGAAGGAAAAGTTCAACGGCGCGGAGGCGACCTATACGATCGAGTGCATGATGCACGACCGCAAGGCCCTGCAGGCGGGCACGTCGCACTACTTCGGCGACGGCTTCGCAAGAGCGTTCGACATCACCTTTACGAGCAAGGACAACCAGCGCGAGTATCCGCACCAGACCTCCTGGGGCGTGTCGACCCGTCTGATCGGCGGCATTATCATGACTCACGGCGACAACAACGGCCTCGTCCTGCCGCCGAAGATCGCGCCCGTGCAGATCGTCGTCATCCCCGTCGCCCAGCATAAGGAAGGCGTGCTCGAAGCGGCGCAGAAGCTCGCAGACCGCCTCAGCGCGGCGGGTTACCGCGTCAAGATGGACACCTCCGACAATTCCATGGGCTGGAAGTGTGCCGAGTACGAAATGAAGGGTGTGCCGCTCCGCGTGGAGATCGGCCCGAAGGACATGGAGCAGAATCAGTGCTGCATGGTGCGCCGCGACAACCGCGAAAAGACCTTCGTTTCCCTGAACGATCTGGAAGCGGCGGCTGCCGAGCAGCTGCAGGCGGTCCACGACGGCCTGTATCAGCGCGCGCTGAAGAACCTGCAGGAGCATACCTACGTGGCGCATTCTCTGGAAGAAGCGAAGCAGATCCAGGAGGAGAAGGGCGGCTTCGTCAAGACGATGTGGTGCGGCGAGGAGGCCTGCGAGCTGAAGATGAAGGAAGTGGCCGGCATGTCCAGCCGCTGCATCCCCTTCGCGCAGGAGGATCTCGGCGACACCTGCCCGATCTGCGGCAAGCCCGCCAAAAAGATGATCTACTGGGGCGTCGCGTATTAAGAGCAAATGAAATGAGCGAGAGGATCCTCTGCGGATCCTCTCGCTTTTCGTTTGCTCCGGAACGGCACGCAGGCCGTTTTCCCGCACGTCGAAGGGAAATGCGTAATTTGGCGGGCGCCCGATGGGCGCCCCTACGAATAATCTAGAACACAAAAAAGAGTACCGCAGGTAAGTGGCTGGCTTACCTGCGGCATTCAAATATGGAATAGAGGGGGAAAATGAAAAAGAGAATTTGTTGTTTACATATTCATCATAGACGGTATTTGTTAAAAATATAACCGAAAAGAAATTAAGTTTTTATTAAGTTGTGACAAATTTGAAACTTTTTTCGTTCGGCGTGTCAAATTTTGCCGAAAATCATACGATGAAGCAGGGGGGAGTTGCTTCATGTATGATTACTTTTTTACCTTCCGTTCGGTCACGGCGGCCATGACGGGCGGCCGCGTGCTGGAGCGGGCAGGCGTTCCCGGCGTGACCGTCCGCACGCCGAAAAAACTGCGCCAGAAGGGCTGCGGCTACAGCCTCCGCGTCCGCGAGGAGGTCCTGCCGGAAGCCAGAAGCGCGCTGCAGGCTGCCGGCGCGCGATACCAGAAACTCTACCGCAAAACGGGCAGCGGGACCTGGCAGGAGGTGCTCGGATGATCTATCTGGACAACGCGGCGACGACGCTGCAGAAGCCGGTCACGGTGCCGAACGCCGTTCTGCGGGCGATGCAGACCTGCGCCGGCGTCGGACGGGGCGGCCACGCCGCCGCGATGGCGGCGGCGGAGACGGTCTATCAAGGCAGGCTCATGGCGGCGGAGCTTTTTGACGCGGAGCCGGAGCAGGTCGTTTTCACGATGAACGCGACGCACGGGCTGAATATCGCCATTCGCTCTCTGCTTTCGCCGGGCGCGAGGGTCGTCGTTTCCGGCTTCGAGCACAACGCGGTGACGCGGCCGCTGCGCGCCCTGCGCGCGGACGTGCGCACGGCGGGGAAGAAGCTGTTCGACGCGAACGACACGCTGCGCGCCTTTGATCAAGCGATCGCGGAGAAGCCGGACGCAGTGATCTGCACGCATGTTTCCAACGTGTTCGGCTGCATCCTGCCGGTCGAAGAGATCGCCGCGCTGTGCCGCGTGAACCGGATCCCGTTCATCCTCGACGCGTCGCAGTCGGCGGGGAGCCTGCCGGTCTCCCTGCGCCGCACGGGCGCGCGCTTCATCGCCATGCCGGGACACAAGGGCCTTTACGGTCCGCAGGGTACGGGGATCCTGCTCTGCGCCGACGGCGGACAGCCGCTTCTGTTCGGCGGAACGGGCAGCAATTCGATGGAGCAGGAGATGCCGGTCTTTCTGCCGGACCGCCTCGAGGCGGGCACGCACAACGTCTGCGGCATCGCGGGCCTGACCGAGGGGATGCGCTTCGTGCGCAAGCAGACGCCGGAGGCGATCTTCCGCCATGAGCAGTCGCTGCTTCGGCAGCTGCGGCGGGAACTGGGCGGGCAGGAAAACCTCCGGCTTTTCACCGGAGAAGGGCAGGCAGGCGTCCTGTCGCTCAGCGTCGAAAACATCGACTGCGAGGAGGCGGCGCAGGCGCTTGCGCAGGAGGGGATCGCCGTCCGCGCCGGACTGCACTGCGCGCCGCTGGCGCACAGGACCGCAGGCACCGCGGACGCCGGAACAGTGCGGTTCAGTTTCTCTGCGTTCAATACGCCGCGCGAAGTGCGGCGCGCAGCCGAAGTATGCAAAAAACTGTTCCCGATATAGAAAAAGAATCGTTTTGCACTTGCTATTATAAGTAAAATAGGATATAATTTATTTAATATACTAATATAAGCGGAGTATTGCTTATGAATACGATTATCGATTTTTTCAAAGACGTTGCGTCGATGCTGCCGACGATCAAACTCATGGACATCATCGACATCCTGCTGGTCGCGTTCGTGATCTACACGATCATCATCATGATCCAGACCACGGGCGCCGCGAGGATCGCGAAGAGCATTATCATCATCCTTGCGCTGTTCCTGCTGACAGAGATCCTGAACATGTATCTGATGAACTATCTGCTTAGCAGGATCCTCGAGATCGGCCTGATCGCGCTGGTCGTCATGTTCCAGCCGGAGCTGCGCCGTATGCTGGAAAAGCTCGGCAGCAAGAGCCTGCGCGAGATCCTCAATATGAAGGGGGAGCAGCGCGAAATCGACCGCGTTATTACGCAGACGGTCGCCGCCTGCGAGGCGATGTCCAAAAGCCGCACCGGCGCGCTCATTGTGTTCGAGCGTTCGGACTCCACGATCGACTATCAGAAGTCCGGCACCGTGCTGGACGCGCAGGTCTCGACGGAGCTGCTTCGCAACATCTTCTTCACGAAGGCAGCACTGCATGACGGCGCGGTGATCATCCGCAACGAAAGAGTCGCGGCGGCAGGCTGCGTTCTGCCGCTGAGCAAAAACCGCAATATCAGCAGTGATCTGGGCACCCGCCACCGCGCCGGCATCGGCATGAGCGAGGTGTCGGACGCGGTCGTCGTGATCGTATCCGAAGAGTCCGGGACGATCTCCGTCGCGATCGGCGGTATGCTCAAGCGCCATCTTGCGCCGCAGACGCTGGAGAAGCTCCTGCTCAACGAGCTGGCTCCCAAGACGGAGAAAAAGACCTACAATCCCATGAAGCTCCTGCAGCGCAAACGCAATAAACATGAAAAGGATGAGACGGATGCAGAAACATAAAATACTTGCCTTCCTGCTGGCGCTGATCGTGTCGATCGGCCTGTGGGTCTATGCTGTTACCGTCGTCAATCCGGACGGTACGACGACGATCAGCAACGTTCGCGTCCGTATCATCGGCACGAACGCGCTGACGAGCAACAATCTGATGCTGACCGGCGGCGAGGATCAGACCGTGGACGTGGAGATCGCCGGCAGACGATCCGACCTGAAGGTGCTGAACAGCTCCACGCTGGAAGCGACTGCGGACGTGAAAAACATTGACCGCGCAGGTACTTATGAGGTCAGCTGGGAGCTCGGCTTCCCGCCGACGGTCGCCTCCGGCGACATTCGCGTCGTCAGCACAAGCTCCACCAGGATCACCGTCAAGGTCAGCGAATACCAGGAACGTCACGAGATCCCGGTCGAAGTGGTTTATTCCGGCTCGCTGCCGGACAACTATCTGCGCGATCCCGCCGTTCTGGACCAAGAGACGGTCGCCGTGAACGGCCCGGCGGAGGAAGTCAGCAAGATCTCCAGGGCGATCCTCACCGTTGACGTCGACGGCGCAAAGGAGTCGATCGAAGAAGAGATGGCGTACGTCCTGGTCGATGAGAACGGGGACGCGCTGGAGCTGAGCGACTACGTGACGGTCGTCGATCCGACGATCCGCGTATCCGTTCCGATCTTCTTCTATAAGGATATCAAACTCAGGGTCAACGTGATCGAAAGCGACGGCGCGAAGAAAGAGAACGCCGTCGTGACGATCGAGCCGGATACCATCCGGGTCACCGGCTCGGAGGAAGCGCTGAAGGATCTGGAAGAGCTCGTCATCAAGGAGATCGACCTTGCGCAGATCACGGAGCCCCAGACCTGGACAGTCCTGCCTGACCTGCCGTCCGGCGTGACCAACCGCGCCTCTGACAAGAGCGTGCAGGTCTCGATCCGGTTCAAAAACCTGACGACGAAGCGGATCAATTTCCCGTGCTCGGAGATTGAGCGGATTAACGACGTGGAGACCATGGAATTCAGCGAGTCGAACATCGTCATCGTTATTCGCGGCACGGCGGCCGCAGTCGGCGCGATCAGCGAAGAAGATATCAGCGTGATCGCGGATATGACGGACGGCTATGACGATCAGACCAAGACGGTCACGCTGCAGATCGTCCTTCCGAAGGGCGCGAAGGTCGACCTCGTCGGCGCGCCGTACGTCGCGCAGGTCATCGGCGCGGTCGCATAAAACCGATGCAGAGAAAAGCGACCGTACAGGAGATCCTGCCCGACGGAAGAGCGGAGCTCGCGGTCCGTCGGGAAAGCGCGTGCAGTGGTGACTGCCATCACTGCGGCGGCTGCGGCGCGGTTGGCCAGATCCTCCGCCTGACGGCGGAGAATCCGATCTGCGCGCAGAAAGGCGATATCGTCTATATCGCGTCGGACAGCGCGCCTGTGCTGTGGGCTGCCGCGCTTGTGTACGCGCTGCCGCTGGTCCTGTTTCTGACAGGCTATCTTCTGAGTATGCGGCTCGGCGCGTGGGCGGCGGCGATCGGCGCGGCGGGCTTCCTCGCCGGCCTTGTGCCCGCCTTCCTGTATAACCGCCGCGTGAAACGGCGGCCGCCGGTCTATACGATCATAGGATTTGTGAAATAACATGTTTGGATACGTTCTGCCGCGCAGGGACAAGCTCTCCGAGACGGACAACGCCCGTTACCGCGCGGCGTACTGCGGCCTGTGCCGCTGCCTGAAACAGCGTTACGGCTTTCGGGCAAGGTTCCTGGTCAACTATGATATGACTTTCCTGTACTTTCTTTTGCAGGAAGGGGAGGCGAAACAGCCGGAGCGCTGCCGCTGCCCCGCAAGGCCGTTCTGCAAAAAGGACTGCCTGCCGTCCGACGGCGCGATGGAATACGCCGCGGATCTGAGCGTTCTGCTCTCCTGCTGGAAGCTGCGCGACGCGAAGCGCGACGACGGCTTCTTCCGCAGAGCGGCGGCCGGCTTCTGCCTCCGGCTCTACAAAAAGGCGTTCCGAAAAGCGGCGGCACTGCGGGAGCAGGAAAACCGCGTGTTCGCGGAGCAGTTGGAGCGGCTTTCCGCGCTGGAAGATCAACGCTGCGAGAGCATTGACCGCGCCGCGGACGCGTTCGCGTCCCTGCTCAAGGCCTGCGCGGGCTATCATGCAGACGAAACGCTGCGCCGCACGGAGGAGCTCCTTCTGTACCACGTCGGAAGATTCCTCTACCTGACGGACGCGCTGGAAGACCTGCCGAAGGACAACAAAAGCGGCGCCTACAATCCGCTGCGTTACCGTTACGCCCTGCAGGACGGCAAGCTGACGCAGGCGGATAAGGAACAATTTTTGGAAACAGTGGACGCTTCGATCAGCATGGCGGCTTCCGCGCTGGAGCTGCTGCCGGAGACGGCGGATCGGGAGATCCTGAAGAATATCATTTACTACGGACTGCCTGCGGTGCTGCATTGCGTCGCAGACGGCAGTTTCCGAAAGAAAGGAAACCGCAAATGAAAGATCCCTACGAGGTATTGGGCGTTCCGCACGGCGCGTCGGAGGACGAGATCAAAAAGGCCTACCGCGAGTTGGCGCGCAAGTACCATCCGGATAACTACGCGAACAATCCGCTCGCCGATCTGGCCCAGGAGAAGATGAAGGAGATCAACGAAGCCTACGACCTTCTGACCAAGGGCGGCACGACGGACAGCGGCTCCTCCTACAGCAACTACACCTCCAACAGCGGCAGCCTGACCGAGGTGCGCAGGCTCATCCAGCTCGGCGATCTGGACGGCGCGGAGGCGAAGCTCAACGGCATCGCCAATCACAACGCGGAGTGGTACTACCTGCGCGGCGTGATCGCGCAGCGGCGCGGCTGGATGGACGAGGCGGCGCAGAATTTCCGCATTGCCGCGAGCATGGAGCCGGGCAACTTCGAGTACACAAGGGCGGCGGGCAGCGCCGGAAACGGCGGCTACACCTACCGTCAGACGCAATACGGCGACAACGGAACGGACGACCTGTGCAATCTCTGCAGCACGCTGATGTGCCTGAATTGCCTGTGCAACGGCTGCCGTTGAGTAAATGAGGTGAAATGATTTGATCCGCAGCATGACCGGTTACGGCAGAGCCGTAAAGACACTGAACGGACGGGAAATCACGGTCGAGCTCCGTTCGGTCAACAACCGCTTTTTAGACTGCACCGTGAAGATGCCCCGCGCCTTTTCCTACGCGGAGGACGCGGTCAAGCAGAAGGTGAAAGAGAACGTCTCGCGCGGCAAGGTCGACGTCTTCATCAGCGTCAACGCCGTCGAGGGCGAGAATATCAAAGTCTCTCTCAACCGCCCGGTGCTCGAGGGCTATCTCGAAGCCCTGCGGACGATCGCGCGGGACTACGAAGTGCGCGACGACATCAGCGCGACGAATCTCGCCCGCTTCCCGGAGGTCTTTACCGTCGAGAAGCCGGAGGAGGACGAGGAGCGCAACACGGCGGACATCGTCTCCGTCGCGGCGGATGCGATCGCCGCCTATAACGCGATGCGGGCCAAAGAGGGCGCGGCGCTGGCCGCCGACCTTCGGAATCACGCCGCCGTCGTCCTTTCCTACGTGGAAAAGGTCGAATCGCGCAGCCCCGTCACGGTCGCGGAATACCGCGCCCGTCTGGAAAACAAGCTCCGCGAAGTGCTGGAGAGCAAGACGATCGACGAAGGCCGCATCCTGACCGAGGCGGCGATCTTCGCCGACAAGGTCGCGGTGGATGAAGAAACCGTCCGCCTGCGCAGCCACCTCGATCAGTTGGAAGACCTGCTGACAAACGGCGGCGCCATCGGCAGGAAGCTCGATTTCCTGCTCCAGGAAATGAACCGCGAGGCGAATACGATCGGCTCGAAGGGCAACGATCTGGAGCAGGCGCGCGCCGTCGTGGAGATCAAGGCGGAGCTGGAAAAGATCCGCGAGCAGATCCAGAACATCGAGTGACTGCCATGAGACTGATCAATATCGGATTTGGAAATTTAGTATCGGCGGAACGCCTGCTGACGGTCGTCAGCCCCGACTCCGCGCCGGTCAAGCGGCTGGTGCAGGAGGCGAAGGAACGCGCCATGCTGATCGACGCCAGCTTCGGCCGCAAGACGAAGTCCGTGCTGGTGATGGATACCGACCACGTGATCCTTTCGGCGATCCCGCCGGAGACGATCGCGAAGCGGCTGAACGACAAAGACGGCGAAACATACCGCGATGAGGAGGAAACGACATGAAGCAGGGCAGGATCATCATCGTATCCGGTCCCTCCGGCGTCGGCAAGGGCACGGTGCTGAAGGAAGTCATGAAGGACGACCCCTCGCTGCAGTTCTCCGTCTCCGCGACCACGCGCACGATCCGCCCCGGCGAGATCGACGGCGTGCATTACTATTTCATCGACAAGCCGCGCTTCGAGGCCTTGATCGCCAACAACGAAATGCTCGAGCACGCCGAATATGCCGGCAATTACTACGGCACGCCGGAGAAGGCGGTCAACGACGCGCTTGCGCAGGGGATCAGCGTGATCCTGGAGATCGAGGTGCAGGGCGCGCTGCAGGTCATGCGGCGCAGGCCGGACGCGATCTCGATCTTCATCGCGCCGCCGTCCTTTGAGGAGCTCGCCCGCCGCCTGAACGGCAGGGGAGACACCCCGCCGGAGGTCGCCGCAAAGCGCCTGCAGATCGCGGAGCAGGAATGCAGGAACGCGACGAAATACCAATACACAATCATCAACGACACCGTTTCAGCCGCCGCCGCGAGGATCCGCGCGATCCTGACCGCGGAGGCGTGCAGATCCGAATACAACGCAATTCAACTCGAGGAGGAAGAATAATATGCTTTATCCCGCAATGGCTGATCTTTTGAAGAACATCGACAGCCGCTATCTCATGGTCAACGTGGTCGCCCGCCGCGCCCGCCAGCTCTCCATCGAAGCGGAGACTTTCCATGAGCCGCTGAGCGACAAGCCGGTCACGCTTGCGATCCGCGAGGTCGCGGAGGGCAAGCTGGTCGCGTCCATCAACAAGTAAGAAAACCAACGGAGGAGGGCTGTGAATGATCGCGAAAATCGCAGTTTCTGCCGCGATATATGCCATTGACAAGCCCTACAGCTATCGCATTCCGGACGGGATGCAGCCCGCGGTCGGCGCGCGCGTCAGCGTGCCCTTCGGGCGGTCGAACAAGCGCTGCGAGGGCATCGTCCTCGGTGTCGAGAGCGGCGACGAGAGCAAGCTCAAACCGATCGACCGGGTGCTGGACGAGACGCCGCTGCTGAGCGCGGAGCTGCTGCACATGGCGGGCTTCCTGCGCGAGCGCTATTTCTGCACCTTCTACGAGGCGATCAAGGCGATCCTGCCGGCGGGCGTCTGGTTCCGCGAGCAGGAGCGTTACTTCCTCTGCGAGGAGGCGGAAAACGCCGTCATTCAGCGGCAGCCTGCCGCGCAGGCGGTTCTGAACGCCGTGCGGGAGCTCGGCGGCGCGGCGGACTACGAAGCGCTGCGGAAGCAGTTCGACGAGGACGCCCTGCAAACCGCGCTGCGGTATCTTCTGAAGAAGAAGCTGCTGCGCTGCGAGACCGACCACAAGCGCCGCGTGCTGGACAAGACCGAGCGGATCGTGACGCTCGCCGCGCCCGCGGAGGACGCGCTGTCCTACGCGCAGAGCAAGCGGAAATCCGCGCCGCTGCAGACTGCCGCGTTAGAGCTGATGGTCACTCTCGGCCAATGCGCGGCCAAGGAGCTTTGCTATTTCACCGGCGCGAACGGCGCGACGCTGAACCGGCTGGAGAAGCTCGGCTTCCTCGAATTCTCCGAGGAAGAGCGCCTGCGCATCAGCCGCGTCGAGCCCGCGAAGCTGGACGGCCCGCTCGTCCTGAACGACGATCAGCAGCGCGTCTACGACGGCCTGCGCGAGCAGTCCCTTGCGGACAAGCCCGGCGTCGCCCTGCTCTACGGTGTGACCGGCAGCGGCAAGACCTCCGTGTATATCAAACTGATCTACGACTGCTTATTGCGCGGCAGGAGCGCGATGCTCCTCGTCCCGGAGATCGCGCTGACTCCGCAGCTGCTGGCCCTCTTCGCCGCGCATTTCGGCGAAAAGACGGCGGTCCTGCACAGTTCCCTGCGCATTACGGAACGCTACGATACCTGGAAGCGCATCCGCAGCGGGGAAGCGACCGTGATCCTCGGCACGCGCTCGGCAGTTTTCGCCCCTGCGCCAGACCTCGGCCTTCTGATCGTGGACGAGGAGCAGGAGCACACCTATAAATCCGAAAACGCGCCGCGCTACGACGCCCGCGAGGCCGCGATCTACCGCGGCGCGCGGCGGAACGCGCTGGTGCTCTTCGGCTCGGCGACGCCGAGCATCGAGACGATGTACCGCGCGAAGACCGGCGTCTACCGCTTCTATGAAATGCGGAAACGCTACAATCAGAAGGCGCTGCCGCCGGTCGAGATCGTCGACATGAAGCAGGAGCTCAAGGAGGGCAACGCGACCGCCGTCAGCGAGCCGCTGCTCCTCGCTCTGCGGGAAAATCGCGAGCACAACCATCAGGCGATCCTGTTTCTCAACCGCCGCGGCACCTCGCGCATGGTCGCCTGCGTGGACTGCGGCTATGTGCCGGCCTGCCCGGGCTGCACGGTCAACCTGACCTACCACCAGGCCAACGGGCGGCTGATGTGCCACTACTGCGGCCATTCCGAGATCCTGCCCGCCCGCTGCCCGGAATGCGGCGGCCACCTGAAACAGATCGGCTTCGGCACGCAGAAGGTGCAGGAACAGCTGCACAGCCTCCTGCCGGAGAGCGAAGTTCTGCGCATGGACGCGGACACGGTCTCCGCGGTCAACACGCATGAAAAACTGCTGTCGCGCTTCCGCGAGGAGAACATTCCGATCCTTTTGGGAACGCAGATGGTCGCGAAGGGTCTGAACTTCGAGAACGTCACGCTGGTCGGCGTGCTGGACGCGGATATGTCGCTGTACGTCGGCTCCTACCGCGCCGCCGAGACGACCTTCAGCATGATCACGCAGGTGATCGGCCGTGCGGGTCGCGGCGCGGAAAACGGCCGCGCCCTGATCCAGACGATGACGCCGAAAAATCAGGTCATCACCCTCGCGGCGCAGCAGGATTACGATACGTTTTACGAGAACGAACTGCCGCTGCGCAGACTGCGCGGCTGTCCGCCGTTCCGCGACCTACTGACCCTGACCTTCCACGGCAGGGAGGAAGACCGCGTCTTTCAGGCGGCGCAGCGCTTCCGCGCCATGCTGCAGGCGCAGCTGGACAGCGCGTTCTACAGGCAGGAGCAGGTCCAGATCCTGGGGCCCGCTCCCGCGCAGGTGGCAAGGATCAACTACTGCTACCGATGCTGCCTGACCCTGAGCTGCAAAAATACCCGCTCCCTGCGCGAACTGCTGGCGCATCTGATGCGGGAGTTTTCCAAAGACAAGCAAAACAGCGGCGTCGGCCTCTTTGCCGACGTAAACCGCAACGAATAGGAGTAAACCTTCATGGCACTGAGAAAGATCCTGACCTTCGAGGACAGAGCGCTGCACATGACCTGCCGCCCGGTCACGAAATTCGACGAAAAACTGCACACCCTGCTGGATGATATGGCGGAAACGCTGACCGACGCGAACGGCGCCGGTCTGGCGGCTCCGCAGGTCGGCATCCTGCGCCGTATTTTCATCATGGACACCGGCGACAGCATCGTCGAGTTCATCAACCCCGAAATCTTAGAGACCAAAGGGGAGCAGGACGGCATGGAAGGCTGTCTCAGCCTGCCGGGCGATTTCTGGATGGTCAAGCGTCCGAACTACGTCAAGGCGAAGGCGCAGGATCGCAACGGCAACTGGTTCGAGTTCGAGGGCGAGGAGCTGATGGCGCGCTGTATCTGCCACGAAACGGATCATCTGAACGGCCACGTCTACACAGAGATTGCCTATCGCAAGCTCAGCGACGAGGAGATCGAGGAAATGATCGCTTCAAAGCAGGAGGAAGCATGAGGATTATCTTCATGGGCACGCCGGATATCGCGGCGACCTGCCTGCGCCGTCTGATCGCGGAACGATTCGAGATCGTCGGCGTCTATACAAAGCCGGATAAGCCGAAAAACCGCGGCATGAAGCTGGAGACGTCCGACGTCAAGAAGGTCGCTCTGGAGGAGGGCCTGCCCGTCTTCCAGCCGACGACCTTCAAGGACGACATGGTCGTCGAGGAGCTTCGCGCCCTGCGGCCGGATGTGATCGCCGTCGTCGCCTACGGGAAGATCCTGCCGCAGCGGGTGCTGGACGTCGCGCGCCTTGCCTGCGTGAATATCCACGCGAGCGTCCTGCCGGAGCTCCGCGGGTCGGGACCCGTCCAGTGGGCAATCCTGAACGGCATGGACGAGACCGGCGTGACCGCGATGTTCATGTCGGCGGAAATGGACGCCGGCGACATCATCGAAATACGAAAAACGCCGATCGAGCCCTACGAAAACGCGCAGAGTCTGCTGGACCGGCTGGCGCAGATCGGCAGCGAACTGCTGTGCGACACCCTGCGCTCCATCGAAGCCGGAAAGGCGACGAGAACGCCGCAGGAACATGACAAGGCGACCTTTGCGCCGATGCTGACGAAAGACCTCTGCCCGATCGACTGGACGAAGCCGAGCCGTCAGATCATCGACCACGTCCGCGGGCTGGACCCGTGGCCGGTCGCCACGACGGAGCTATCCGGCACGAGATTCAAGATCTACGAAGTGCGACCTGCCGAAAAGAAGACGGAGCAAGCGCCCGGCACGATCCTCGGCCTGACGAAACAGGGACTGGAGATCGCGGTCGGCGGCGGCGACGTTCTGACGATCACCGTCTTACAGGCCGACGGCGGCAAGCGCATGGCTGCCCCGGACTATTTCCGCGGGCATCCGCTCGCGCTCTGAGACGGCGATGACGGCGAGAGACGCCGCGCTGAAGGCTCTGATCGCCTGCCGCAAGGGCGGCGCATGGTCGGACGGCGCGCTGAAAGAACTGCTGTCGGGCATGGACCGCAGAGACGCCGCGCTCGCGAGCAGACTTTGCTACGGAGTATTGCAGAATCGGATGCTTCTCGACTTCTGGATCGCCGCGTTCGCGAAGGGGAAGCTCCAGCCGGTCGTGCAGGATATCCTGCGCCTTGCGGTCTATCAGCTGCGATTCACGGATAAGATCCCCGCGTCCGCCGCGGTCAATGAGGCGGTGGAGCAGGCCAAGCGGCTTGCCAATCCCGCCGCAGCGCGGCTCGTGAACGGCGTACTTCGCAAAATGCTCCGCTCGGAACTTCCGACGCCGGAGGATATTGCGACGAAATACAGCCATCCGCAGGAGCTGGTCTCGCTTCTGGAAGCGCAGTTCGGCGCGGAGAAGACGGAGCTGCTTTTGCAGAGTCACAACGCCGCGCCGCAGACCGTCCTGCAGGTCAATACCCTGATCGCCGACGCGCGGCAGGTGCTGGACGAATTGGAGCGGAGCGGCGCGAACGCGCAGCCGCATCCGTGGCTGGAGAACTGCGTCACCGTCAGCGGCACGGGCGATCTGGAGCACATGGAAGCCTATAAAAACGGCTGGTTTTACGTGCAGGACGCCGCCGCAAGGCTGGCGGTCGAAGCCGCCGGACTGCAACCGGGCATGCAGGCGCTCGACTGCTGCGCCGCGCCCGGCGGAAAGAGCTTCGCCGCGGCGATCGCAATGGGCAACGCGGGCAGACTGTACTCCTGCGATATCCACCCGCATAAACTGAAGCTGATCGAAAACGGCGCGAGCCGTCTGCATATTTCGATAATCAACACGCGATTGCAGGACGCTTCTCAGCCCGTCAAAGAGTGGGAAAACCAAATGGACGCGGTGCTGGCGGACGTGCCCTGTTCCGGCCTCGGTGTGATCCGCAAGAAGCCGGATATCCGCTATAAGGATTTGACGCAGACCGAACGGCTGCCGTCGCTGCAAGCCGCGATCCTGTCGCGGCAGGCGTCCTACGTCAAACCGGGCGGCGTGCTCGTCTACAGCACCTGCACGATCGTGCGGCGCGAAAACGAGGAAGTCTGCGAGCGATTCTTAGCGGACAACCCCGATTTCAGTACCGAAATCGTGCGTTTTCCGCCCGCTTCCGGTATCCCGGACGCGGCGATGACGACCCTGCTGCCGTGCGATCACGGCACGGACGGCTTCTTTATCTGCAAATTCAGGAGGAAGGCTTGAAGGACATCAAATCCATGACGCTTGCCGAACTGACGGAGGACTTTTCCGCCCTCGGCGAGCCGAAGTACCGCGCCGGACAGGTATATTCCTGGCTGCACCGCGGCGCACGGAGCTTCGACGAAATGACGAATCTGTCCAAGGCGCTGCGCGAAAAGCTGGCGGAACGGTACGAGCTGCATTATCCGACCGTCGCGCGCTGCCTGCGCTCGCAGAAAGACGGAACGATCAAGTATCTGTGGCGTCTGAAAGACGGGAACTGCGTGGAAAGCGTGCTGATGCAGTATCATCACGGCAACACGGTCTGCATCTCCTCGGAGGTCGGCTGCCCGATGGGCTGCGCCTTCTGCGCGTCGACCCTCGGCGGACTGGTCCGCCGCCTGACGCCGTCGGAAATGCTCGATCAGGTGCTGTTCACGCAGATCGATTCCGGTCTGCCGATCTCCAACATCGTTTTGATGGGCATCGGCGAGCCGCTGGACAATTACGATACCGTCCTGCGCTTTCTGGAGTTGGTCAATTCGCCGGAGGGCATGAACATCGGGATGCGCCATATCAGCCTTTCGACCTGCGGCATTGTCGACAAGATCGACCGGCTGGCGCAGGAAAACCTCCAGCTGACGCTGTCGGTATCCCTGCACGCGCCGACGGACGAGATCCGCTCGAAGCTTATGCCGATCAACCGCAGATACGACGTCGACACCCTGCTTGCCGCCTGCAAACGCTATTTTGAAACGACCGGCAGAAGAATCTCGTTTGAATACGCGATGATCCGCGGCGTGAACGATACGCCTCAAATCGCGGAGATCCTGATCCGCAAGCTGCGCGGGATCGCCGCGCACGTCAATCTGATTCCGCTCAACGACGTAGCGGAAAGCCCGCTCAAGCCGAGCGAGCCGGAAACCGTCCGCGCATTTCAGGCAAAACTGGAAAACAGCGGTATTCCGGCGACGGTAAGAAGAACGCTGGGCAGCGACATTAGCGCTTCGTGCGGTCAGCTGCGCAGAAATTACGAACGCGACAACACACCGGGAGAGGAGTGAAGCCCATGGATGTTTGGGGACTGACGGATCCGGGAAAAGTCAGAAAACAGAATCAGGACGCTTTCCATATCGAACGCCTGCGCGACGACAGTCTGCTGGCGGTCGTGTGCGACGGTATGGGCGGCGCGAAGGCCGGCAACGTCGCCAGCCGCCTTGCGGCGGACGTCTTCACGGAGGAGATCAAGCGAACCTTCTCGCCGGACAAAACGCCGGAGGAGAGCGAGCGTCTGCTGCGCACTGCGGCGAAGCTTGCGAACATCTCCGTTTTCGAGCATTCGCAGCTCAGCGAGGAGTTCTCCGGCATGGGCACGACGCTGGTTGCCTGCCTGATCTATCCGCGGGCGATCCTCGTCGTCAACGTCGGCGACAGCCGGGCCTATCACTTCAGCGCAGACGGCGTGGCGTGCATCACGATCGATCACAGCGTGGTCGAGATGATGGTGCGGCGCGGCGAGCTGACGCCGGAACAGGCAAAGACCCACCCCAGTAAAAACCTGATCACCCGCGCAGTCGGCACGGGATCGCAGGTCGAGGCGGACGTCTTCCGCGTCAAAGCGGAGAAGGGCGACAGCATTCTGCTTTGCTCGGACGGACTGTCCAACCTGATGGCTGACCAGGAAATGCTGTTTGAAGTCGTCCACGGCGCGAAAAAGGACGATTGCTGCCAGCGGCTCCTGGAGATCGCGAAGGATCGCGGCGCGCCGGATAACGTCACCGCGGTGCTCATCAGCCTGACTTGAGGAGGGAACTGCTATGGAGAATTATATCGGTAGATTGCTCGACAATCGCTATGAGATCTTGGAAGTCATCGGCACAGGCGGCATGGCGGTCGTGTACCGCGCGCTGGATCACCGGCTGAACCGCGCCGTTGCCGTAAAGATATTAAAAGATGAGTTTTCGAGGAACGAGGAGTTCCGCCGCAGGTTCCACGCGGAATCGCAGGCGGTCGCTATGCTGTCGCACCCGAACATCGTCAGCGTGTACGACGTCTCCCATTCGGAAAACGCGGATTATATCGTCATGGAGCTGATCGAGGGCATTTCCCTCAAGCAGTACCTGGAGAAGAAGGGGAACCTCAACTGGCGCGAGACCCTGCATTTTTCCATGCAGATCGCCAAGGCGCTGGAACACGCGCACAGCCGCGGCATCGTGCACCGTGACATCAAGCCGCACAATATCATGATCCTCAAGGACGGCAGCATCAAGGTCGCTGACTTCGGCATCGCGCGCGTCGGCTCGGCGAAGAACACACTGACCCGCGAAGCGCTCGGCTCCGTGCATTATATCTCGCCGGAGCAGGCGAAGGGTGCCCGCGTGGATAACCGCTCCGACCTGTATTCCCTCGGCGTCGTGATGTACGAAATGCTCACCGGCCGCACGCCCTATGACGGCGAGACGCCGGTCTCGGTCGCCATCCAGCACATCAACGGCGGCGCGCGCCGCCCGAGCGAGCTTGCCGCCGGCGTGCCGCTCGGCCTGGAGTACATCACCATGCGCGCCATGAATTCCAATCTGGAGAAACGCTACGCCTCCGCGGCGGATATGCTGCACGATATGGAGGAGTTCCGCAAGAATCCGTCCCTGACCTTTATGAACCCGGTCGCCGACGGCGCGACGACGGTCGTGCCGAAAACGCCCGCTACTGTGCGCAGCGGCGGCATGACGCGCTCCGAAGCGGAGCGTTACGCGGCGGCGAGAGCCGGAAAAACGGGCGACGGCAGGACCGTGGAAGAGCGCCGCGCGGAACGCGCGCGCCGCGAAGCGGAACGGGCCGCGGAACGAAAGAAAAAGATGATCATCATCGGCGTTCTCGCGGGCGCGGTGGCGGTCGCGCTGATCGCAATCCTGCTCATCGTGCTGCTGCCCGGCGGCGGCGACGCTGAGACGGAGGAAACGACATCCACCGAGGAAGTCGGCGAGGTCCGCGTGGACAATTTCATCGGTATGCCGCTGGACAGCATCGACCCGGATGATTATCCCGACCTGAAAATTGACCTGCGCGACGTCAAGGAGGCCTACAGCGACGAGTTTGAGGAAGGCTACGTCATGGATCAGACGCCCAAAGCCGGCGACATGGTCCGCAAGGGCCGCAAGGTGACGCTGACCGTCAGCAAGGGCAAGGAAGAGATCAAGATGCCCGATCTGATCGATATGACAGAAGCGACCGCCATGAGCACGCTGCAGGAGCTCAATCTCGGCCTGAAGATCACGATGAAGGACGAGAGCAGCAAGGAGATCCGGCAGGGCAATATCGTCCGCACGGAACCGAAGGCGGATGAAAAGCTGGAAAAAGGACAGGAGGTCATCCTCTACGTCAGCCTCGGCGAGAACAAGATGCCGAACCTCAAGGGCGATACGGAAGCCAATGCCCGCGCAAGACTGAACGCGCTGAAGATCGGCGTGAAGATCGAAGTCCTCTACGACACCAACGACGAGTACGAGAAAGACAGAGTCTATCGGACGGATCCCGAAGCGGGCGAACAGCTTATGCCGAACGACACGGTGTTCCTGTACGTCAGCAAGGGGAGCGGCAAAGTCCTCGTCCCGAACGTGATGCACCAGAGCAGAGACTACGCGGAGAAAGCGCTGGCGGAAGCCAAGCTCGAAGTGATCATCAACGAGGTCTACGACGATGAAGTGCCGCTGGGCTACGTCATCAGTCAGAGCGTGCTTCCGGGAACGGAAGTAAAGGAAGGCACGCAGATCGTGATCGATATCTCCAAGGGTCAGGATCCGAGCAAGACGGAGGCGACGGAGCCGCCGACCGAGCCGACAGAGCCGCCGACCGAGCCGACGGAAGAAGCGACGGAAGCGCCGTAGTCCATGAAGCAGAACGGGAAAATCGTAAAAGCGCTCAGCGGCTTTTACTACGTGCAGCTGCCGGACGGACGGCGGATCGAGTGCCGCGCGAGAGGGATCTTCCGCAAGGAACATATCACGCCGCTGGTCGGCGATGAGGTCACGTTCACGATGGAAGGCGGCAAGGGTATGGTCGAAGAGATCCTGCCGCGCCGCAACAGCTTCGTGCGTCCGGCGGTCAGCAATCTGGACGCGCTGGTGATCCTGGCCTCGGAGGCGAATCCGGTGACGGATCCCTTCCTGATCGACCGCGTCGCGGCGATCGCGGGCGACCGCGGCGTCCCGGTGCTCCTGTGCGTCAACAAGGTCGACCTGAACGATGCGGACACCCTGATCGGCATCTATCGCCGCGCGGGCTTCTCCGTGTTTCCGACCAGCGCGAAGACCGGCGAGGGCGTGGATCGGCTCTACGACGCGATCCGCGGAAAGACCGTCGCCTTCACCGGCAACTCCGGCGTGGGCAAGAGCTGCATCCTCAACTGTCTCGGCCCGGACTTTGCCGTCAAGACCGGCGAGGTCTCGGAGAAACTCGGCAGAGGCCGCCATACGACGCGCCACGTGGAGCTCTACTGTCTGCCGGACGGCACCTGCGTGATTGACACGCCGGGCTTCGCCTCCTTCGACACCGACCAGATGGAGCCGATCCTGAAGGAAAACCTCCAATACGCGTTCCCGGACTTCGCGCCCTATCTCGGCGCCTGCCGCTACCACGACTGCGCCCACATCCGCGAGCCGGACTGCGCGGTGCTCGCGGCCCTGCGGGACGGAAAGATCGAGCCGACGCGCCACGCGAGCTACGTCCGCCTCTATGAGAGCGCGAAGGAGCTCAAGCTCTGGGAACTCAAATAAACAAGCATGAAAACCGCCTCCTGCACATAGGGTTGCAGGGGGCGGTTTTATGTGTAGAAGAAACGAACTGATCGGCTCCGCGCTGATGGCCTGCGGCGCGGGACTTCTGCTGTCGCTTGTGTTTACTTCGGAATTTGCCATGGCGCTGATCGGGATCGGCTTCCTGCTCGGCGGCCTGTTCTGCACGCGAAGACGATAATTCTTGTGATAAAGTTGTCCGGCGGCGCGTATATATTCCGTAGAACGAACAAGGAGTGAGGACAATGGAGCTTGTTTTTCAGGAGCAGAAGCTGGAGATCCTAAGCAGGATCCTGTGCGATACGGTCTCGCAGGAGCAGACAGCGGACGTGATCATCCCGGACAGCATGTCCGACGCCGAGCGCGTCGCGGAGGCGTTCGGGACGCTGCTGGTCCGCGCGGAGGAGTGCGGCGAAGACAGCGCGGCAGTCTCCGGCACGGTGCAGGCGGGCGCTTTGCTTGTCTGCGAGGACGGGAGCGTGCAGCGGGTCGACGCGGAGATCCCATTTTCCGTGCGGCGGGACTATCCGAAGCAGACGGACGAGTGCATCATGCAGAGCCGCTGCATTCTGCGCAGCGTGGACGCACGGCTGCTCAATTCGAGGAAGGTACTGCTGCGCGTGTGCGTATCCTGCACGATATCCGTCTATGCGCCGAAGACCTTCACGAGCTACGATATCAGCGAGCCTGCGCCGAATTTGCAGTTGAAGCGCACCGTGCTGCCGCTGCGGACGCCCGCGCTGCTGGGGGAGAAGAGCTTTGCGGTCAACGAGGTGCTGGAACTGCCGAACGGCAGACCGGAGATCAGGCGATTGCTCAAGTGCCTGTACCGCACGCAGATCGAGGAGGAGCGCATGGTCGGCAACAAGGCGGTCTTCAAGGGCAATCTGACCGTCCACGCGCTCTATGAGGGCGACGATGAGGAACTGCACACCTATGAGTGGAGCGTGCCGTTCTCGCAGTACGCGGAGCTGGAGCGGGAACTGGACGAGGGCGACCTGCGGACGGAGCTTTCGCTGACGAGCGCGGAGGCGGAGCCGGACAGCCAGTTCGGCTCGCGCAGACTGCTGGTCGGCGCAAATCTGCTCGCGCAGTGCACGGCCTTCTGCGTGCAGAACGTCAGCGTGATCGAGGACGCCTTCTGCACGGACGCGGACTTGACGCCGACGTGGGAAACGTGGAGCGTGACCGGCATCCTCGATCAACAGGAACTGCGGGAAACGGCGACCGCCGAGTGCGATCAGCAGGCGCAGCGGATCGTGGATTGCTGGTTCGCGCCTGACGAGGCGGTCATGCAGCGCGCGGAGGGCAGCATGCAGATCGAGCTGCCGATCACGTGCAGCGTGCTCTTTTACGATGCGGACGGAAAATTGCAGGGAAAAACCCTCCGGCCGGCGATCCGGACAGAAACGCTCCTTTCGGAAAACGCGCAGTGCTGCGTCACGCAGGTGAGCGGCGGCGAGACGTTCTGCTCCGCGGGCAGCGGCGGGATCTCGCTGCGTGTGCCGGTCAAGGTCTGCGTCGACAGCTTCGCGGAGCATGAGATCCGCGCGGTGAGCGGCGGCGAGATCACCCGAACGGAGGAGACCGCGCCGCGCAGGCCTGCGGTCCTGCTTCGCCTGACGGATCAGGAGGAGAGCGTCTGGGAGATCGCGAAGAGCTGCCGCGCCAACCTGCAGCTCATCACCGCCGCTAACGACCTGAGCGGCGCCAGCGTCCCCGCGGGAACGCTGCTGCTGATCCCAATGTAAAAAGCAGGGGAGATTCGTTTGGAATCTCTCCTGTTTTTCGTGTGCTTCAGAATCTGCGCGGACTGCGGCCTCTCGCGGCGGGCGCGTCCTCCGTAACCTCCGTGCCGTCCATGCCGGTCGCTTCCGTTCCGAACATGGAGCCGTTTCGCGTGCTTTCGGTCGGCACGGTGACGCGGGCGGAGCGTTCGGTCGCCTGCGTACCGCTTTCGATCATCCCGTCGGGGTTGTCGGAGACGTTATCCGCACCGCCGCAGCCGGTCAAGAGGACCGCAGCGGCTGCCAGCGCCGCAAAAAAGACGATATAGCGTTTCATATTCGACCTCCTGTATTTTGTTTGCGTCTGTAGTATTTGCCGCGGAATAGAAAATATCCTTTCCGCGGCGCATTTGTTATTTTTTCATTGAGAAATGCGATATCCTATGATATGATGAGAAAAAAAGCACAGGAGGTCATAACCGATGGCAGAGATCAAAAAGATCCCGGAACGCGCCGAGATCAGCGAACAGGACAAATGGGCGATCCATGATATTTACGCGACCGACGAGCTTTGGGAGGAAGACCTGCAAAAAGCGCGCGGTCTGCTGCCGCGTGTCGCGGCGTATGCGGGCAAGCTCTCGCAGAGTGCGGACGCGCTGCTCGGCTTTATGAAACTGCAGGAAGAGATCACGCTGATCGTGGACGCGCTGGGCAACTACGCTCTGCGCCGCAGCGACGAGGACGCCCGCGTTTCCAAGTATCAGGCGATGGTCGGCAACATGATGAGCGCCTATGTCGAACTGAACGCCGCCGCCAGCTTCGCCACGCCGGAACTGATGGCGATCTCGGACGAAACGATGGAACAGTTCTACGCCGACTGCCCGGAGCTGGAGAAGTATCGCCGCTATCTGGAAGACATTCGCCGCCGCCGCGCCCACGTGCTGTCGCCCGCGGAGGAAAAACTGCTGGCGTCCGCCGGCGAGATGGCGAACGCGCCGGACAATATTTACGGCATGTTCAACGACGCGGACGTGACCTTCCCGGACGCGATCGACAGCGAGGGCAACCGCCATCCGCTGTCGCAGGGCACCTATATCTCCTGCATGGAGTCGCCCGACCGCGCCCTGCGCAAGAGCGCGTTCGAGAACCTCTACCACACCTACGGTTCTTTTAAGAACACGATTTCCGCGATCCTTTCCGCGCAGGTCAAGCAGCTCCAGTTCTTCGCGCAGGCGAGAAAATACGGCTCTTCTCTGGAGGCCTCTCTGGATGCGACGAACGTGCCGGTCAGCGTGTACACAAACCTGATCGAGGCGGTCCATCAGAACATGGACAAGATGCACCGCTACGTCAAGCTCCGCAAGAAGCTCCTCGGCGTGGACGAGCTGCACATGTACGATCTCTACACCTCGCTGGTCGAAGGCGTTGAGAAAAAGGTCAGCATCGACGAGGCGAAGCAGAACGTCTACGACGCGCTTGCGCCGCTCGGCGAGGAGTACCGCAGGATCCTGAAAGAAGGCTTCGACAACCGCTGGATCGACGTCTACGAGAACACGGGCAAGCGTTCCGGCGCGTACAGCGCGGGCGCGAAGGTGCACCCCTTCGTCCTGCTGAATTTCACCGGCTCGCTCGACAGCGAGTTCACGCTGGCGCACGAGATGGGCCACGCGCTGCATTCCTATCTTTCCAACAAGACGCAGGCGCCGCTCGACGCGGAGTACGTCATCTTCGTCGCGGAGGTCGCTTCGACCTGCAACGAGGCGCTGTTCATGGAGTATCAGCTCTCGAAGACGACGGACAAGAAGGAACGCGCCTACCTCATCAACTACTTCATGGAGCAGTTCCGCACGACCCTGTACCGCCAGGCCATGTTCGCCGAATTCGAGATGAACATCGGCAAAATGGCGCAGGAGGGGGCCGCGCTGACGCCGGACGTGCTGAACGCGGAGTATCGCCGCCTCAATCAGCTCTACTACGGCGAGGACATCGTGGTCGACGACGAGATCGACTGCGAATGGATGCGTATCCCGCACTTCTATTATAACTACTACGTCTTCCAGTACGCGACCGGCTACGCCGCCGCGATCGCGCTCTCCCGCCGCATTCTCCGCGAAGGCGAGAGCGCCGTGAAGGATTATCTCGGCTTCCTGTCCGGCGGCTGCAGCAAGAGCCCGATCGACCTGTTGAAGGGCGCGGGCGTCGATATGTCCACGACGAAACCCGTCGAGGAAGCGCTGGCGCTGTTCGGCGAGCTGATCGACGAAATGGACAGCCTGATGCAGGCGTAAGCGATGGCGGACATTTTTATCCCGACCCTCCATACCTTCTCGAACGGCAACGTCTTCACCGGCAGCTGCGGCACGCTCCGCTTCCGCGTCGAGCCGCGGGTGACGCTGGCGACGCCGAAGGAAGTGGACCTCGCGAAAAGCTCCATCCACTGCGCGCTCTGGCACGGCGAGCTTTGCTATGAACTCAGTCAGATGGAGGCGGAACGCGATTTTCCCATGTCGGAAGACGGCCGCACGGCGATGAAAGCCTGGCTGGAAAGCAGCGTGTAAATCATAAACCCGATGCAGAAACTCTGCATCGGGTTTATTTCGGAAAATATTCGTCCGCGAAATCAACGCGCTCTACGCGGAAGGTCCTGCCGTCCAGATAGGAGAGCAGACCGGCGTCCGTGGTGAAGCGGAAGGTCAGCTTGTAGGAATACAGCGCCTGATACTTACGGTCGTACCGCTTGTCGAGCTTGCCGTATTTTCCGTCGCCGAGCAGGGGATGCCCCGCGTGGGCGAACTGGGCGCGGATCTGGTGCGTCCGGCCTGTGACGAGCTCGCACTCCACGAGGGAAAGCCCGTTCCGGCTCTCCAGAACCTCATAGCGCGTTTCGCAGGTCTTCGCGCCTGCCTGCGGTTGATCGGTGACGAAGACGCGGTTCTTCACGGCGTCTTTGAACAGGAAACCTTTCAAAACGCCGCTCTTCGGCTTCGGCGTTCCCTCGACGACGGCGAGGTACCGCTTGTCCAGCTCGCGGTCTTTGATCTTTTGATTGAGGATCCGCAGGGACTCGGCGTTTTTGGCGGCGATGACGATGCCGCCGGTGTTGCGGTCGATGCGGTTGCACAGCGCGGGCGTGAAGGAATTTTCCTCGCGCGGCCTCCATTCTCGCTTGGCGCAGAGGTAGGCCTGGATGTGGTCGATCAGCGTCTTGCCGTATTCCGCGCCGTCGTGCGGATGGACGGCGACGCCGGGCTTCTTGTCGACGAGGAGGATGTTCTCGTCCTCGTAGACGATGTTCAGCTTCGGCACGGAGACCGTCAGGTAGGCGTTTTCCTCCGAAGGCGTGTCAAAGAACTCGTCGTTGATATAAAGCTGAAGCACGTCGCCCGCTTCCAGACGGTCGTCGCGCTGTGCGCGTGCGCCGTTGCGCTTGATGCGCTTGAGCCGGATGTACTTCTGCGCCAGCGAGGCGGGAAGCAGGGGAACGGCTTTCGCAAGAAAGCGGTCAAGCCGCTGTCCTGCGTCGTTGGGACCGATTTTCAGTTCTTTCACGGCTTCACCTCCCGCCGTTTTCTACTATGCGGCAGAAAAATGGGAAAGTCAAGCGTTTTTTCCGTGAAAAAAGCAAAAAAGCATTTGACAAACAGGGATTATGCCGTTATAATATCTTCTGCACGAATATGGAATAGGGGATAGCTATGCTGTTACGGTTGTCAAAAGTTATCGAAACGCCCAACAGCGCTGTGCCGTTTGAAACCTCGCTGGATCTGCGCGATATGCGCTTCGGCGAAGGCTGCCCGGTGCAGGAACCTGTGTACGCAAAGGGTTCGGTCCGCAATACCGCGGGCGTGCTCCTGCTGGAAGCGGAGCTCGACACGGTGCTGCACGGGATCTGTGACCGCTGCGCGTCCGAGTACGTCCGGCCTATTTCCTATCCCGTTCGCGCCGTCCTCACCACTGAACTGGAGAATGAAGACGAGGCGGACGAATGGACCTTCCTTCTGGAAGACGACACGGCGGATCTCGACGAGATCCTCACCACCGCATTCGTGCTCAACATGGATTCCAAGCTGCTGTGCAAGCCGGACTGCAAAGGCCTGTGCTGTCGCTGCGGCAAGAATCTGAACGACGGCCCGTGCTCGTGCCGTCCCGAAGCTGATCCCCGTTTGGCTGTCCTTGGGCAGCTGTTGAAGGATAAGTGATCTACTACCACTCTGACATAGGAGGTGTCATTCATGGCTGTTCCGAAGTGTAAGGTTTCCAAGGCGAGACGGGATAAGAGACGTAGCTCTCATTGGAAGCTCTCCGTGCCCGGCGTCGTTGCCTGCCCGAAATGCGGCGAACCGCGCCTGCCCCACAGAGCTTGCAAGAATTGCGGTACCTACAATGGCCGCGAGGTTCTTCCTGCCGCTGAGGCGAAGTAATTCGTGAATGAATGAGAGAGACGAGGAAGGTAACGGCCTTCCTCTTTTCTTTTGTGTTGAATTCTCGGAAAAAGTGTGTAATAATATGTACAATGGTAAATATGTGCAAGTGAAAGGAGGCGGGCGCATGGCGAAACCATTGGTAGCGATCGTCGGCAGGCCGAACGTCGGCAAGTCGATGCTGTTCAATAAGCTCACGGGCAGGCGCACTGCCATCGTGGAAGATACCCCGGGCGTGACGCGGGACCGCATTTACGGCGCCTGCGACTGGAACGGCCGCGAATTTGAGCTGGTGGATACCGGCGGCATCGAGCCGAACACGGACAGCGAAATGCTGAAATTCATGCGCCGGCAGGCGGAGATCGCCATCGACACGGCGGACGTGATCGTGATGGTCACGGACGTCAAGACCGGCGTGACTGCGGCGGATTCGGATGTGGCGGCCATGCTGCTGCGCAGTAAAAAGCCCGTCTGTCTGGCGGTCAACAAGTGCGACAGCGTCGGCGCGGTCAATCCCGACGTCTACGAATTCTACGCGCTCGGTCTCGGCGATCCGATCGAGACCTCCGCCGTCCACGGCCACGGCACCGGCGACCTGCTGGACTGGTGCGTGGCGCATTTCCCGCCGGAGAGCGAGAACGAGGACGAGGGCGAGGTCATCAACGTCGCCATCGTCGGCAAGCCGAACGTCGGCAAGTCCAGCCTGCTCAACAGGATCCTCGGCGAGGAGCGCGTGATCGTCTCCGACGTCGCAGGCACGACCCGCGACGCGATCGACAGCTGCTTTGAAAACGAATACGGCAAATACCGCTTTATCGACACCGCCGGTATGCGCCGCAAGTCCAAGGTGGACGACGCGATCGAAAAGTACTCCAATATGCGCACGATCGCCGCGATCGACCGGGCGGACGTCTGCCTGATCCTGATCGACGCGAACGAGGGCGTGACGGAGCAGGACACGAAGATCGCGGGACTGGCGCACGAGGCGGGCAAGGCGTGCATCATCGTCGTCAATAAGTGGGACACGGTCGAAAAAGAGACCAACACGATGAACGAGATGTCGGCGAAGATCCGGCAGGATCTGAGCTATATGACCTACGCTCCGCTGCTGTTCATCTCCGCGCTGACGGGTCAGCGCGTGGGCAAGCTCTATGAGCTGATCAACTACGTCGCGAATCAGAGCGCGATGCGCATCTCCACCGGTATGCTCAACAACGTGCTGGAGGACGCGACGGCACGCGTGCAGCCGCCGACGGACAAGGGTCGCCGCCTCAAGATCTACTATATGACGCAGGTCGGCGTCAAGCCGCCGCATTTCGTCATTTTCTGCAACGACGCGCGGCTGTTCCACTTTTCCTATCAGCGGTATCTGGAGAATCAGATCCGCGCGACCTTCGGCCTGGAGGGCACGCCGGTGCGCATCACGATCCGTCAGAAAGGCGATAAGGAGGAATAACGAATGGATATGGTTTGGAAGATCCTTGCCTGCGTCGCGATCGGCTACCTGCTGGGCGGATTTAACGGCGCGATCCTGATCTCCCGCATCAAACTGCACGAGGACGTGCGCGAAAAGGGGAGCGGCAACGCCGGCCTGACGAATTTCCTGCGCTCCTACGGCGGCTGGGCGACCCTGCTCGTCGTGGTGATCGACCTCGGCAAGACGATCCTTGCCTGCTGGCTCGCGACGCTGATCCTGCCGGAACACCGCGAGCTTGCGGTGATGATCGCGGGCATTTCGATCCAGATCGGTCACATTTTCCCCGTCTATTTCGGCTTTCACGGCGGCAAGGGCGTACTTTCCAGTGCGGCCGTCGCCATTATGCTGGACTGGCGGATCTTCGTGATCGCGATCTCGGTCTTCATCCTGCTGTTTTTCCTCACGCGCTTCGTTTCGCTCGGGTCGATCGTGGCGATGTGCACCTTCGCGGGTCTGACGGCGGCCTTTTATCCGGACCAGCCGTTCGTCTGGGGGCTTGCCGTTCTGATGGCGCTCATCGTGATCGTCACGCACCGCGAGAATATCTCGCGGCTGATCCACGGCAAGGAGCGCAAGACCTATTTCCATAAGGAAAAGAACGAGAGGGCGGCAAAGTGAAGGTTTTGATCGCCGGCAGCGGCGGCTGGGGCACGGCGCTTGCCATCCGTCTGCTGCAAAACGGCCATAAGGTGATACTTTGGTCCTATTGCGCGTGCGAGAGCGAGCAGCTTGCCGCGAGCGGGCAGAATCCGTTCCTGCCCGGCGTCCCGCTGCCGAAGGAGCTGCGCTTTACCGCGGACGCTTCCGAAGCGCGGGAGCAGGATATGGTCGTGTTCGCGACGCCGTCCTTCGCGGTGCGCGGCACGGCGAAGAGGTTCGCGCCCTTCCTGCGCGAGGACGCCGTTCTCGTCTCCGTGACAAAGGGCATCGAAGAGACCACGGGCTTCCGCATGAGCGAGCTCGTTGCGCAGGAGACGGGGAAGAACGTCGTCGCCCTGTCCGGCCCTTCTCACGCGGAGGAGGTCAGCCGCGGCATTCCGACCGGCGTCGTCGCCGCGTGTACGGATAAAACGCTTGCCGAGAAGGTGCAGGCGGCCTTCATGTGCGAACGGCTGCGCGTCTACACCTGCCCCGACACGGTCGGCGTCGAGCTCGGCGCGGCGCATAAGAATGTCATCGCGCTGTGCGCGGGCATCTGCGACGGTCTCGGCTACGGGGACAATACGAAAGCGCTCCTGATGACGCGCGGCCTTGCGGAGCTTGCGCGGCTCGGCATTGCGCTGGGCGCGTCGCGCGAGACCTTCGCGGGGCTGGCCGGCGTGGGCGATCTGATCGTCACCTGCACCTCCATGCACTCGCGCAACCGCCGCGCCGGGATCCTGATCGGTCAGGGCGTCGGCGTGCAGGAAGCGATGAAGCAGGTCGGCGCGGTTGTCGAAGGCTACTACGCCGCGAGCGCGGCGCATCGGCTCGCGCAGAAATACGGCGTTGAGATGCCGATCACAAACGCCGCGCACGAAGTCCTATATGAAAATCACGATCCGCGGGAAGCGATCACTACGCTGATGCAGCGGCAGAAGACCGCGGAAGCGGAATACGCCGAATGGGCGAGGTAAAGAAAGATGGAAAAAGAGAAAGAGATTATACAGGAAGAAAAGAAAGAACTGACGGAGGAAGAAAAGAAAGCGAATAAGAAAACAGAGCTGATCCGCTCGCTGAAATACTTGATGTTTACCTTTTCCGCCGGCGCGATCCAGTTCCTTTCCAACACCTTCCTGGAGGAAGTCGTACATCTGGCGCACTGGCCGAGCTATCTGATCGCGCTGGTGCTGTCGGTCGTCTGGAACTTCACGCTCAACCGCCGCTACACGTTCAAGTCCGCCAACAACGTGCCGATCGCGATGCTGAAGGTGACCGCGTACTATCTCGTCTTCACGCCGCTGTCCACCTGGCTGGACGCCTGGCTGACGGGCACCTGCAACTGGCCGTGGTATTTCGCGACCATTACGATCATGATGCTGAATCTGGCCACGGAATTCCCGTTCCAGCGCTTCGTCGTCTTCCGCAACAGCCTTGACACCAACGACCTTGCGGAAAAAGAAAGAGCGAAAGAGCAAGCGGAAGAAGCGGAAGAAAGCAACGAATAATGCAACAAAGCGGCTGCTCACGCAGCCGCTTTTTCCGTCAGACCTGTCATTGCCCGACTTGTTCAGGCAATCCGTCCGTCGCAGGGAAGGTTCTTTATCGCAGAAGGAGTGAACTCCCTCAGTCAGCTTCGCTGACAGCTCCCTCAAAGAGGGAGCCTTTGCAGTGAAATTCCGTGCGCTTCGCGCACGGAATGAAATAAGGTATGGAGAAAACAAAAAAGACAAGCCGATGCAGCTTGCCTTTCTGTATGTCGGGATTGTCAAAATCAGATAGCGCGTTCGACCTTATTGGAACGGAGGCATCTTGTACAGACATAGACATGGCGGGGAGAACCGTCAACGATTGCTTTCACGCGCTTTACATTGGGCTTCCAAGCTCTGTTGGAACGTCTGTGAGAATGGGAGACCTTAATGCCGAACGTAACGCCCTTGCCGCAAATATCGCACTTTGCCACTTGCTGCACCTCCAATCATACGAAAAATCGTCAAAACACGGCGTCCGGTGACGCCGACACATATCTTAGCAGAAAATTCTCGGAAATGCAAGAGAAAAATTGCAAAAATAATATATTTTTTCTTGCCTGTTGCGAAATCGCCGATTTTAGAATATAATATTACATCATGACGGTGGAGGGATGCCCATGAATACGAACGGCGTATTGCTGAAAAACGTAGTCGAGGAGTTCAAGCTGACGGTGACGCACGCCTCGTCCGACTTTGAGCGCGTGCAGATCCTGGTCGAGGAAGTCACCAGACCCGGCCTGCCGCTGTCCGGCTTTTTCACGCACTTTGAGCGGCTCCGTCTGCAGGTCATCGGCCACGTGGAGAACGCCTACCTGAACACGCTGACGCACGAGCGCAAGCTCGAGGTCTTCAACGAGCTGTTCTCCCGCAAGATCCCCGCGATGATCTTCGCGCGGAACATCGAGCCGCCGGAGGAATGCCTGGAAGCGGCGAAGGAGCAGGATATCACGATCCTGCGCTGCATGGAGGCCACCTCCTATATCGTCTCCGGCCTGATCTCCTATCTGAAAAACGCCCTTGCGCCGAAGATCTCCCGCCACGGCGTTCTCGTCGAAGTCTACGGCGAAGGTTTGCTGCTGATGGGCGAGAGCGGCATCGGCAAGAGCGAGGCGGCGGCTGAGCTGCTCAAGCGCGGCCACCGTCTGATTGCGGACGACGCGGTAGAGATCCGCAAGATCGCCAACAACACGCTGATGGGCAATTCGCCCGAGCTGATCCGCAACTACATCGAGATCCGCGGCATCGGCGTCATCAACGTCGCGAAGCTGTTCGGCATGGCGGCGATCAAGAACGAAAGCACGATCGACCTGGTCATCAACATCGTGCCGTGGTCGAGCGAGCAGATCTATGACCGCCTCGGCCTGGAGGAGCAGTACATGGACATCCTCGGCGTACGGGTCCCGGCCATCACGATCCCGGTCAAGCCCGGCAGAAACCTCGCCATCATCTTAGAGGTCGCGGCCATGAACAACCGCCAGAAGAAGATGGGCTACAACGCCGCGGAGGAATTCACCGAGCAGATCAACCGGCATTTCGTCGAGCAGAGCGGACAGAGCTTCTGATTTCGGCATACAGGCAGTTCTTATCCCTGCAAAGGGGATAAGAACTGCTTTTTCTGCGCGCATTTTCTGTTGCCTTTTTGAGATAGTTTTGTTATAATTATATGGAAAATAAAATGGTGGAATATGGACTTTGAATTCTTCAACGGAGGATGAAATGAAACTGGAGGATCCACAATTTGTGATATTATTTACAAACGTAACTGAGGTAGACCGTAGTAGACGAAATTGATAGCGCTAGGATGTGAGTTTAATCTCACCTTCACGAAGCTGATGCAGACGACGCACGAAATGGGGATCCACCCCTATATCCTCGGCGGCGGCACGAACGTGCTCGCGCCGGACGAGGGCCTCCGCGGCGTTGTGATCGTGACGAAGGACGCGCTGATCGGCCTGCGCCTGCTGGACGAAAGGCAAATCTCCGCGATGTCCGGCATGACCCTCGCGAAGACGGCGATGTTCGCCGCGCAGGATAACCTCTCCGGCTTGGAATTCGCCCACGGCATTCCCGGCACGGTCGGCGGCGCGGTCTATATGAACGCCGGCGCGTACGGCGGCGAGATCAAAGACGTCGCCGTCAAGACGGAATTCATGCGCCTCGACGGCACGATCGACGTATACGAGGGCGGCGCGCAGGGCTTCGCCTATCGCAGCAGCGCGTTCCAGGGACTGGAAGGCGTGATCCTGCGGACGGAATTCGAGCTGACGCCGTCGACCGAAAAAGAAGTCCGCAATAAGATCAAAGAGCTTGCAGATCGACGCCGCGCGTCCCAGCCGCTGGAGCTGCCGTCCGCCGGCAGTACCTTCAAGCGGCCGAAGACGGGCTACGCCGCCGCCATGATCGACGAGGCGGGCCTGAAGGGCCTGCGCGTCGGCGGCGCGGCCGTGTCCGAGAAGCACGCGGGCTTTATCGTGAACTTAGGCGGCGCGACTGCCGCGGACGTGCTCGCGCTGGTGAAGCTGGTGCAGGCACGCGTGCTCGATCACAGCGGCGTGCTGCTCGAGCCGGAGATCCGGCTGTGGAAACATGAAGATTGAGATCACTTCCTTCGGGCACAACTACGGCGTGCCGGAGGCGGACGTGATTCTGGACGCCCGCTGCCTGGAAAACCCGTTCTGGGTGCCGGAACTAAAAGAGAAATGCGGACTAAACGCCGAGGTGCGGAACTATATCCTCGGTTTTCCGGAAGGCAGGGAGTTTGTTGAGCGGCTGACGGACCTTCTGTCCCTGGAGGCGAGAATGGCGATGCGGCGCGGGCTGGACTGCCTGCGCATCGCGGTCGGCTGCACGGGCGGCCGTCACCGGAGCGTGACCGTTGCGGAACTGCTCGCCCGCCGTTTCCGCGAAGAACAGTATGAGGTCGCATTGACACACCGGGATCTGGACAAGGACCTTCGGTGAGAGAAAGGAGCGCGCAATGTCGTTTTCGGGCAGCGTAAAAAGTGAATTATGCCGGACGGAAGTCGAGAAGAACTGCTGCGCGCTCGCGGAGGCGATGGGCACGCTGCTGTTCGCCAATACCTTCGCACCGGACTGCATCCGCATCGTGACCGAGAGCCGGAACTTCGGCACGAGGCTGCCGCGTCTGTTCCGCAAGGGGCTCGGCGTGAGCTTCGACCAGCTCCCGGAGGGAAGCGGCAGCGGCAAGCTGACCTATGTGATCACCGATAAGGAAAAGATCCATAAGGTATTCAGCGCCTGCGGCTTCTCTGCGCAGACGAGCATTTCGCTGCACGTCAACTTTGCGCTTCTGGAAAAGGAGTGCTGTCAGAGAGCCTTCCTGCGCGGCGCGTTTTTGGCGGGCGGCTCGGTCACCGACCCCGAAAAACGCTATCATCTGGAACTCTCCACGACCCACCTGAAGGTCAGCCGCGAGACCGGCACCCTGATGCGCGAGATGGAGCTGACCGCGAAGGAGACCGAGCGCAAGGGAAGCTCCGTGCTCTATTATAAGCAGAGCGACAGCATCGAGGACTTCCTGACGGCGATCGGCGCGCCGGTCAGCGCAATGGCGATTATGTCCGCGAAGATCGAGAAGGACTGGCGCAACGACGCCAACCGCAAGACGAACTGCGACTCCGCGAACGTGGACAAGGCGATCGCCGCCTCGCAGGATCAGCTTGCCGCCATCCGGAAGCTGGAACGCAGCGGGCGGTACGAGACCCTGCCCGAGAAGCTCAAAGAGACCGCGGCGCTGCGCCGCGAGTACCCGGAGACGACCCTGACGGAGCTTGCGGAGCTCCATGAGCCGCCGATCAGCAAGTCGGCGGTCAATCACCGGATGAGAAAGCTGCTGGCACTGGCGGCAGAGGAGAAATAATCATGGCATTTGTACACCTGCATGTGCATACGGAATACAGCCTGCTGGACGGCGCCTGCCGGATCGGGAAACTGGTGCAGCGCGCCGCCGAGCTGGGGCAGAACGCGGTGGCGATCACGGACCACGGCGTCATGTACGGCGTGATCGACTTCTACCGCGCCGCCAAGGCGGCGGGCGTCAAACCGATCATCGGCTGCGAGGTCTACGTCGCGCCGCGCACCATGGCCGACCGCGTACACGGCGTAGATAACGAGGCGCAGCACCTCGTCCTGCTCTGCGAGAACGAGAAGGGCTACAGCAACCTGAGCTATCTGGTCTCGAAGGCGTTTCTGGACGGCTTTTATATCAAGCCCCGCGTGGATATGGATCTGCTGCGGCAGCATTCCGAGGGCCTGATCGCCCTGTCCGCCTGCCTCGCGGGCGGCATTCCGCGCAGGCTGCGCATGGGCGACTACGAGGGCGCGAAAAACCACGCGCTGGAGCTTGCGTCGATCTTCGGCGAGGGCAATTTCTATCTGGAACTGCAGGATCACGGCCTGCCGGAACAGCAGGAGGTCAACCGCGGCATCCTGCGCCTGGCGCAGGACACCGGTCTGCCGCTCGTCGCGACGAACGACGCGCACTATATCACCCGCGAGGACAGCTATATTCAGGACGTTCTCATGTGCATCCAGATGGGCAAAACCGTGGACGATCCCAACCGGATGCGCTTTGAGACGCAGGAATTCTATATTAAATCCGAGGACGAGATGCGTTCTCTGTTTCCCAATCATCCGGAGGCGATCGAGAACACGCAGAAGATCGCCGACCGCTGCAATGTAGAATTTGAATTCAACCACTACCATCTGCCGGAATTCCTCCCGCCGGACGGCTCGGACTCCGTGACCTATTTCCGCCGCCTGTGCGAAGAGGGCTTCCAAGAGCGCTATCCCGACGCGCCGGAGGAATACCGGAAGCGTCTGGAATACGAGATGAGCGTCGTCGAGAAGATGGGCTATGTGGACTACTATCTGATCGTCGCGGACTTCATTCTCTGGGCGAAGCGGAACGGCATTCCGGTCGGCCCGGGCAGAGGCTCCGGCGCCGGCTCGATCGCGGCCTACTGCATGCACATCACGGAAATGGACCCGATGAAGTACGCGCTGATCTTCGAGCGCTTCCTCAACCCGGAGCGCGTCAGCATGCCGGATTTCGACACCGATTTCTGTCAGGCGCGGCGCGGCGAGGTCATCGACTACGTGACCGAAAAATACGGCAAGGACCGCGTGGCGCAGATCGTCACCTTCGGCACGATGGCGGCGAGAGCGGCGATCCGCGACGTCGGCAGGACGCTGAACTTCACCTACGCCGAGACGGACGCGGTGGCGAAGCTCATCCCGACCACCCTGCACATGACGCTCGACGAGGCGCTGAAGATCTCGCCGCAGCTCAAGGAGATGTACGACGGCGACGAGCGCGTCCGCAAGCTGGTCGACACCGCGCGCGCCTTAGAGGGCATGCCGCGCAACACCTCGACCCACGCGGCGGGCGTCGTCATCACGAAGAATCCCGTCTGCGACTACGTGCCGCTGGCGCGCAACGACGACACGATCGTCACGCAGTTCACCATGACGACCATCGAGGAGCTCGGCCTTCTGAAGATGGACTTCCTCGGTCTGCGCAACCTGACGATCATCGAGGACGCCGAGCAGGAGATCCGCAAACATGAGCCGGACTTCGACCTCAAGAAGGTCCGCGACGACGACCCGGCGACCTTCGCGATGCTCGGCGAGGGGAAGACGGCGGGCGTGTTCCAGCTCGAATCCGCGGGGATCACGAACGTCTGCGTCAACATGAAGCCGCAGTCGATCGAAGACCTGACGGCTATTGTCGCCCTCTACCGGCCCGGCCCGATGGACTCGATCCCGCGCTTTATCGACAACAAGTTCCACCCCGAAAGGATCACCTATCTCTGCCCGCAGCTTAAGCCGATCCTTGCCGTCACCTACGGCTGCATCGTCTATCAGGAGCAGGTCATCGAGATCTTCCGCAAGCTCGGCGGCTACAGCCTCGGACAGGCGGACAATATGCGCCGCGCCATCTCCAAGAAGAAGGAAAAGGTCATTGTCGCCGAGCGGCAGGCCTTCGTCTACGGCGACCCCGCGCGCGGCATCCCCGGCGCGATCGCGAACGGCGTCAGCGAGACGGCGGCCCAGGCAATCTATAAGGAGATCCTTGATTTCGCGAACTACGCCTTCAACAAGGCGCACGCGGTCTGCTACGCGAAGGTGACTTATGATACGGCGTACCTCAAATGCCACTATCCGAAGGAATACATGGCGGCGCTGCTGACGAGCGTGCTGGACAATACGACCAAGACCGCTGGCTATATCGCGGACTGCAAGGAGCTCGGCATCCGCCTGCTCCATCCCGACGTCAACACCTCGGAGGACAAGTTCACCGTCGAGCCGGACGGCATCCGCTTCGGCCTCGGCGCGGTGAAGAATATCGGCCGCGGTCTGCTGCGCCAGATGGTCGCCGAGCGCGAGGAGAACGGAAAATTCACTTCGCTGGAGGACTTCGCAGAGCGCATGATCGACACCGACCTCAACAAGCGGGCGGTGGAAAACCTCATCAAGTGCGGCGCGATGGACAGCCTCGGCCTCAACCGCGCGCAGATGCTCTACAGCTATGAAACGGTCCTCGACAGCATCGCCGACCGGAAAAAGCGCAACCTCGCGGGGCAGATCCAGCTGTTCGACATGTTCTCCGACGAGGAGGAGAAGAAATCGACCATCCCGATCCCCAATCTGCCGGAGCTGCCGAAAAACGAGCGCATGCAGATGGAGAAGGAAACGATCGGCCTGTATCTTTCAGGCCATCCGATGGACGAGTACCGCAGACAGCTCAAGGGGAGCGGCGTCGTGCCGATCCTGCGGATCATGCAGTCGTTCGAGAACAGCGACGGCGTCTACCGTGACGAGCAGATCGTCCGGATCGCCGGCGTGGTCGAGAGCGTCAAGATGAAGACGACGCGCAACAACTCCATGATGGCCTACGTAGATCTGGAGGACGATACGGCGGCGATGGAGCTGCTGGCCTTCTCCAACGTGATCGCGAAATGCGGCTCCTACCTGAAAGAGAACTTTCCGGTCGTCGTCGAGGGACGGCTCTCCGTCCGCGACGAGAAAGCGCCGCAGATGGTGGTCAACGAGGTCCGGCTGATTGCCGACGTCGCGAAGCCGGAGCCGCAGAAGCTCTATCTGAAGCTTCCGTCGGAGGGGAGCAGGGAAGACCGGAAGGCGAGAGCCATCCTCAATATGTTCCCCGGCAGTCTCCAGGCGGTGCTGTATTTTGCCGACAGCGGCGTGCGCAGAGGCACGACCTGCTCCCTGCGGGACGATATGCTGGAGGAACTGCGCAGCCTGCTCGGCGAAAGCTGTGTCGTTTTGAAATAGTTTTTCGCTTTTCGTAACAATAGCACTACACATTTGTAACAAACTATGATATAATACTATGAATCTTACCGGAATGGAGGCGGCGTATTGAAAAGAATTGTAATATTTGCGCTGCTCTGCGCCGTCCTGCTCCTTTCCGGGTGTATTCTGGAGCCTGCGGAGAGCCTTTACGCGATCCCGGCGCGGTCGGAGGACTATTACAACCTGCAAACCGCGATCGAAAACGCGATGTCGGACGGCGCGGTCTACTGCGCGCCGATCGCGGGAGAGAATCAGCAGCCCGTCCAGATGGCGGACATCGACGGCGACCAGCAGGACGAGGCAATCGTCTACTGGAAAAACAACGGCGATCTTCCGCTCACCGTCGGCGTCTTCGACAAGCGCGGCGATCAGTTCGTTCTGATCGCGAAAGCGGACGGCGCCGGCACCGCCTTCGACCACGTGCAGTACGTGGAGATCGACGGCTATCCGGGCAGTGAGATCGTGGTCGGCCGCCAGATCAGCGGCCAGGTCACGCAGACCTTGTACGTTTACTCGTTTGAAAACGACGCGCTGACGGAGCTTTTGAACGCGAACTACTCGCAGTTCATTACGACCGACCTCGACGCGGACGGCCTGCACGACGTCGTCCTGCTCCATTCCTCGGACGCGCAGAACGGCGTTGCGGAATGCTACCGCTGGGCGGGCGGCCAGCTCACCCGCGAGCGTGAAGCGCGGATGTCCGCGCCGGTCGACGCGGTGCGGCGCATGATCGCCGGCAAGGTCTGGGCGGACTGTCCCGCGGTCTTCGTCGCCTCGGAGTACGGCGAGGGTCAGCTCATCACCGACATTTACGGCATGCGCGGCGGCGTCTTTACCAACCTGTCGCTTTCGGAAGAGACCGATACCGCGGTCAGCACCGTCCGCGACTACTACGTTTACAGCTGCGACATCGACGACGACGGACTGATCGAACTGCCGCACCTGATCCGGCTCGCGGCGATCGCGGGAGAGGAGACCTCCGCGAATCAGACGGTG
Organism: uncultured Oscillospiraceae bacterium; assembly: GCA_905233385.1. Taxonomy (GTDB): domain Bacteria; phylum Bacillota; class Clostridia; order Oscillospirales; family Oscillospiraceae; genus JAZOXB01. The sequence goes on from CAJOEH010000012.1 coordinate 49,788, forward strand.
ATCCGCTGGTACAATCTGCAGCCGGACGGCACGGAAAACGACAAGTGGCTGACCTACCACAATTACTCTGCCGGGTGGTACCTGAAGATCCCGGACCGACTGGCGGACGGCCTGTCCGTGAAATACACGACGGCGTTTGAAACGAGCCGCGGCTATACCTTCGTCTATAAGGGAGAGGAGCTGTTCACCCTGGCCGCCGTGAGCGGCGAGAACGCCGCGAGCACGGTGACCGGCTGGACGGTGCTCGCCGCGAAGAGCGACACGGTCTACGCGATGACGGTCAATGCAAACGCCCTGACAGAGAAGGAAATACAAGACCTCTTCCACTTCATTCAGGTGGACTGGAAGACCGGAGAGACGGATTAAGGGTTTTTGGAGGATAGAGATATGAAAAAAGTTCTGATATTAGAGGACGAGGTCAGTATCCGCAGTTTTGTGGTCATCAACCTCAAGCGCGCCGGCTACGAGGCGATCGAGGCGGGAACGGGCATGGAGGCCCTGGAACGGCTCAAGGAGAACCCGGATATCGGCGTGGCGATCCTGGACATCATGCTGCCGGATATCGACGGCTTCGAGGTCTGCCGGAACATCCGCGCGACCAATAAGACCATCGGCATCATCATGCTGACGGCGAGAACGCAGGAGATGGACAAAGTGACCGGCCTGATGACCGGCGCGGACGACTACGTGACCAAGCCCTTCTCTCCGGCGGAGCTGACGGCGCGCATCGACGCGCTTTACCGCCGCATCGGCGGCGGCGTGGAGTCCGATCCCGAGATCATCGTGCACGAGCCGTTCACGCTGAACATCCGCAACCGCACGCTGGAGAAGGACGGCCGCCGGATCAAGCTGACGCAGGTGGAATACGCCATCATCCAGCTCTTTATGCAGAATCCCGGACGCGCCCTCTCCAGAGAGGACATCCTGACGGCGGTCTGGGGCAGGAACTACGACGGCGAGCTGAAGATCGTGGACGTCAATATCCGCCGTCTGCGGATCAAGATCGAGGACAATACCGCTAATCCCACCTATATCACGACCGTGTGGGGCTTTGGCTATAAGTGGGGGGTATAATCGGCCCTTCCATCGGAGGTGACAGGCTTGAAAAAGACAAAGGGACTGCAGGGACGCTGGCTGCGCAATACCCTGAGCATCGTGCTTGCGCTCGTTCTTTTGTGCGTGACCGGACTGTCTGTCACCGTCGCGTTGTATTACTACTCCAATATCCGTGCGGGCATGGAATCCAAGGCACGCGCCAGTACGCGGTTTTTCGAGACCTACATCGGGCAGAGCTACAACGAGTACTACCGCTCCTGCGCGAAATTCACGCAGACCTTTGAATCGAAGGACACGATGGAGCTGCAGTTCATCAACACGAACTACCGCATCGTGGCCTCTTCCTACAGCCAGCTGTCCACGAAGACTTCCGTGACGAGCGACATCACGGAGGCGATCGAAACGCGGCAGATCAGCTCGTTTACGGGCAAGAATCCCGATACGGGCGAGCGGATCATGGCGGTCTCCAGCCCGCTGATCTACTCCAACGGAGAGGTCATCGGCGTGCTGCGCTACGTAACCAGCCTGAAACGCGTCGACCGGCAGATCGCTTTGTTCATTGCGGCGATCACGCTGGTCGGCATCGCGATGCTGCTGATCGTCTATATCAGCGGACGGTATTATCTCCGTTCCATTCTCGTGCCGGTGTCGGAGATCACGGCAACGGCGAAGCGGATCGCCGCCGGCGGCTACGGTGTGCAGATCCAGCGCAAGTTCGACGACGAGATCGGCGAGCTTGCAGATACCATCAACGACATGTCGAATCAGATCAGTCAGACGGAAAAGATGCAGTCGGAATTCGTCTCCTCCGTCTCCCACGAGCTGCGCACCCCGCTGACGGCGATCAGCGGCTGGAGCGAGACTCTGCTCTCGGCAGGCGGCAGCGTGGACGCCGCCGACGCGAAGCGCGGACTGAACATCATCCTGCGCGAATCGAAGCGTCTGACCGGCATGGTGGAGGAATTGCTCGAATTTACGCGGATCCAGGACGGCAGATTCCGCCTGAACATCGCGCAAAGCGACATCCGCAGCGAATTTGAAGATACGGTATTCATGTACGGCTCCCGCCTTGCGCAGGAGGGGATCGAACTGCAATACCTGGATAACGACGACGATATTCCGGAGATTCCCTGCGATACGCAGCGTATGCGGCAGGTCTTCCTGAATATCCTGGACAACGCTGCCAAGCACGGCGGCGACGGCGGAAAGATCACGGCGGAAATCCGCCGCGAGGAGAACGAGATCGCGGTGAAGATCCGCGATTTCGGCCCCGGCATCCCGGAGGACGAGCTTCCGCTGGTGAAAAAGAAATTTTATAAGGGGACCTCCAAGGCGCGCGGCAGCGGCATCGGCCTTGCGGTGTGCGAGGAGATCGTCACCATGCACAACGGCAGACTGGACCTTGCCAACGCGGAAGGCGGCGGCACGCTTGTGACGATCAGGCTCCCGATTGGAGAACAATGACATGGCAAAGAAAGAAACCAACGAAAAGTTCAAAACGATGATCGGCGGACAGGCGCTGATCGAGGGCATTATGATGCTCGGACCGGAAAAATGCGCCACCGTCGTCCGCACGAAAGCGGGTCTGAAGACGAAACTCGAGGACAGAAAACCCGTCGGAAAGTTCTCGCCGAAGAAGATCCCGTTCGTGCGCGGCATTTTCAACTTCTGCGCCTCGATGAAGATCGGCGTTTCCGCGCTGATGTATTCCGCAGACCTCTACGCGGAAGACGAGGACGAAAGCGAAACGCCGGAGAAGCAGTCGAAATTCGACGCGTGGCTGGAAAAGAAGCTCTCGTCCGACAAGGCGCAGAGCGTCGTCATCACGATCGGCGTGGTGATCGGCCTGCTGTTTTCCGTCGCGCTGTTCGTGCTGCTGCCGTCCTTCCTCGGGGAATTCATCGAGCGGTGGGTGACCGGCAACGCGCTGGTGAGAAACCTTTTGGAAGGCCTGCTCCGCATTGCGATCTTCCTTCTGTATATGTTCCTGATCTCCCGCATGAAGGATATGAAGCGCGTCTTTGCCTACCACGGCGCGGAGCATAAGACGATCCGCTGCTACGAGGCGAAGCTGCCGCTGACGGTCGAAAACGTCAGGGAGCAGACCCGTCTGCATCCGCGCTGCGGCACGAGCTTCCTTTTCGTCGTGATCATCATTTCCATTCTGGTCTTCTCCGTCGCGTCGGTCCTTCTGAAGCCGATCACGCCGGTGTTCGACTCCAAGATCCTCAACGCGTTGATCCGCATGGCGCTCAAGCTTCTGCTCCTGCCGATCGTCGTAGGCATCAGCTACGAGTTCAACCGTCTGGTCGGCCGCTACGACAACTGGCTGACCCGCGCGCTTTCCGCGCCCGGCATGTGGCTGCAGTATCTGACCACCAACGAGCCGGACGACAGCATGATCGAGGTCGGCATCGAAGCCCTGACGCAGGTGCTTCCGCAGCAGGAGGGGGCGGACAAATGGTAAGGAAATACGCGGATCTGTATCTGGACGCCCGCCGCGCCCTGCTGGAAAAGGAAGGACAGTTCGCCTCGAATGTCGCGAGAGAGCTGGTCTGCGCCGCCTCCGGCAAGACCGCCGAGCAGATGATCACAGACCGCGACCTCTACGCCTCCGAAGAAGTCTGCGAGCTGACGGAATCCTTCGTCAAGCGCTATCTGAAAGGCGAGCCGATGCCCTATATCCTCGGCCAGTGGAACTTCTACGACATGACCCTGACGGTGACGCCCGACGTGCTGATCCCGCGGGACGACACGACGGTCGTGACGGAACTGGCGATCAAAAAGGCGCTCTTCCTCGATCAGAATCCGAGAATCCTCGACCTGTGCACCGGCTCCGGCTGTATCGGCATCGCGATCGCAAAGCGCGTCAAGGACGCGCGAGTGACGCTGGCCGACGTTTCGCCCGACGCGCTCCGCGTGGCGCGGCGCAACGTGGTCGATCAGAAGCTGACGGCGCGAGTGAAATGCGTCCCGCTGGACGCGAAACAGCCCGCGCAGGACTTCATCGGCGTCTATGATCTGATCGTTTCCAATCCGCCGTATATCGCCACCGCGATGATCGAGAAGCTCGATCCTTCCGTGAAGGACTTCGAGCCGCGCATCGCGCTCGACGGCGGCGAGGACGGTCTGGATTTTTACCGCGCGATCATCGACAACTATTCTTCCGCGCTCCGTCCGGGCGGTTATTTCTGCTTCGAGTTCGGCATGGGGCAGGAGGATGAGGTTTGCGCTCTGCTGCGGCAGGGCGGCTTTGAAATCATGGAATTAAGAAAAGATACCGCAGATATTACGCGGGCAGTCCTTGCCCGGAAAAGAGAGGAAAACTGACGATGGCTACAAAGAAACCCGCTTATGAAGCACCGGCTCCCGCAGACGATAAGAAAAAAGCGCTGGAGACCGCGCTGCACCAGATCGAAAAGAATTTCGGCAAAGGCTCCGTCATGCGCCTGGGCGACAAGCCCGAAATGAGCGTGGACGCGATCCCGACCGGATCCTTAGCGCTGGACGCCGCGCTGGGCATCGGCGGTCTGCCGCGCGGCAGGATCGTCGAGATCTACGGACCGGAATCCTCCGGTAAGACGACCCTCGCCCTGCACGTCGTCGCCGAGGCGCAGAAGCGCGGCGGCGAAGTCGCGTTCGTCGACGCCGAGCACGCGCTCGATCCGTCCTACGCGGCGGCGATCGGCGTGGATATCGACTCCATGCTCGTCTCGCAGCCGGACACCGGCGAGCAGGCGCTGGAGATCACGGACGCCCTCGTCCGTTCCGGCGCGATCGACGTTGTCGTCGTCGACTCCGTCGCGGCGCTCGTTCCACGGCAGGAGATCGAGGGCGAGATGGGCGACGCGTTCGTCGGCCTCCAGGCGCGTCTGATGTCGCAGGCGCTGCGCAAGCTGGCCGGCACGATCGCAAAGACGAATTGTATCGTCATCTTCATCAATCAGCTTCGCATGAAGATCGGCGTAATGTACGGCAACCCCGAAACGACCACCGGCGGCAACGCGCTGAAGTTCTATTCCTCCGTCCGTCTGGACGTCCGCAAGATCGAGGCGATCAAGGACGGCGGCACGGTGATCGGCAACCGCACCCGCGTCAAGGTCATCAAGAACAAGGTCGCGCCTCCGTTCCGCGAGGCGGTGTTCGACATCATGTACGGCGAGGGCATTTCCAAGTACGGCGAGCTGCTGGATATGGCGGTAGAGCTGGATCTGGTCAGCAAGAGCGGCAGCTGGTTCTCCATCGGCGACGAGCGCATCGGCCAGGGCAGAGACAACGCCAAGCAGTATATCGCCGACCATCCCGAGATCGCCGACGAACTGGAAGCGAAGGTCCGCGCCCACCTTGCCGAGATGCAGGGCATCCGCGGCAAAGCGCCCGCCAAGCCCGCCGGGAACGCCGTAGACATTTCCGCCGAGGACTTCGATGAAGGTTGAGTCGATCGAGTCCTCACGCTCGCCGCAGGGGAAACTGCGCGTGCGCTTTGACGACGGCAGCAGCCTGATGATTCTGCCGTCCGCCATGGCGGAGCTGGGACTCTATCAGGGAATGGAGATCCCCGACGTCGCGATGGATTCTATCAAAGATACCTGCTCCAAGGCGTCCGCGCGCGAGCGGGCGGTGCGGATCATCTCCGCGGCGTCCGTCTCGAAACGGGAGCTCGAAAAGCGCCTGATCCAAAAGGGGGAGCGCGAGGAAGACGCGAAGCAGGCGGTGCAGTGGCTGACAGACTTGAAGCTGCTGGACGACGAGCAGGCGGCGCAGCAGATCGTGCGAAACGGCGCGGCAAAGGGTTACGGCGCGGCGCGGATCAGGCAAATGCTGTTCGAAAAGCGCATCCCGAAAGAATACTGGGACGCCGCGCTGGAGCTGCTTCCGCCGCAGGACGACGCGATCGACGCCTTCCTGCAGTGCAGATTCCGCGGCAGACAGCCGGACAAAGCGGAATGCAAACGGGCGGCGGACGCGCTCGCGCGCCGCGGGCACAGCTGGAGCGACATCCGCAGCGCGTTGGAACGCTACGCGCCGGACGAAAACTTCGACGATTAACGAAAGAAGGACATACTACATGGGCAATCGCATCGGGGTCATTTCCCTCGGATGTGCAAAAAACCAGGTCAACGCGGAGCAGATGATGTATCTGCTGCGCGAGGCAGGCTTCGAGATCCTGCCCTCGGTCGAGGGGGCGGACGTCGTCATCATCAATACCTGCGGCTTCATCGACTCCGCCAAGAGCGAAGCGATCGACAACATCCTCGCCATGGCGGCGCTCAAAGAGGCCGGCGCGATCGGCAAGATCCTCGTGACCGGCTGCCTCTCCCAGCGCTATCAGGAGGAGATCCTCCGGGAGCTGCCGGAGGTGGACGGCATCCTCGGCACGGGAAGCTACGGCTATATCGTTTCGGCGGTAAAGCAGCTTCTGGACGGGAAAACCGTCTCCCGCTTCGACGATATCGACGCGCCTGTGGACGAGGTCGGAAGGATCCTCACAACGCCGGAATACTACGCCTTCCTGAAGATCGCGGAGGGCTGCGACAATCGCTGCTCCTACTGCGTCATTCCTTCGCTGCGCGGCAAATATCGCAGCCGTACGTTGGACGACTGCCTGTATGAAGCGAGAATGCTGGCGGAGGACGGCGTGAAGGAACTGCTCGTCGTCGCGCAGGACACCAGCCGTTACGGCATCGACCTCTACGGCGAGCGCAAGCTGCCCCAGCTGCTGCGCGAGCTGTGCAGGATCGAAAAACTGCACTGGATCCGCGTGCATTATCTCTACCCGGACGAGATCACGGACGAGCTGATCGAGGTGATCGCCTCGGAGCCGAAGATCGTCAAATATCTGGATATTCCCATGCAGCACGTTAATGATAAGATCCTGAAACGGATGAACCGCCGCGGGACGCGCGCCGAGCTGGACGAACTGTTCGCCAGGCTCCGCGCGAGGATCCCGGGCGTCGTGATCCGCACGAGCCTGATCACCGGCCTGCCGGGCGAGGGCGAGGCGGAGTTCGAGGAGCTCTGCGACTGGCTGCGCGAGCACAAGTTAGAGCGCGTCGGCGCGTTCGCCTTCTCTCCCGAGGAGGGAACGCCTGCGGCGAAGATGGAGCACCCCGACGAGGAGGTCGCCGTCCGCCGCGCTCAGCTCATCGAGGAGCTGCAGTCGCGCGTGATGGACGAATGCAACAACGCGCGTCTCGGCACGGTCATGGAAGTGCTCTGCGAGGGCTTCGATCCCGAGAGCGGGCAGTATTTCGGCAGGACCTACGCCGACTCGCCGGACATTGACGGCAGAGTCTTGTTTTCCGCCGACCGCACGGTCAAAAGCGGCAGTTTCGTCCCGGTCCGTATCACCGGCGTTTTCGACGGCGATCTGACGGGCAAGCTTGAGGAGGTTGCACTATGACGACAGCAACGAAAATCACGTTTATCCGTGTGCTTCTGCTCCCGGTGTTCCTGGTATGCATGTACCTCGCGAAGCCCTATCCGTTCATGCTCTACGTCGCGCTGGGCGTCTTCGTGATCGCCAGCCTGACCGATCTGATCGACGGAAAGATCGCGCGAAAGTACCATCAGGAGAGCGACTTCGGCAAGTTCCTGGATCCGCTGGCGGACAAGGTGCTTGTGATCGCGGCAATGGCGGTGTTCTGCGAATGGGGCATTTTCCCGGCGTGGGCGCTGATGATCGTCCTGACGCGCGAGTTCGCCGTGACCGGCCTGCGCCTGATCGCGGTCGGCAAGGGCAGAGTGATCGCGGCGGCCTGGTCGGGCAAGATGAAGACCGCCCTGACGATGGCGGGCCTGTGCCTGATGCTGTTCTTCAACGGCGAGTTCTTCGCGAATCTGCTCAATACATACGTCTGTCCGAACTTTATAACGATCTTCAACTGGGTCATCGTCGGCATCATCACGGTGGTGACGCTGTATTCCGGCATCGAGTATTTCGTCAAAAACCGCGACGTGTTTGAAAAGTAACAGTTGACACACCCAGCGGCAGATGGTAATATAATGAAGATGAATATCGCGTTGACCGAAAAGAGTACCCTGTGAAACGCAGCAGAGAGTGACCGCCGCCGGCTGAAAGCGGACATGGCGCGTAGCAGGCGAACGTGCGTTCGTGAGCGAGGGGAGACCCCGTTGGTCGCGTCAAGACCTTGAGTTAGAAATCAGAGTGGAACCGCGGGATACCCGCCTCTGGAGCGATCCGGAGGCGGTTTTATTATTATTGGAGGGATCATGATGAAAAAAGCGATCGTATGGCTTCTTGTCGCCGCGCTGGCCGTTTCTCTTGCGGGCTGCGTTGTTCGTCGGCAGGAGGAGCCGGTCACGACGACGGACGTTCCCGTGACGGAAGCAACGGAAGCCACAGAGCGGCTGCCGGACTGGGACATCACGTGGAAGAAAGCCTTCCGCAGCGACAAATACCCCGCGGGCGGCCTGACGACGGACGAAGTCGCCTTTGCGAAAACAGCGGAAGGCGGGACCACCGTGGAAAACGTACCGCTCAGCGAGCTGATCGGCTTTGAAGACGGCGGGTATCTGCCGCGGTATTCGCTGCTGAAGCAGGAGGAATCGGATCTGCTGGACCTGACGCAGGAGTGTATTTCTTACGCGCTGCTTCACGGCTGCGATCGATTCGTTCTGCCGGTGAATACGACCACGATGCTGATCCCGAGCGGCAGGGAATACTGGTGGTCGGTGGACATCAGCTGCGATATCAACAGAGCGAATCATCTGACTCTGGACGACGGCTCGACGGTCGAATTTGCCCTTTGCGTCATCAAAACGCCGCTGGGAACGACGGACTTCGCCGAGTGGAACAGAGAACAGGCGGAGGCGTTCGAGGCTGCGAAGCAGATCATCGCGGATATGCCCGACGACTGCGTTTCCGACTATGATAAGGTGCTGTATTTTTACAGGTATCTGACGGATAACGTGCGCTACGCCTATGATTCCGAATACCCCGGCGACGAGGATTACTACACCTACGCGCAAAACCTCTACTACGACGCGCTGATCAGCCATAAAACGGTCTGCGCGGGCTACGGCAAAACCTTTGCGTGGCTGTGCGAGCTTGCGGGGCTTTCGGCGTTTCCCGCCAGCGGACAGTACGGCGCGACCGAAAGCCATCTCTGGACGATGGTGAAAGTCGACGACGGGTACTACTGGTTCGACCCGACGTGGGACGAAGGAATGCCCCCGGAATACTATTGGTATTTCGGCATTTCCGACAAGGACATGGAGGACCGCGGCGGCAGCCGTCATCTGTACCAGGCCTATGAGGAACTGCTGCCCGACTGCCCGGAGTCGCTTCCGCGACCGACCGGGAAATAGCGGACGCAAAGCCATAAAGCGGTTTCTTGGAGGGATATTATGCGATTATTTGAAACGATCCGCGCTTATCAGAAAAACGACCCGGCGGCGCGAAACGGGTTGGAGATCTTCCTGCTCTACAGCGGCATCCACGCGATGATCAGCTACCGCTTTGCGCACTGGTTCCATACGCACCACATGAAATTCATCGGCCGCTGGATCTCGCAGCGGTCGCGCAGGCACACCAGCATCGAGATCCATCCCGGCGCGAAGATCGGACGGCGGCTCGTCATCGACCACGGCAACGGCATCGTCATCGGCGAGACCGTCGAGATCGGCGACGACTGCCTGATCTATCAGGGCGCGACCCTCGGCGGCACCGGCATCAGCCACGGCAAGCGCCATCCGACCCTCGGCAACAACGTCATGGTCGGCTCCGGCGCGAAGGTGCTCGGCCCGTTCAAGGTCGGCGACAACAGCAAGATCGCGGCGAATTCCGTCGTTTTGCGCGAGGTGCCGCCCAACTGCACCGTCGTCGGCATCCCCGGCCACATCGTCCGCGTGGAGGGCGAAAAGCTCGACCACATCCATACCCCGGACCCGGTGGCGATCGAGATCAACGAGCTAAAAGAGCGCATCGCGAAGCTGGAAAAACTACTGGAGGAAACGTAAATGTATCTGTACAATTCTCTGACCCATAAAAAGGAACTCTTTGTCCCCAATCACGAAGACATCGTGAAGATGTATACCTGCGGCCCGACCGTCTATCACTTCGCGCACATCGGCAACCTGCGCAGCTATATCATGGAGGACGTGCTGGAAAAGAGCCTGCGCTATCTCGGCTACAACGTCAAGCGCGTGATGAACATCACGGACGTCGGCCATCTGGCCTCGGACGCCGACACCGGCGAGGACAAGATGCTCAAGGGCGCGAAACGCGAGCACAAGACGGTCATGGAGATCGCGAAGTTCTATACGGACGCGTTCTTTGAAGACTGCAAAAAGCTCAACATCAAGACGCCGGACGTCGTGGAACCCGCGACGAACTGCATCCCGGAGTATATCCACATGGTGCAGACCCTCCAGGACAAGGGCTACGCCTATTTTGCCGGCGGCAACGTCTACTTTGACACCTCCAAGCTGGAAAAATACTACGTCTTCAACGACCACAACGAGGAAGACCTCGAGGTCGGCGTCCGCGAGGGCGTGGAGGAGGACGAGAACAAGCGCAACAAGAACGACTTTGTCCTCTGGTTCACCAAGTCCAAGTTTGAGGATCAGGCGCTCAAGTGGGATTCCCCGTGGGGCGTCGGCTATCCCGGCTGGCACATCGAGTGCTCGGGTATCAGCATCAAGCATCTCGGGGAGGATATGGATATCCATTGCGGCGGCATTGACAACGCCTTCCCGCACCACACGAACGAGATCGCCCAGTCCGAGGCCTATCTCGGGCACAAGTGGTGCAACTACTGGTTCCACGTCCACCACCTGAACACCTCGGACGGCAAGATGTCCAAGTCCAAGGGCGATTTTTTGACGGTCTCCCTGTTGGAGAAAAAGGGCTACGATCCGCTGGTCTACCGCCTGTTCTGCCTGCAAAGCCACTACCGCCGCAACCTCGTCTTTACGTGGGAAAACCTCGACAACGCGGCGGTGACCTATCAGAAGCTGATCGCGAAGATCGCGACGCTGGAAGACAAGGGCGAAGTGGACAAGGAAGCCTTTGCCGCGCTGAAACAGCGCTTCGAAACCGCGCTGAACGGCGACCTCAACACCTCGCTCGCCGTGACGGCGCTCTACGACGTGCTCAAGGCGAAGACCAACGACGCGACGAAGCTGGCGGCGATCAAAGATTTCGATACCGTTTTGGGGCTGAATCTGATCGAAGCCGCCGCGAAGTTCCGCGCGGAGCAGCCGCAGGAGGAATACGGCTCCGATCCTGAGATCGACGCGCTGGTCGCCGCCCGCGCGGAAGCGAAGAAGGCGAAGAACTGGGCGGAGGCCGACCGTATCCGCGACGAGCTCAAAGCGCAGGGGATCGAGATCATCGACACCCCGCAGGGCGCGAAGTGGAAAAAGATCTGAACGGAGGAAACAAAATGAAGCTGATGATATTGGATGGCAACAGCGTCATCAATCGCGCTTTTTACGGCGTTCGCCCGCTGACGACGCGGGACGGGCTCTATACGAACGCGATCTTCGGCTTCCTGAATATTTTGCAGCGGGTGACGGCGGAGGAAAAGCCGGACGCCCTCTGCGTCGCCTTCGATCTGCACGGCCCGACCTTCCGCCACCTGCAGTACGAGGGCTATAAGGCGACCCGCCACGGCATGCCGGACGAGCTCGCGATGCAGATGCCGGTGATGAAGGACGTCCTTTCCGCCATGAACATTCCGATCTACGAATGTCAGGGCTGGGAGGCGGACGACGTGATCGGCACGGTCGCGGAAACGTGCGCGAACAAGGGCTGGGACTGCGTCATCCTGACAGGCGACCGCGACAGCCTGCAGCTCGTCAGCGACAGCGTGACGGTCAAGCTCGTGCGCACGCAGGCCGGCAGGACCGAGACGACGAACTATACGCCGGCGGTCTTCCGCGCGGAATACGGCCTGGAGCCGCTGCGCCTGATCGATCTGAAAGCGCTGATGGGCGACAGCTCGGACAACATCCCGGGCGTCGCGGGCGTCGGCCCGAAGACCGCGAGCGAGCTGCTGCAGAAATATGGCACGCTGGACGGCGTGTATGAACATCTCACGCCCGAGAATATGAAGGGCAAGCTCTTTGAAAAGCTGCAGAACGGCAAGGAATCGGCGTATCTGTCCTATGACCTCGCGACGATCCGCAAAAACGCGCCGATCGACTTCGCGCCGGAGAACAACCCCGTGCGCGCGCCGAAACGGCGGGAACTGTACGATCTGTTCCTGCGGCTGGAATTCCAGAAGCTGATCGACCGCTACGGCCTGCGTTCCGCGGCGTTCGAGCAGCCGGAGGAAGAAAAAGAAGAATTTGTCAGCGAAGTGACGGTGACCGTTCCGGGCACGGCGGAAGAAGCGGAAGTCTGCCTTGCCGCGTTTGAGAAAAGCGAAACCGTCGCCCTTGCCGTCAACGCCGATCTGTCTCTGATCGCGGCGGACGGCGGCGATACGGCCGCGGTGTTCGAGCGCGAAACGCTGGGCGAGGCGTATCAAACGGTTTTGGAGCGTATCTTCTCAGGGAACCTGCGTTTGGTCGTCCACGGCGCGAAAAAACTGCTCCACAGCCTGCTGGACGTGGGCATTGACGCGAAAGGGGTCGTTTTCGACACGGAAGTCGCAGCGTATCTGCTCGACGCGACCCGCGGCAGCTACGATCTTCGCGGCGTGTTCGCGCAGTATCTGCACGCCATGCTTTCCGATACGGAAGACGCGCATGCCGCCCTGCTCAGCGAAGCGTCCGCGGCAGCCGCGCTCTATCCGCGTCTTCTGGACGCGCTGCGTGATCAGAACTGCGAAAAGCTGTATTTCGACGTGGAACTGCCGTTGTGCCGCGTACTTGCGGAAATGGAACACGACGGCGTGCTTGTTGATAAAGAGGCGCTGGCCGCCTTCGGCGCGATGCTCGCGGAGCGGATCGACGCCTGCGAAAAGCTGATCTTTGCGTATGCGGAAGGAGAGTTCAACATTAATTCCACGCGTCAGCTCGGCGAGCTGCTGTTTGAAAAGCTGCACCTGCCGGTCATTAAAAAGACGAAGAGCGGCTATTCGACCAACGCGGACGTATTAGAGGAATTGAAGGACAAGCATCCAGTCGTGCAGGCGGTCATGGATTACCGCATGCTGACGAAGCTGAAATCGACCTACGCGGACGGCCTGCAAAAGGAAATCGCCGCGGACGGCAGGATCCACACGACCTTCCAGAATACAGTGACGGCGACCGGCAGGCTCTCCTCGACGGAGCCGAACCTGCAGAATATCCCGGTGCGGACGGAGCTCGGCAGCGAGATCCGCAAGATGTTCGTGCCGCGCGAGGGCTGGGTCTTCGTCGACGCGGACTATTCGCAGATCGAGCTGCGCGTGCTCGCGCATATCGCGGACGATAAGCAGATGCAGGCGGCCTTCCGCAGCGGGGAGGACTTCCACAGCGTCACCGCCTCGCAGGTCTTCAACGTGCCGCTTTCCGAGGTCACGCCGCTGATGCGCCGCCACGCCAAGGCGGTCAACTTCGGCATCGTCTACGGCATTTCGGAGTTCTCGCTCGCGCAGGACATCGGCGTCAGCCGTGCCGAGGCGAAGCAGTATATCGAGAACTATCTGACGAAGTATTCCGGCGTGCGAGCCTATATGAAGAACATCGTAGAGACCGCGCGTTCGCAGGGCTGTGTGGAGACCCTGTACCACCGCCGCCGCATGATCCCGGAGATCAAAAACAGCAATTTCAACATCCGCAGCGGCGCGGAGCGCATCGCGCTCAACACCCCGGTGCAGGGGACGGCGGCGGACATCATCAAGCTCGCCATGGTGCGCGTCTTCGACGCGCTGAACGAGCAGGCTTTGCAGGCAAGGCTGATCTTGCAGGTCCACGACGAGCTGATCGTTGAATGCCCCGCCTTCGAGGCCCTGCGCGTGACGGACATCGTCACAACTGCGATGGAGCAGGCGGTCAAGCTTTCCGTGCCGCTGATCGCCGAGGCAAAAACGGGAGAAAGCTGGTACGACGCGAAATGATCGTTCCGATGAGAGAGGACCACGTCGCGCAGGTCGCCGCGCTGGAGCAGATCTGCTTTTCCGACCCGTGGAGCGAAGCGTCGATCTTGGGAGAGCTGCATAACCCGCTGAGCATGTGGTTCGTCTGTGAAAATGACGGCGTCGTGACCGGCTATATCGGCGCGCAGGCCGTCCCGCCGGAGGCGGACGTGATGATTATCGCGGTCGCGCCGGACTGCCGCAGACAGGGGATCGGCGCAAAGCTGCTTTGCACAATGACCGATGTTTTGCACAGCCGGGGGATCGAAGCGCTGTTTTTGGAGGTCCGACCCTCCAACACCGCCGCGATCGCCCTGTACGAGCGCTCCGGCTTCGAACAGGTCGGCAGACGTACAAAATATTATGTAAACCCAACGGAGGATGCTCTGATCCTCCGAAAGGAGCTCTGAAATGCTGATACTTTCGGTAGAATCCTCCTGCGACGAGACCGCGGTCGCGCTGGTGCGCGACGGCAGGGAAGTTCTGACGGACTGCATCGCCTCGCAGGTGCCGCTGCACCGCATCTACGGCGGCGTGGTGCCGGAGATCGCGTCGAGAAAGCACATCGAGGCGATCTACGCTTTGGCGGAGGAAGCGCTCAAAAAAGCGGGCGTTACGCGGTCGGACATCGACGCCGTCGCGGTGACTTACGCGCCCGGTCTGATCGGCGCGCTGCTGGTCGGCGTGAACTTCGCGAAGGCCGCCGCGCTGGCGCTCGGCGTGCCTCTGATCCCCGTCCATCACATTCGCGGGCACATCGCCGCGAACTATATCGCGTATCCCGATCTAAAGCCGCCGTTTTTGTGTCTGGTCGTCTCCGGCGGGCACACGATGTTCGTCGATGTGAAGGACTATACGGACATGGAAAACCTCGGCGGAACGCGTGATGACGCGGCGGGCGAATGCTTCGACAAAGTGGCGCGAATGCTTGCAATGCCTTATCCCGGCGGGGCTGCGCTGGACAAGGCAGCGCAGGGCGGCGACGAGAATCGCTATCCGATGCCGCACACGAAGCTGAGCGGAAATCCGCTCGATCTGTCCTTTTCCGGCCTCAAGACCGCGGCGGTCAATCTGATCCATAACGCGCAGCAAAAAGGGGAGGAGATCGCCGTTCCCGACCTTTGCGCGAGTTTCTCCAAAGCGGTCTGCGACATGCTGCTTCCGCGCGTCGAACTCGCGCTGGAAACGAGCGGCAGAACGACCCTCGCGGTCGCCGGCGGCGTGGCGGCGAACAGCCGCATCCGCGCCGAATTGACGCATCTCTGCGAGCGCAAAAACGTCCGCCTCTGTCTCCCGCCGCTGTCGCTCTGCGGCGACAACGCGGCGATGATCGGCGCGCAGGGTTACTACGAATTTCTCGCCGGAAATACCGCGGATCAGTCGCTCAACGCCTACGCCACGAAGTCGATGGAAGGCGAAAAAGTGTAAAATGACACGAAATGCAGGGTGCCTTGTCGCATCCTGCATTCTTTTGCGCAAAAAGTTCTTTTCTGTCATCATATAGGATTGTTGTTATGTAAACCGTTTTCGCACTTTCGCGTTCGAAAGAACTTCGTTTGCGCCGTTTCGGGATTTTGAGGCAAATACGGTGCAAACTCCCTGAAATCAATGCTTTCGCCCTGTGCACAAACCTGTGCATAGTGTTAATAACTCTTTCGGCGTTCACAAAAAGTTTATTTTTACGGTCAACTCCGCGGGTGTTTTTTGCCGAATTTTCTGCATTTTTCCGCGCAGTATATCCTGCAAAAGAGTAACAAAAATGACGGTGTTTTCCAATTCGGAAACACCGTCATTTTGCTTGATTGGATTACAGGTCGCAGTTGTTGACCGTGCGCGGGAAGGGGATGACGTCGCGGATGTTGCCCATGCCGGTCAGATACATGACGCAGCGCTCGAAGCCGAGGCCGAAGCCCGCGTGACGGGCGGAGCCGTACTTGCGCAGGTCGAGGTAGAAGCCGTAGTCCTCCGGCTTCAGGCCGAGCTCGTTCATGCGATTCAGCAGCACGTCGTAGTCGTCCTCACGCTGGCTGCCGCCGATGATCTCGCCGATGCCGGGAACGAGGCAGTCCATCGCGGCGACGGTCCTGCCGTCCGGGTTGAGCTTCATATAGAACGCCTTGATGTCCTTCGGGTAGTCGGTGACGAAGACCGGACGCTTGAACACGACTTCCGTCAGATAGCGCTCGTGCTCGGTCTGCAGGTCGCTGCCCCAGTGGACGGGGTACTCGAACTGATCGTTGTGCGGCTCCAGGAGCTCGATCGCTTCCGTATAGGTCACGTGGCCGAAGTCGGAGTTCATGACGTGGTTCAGGCGGTCGAGGAGCTCTTTATCGACGAAACTGTTGAAGAAGTTCATCTCCTCCGGCGCGTTCTCTAAAACGTAGGCGATGATATACTTGATCATGTCCTCTGCGAGGCGCATATCGTCGGAAAGGTCCGCGAACGCGATCTCCGGCTCGATCATCCAGAATTCCGCCGCGTGGCGGGTGGTGTTGGAGTTCTCGGCGCGGAAGGTCGGCCCGAAGGTATAGATATTGCGGAACGCCATGGCGTAGGTCTCGCCGTTGAGCTGACCGGAGACGGTCAGATTCGTCTGCTTGTTAAAGAAGTCCTTGCTGTAGTCGATCGCGCCGTCTTCCGTGCGCGGGGGATTCGCGAGGTCCAGCGTCGTGACCTGGAACATCTCGCCGGCGCCTTCGCAGTCGGAGCCGGTGATCAGCGGCGTGTGGACGTAGACGAAGCCGCGCTCCTGGAAAAACTTGTGGATCGCGAACGCTGCGAGCGAGCGGACGCGGAAGACCGCCTGGAAGGTGTTCGTGCGCGGACGCAGGTGCGTCAGGGTGCGCAGATATTCCAGCGTGTGGCGCTTCGGCTGAATGGGGAAGTCGGGCGTGGAAGGGCCTTCCACGGCGACGCTTGCCGCCTGGATCTCAAACGGCTGCTTCGCGTCCGGCGTCTCTTCGAGCGTGCCGGTGATGATCAGCGCGGCGCCGATGTTGATCTTCGCGAGCTCCGCGAAGTTTTCGAGCTGATCCGTGATGACGACCTGCACCGGCTGGAAGCAGGTGCCGTCCGACATCATCAGAAAACCGAAGTTCTTCGAGGCGCGGCGGTTGCGCACCCAGCCGCCGATGGAAACGGTCTTCCCGGCGTAGTCCTTCGTATGCTGATAGAGTTCTTTGAGTTCAATAAGCTGCTGCATAGTTTTCCTCTTTCGTTAAAGCAGCATGACGCCTGCGGCCTTGCAGGCAGCTGCCGTTTCTGCGTCCCATACGCTCGACTGGACCTCGCCGATGTGGCAGCAGCCGATGAGGAGCATACACAGACGCGACTGACCGATGCCGCCGCCGATGGTCAGCGGCAGTTCACCGTTCAGCAGGGCGCGGTGGAAGGGAAGGGCGCGGCGATCGTCACAGCCTGCCAGGGTCAGCTGGCGGTCGAGGGATTCCGGGCTGACGCGGATGCCCATCGAGGAGACCTCGAAGGAGCGGTCCAGCACGTCGTTCCAGAACAGGATGTCGCCGTTCAGATCCCAGTCGTCGTAGTCCGGCGCGCGGCCGTCGTGCGGTCTGCCGGAGCGAAGCTTGCCGCCGATCTGCATCAGGAAGACTGCTTTGTCCTTATGCAGACGGTGGAAGGCGGTCTCCTTGTCGGAAGCCGCGGTCAGGTCGGGGAACATATCCTCCAGCTCCTGCGTGGTGACGAAAATGACCTCGCGCGGCACGTGGGTCGTGATCTGCGGGTACTCGATCTTGAGCGTCTCGCCGGTAACGTAGATCGCGTTGACGATTTTCTGTACGATTGCCTTGAGGTAGTCGAGCGTGCGCGTTTCCTCCGTCAGCACGGCCTCCCAGTCCCACTGGTCGACGTAGACGGAATGCAGGTTGTCCACGATCTCGTCGCGGCGGATCGCGTTCATGTCGGTCACCAGACCCTTGCCCGGACGGATGCCGTAGCGCGCCAGCGCGTAACGCTTCCATTTCGCGAGGGAGTGGACGACCTCCGCCTCGAGACCCACGTCGGGGACATCAAATGACACCGGACGCTCGTAGCCGTTCAGATTATCATTCAGACCGGACGCGTTCTCGACGAACAGCGGGGCGGAAACACGCATCAGATTGAGCGCACGGCACAGATTCTTCTGGAAATTGTGCTTGATGTACTCGATCGCGCACTGCGTTTCGTAAACGGACAGCGGATTGGAGTATCCGGCGGGGATGATGCATTGACTCATTGTGATGTCCTCCTTCTTTTTATGATTTCATGTATTATACAACAGTCCGCCGGGTATTACAAGAAAAAAAACAAAAAAATGCCGCAAAAGGAAGGACAGACCCTCCGGTATCAGGAGGGCCTGTCTTGATTTCTTTTGACTTCCTAATCAATATTGTCAATTACCGCTGCCGGGATCCGATACAAGTGAAACAGATAAGGCGTGCTGTTTCCGTATGTCAGTTGTGGAGCAGAAACCCTGGGCGCAAACGGAACAAGAGAAAACCAGTCGAATCCGGGTTCCGTTTTGTAGTCCACTTTCTCAACGGTGCAGCCATAACTGAGAATATAGGTATAATTTGAATCTTGTGTAAATTCTATTACGAGATTTCGGTCTTGCTCTGTCATGACGGTCTGATACCGGTTAATATTCTCCGGTTGAAAATACGATTCTAAGGGGAACGGTCCCCACTTTATATGATATATGACTTCGTAGTTTCCTCTCCCGCCACTTACTTCGGATTGCCCGGTATAGAGCCATTCGGGGTTAATCGAGTGTTCTTGCGATTCACCCATATAGAAAAATGGAATGGCAATAAGCAGGATCGCTCCTAAAGCAAATAAGACGCAAGAAACAGCTTTTTTCTTGCGGAACAGTAATACAACACCGGTGATCACCAGCAGTAAAACCAATGCAATGATTATCATATTATCCCTTCCTGTATTCCAGCAGGTCGCCGGGCTGGCAGTCGAGCGCGGCGCAGAGCTTCGCCAGCGTCGTGACCTTGAGCGCCTTCGCTTTGCCGGTTTTCAGGATGGAGACGTTGGCGATCGTGATGCCGAGCTTTTCCGCAAGTTCCGTCACGCTCATTTTCCGCTTCGCGAGCATGACGTCGATGTTGAAGATGATCTCGCCTTCCATGTCCGCCTCCTAAATCGTCAGGTCGCTCTGCTCCTGCAGAGCGGCTGCTTTCTTGATGAAAAAGGACAGAGCGGCTGCCGCGATCGAGATCGCGATACACGCGATCACGATGACCAGAGACAGCAGAGCGATCCCAGGATGATTCATGCCAACCAGCAGGAACACGACGTTCCCGATAAAGAAATACAACCCGTCTGCGGCAATAGAGAACGAGATGTATTTCATCCATTTCGCGTTTTCCATGGTAAATGCACGGTCGCGCCCGATGTTCACGGAGATCTTCCACGCGAGGTAGAGGGCGAAACAGCAGGGAAGCGCGGTCAAACAGATAAAGACGAGCCACGGCAGATAGCAGAATGCAAAATCGGGCTCAGCCCGGGCGATCGACTGGCCGATTGAGGGAATGACCAGCACATAGACGATCAGTACGCAAAGAAAGATACCGATGATGAGACCTTTCAGCCAGCCGGCGATTGCTTTTTGCGTCATAGAAGATACCTCCTTATGGTTCTGCTACGAATATACAGCGAAATTTCTCGCATGTCAAGCATTATTTATCGCAATTCAATAAATCAACACAGAAAAGCGGGAGAGGCCGCAGCCTCTCCCAAAACAGTTTAATCCAGATAGAAGACTTTCATGCCCTTGTAGGTCATGTAGGTGTCGAGCTTGGAGACCAGCTCCATCGGCGCGTGCATGGACAGGACGGGCACGCCCGCGTCGACCGTCTCGATGTTGCGGTTCGCCATGTAGCAGGCGACCGTGCCGCCGCCGCCCTGATCGACCTTGCCGAGCTCGCCGGTCTGCCAGATCACGTCGTTGTCGCTGAACAGCTTGCGGATATAGGCCATGACCTCCGCCGCCGCGTCGGACGAGCCGCTCTTGCCGCGCGCGCCGGTGTACTTAAAGATGCCGGTGCCGTAGTTCAGGCGCGTGTTGTTGCCCTTGTCGCAGGTCTCGGCGTAGAGGGGATCGAAGGCGTTGCTGACGTCCGCGCTCAGGCAGAAGGAGTTCTCGTAGCAGCGGTGTTTGCACGCGCCCGCCGCCTTGCACAGGTCGTGCATGAAGGTGTCGAAATACTGGCTCTGCATGCCGCTGATGCCGACCGAGCCGATCTCCTCCTTGTCCGCGAGAACGCAGACGGCGGTCTTCTTCGGCGTGCCGAGCTCCAGGATCGGCTTGAACGCGGCGTAGGCGCAGACGCGGTCGTCGTGGCCGTAGGCGGCGATCAGGCTGCGGTCGAAGCCGACGTCTCTCGCCGGACTGATTCCGTATTTCTCGTTGAGCAGGCAGAGAACGGCGAACTTGATGCGGTCGCCGCCCTCGTCGTCCGCGAGCGGCTTGCTGCCGAGCAGGACTCGCAGGTTTTCGCCGGTCACGCCTTCGGACATCGGCTTTTTCATCTGATCCGCCGAAAGATGGATCAGAAGATCGGTCACGCAGAAGATGGGATCGGCGGGGTCTTCGCCGACGGTGACCTTGACGACGCTGCCGTCCTTCTTCGCGATCACGCCGTGCAGGGCGAGCGGGGTCGTCGTCCACTGGTACTTTTTGATGCCGCCGTAGTAATGCGTCTTGAAGAAGGCAATTTCGCTGTCTTCATACAGGGGATTCGGCTTGAGGTCGAGGCGCGGAGAGTCGATGTGCGCGGCGCAGATATGCGCGCCCTTGTCCAGCGGTTCCGTGCCGACGACGGCGAAGATCACGCTCTTGCCGTGGTCGTTGCCGTAGACCTTGTCCCCGGGCTGTAATTTCATGCCCGGAACGAGCGGCCGGAATCCGCGCTTTTCCGCCTCGGCGATCGTCCAGTCCACCGCCTCGCGTTCGATCTTGCAGGCACTGATGAAGTCGGCGTATTCCGCGCAGTAGGCTTCCATCGCGGCGAGGTCCTCGGCCGAAATGCGGTCATAGCCGTTCTTCGGGGCAAAGAGCAGTTCCTTGCGTTTCTCTTCATATTTCTTTTCTTCCATGGGTGCCAGAACTCCTTTCAGAAACTCGTTGCATTTAGTGACGAACGCTTCCTCGGAAGCGTCATTTTTCAGGGTGTACTGCGCCGCCGCGGCAAAGTGCGCGTCCGATTTCTGCGCACGGATGCGCTGCAGCGCCGCTTCGCGGGAAATGCCGTCGCGACGCAGGAGGCGTTCGATCCGTCGCTCCTCCGGTGCGGTGACCGCCACGGTCACGTCGCAGATCTCGTGCAGGCCGCTCTCAAACAGCCCGATCGCGTCGATCGCGACAAGGGGATTGTCCGTTTCCCGGATGATCCGGCGCACTTCGCGGCAGACGACCTTGTGCGTGATCTCATTGAGCGCGGCGAGCGCGGGTGGGTCGGAAAAGACGAGATTGCCAAGCGCTTTGCGGTTCAGTTTGCCGCCCGCAAAGGCGGCAGGGAAGCGGGCTTTCAGCGCCGAGAGCATGTTTTCATCCCGCGCCAACAGCTCGTGATAGAGCTTGTCGCAGTCGATGCACAGCCCGCCGCGCGCCTCCACGGCGCGTAGGAGGGTCGTTTTTCCGCTGCCGGTGCTGCCGGTAATTCCGATAATCTTCATAGCTCCGCCTCCGCGTTGACGCAGCGGAAGGCCGCCGCTTTCTTCAGACGGTTGCCGACCGCGTAGGCGACGCCGCCGCCCTCGGGACAGCGGGCGTAGATCGTTTGGATCTCCGGGCGGTCAAGGTCGCGCAGCGCCGCGTACAGACCCGCCGAGAGGGTGCGCGCGTCGTCGCGCTTTCCGTAGGCGGTGGGATTGCATCCTGTGTAGAGCGGGAGTTCTTCCTCAAAGCAGAGGACGGCGTCGCCCTGCGTGAAGCGGCGGCGGATGTAGGCGGCCGCGGCTTCGCTCGAGCCGGTGACAATATAGACTTCGGCGCGCGGCGCGTAATGGCGGTACTTCATGCCCGGCGCGCGGACGACCGTGTCGTTGGAGATCTGTTCGAGCACCGCCCGGTCGATCTCCAGTTTGCCCAAAAGCGCCTGCAGTTCTTCGGGCGTCACGCCGCCCGGCCGCAGGAGCCGCGGGTGCGACCCGGTCAGATCGACGATCGTCGATTCCACGCCGACCTCGCAGGGGCCGCCGTCGATGATCGCGTCGATCCTGCCGTCCGTGCCGTAGTCGTGCAAGACGTGCGCCGCCGTGGTCGTCGAGGGCTTGCCGGACAGATTCGCCGACGGCGCGGCGATCGGTACGCCCGCCTGCGCGATCAGGGCGCGGGTGACGGCGGTCTTCGGACAGCGGACGGCGACGGTATCCAAGCCCGCCGTGGTGCGCTTCGGAACGCAGTCGCGGACGGGGAGCACCATCGTCAGCGGTCCCGGCCAAAAGCGTTCCGCGAGCAGATACGCGCTGTCCGGAATATCGTGGCAGTAGCGTTCCAGCTCCTCCGCGCAGGAGATATGGATGATTAAGGGGTTATCCTGCGGACGGCCTTTCGCTTCAAAAATCTTCGCGACCGCCGCCTCGTCCATCGCGTTCGCGCCCAGTCCGTAGACCGTCTCCGTCGGGATGGCGACCAGACCGCCGGCGCGGATGATCGCGGCGGCGCGTTCCGGCGTTTTGGGATCGTCCGCCGGGAATATCACGGTTTTCATGTGGTTTCACCGCTTTCACGGAGCTTTTCTGCCTGATCCGCGCTGACGAGCGCGTCGATGATCTCGTCGAGGTCTCCGTTCATAATGGAATCGATCTTATACAGCGTGAGCCCGATCCGATGATCGGTCACGCGGCTCTGCGGGAAGTTGTAGGTGCGGATCTTCTCGTTGCGCATACCGCTGCCGACCTGTGAGCGGCGTTCGCCGGAGTAGGCCGATTCGATGCGCTCCTGCTCCATCTGATAGAGCTTGGACGAGAGCATGAGCATGCACTTCTCGCGGTTCTGGAACTGGCTGCGTTCTTCCTGACAGGAGACGACGATGCCGGTCGGCTTGTGGATCAGACGGACGGCGGAGGAGGTCTTGTTGATATGCTGGCCGCCCGCGCCGGAGGAGCGGTAGACCTGCATTTCGATGTCCTCGGGACGGATGTCCACGTCCGCTTCCTCCATCTCGGGAAGCACCGCGACCGTCGCGGTCGAGGTGTGCACGCGGCCGCCGGATTCCGTCTCCGGCACGCGCTGCACGCGGTGCACGCCGGACTCAAATTTCAGCCGCGACCACGCGCCGCTGCCGCGAATTTCAAAGTCCGCCTCCTTGATGCCGCCGAGCTCCGTCTCGTTGTAGTTGAGGAGCTCCACGGACCAGCCCTTCGAGGCGGCGTAGAGGTTATACATACGGAACAGACTGTGCGCGAACAGGGCGCTTTCCTCGCCGCCGACGCCGCCGCGGATCTCCATGATGACGCTCTTGTCGTCGTTCGGATCGTGGGGCAGGAGCAGCAGCTTCAGCTCCTGTTCCAGGTCTTCGCTGCGCTTTTTCGCCGCGGCGTATTCCTCCTGGCAGAACTCTTTCATGTCCGGCTCCGCGCTCATGAGCTCCAGCGCGTCGTCCATGTCCTGCTTCGCCCGCAGATAGGCGCGGTAGGCCGTGACGACGGGCTCCAATTCCTTCTGCTCCTTGAGATAGGCGGCGGCCTTCTTCGGGTCGTCGTAGAAGTCAGGCCGCTCCACGCGGTCGCACAATTCAATATATTTTTCCTCGACAAATTTCAGCTTGTCCAGCATAAAAAACTCCTGATGATCGTAGTCAGCTCATTGTAACAGAAACGGTGGTTTTTGTCTACAGGCCGGCGAAAAACGAGACGATCTCATCCCGCGACGCGGCGACCGAGCCCTGCGCGAAGAACGGCTTGCCGCCGCCTCTGCCGTTGAGGGCGGCGTTGAGCGATTTGACTAACTCCCGCAGGTCGCCGTCTACTTTTCCAATGGCATATTTGTAGGTTCCGTCCTCGCCGGAGAAGACCGCGCATCTGTCGCCGCAGGTCTGCATGACCGCGTCGGTCAGGCGGCGCACGGCGTCGGGGGACAGGGCGCGCTCAAAGAGCAGAACGTCGCCCGCACCCGCGTACTGCGCCGCCTTCGCCGCAAAGAGCTGATTTTCCAGCTCCGTGACGCGGTACTGCGCGGCTGCGAGCTCGTCGCTGACCCTGCGCACGGCCGCCGCCGTTGCGAACGGCTTGGCGGAGAGCAGGACGGAGATCTGCCGGTTCTGCTCCGCGAGGGCGTTCATATAGTCGAGCGCCTTTTGCCCGGTGAGCATTTCGAGGCGGGAACCCTCGTGGAACTTCGTCGCGGAGAGCAGTTTCACCAGACCGATCTCGCCGGTCGCCGCCACGTGCAGGCCGCAGCAGGCGCAGAGGTCGGCCTCGCCGAACTTGACCAGCCGTACCCAGCCGGACAGCTCTTTCTTGCTGCGGAAGGGGTAGTCGTGCAGGGCCGCGTCGTCGGGGTAGATGTATTCCGATTTGATATTTTGATAAATATAACTGTTGACCTCGCGCTCAATGCTTTCCAGTTCGCTTGCGGGGACCTCGCCGCTGAAATCGAAGGTCACGCACTCGCTGCCCATGTGGAAGCCGACGTTCTCATAGCCGAAACGGCGATGGATCACGCCGGAGACGAGGTGTTCGCCGGAGTGCTGCTGCATGAAGACGAAACGGCGCGCGAAGTCGATTTTCCCTGTGACCGTCTCGCCGACGGGCAGGGGACGGTCGCAGAGGTGGACGACGTCCTCGCCGCGCTCGGAGACGTCGGAGACGACCGCATCGCCGAGCGTGCCGAGGTCGCAGGGCTGACCGCCGGCGGTGGGGTAGAAGATCGTGCGGTCGAGCACGACGGCATAGCCGCCCTCGACTTGCTCGCAGGAGAGCACACGGGCGGTTTCCTCCGTCCGGTACTGGTCGATGTAAAACAGTTTTTCGGTCGCCATGGCCAACCTCCACGCAATACACTTTTTCTACATTATACCAAACTGTCCATACAAATTTCAAGCATAGAAAAACGGCGCCTCGGATAAACACGCATAGAAGCAAAGTGTAAATAAATGAGGTCGGAATAGGTTTGTCATTGCCCGACTTGTTCGGGCTGCGCAGCCGTTGGCGGCTTTGCCGCCTTACGGATGCGGCGTACCCCCTGCGGGTGCAATCCGTGCTTTCTGCGCGGGACACTTTACCGTAAGAAGAAACATAATTCCAAGCCTGAAACGGACAGATTGCCCGCGTAAAGCGGGCAATGACAGGATGTGGAAGCGAGCTTTTTCAACACGGTGGCTGAGTTATGCCGAAAGAAAACGGCGCCTCAACTGAGGCGCCGTTTTTCGGACGATTTGTTTATATGTAGAAATGCTCGTACTCCGGGAGCGCCTGCCATTCGTCGCTTGCGTAAAGGATCTTCGTGATGGCGTTTAGGACGTTTCTGAACTTCTCACTCTGCACATCTTTGGGTGGCATATCGAATGCGATCGCGACGTCGTGACAGGTGATCATTTTCGTCACGCCGTTGTACGTCACAGTGAGGATGATCTCGTAGGACGGGTCGGAACAGACCGACTCGTCAAACGGATTGTATTCGTCCGGATAGGACGCGGGATCCATTGCGACGAACAGGTCGTAGATTTCTTCCTTCTGCTCGTCGGTGAAGAAAAACGTCGTTGTGTAATCTTCGACATTCGTCGCGGTTCGCTGCTTGACCAGCTCGCCGGTCTCGCTGTCGTAGGTCAGGTCTCCGGCAACGCCGTAGACCAGCGAAAAACTGAAATCCTCCGGGATCCCGGTTACCGTTATCGGATATGACGGCTTGATGTTCCCGCTATATAAGTATTCCAGATCCTCCATGACTTCTTCTGAAACGAACGGCTTGACGACGTCGCGGAAGATATCGTCAAACGCGACCTCGACGTCATTCACGAAAACGCCGCCGTCGGCGCCGCAGAAGGCAATGACTAATACGTCCCCGTCACGCTCTGTTTCAAAGACGTAACACAGCCGGGCGTGCAATCCGGACGGCTCCGCGACCGGCACCAGGCAATCGGCGCTGATCTGACGGAGCAGATCGGCGTGCGCTTTCAAACGATCGCTGTCAATGACGATCTCATTTACGTCCGGGAAATTGATCAGACCGTCTACAGTCAACGGAGCACGCGTGAGGATACCCGGATCCAAATAATACAGCTTTAAGCATAGATCATCCGGCAGTTCCTGCTCTACGAGCTGCGAATAGTCCTTGAGGGCAGTTTGCAGTTCCGTTTCGACCACGCCCTTCCCGCACGCAGCGAAGGAAAACACAAGCACCAGCAGCAATCCGACGGCAAGCAGTTTTTTCATCACAATACCTCTCTTCGTATTATATTCTATATTGCAGACGAAATAAAGATTGGATAGTTCCATGTTTTATTGTAAGTTACGCGGTTTTATAAAAAAAGGGCTGACCACCTCATCCGGCATCGCCGGCTAACGCCGTCGATGCCACCTTCCCTCGAGGGGAAGGCTTCATCGTAGCGCTTCATAAGCCTTCTCCTTGAGGAGAAGGTGCCGAGCGTAAGCGAGGCGGATGAGGTGGAATCACGTCCAATATAAGGGGAAGAAAAAGCGGCGGCTCGAATGAGCCGCCGCTTTTGGACTATGGATTACTTGTACAGGTAGCTGTACTTGCTGCGGACGGTGAGGATGAAGAGCTCGATGTCCTTGGGCAGGTCGTTCGGCGCGTCGAGATCGACGATCATCTCCGTCGCCAGACGGACGCGGACCTTGCCGTCCTCGCGGAAGAGGAAGCCGAAGTTCTTGGAATCGTCCATGTCCTTCTCGGTCTGGAAGAGCGTGAACTTGTCGTGGCACGGCTCGGAGGCGTACGGGCAGAAGTGCGTGCAGTTGCCGCACTCGTTGCACATCTTGTCGATATGCAGGATCTCGTGTCTGCCGTCGGCCAGCTTGACGACGACGTTGGAACGGTTCGGGCAGGAGTCCGCGCAGTTCTCGCAGACGGTGTTGCAGTCAAGGCAACGGCTGCCTTCGCCGCAGCGGGCGTCCTTGGCCATTTTCAGGATGCCCTTCTTCTTGATGGCGTCCGCCTTGGTGACGTACGCCTGCTCGGGGATCTCGTACTCGTGCTTTGCGCCGATCACGATCTCGGCGAACTTCGCTGCGTCGGCGATGCCTTCCACGACGGTGGCAGGTCCGCGGTGGCAGTCGCCGGCGGTGTAGACGCCTTCGATATTGGTCTCGAAGTCCGGACCCTTGCGGCCCATCTCGATGCCGTTGGCGGCCATCAGGTCAGCGTCGACCTTCTCGCCGACGGCGGAAACGACGAGATCGCAGGGGATCTCGAAGTATTCGCCGGTGGGAACGGGGGAGCGGCGGCCGGAAGCGTCCGGTTCGCCGAGCTTCATCTTCTCCAGCGTCAGCTTGCCGTCCGCCTGCTTGACGGGAGCGGCCAGCTCGACGAACTTCACGCCGTCTTCGATCGCGAGCTTGAGTTCGTGCTCGTCAGCGGGCATGTACTTCTTGGTACGGCGGTAGACGATGGTGGAATCCGCGCCCATGCGCTTGGCGACACGGGCGGCGTCCATCGCGGTGTTGCCCGCGCCGACGACGACCACGGAGCCGGACAGGCAGGGCTTGACTTCCTTCTTCATGTCCTTCATCCAGCCGATGACGCCGACGACGTTGCCCTCGATATCCAGCCTGCCGGCTTTCCATGCGCCGACTGCCATCAGGATATGGGTGTAGCCCATCGCTTTGAGTTCCTTGACGGAGGGAGCGGGCGCGCCGAGCTTGACCTCAACGCCGTACTTCTCCATCAGGGCGATGTCCTTGTCGATCGCCTCGTCCGTGATACGGAAGGCGGGGATGACGTGGCGGGGAACGCCGCCGAGGCTGTTCTCGCGCTCGAAGATCGTCGTCTCCACGCCGGCTCTGCCGAGGAAGTAGGCCGCGGCGATACCGGTCGGGCCGCCGCCGACAATGGCGACCTTCTTGCCGGGCACCTTTGCGGGCTTCTCGATGGAGGCCATCAGCGCGTCAAAGCCGTGCTGCGCGGCGATCAGCTTCGTGTCGCGGATCTGCACGGATTCGTCGTAGAAGTTGCGGGTGCACTTGTTCTGGCAGCGGTGCGCGCAGATCGTGCCGGTGATGAACGGCAGCGCATTCTTCTCGGTGATGAGCTTCAGCGCCGGGCCGTACAGGCCCTTTCTGCACAGCTCGATGTATTCGGGAATGTCCTGCGCGATCGGGCAGCCGCCCTTGCAGGGCGCGATGAAGCAGTCCATCCAGGGCACGCGCTCCTCGTTCTTACGCGCGGGGATCGGCTTGATGGGCTTCAGATGATGATAGTTCGTGTGACTGTCGATGGAGAGCGCTTCGATCGCGGCGGAGTCGGTGCCGGCGAACGCCTTGAACGGCAGATCCTCGACCTTCTCGCACATCTGCTTCAGACGGTTGTAGCCGCCGGGCTTGAGGATGGTCGTCGCGACGGTGATCGGCCAGATGCCTGCCGCGAAGAGCTTGTCGCAGTTGAAGTATTCCGCGCCGCCCGCGAAGGACAGGCGCATCTTGCCCTTGAACTGCTTGGAAATGCGGTTGCACATCTCGATCGTCAGCGGGAAGAGGCTGCGGCCGGACATGTACATCTCATTGCCGGGCAGCTCGCCGCGCGTGGTGTCGACCGGGAAGGTGTTGGAGAGCTTCAGACCGAATTCCACGCCGGTCTTGTCCGCCAGCGCCTGCAGACGCTCGAACATCGGAACGGCGTCCGCCCACTGCAGGTCTTCGTTGAAGTGGTGCTCGTCGAAGACGATGTAGTCGTAGCCCATGGAGTCGAGGATGCCGCGGGCGGTCTTGTAGCCGAGGATGGTCGGGTTGCACTTGACGAAGGTGTTGACCTTCTTCTCGCTGATGAGGTAGGTCGCGATGCGCTCGATCTCATCGGGCGGGCAGCCGTGCAGGGTGGAAAGGGTGATGGAGCGGGAGATGCGCGGGGAAATGCCGTCGATCAGCGCCGCTTCCTCCGGGAAGAATTCCTTCAGGACTTCCTTGCACTCCGCAAACTGCGGCGTCTTGGAAGCGTCCTTCATGTTCTCGATGTAGGCGTTGACTTTCTCGCCCTTGATGCCCTCCAGATCGTAGCCGACGGACATGTTGAACACGAAGCCGTCGGGATCGCCGAAGCCGTAGACCTTGGAGAGGACTTTCAGCGCGCACCAGGCCTTGATGTACTCGTCCTGCGCCTGCGGGACGGTCAGCTCGGTGGACCACTCCTGGTTGTAGCCCTCGTCGTCCGCGAGAATGCAGGGACGCGGCACGCAGCGGGCAAGGTCTTCGCCGTCCATCTTCTGCACGGTCTTGACCTCGAAGAAGCGGGCGCCCGCCATGTAGGAGGCGATGATGTTCTGCGCCAGCTGGCTGTTCGGGCCGGCGGCGGGGCCGAAGGGAGTCTCGATCTTCTCGCCGAAGATCGGCAGGGTCTTGCCCTTCGCAAGATAGGGTTTATGGATCCCGAAGATCTCGCCTTCACGGGCGTATTCGGTGACGATCCATTTCATCAGGGATTTGAAGGGAATGGGATACATTCTTTCTGACATGATACAAATTCCTCCGTTAAGTTTTTTTCGGTCGCCAGATATTGACGGCAACCAGCACTGCGATCGAAATCACGAGGCTGATCGCGCAAAGCCGCAGGGTGTAGCCGACGTATTGCTTGGTCGGCGCCATGAAGGCCGAATTCTTCGTGCCGACCGCGGTGATCAGGTGGCTTGCGGTGATGAACAGATTGCTCGCGATCAGCAGACTGAAAGGCGCGATGATCAGCGCCCTGCCTGCATAGACCGGCTTGCAGAGGAGCACCCAGCCGATCAGCGGCAGCAAAACGTGCAGACAGACCAATGCGCGTGCGATCACGTAGACCGCAATTGAGTCGGCGCTCCACTGCTCCAGAAAGACGGCAAGGACGGTGAAGGGGGAGAGGAACGCGACGGTGAGGCTGTCCGGCAGAAGATAAGTCAGGACTGTGATGACGAGGCAGTAGACCAGCAGAGCCAGCAGGATCCATTTTGCCGCCGCCCGTTGCTTTTCAAGTTTGGTCATAGGCTGATTCCCCGATCAGATCTCGCCGTAGGCGTCGTACCTGCAGTCGTTCAGATCGCCCCAGAGCTTCTTGGCTTCTTCGAGGATGTGCGCGTTCTCCGCTTCCTCGTCGATCCCGATCAGCTCGCGGTCCTTCATCAGGAGCTTGCCGTTGGCGATCGTGGTCTGGCACTGTCTGCCGGTCATGCCGAAGAGCATGTGACCGTCGATATTCGCGCTCGAGAACGGCGTGAACGGCTTGTAGTCCATGACGATCACGTCCGCGGCCGCGCCGGGCTCCAAAACGCCCAACTTGTCCGGGAAGTACTTCGCGCCGATCTTCGCGTTGTTCTTAAAGAGCATGTCCGTGACCTCGCACCAGCCGACGTTCGGCAGCTCCGCGTTCTGACGCTGCGCGCAGAGCGCGACCTTAATGGACTCGAGCATGTCGTTCGTGTAGGCGTCGGTGCCGAGGCCGAGCAGGATGCCGTTCTTGTAGAGCGGGAGGACGGGGCAGGTGCCGACGGCGTTGCCCATGTTGGATTCGGGGTTGTTGACGACCATGGTGTTGGTCTCGCGGATCAGGTCGATCTCCTTGTCCGTCACGTGGATGCAGTGGCCGAGGATGGTCTTCTCGCCGAGAATGCCGTGCTTGTACAGGCGCTCGACCGGACGGCAGTGGTAGTTCTGGATGGAGTCGTAGACGTCGTTCCAGCCCTCGGAGACGTGGATGTGATAGCCGGTGCGGCCGGCGTTGGCCTCGACCATGCGCTCAAAGGTCTTGTCGGAGATCGTGAACAGCGCGTGACCGCCGAACATCGCGGCGAGCATCGGGTCCTTGCGCGCGGCGCATTCCGAGATGAAATCGGCGTTTTCCTTGATGCCCTGCAGGCACTTTTCCTCGCCGTCGCGGTCGGAAACCTCATAGCACAGGCAGGAACGGATACCGAACTTCTTCGCGGATTCCGCGATCTCGTGCAGGCTGCCGGGGATCTCGCCGTAGGAGGCGTGGTGGTCGAAGATGGTCGTAACGCCCTGCTTGATGCAGTCGATGTACAGCGCGTCCGCCGAGGCTCTCGTGCCGCTCAGGTACAGCTTGCGGTCGATCGCCCACCACTGCTTGTCCAAAACGTCGTAGAAGTTGTCGGCGTTGTTGCTCTTAATGGAGAGGCCGCGCGCCAGAGCGGAATAGATGTGGGTATGGGCGTTGATCAGCGCGGGCATGATTACGCCGCCCTTCGCGTCGATGAACTCCGCGTCGGGATATTTCGCCTTCAGGTCGGCGGTCTTGCCGACTTCCTTGATTTTCGTGCCGTCGATCACGACGCCGCCGTCGGGCAGGAAGGGGAGCGTTTCGCTTCTCGTGATGAGTTTGCCGTTTGCCAGAATGTACATAGAATGACCTCCTGTAAATAGTTTCAAAGCAATAAAAAATGGGGACACAGAAATACCTTCCGCATCTCCACTCAAGTAACCCTGAGTGATAGTCGTCAGCCCGTGCGCGAAGCACTTCGTTACAGCTATCAATCTTCAATTACACTTTAATTATATTGTTATTTTCTATAAAATGCAACGGTTTTTCCCTTGCCGAAATTGACAAATCTTACAGAGTGTTTTTGAGCAATATGTACGGAAATCCGCGCGGTATTTGCTCTTTGACTTTTGGACGAAATATGGTATGATGTTACGGAGAGGAGGCGAGGGTATGCCGGAGGTTTCGATCGTCCGCTGTGAGGATTACCTAAGAGAACACTGCCTGAAAGCGCTGGAGGAAGCGCTCGCGCCGTTCGGCGGTTTAGACTGGGTCCAGCCGGGGATGAAGATCGCGATCAAGGCGAATCTCGTCTCCGCGATGAAGCCGGAGACGGCGGCGACGACCCATCCCGCGCTCCTTGCCGCGCTGACGCGGCAGCTCGTCGAGCGCGGCGCGCTCGTCACCGTCGGCGACAGCCCGGGAAACCTCTTCAACGCGGCGGTCCTGAACCGCGTCTATACCGTCACGGGACTGCGCGCAGTGGAGGAAGCGGGCGGCAAACTCAATCACAATTTCGAGCAGAAAAGCGCGGTCTACCCGGAGGCGCACGTCGCCAAGACCTTCAACTATACCGCCTGGCTGGACGATGCGGACGCGATCATCAGCTTCTGCAAGCTCAAGAGCCACGGCATGATGTGCCTGTCCGCGGCGACGAAAAATCTCTTCGGCGCGGTGCCGGGGGTCACGAAGCCGGAGTACCATTTCCGCTTCCCCGATCCGCTGGATTTCGCGGGCATGATCATCGACCTCAACGACTATTTCAAACCCCATTATTACATCGTCGACGCGGTGATCGCCATGGAGGGCAACGGCCCGACAGCCGGCACGCCGCGGCAGATGGGCGCCCTGCTCGCGGGGACGAACTGCCACAAGCTCGACATGATCTGCGCGAAGCTGATCGGTCTCGACCCGATGGTCGTGCCGACGCTCCGCGCCGCGGCGAATTACGGCCTCGTGCCGGAAAGCGCGGAGGAGATCGAAACGTACGGGAATCCGGATGCTTTTGTGATCCCCGACTTCGAGCGGATCGAGCGCGGCAGGGGACTGCAATTCGAAACGGTCCTGCCCGGCAAAGCGGGCGTGCTGCTCGGCAAGATCGCGAAGAAGGCGCTGCGATCCTCGCCGAAGCTCAAGAAGTCGGAATGCGTCGGCTGCGGCCTCTGCGCCAATATGTGCCCGGCGAAGGCGATCGCCATTCGCGAGAAGAAGGCGAATATCGACTATCAGAAGTGCATCCGCTGCTTCTGCTGCCAGGAATTCTGCCCGAAGGGCGCGATGAAGGTCCACCGCCCGCTGCCGGCAAGAATCATCAATCGCTGATTCAGCCGGCTTTGCTTCATACAGAAGCGTTTCCTTTTCGTGTCATTCCGAGGTCGCGCAGCGACCGTGGGAAGCTGTCCGCAGCAGATTTGTAATCTGCATCGAATGAAGGGGAAACGTCCGATCCCGAAAGGGACAGATTGCCACGCAGCTTCGCTGCTCGCAATGACAAACAAAAAGGTTGGATTCATACAGAAACCGGCTGTTGCCATCAGGCAACAGCCGGTTTTGCGCAGTTATTAAAGATCGTAGTACAGAGCGAATTCCGCCGGGTGGGGGATGCGGGAGATCTTTTCCGCTTCCTTGCGGTGCTTCTCGATCATGATCTCGATCAGACGCTCCGGGAAGACGCCGCCCTTGGTCAGGTAGTCGTGATCCTTCTCGAGCGCGTCCAGCGCCTCGTCGAGGGTCTTGGGCAGACCGCCGAGCTTCGCCTTTTCTTCCTCGGGGAGGTCGAAGAGGTTGCAGTCGTACGGGCCCCAGCCCTTCGCGTGCGGGTCGATCTTCTTCTCGATGCCGTCCAGGCCCGCCATCAGGATCGCGGCGTAGGCGTAGTACGGATTGCAGGTCGCGTCCGGGTTGCGCAGCTCAAAGCGCTTGTTCTTCGGCGCCTTGGCGTAAGCGGGAATGCGGATGACCGCGCTGCGGTTCGCCATCGCGTAGCCGATGGTGACCGGGGCCTCGTAGCCGGGGATCAGACGCTTATAGGAGTTGGTGGACGGATTGGTGATCGCGCAGATGGAAGCCGCGTGGGTCAGCAGACCGCCGATAAAATGCATCGCCGTCTCGCTGAGCTGGGCGTAGCCCTTCTCATCGTAGAACAGCGGCTCGCCGTTCTTGAACAGCTGCATATGCACGTGCATGCCGCTGCCGGCCTCGCCCGCGACGGGCTTCGGCATGAAGGTCGCCGTTCTGCCTTCCTCGGCGGCGGCGTTCTTGATGACGTACTTCGCGGTCATCGTGCCGTCCGCCAGTGAGACCATATCGCCGAGTTCGACTTCGACCTCGAGCTGGCCGCAGCCGCCGACTTCGTGGTGATGATACTTGACCTTGACGCCCCAGTCTTCGAGCATCAGGCAGATCTTGCTGCGCAGGTCGTTGTTGATGTCCTGCGGCAGGCAGGCGTGATAGCCGGCCTTATGCTGGATGATATAGCCGTTGTTGTTGTCGTCTTCCGCGCCGTTCCACTCGGCCTGCCGGGCGTCGATATTATAGCCGGTGTTCTCGGGCTTGGTGTCGTAATGCACAGCGTCGAAGACATAGAATTCATACTCCGGGCCGACGATCATCTGATCGGCGATGCCCTTCTCCTGCATGTAGGCGATCGCGCGCTTCGCGACGTTGCGCGGGTACTGATCGAAGGGGCGGTTCGCCGGGCGGTCGATGACCATGACGTCGCCGATCATGGAGAGGGTGGGGATCCGCGCGAAGTTATCCACAACGGCGGAATCCAGATCGGGCACGAAGACCATGTCGCTGCTCTCCACGGGCGCGTAGCCGTAGTTGGAGCCGTCGAAGCCGATACCGTAGGTCATGGTGTCCTCGTTGAGGCGTTCCACGGGAATGCTCAGATGACGCCATCTGCCGTCGATGTCCGTCATTTTGAAATCGACGATGCGGATCTGCTTTTCTTCGCAGAGCTTGAGAATGTCCTTTAAGGTTTTTGCCATGAATTGCTCCTCCTTAGAAATTGGCTAATTTATATCATATTCCAATCAATACCTGATGTCAAGAATTATTGACAGAAACCTTGAGATTCCGGCGGTTTTGGACTATAATCAAAATATCCGCAGGACGGGAGGGATGATTGTGCCGCTGCGAGAGGAATTGACGGCGTATCAGCCGCGCAACGCGCAGGAAGCGCGGGACAAAGAGCTGATTCTAACGTATCTGGACAGCTGCGACGACGCGTTTTTGCGGAGCAACCGGATCGCGCATATGACCGCGTCCGCGTGGGTGACGAACAGGGACAGAACGAAGGTCCTGATGGTCTATCATAAACTCTATGATTCGTGGGCGTGGTGCGGCGGTCACGCCGACGGCGAGGAAGACCTGCTGAAGGTCGCATTGAAGGAGTGCCGGGAGGAGACCGGACTGCAAAGCGTCCGCCCGATCGACGGAAAGATCGCTTCGCTGGAATGCCTGACCGTGGACGGGCACGAGAAGCGCGGAGAATACGTGTCAAGCCACCTGCATCTGAACGTGACCTATCTGCTGGAGGCGGACGATACGGAGCAGTTGAGAATATGCGAGGATGAAAACACGGGAGTCAAATGGTTTACCCCGGAAGAAGCGCTTGCCGCCTCCACTGAGCCGTGGTTCGTCAGGCGCATTTACAGCAAGCTCAACGCCCGCCTCTCGGAGCTGAAAGGCTTCCCCTCTGAGGGGAAGCTGTCATCGACGGTATCAGCCGCCGACGACTGATGAGGTGTTTTCCCGCTGCGGCGAAAGTTCGCCGCAGCGGGTTTTCTATCAGGAAAGCAAAGAATCATATTTGAACACAGCAACTCCAAGCTTGTCATTGCCACGGCGCGCTGCGCCTCGCAATGACAAGCCAGGTGGTTTGCAAGAAAAAGGCAAGCATACCCAAAGAAAAAGATGCAGCGCAAGAAAGGCATCAGGGAGTGACCGAATTCGGCTCTCTTGCCGATGCTACAAACGCTGCATCCGAGTTACTTTTACCAAAGTCAAATGTATTTGTCAAGCAGAGCATTTAAGGTCTTGTGCAATCGCGGCGGGGAAGGTATAATACTACCATAAGAAACCAAAAGGAGGGAAGCAACGTGGGTAAAGCATTTTGGGCGATCGTCGCCGTGCTGACGTGCGCAGCGCAGGTTTTAGACTGGCTTTATCTGAACGCGCAGCGGCGCGGCGATCAGCGGCAAGGCCTGATCCGCAAGGCGAGCGCGTCCGCGTGCTTTCTCCTGCTCGGCGGGATCGCGCTGACGCAATGCGGACGGCCGCTGATCGGATGGCTGATCTTCCTCGGCCTGCTCTTCGGCTTTGCGGGAGACGTCGTCCTTGATCTGCGGTATCTCTACCCGAAGAAGCACGACCGCTATTTCGCGCTGGGAATGCTGCTGTTCGGACTCGGTCACCTGTGCTATATCCCCGCGCTCCTGCTGATCGACGCGCCCGCGTGGCTGCCCGCGCTGCCGGTCTGCGTGGTCATGCTCCTGCTCGTCAAGCTCTATACCGTTTGGCGCGGCGTGCAGGCGGGAAAGCTCCTGCTGCCCGGGACGTTCTACCTCGCGATCGCCTGCTATATGGGCGGCCTTGCGGCGGTGATCGCCGTGCGCGGCTTCTCCGCTGGGACGCTGCTCTTCGCGATCGGCGGCGTGCTGTTCCCGATCAGCGACAGTATCCTCACCGCCTATACCTTCGGCCGGAAACGCCGTTTCGCGCAAAGCATGCTGCTGCATATCGCTTACTATCTCGCGCAATGCCTGATCGCCGCGGCGATCTTGAGCCTATAAACAAATGAGCTTATTAATACTAAAGGCGAATTATCATTGATTAGGAGTGAGTTTCTGTATGTCAGATGAGAAAGAACAAAGAGTATTAATGAAGTCAAAAAGTGGAAAACTATTTTGGATTCCAATGAGTAAAATCGAACAGTTCCAAAAAGCACAAGAACATGAACCAACAGAGGAAGAGATGAACGCCCTAAAAGCTGGTGTTCGAGAGCGATTGAAGAGACTTGTTGCACAGGCAAAAACGAACGGAGAAAACAATCTCCTATTTGTTAACAAACAAAAACTGTCCTTTGAAAACGACTACAACGTCGGCGCGCATCCGAAGCTCCTGCAGCGTCTGGCGGAGACAAACTTGGTGCCGCAGACCGGCTACGGTCTGGACGAATTCTGTGCGGCGGCGAAGAGAAAAATCAAAGCTGCCTGCGATTGTCCGGAGGCGGAGATCTTCTTCCTGACCGGCGGCACGCAGACGAATCAGGTCGTAATCGACGCAAGCCTGCAGAGGTATGAGGGCGTCGTCGCGGCGCAGACGGCGCATATCGCCCTGCACGAGGCGGGCGCGATCGAATTCTGCGGACATAAGGTGCTGGAGCTTCCGTCCCACGACGGCAAGCTCTGCGCGGCAGAGCTAAAGGACCTGATGGAGCGTTTCAACGGCGATGACAGCTGTGAGCATATGGTCCATCCCGGTATGGTCTATATTTCTTTCCCGACCGAGTTCGGCACGCTCTATTCCAAGGCGGAGCTGACGGAGCTTTCCGCCGTCTGCCGCGCGTACGGTCTGCCGCTGTTCCTCGACGGCGCGCGCCTCGGCTACGGCCTGATGAGCCGCGAATGCGATCTGACCCTGCCGGAGCTTGCAGAGCTCTGCGACGTGTTCTACATCGGCGGAACGAAGGTCGGCGCCCTGTGCGGCGAGGCGGTCGTCTTCCCGCGCTGGAATATGCCGAAGCACTTCCTGACGCGCGCAAAACAGCACGGCGCGCTGCTCGCAAAGGGGCGCGTCCTCGGCGTGCAGTTCGACGCGCTCTTTACGGACGGCCTGTACTTTGAGATCGGCAAACACGCGATCGACCGCGCGGAGGAAATGAAAGCGATCTTCCGCGAAAAGGGTTGCCGCGTCTGGAAGGAAACGCCGACCAATCAGCAGTTTTTGATCGTGGAAGACAGCGAGCTCAAGCGCCTGTCGTCCCTCGTTGCCTACAGCTTCTGGGAGAAGTATGACGAAACGCACACCGTCATCCGCTTCGTCACGAGCTGGGCGACGACGTCGGAGCAGGTCGCGCAGCTGCGCAGTATTTTGTAAAGGGGAGAAAGCCAATGCCGGTCGGAACCTATTATCGGAACGACCCGAACGCGCCGAAGCCGAACAGCCCGACCCACATCGGCACGAACGTCCTGCTGGAATACGACGGCAAGCTGCTGCTGGAACGCAGATGGGACTGCGGGCAGTGGGGCCTGATCGGCGGCAGGCTGCGAAACGGCGAACGCTATGCGCAGGGAATCGCGCGGGAACTGCGCGAGGAAACTGGCATCTTCCTGCAGGAGACGGCGTTCGAGCAGGTCCGCGTGGTCGACGACGACCGCATCGCGAGCTACCGCGACGGCACGGTCTGGCGCATGATCATCGTGCTCTTCCGCACGAAGCTCGACTGTTTGCCCGAACTCAAGCCGAGCAAAGAGTCCGGAGAGCTGCGGTTTTTCTCCCCGCAGGAGCTGAAAGAACTGGATATCGTCGTCACGCACAGTGATTTGGTAAACGAATGGAAGCCTGCTTAACAGGCTTCCGTTTTTTTTTGTCGGAACAGACCGAATTACCGAAGCATACGCTGAAACAGGGGAGCGATCCCCAAAGGAGGTAATTGCTTTGGAAATGAGAACTCAGCAGATGGCGCAGCGGCAGCTGACCGTTGAGACGGCCGATCCCGGCTACGGCGTATTGCCCGCCTGCGCGCCGCTGGCGAATCCGTACGTGCCTTTCCAGCCCAACAACCCCGTCGCCTATCCCGCCAAGAACGGCGTGGTGCGCGGAACCCTGTTCCCGGGGCTCGACCTGCCGTTCATGGGCATGACCAACGACGTTCCGCTGGACGACACGCCCCTGCACGAGCTGCAGGCGCTCTGCTTCGCGATCACGGAGCTGGGACTGTATCTGGACACGCACGCGGATGACAGCGAGGCGTTCGAGCTGTACCGCTCCTACGTCAGGCTCCAAAAGGAAGGCGCGGCGGCCTATGAGAAGCAGTACGGCCCGCTGACCGCAGCGGCAGCGGCGGAGGGCGCGGCCTACGACTGGCTGCGCGATCCGTGGCCGTGGGAATACGACGCAAATCAGAAGGAGGCGTAAGGTATGTTTGTCTATGAAAAGAAACTGCAGTATCCCGTGAAGATCGCAAGACCGAACCCGAAGCTCGCGGGCATCGTGATTTCACAATACGGCGGACCCGACGGCGAGCTCGGCGCGTCGCTCCGCTATTTGTCGCAGCGGTATTCCATGCCCTACGCGGAGCTGAAGGGCCTGCTGACCGACATCGGCACGGAGGAGCTCGGGCACCTGGAGATGATCGGCACGATCGTCCATCAGCTGACGAAGAACCTCACGCCGGAGCAGCAGCGCGAGGGCGGCTTCGCCAATTACTTCGTCGATCATACCGTGGGCGTCTATCCGCAGTCCGCCGGCGGCACGCCGTGGTCGGCGGCCGGTATGCAGGTCAAGGGCGACCCGATCGCCGACCTGACTGAAGACCTCGCGGCGGAGCAGAAAGCGCGCGTGACCTACGACAACATCCTTCGCCTGTCCGACGACCCGGACGTGAACGACGTCATCAAGTTTCTGCGCGAGCGCGAGATCGTGCATTTCCAGCGCTTCGGCGAGGCAATCCAGAAGCTCCGCGAGCGGCTGAACGAAAAGAACGTCTATTATCTCAATCCGGCGATCGATAACTGATTTTCCGTCTTCCGCTTTGCCCCTTCCTGTGCTATAATGCAGGGGACAGAGATGGGGTGAGACCATGATAGACAGATTCATCGCCTTCGACGTGGAGACGCCGAACGGCGCGAACGACCGCATGAGCGCGATCGGTATTTCCGTGATCGAGGACAACGAGATCGTTCGCGAATTCGACACGCTGATCAATCCGGAGACGTATTTCGACCCATTCAATATCCAACTGACGGGGATCACTTCCTATCTGGTCGAGGACGCGCCGACGTTCGGGCAGCTATGGGAGCTGATCGAACCGCTGATGTCGAGCGGGATCCTCCTGGCACACAACGCGCCGTTCGATCTTGGCGTGCTGGCGCGTTGCCTGCGGGCCTATGAGATCCCGTGGAAGCCCTATGCGGACTATATCTGCACCTGCCGCGTGGCGAGGGCGTGCTGGCCGCAGCTCGTGAATCACCGCCTGAACACGGTCAGCGACTACCTCGGCGTATCGCTGGACCACCATCAGGCGTCGAGCGACGCGCGCGCCTGCGCGGAGATCTTCTGCCGCGCGCGAAAGGACGGCGCGCGGCTCAGCCGCTTTCTCCGCACCTATGATTTTGAAATGATGAAAACGGTTTGGACGAGAAGATGAAAGAGATAAAACCGGATTATTACGACGAATTTCAATGCGCTGCGGGCGATTGCAGGCACACCTGCTGCCGCGGCTGGGAGATCGATATCGACGGGGACGCGCTCGCGTACTATCAGTCTTTGCCAGGCGAGCTCGGAGACCGTCTGCGCCGCGAGATCGAGACCGGCGAGGACGGCACGGCGCACTTTCGTCTGCGCGCGGACGAGAGCTGCCCGTTTCTGAACGAAAACAACCTCTGCGATCTGATTCCGGCGCTTGGCGAGGAACGCCTGTGCCAGATCTGCACGGATCATCCGCGCTTTCGGAACTTCTTCTCCGACCGCACGGAGACCGGCCTCGGCCTCTGCTGCGAGGCGGCGGCAAAACTGATCATGTCGCGCCGGGAGAAGACGCGCTTCATAGAATCGGGAGGGGAGAGCCTCCTCCCGGAGGAAGAAGCGATCCTCCGACTGCGCGGCAGACTGATCGACATCATGCAGGACCGCTCCCGGCCGATCCGGGCGCGCTTCGAGGCGATCCTTACCGAAGCGCGGGGAAGCCTGCCTGAGCGGACGAACGCGCAGTGGGCAGACTTCCTGTTCGATTTGGAGCGGTTGGACCCGGGCTGGGAGCGTCGTCTCGACAGCCTGCGCCGCGGCGGCCCCGATCTCGCGCCAGATCCGATCGCGGAAGAACAGCTCTGTGTCTATTTTCTGTTCCGCCATCTCGCGGGCGCGGTCTATGACGGCGACCTCGCGGGCAGATCGGCCTTCGCCGTCCTGAGCTGCTATTTGATCCGCGCAATCTGGACGTCGGAGGGCTGCGATCCGGCGGCGTACTATGAGATCGCGCGGGAATACTCCGCGGAGATCGAATACTCGGAGGAGAACCTCTGCGCGATGCTGGACTGCATCGACATGGATTGACGTCTTACAGGCGTCAATCCATTATTTTATCATCAAATAATAGAAACGTTAAAAAATAATTTGAAATTAACGGCATGTTATGTTAGAATATATAAAAATGGAATAGTGAGGCGGTAGAAATGTCAATTCAATTAGAAAAATTCTTCAGGAAAAATCAAATCGCGCCGAATAAGATCCTGTATCTGGTGCGCGAGGAGGGGAAGACGGCGATCTATCTGACGGACGGCCGCTGCGTCAAGACTTTTACGCCGCTGAAGACCGTGACCGACGGCCTGCCCGGGCTCAAACTGCTGAGCGTCAACAAGGGCGTCGTTGTGAACGAGCTGGAGGTCGCCAACGTGGAGGACGGCTGCTATACGATGACGGACGGCCGCAGCTTCCGCGGCAGAGTCCGCACGCCGGGCGAGCACTCGCGCAACAAGTCGATCATCAACCGGCGGATCGCCCATCCGACTGAGACGGAGTCGATCATCGACCGCTTCTATATTATGGACAATTTCCCGCTGCCGTTCTGCGTCATCGAGCTGGTCTTCGGCAAGGACGGTCACGGCATAGATTTCGTTTTTCGTTACTGCAACAAGGCAATGGAGGACTTTGAAAACGTCGACAGGAACAATACGGTCGACCACACCTATTTCGAGGTCTTCCCGCAGGGCAACCGGAAATGGCTGATCACCTTCTCGGAGATCGCGCTTCACGGCGGCTCAAAGATCATCGAGGATTTCAAAACGGGACAGGGACCGGTGCGGGTGTTCTGCTTCCAACTGGAGGAAGGCTTCTGCGCCTGCGTTCTCGTCCTGGATAAAGAAAAATAACAAAACACCGCAGCGGGCGTTGCCTGCTGCGGTGTTTCATATTTACTGCACAGGCGTATGCTGCCGCACCGGGAAGGTGCCGGTGCCGTCGCCGACCATCGAGCGGTACTCGTGCGCGAGGAACCGCCAGGTGTTCTTGTCGACGCTGCCGCTCTGCGGCAGACCGCAGCAGGCCTGGAGCCATTTGATCGCTTTTTCCGTTTTGCCGTCCAGCCTGCCGTTCACGTCGACCACAGGCATATCGGGGATGTAATTGTCGAGTGCGCGGATCATCGCCTGCACCAGATAGAGATTGCTGTTCTGACAGCCCTTTTCCAGCACCTGATGCGGCTGCAAAATGATCTCCAGCGGCTCCGCCGCCTGCCGGTCGATCATCTCGTTCTCGTAGGCGCGCTGCAGCGCGTTCCACGTCTCCGCGTCGACCGCGCCGGTCACGCGGAGACCGCGCTCACGCTGAAACCGCTCGACGGCCTTCTGCGTCTGCTTGCCGAACACGCCGTTCTCAAACGGCCCGTCGTCCGGCGCAAGAACGCGCAGCATTTCCTGCAATTCCTGAATATCCGGCTGTTGCTCCATACTCTGCCTCCTGTCAGATGGTTTGGTCGCGGTCGTTGCGGCGCAGCGGCCGCCCGGGGTATTGCAGGAAGGACGACTCCGTCCTGCCGAGAATGCCGGAGACGCGGTTGCGCATGGAGTTCCAGGTCGCAGGGCCTACGACGCCGTCCGGCGTCAGACCCGCGAACGACTGGTACGCGATCACCGCCGCTTCCGTCCGCGGCCCGAAGATGCCGTCGTTGCTGATCCGCGGCACGGTCGAAATGTAGTCCGAAAGCACCTGCAGCATGTATTGCAGCTGCCGCACCTGCTGGCCTCGGCTGCCCTCCTGCAAACTGTCCGGCGCCTGCCAGTCGAGCGAGATGTAGGTCTGCCCCTGCGATTCCAGCTCGTTGAGCCGCTTGACGGCAACATAGAGCACTTCCATCTGGTTCCAGGTCGACCTGCCGATGATCCCGTCCGGCGTGAGGTTGAAAATGCGCTGCAGCGCCAGCACGGCGGCCTCCGTCTGCGGGCCGAAAATGCCGTCCTCGGGCGAGATGCGCGGGATCGCGGGATAGTTGTTGCCGATCGTATTCAGGATGATCTGTGCCTGCAGGACCTTCGCGCCGCGCGAGCCGTAGCGCAGCGGCGTGCCGGGA
Organism: uncultured Oscillospiraceae bacterium; assembly: GCA_905233385.1. GTDB lineage: Bacteria > Bacillota > Clostridia > Oscillospirales > Oscillospiraceae > JAZOXB01. The sequence continues at coordinate 92,815 of CAJOEH010000012.1, forward strand.
TAGGAAGGCGTATAGCCGCGCACCGGCGCGTTGCTGACGATTTCAATGTTGTTTCCGTAGTATCTGCGCAGAATCTGCACCGAGCCCAGTCCCTGCCGCGCAAGATCCTGCGAGCCCCACTGGCTCAGCCCCGCGCAGGTGACGGTCGTGCCGTTGCAGAACTTCGCCGCCAGCGGTTCGATAAAACCGATGCGCCGGATGTAACTGTTGAACAGCTCGTCGACGAGCGCGGAGATCGTGTCGAAATAGTTCCTGCCGTTGATGAATTTCTGGTCGATCTCGGTTGCGGACGTGATGTCGAAGTTGTAGCCGCGGCTGCGGTAGTATTCGGTATAGAAGCGGTTCAGCGCGAAGGACGTGATCGCGAGGATATTCGCCCGCAGCGCGCTTTCGTCCCAGGTCGGGTAGACCTCGCTGGACGCGACGTTCTTGACGTATTCGTTGAACGTCACCGTGACGTTTGCGGCGTAGGCGTCCGGCTGCCCCAGATGCACGGTGATCGTCCTCGGCACGTAGGGAATGATACTGACCGTACTCATAGGTCCTGCGCCGTGATGTTGACGACGTCGGTCATGTTGAAGGCTTCCGGCGTGCGGCTCTGCGGTACGAGCGCGATGTCCTGCTGGGACTGGACGCCGGCGAAGAGCTGGACGTTTTCAATGAGCGCCCGGTCGTAGCCGGGATGATCCACCGTGACGTCCACGACGGCGTAGGGGACCGGCCCGCCGGGCGACAGGCTCTCGCTCAGCGCGGGCGTGGCGATCGCGATATTCGGCACGACGCCGCTGCGGTCCGAGATCCGCACGGCGAGCAGATCGACGCCGCCTGGCGTATCCTGCGTGACGGTCACGGTCGCGTCCTGGATCGGAAGCTCCGCGTCTGACGTAGAAATGCGAACGGTCAAAAATCCGGTACTGGCCATAATGCACCTCCTCGGAACAGTATATGCGGCGAATAGAGAAAGGGTGCAATCAGTACCCTTTCAAACTGTAGACAGATGAGAAAACCTGCGATAACGGGAAGGAAGAAAGTGTGAAAGAAACCCAGGAGGGGTGTCTTTCACGTTCGATAAAAAACGGATTTTCAAACGGTTCGAGCGTTTGAAAATCCGTACAGGGAGCCGACAAAACTTTGTCGGCCCCCTTTTATAGAAACGCTTTCATTTGGTTGATGTTGTCCTGCTCCGTCTGCAAAAGCCGCTTGGAAAGCCCCGCGACCTTCGGCTCCAGCATGCCCATCGTCCGGATGTTGTGCATACTTTTGATCATGCCGCGAGTGTTGCCCTGCAGCATCAGCTCCGCGATCTTCGCGGTCGGATCGACGGAGGCGCGGACGCGGAGCTTGGACGACAGCGCGGAGCCGTAACGGGCGATCGGCGTGACGTCCTTCGGCTTGCCGCAGCGGTCCTGCAGGAGCTGATCCGCCTCCTCGTAGATCTTCGCGTACTCCTCGTACTGCTGGCGGAGGGCGGCGCGGAAGCTGCGGTTGACCGTCTCGTCCATGACCGCCTTGATCCCGTAACAGCCCATCTGCGTCGTCTGCCGTATGGAGTTCAGCATGGGAATCTCGTTGCTCATCAAAATCACCTCGGGAATAGCGTTGCCTCGTTACAGCAAATTTATACACTGTGCCGCTTATTACCGTATGGAGAAGAATAATCGGAGGGAAAGAAAGTGTGAAAGAAAACCGTCAGGGTTGTCTTTCACGTTCAATAAAACCGGCTTTTCAAACAGGTTTTATGTTTGAAAAGCCGTGATTTCTCGTGTCAAAAAGACATTTTGACACGAGAAATACGCGGCGCCGTCATTTTTGACGGCGCCGCGCATGCTTTATCTGCAATTCTGTTCGCTGTTCTGATTCTGGCTCTGATTGCTGTTCTTGTTCTGCTTTTTCTGATTCTGACTGCGGTTTTCCATGACCGGAACCTCCTGTATTGCATTTTGCGGATCGCTCCGCAGGGTTAGTATGCCCGCGTGCGCGTCATTTATCCTTCGGTTGGAAGATCAGCCCCGCGAGCAGACCGAATACGACTGCGGCGCAGATGCCGGCCGCCGCCGCGGTCAGACCGCCGGTAAAGACGCCGAGAAATCCGTCGCGGAGCACGGCCTCGTGAACGCCTTTCGCCAGCGTATTGCCGAAGCCTGTCAGCGGGACGGTCGCGCCCGCACCGGCAAAATCGACTAGCTTCGGATAGAGTCCGACCGCTCCGAGGAAGACGCCCGCGACGACGTAGGAAACGAGGATCCGCGCCGGCGTCAGATTCGTCTTGTCGATCAGGATCTGACCGACGACGCAGAGCGCGCCGCCGATGAGAAACGCCCATAGATAGTCCATATCCTCAGCTCCTTTCCGTGGAGATCGTGACGGCGTGGCAGACCGACGGGATGGATTCTCCCTGCTGCGTGGTCAGGGGAGAGAGCAGCGCGCCCGTGCCGCAGAAGAGCAGCTTTCGGATCTCTCGACGGCGCATCTTTTGCAGCAGGTGGCCGCAAAGCACGCTTGCGCTGCATCCGCAGCCGCTCCCGCCGCAGTGCGCGTCCTGCCGCTCGCAGTCGAAGATGAGAACGCCGCAGTCCCGATAGCGTTCTTCCAGCTCCACGCCGTCGCGGCTGAACAGGTCTTTGACGAGCCGGAATCCCAGCTTGCCGAGGTCGCCCGTGACGATCAGATCGTAGTCCTCCGGCGACGTGCCGAGGTCGTCGAAGTGTGCGCGCAGGGTCTCGTACGCCGCCGGCGCCATCGCCGCGCCCATGTTCGCCGCGTCCTTGATCCCGTCGTCGACGATCGTGCCTACGGTCGCGTTCAGAAGAAACGGCCCGTCGCCCTTGCTGCCGATCACGGCCGCGCCAGCGCCGGTCACCGTCCATTGGGCGGTCGGTGTGCGCTGACCGCCGTAGGCGAGCGGGAAACGGTACTGCCGTTCCGAGGAGGCGAAGTGCGAGGAGGTCAGGGCGAGCACCCTGCGGCAGTAGCCCGCGTTGACGCTCATCGCTGCCAGCATGAGGCTTTCCGCCATGGTCGAGCACGCGCCGTACAGCCCGAAGGTCGGAATGTTTCGGTTGCGCATACAAAAGCTCGAGCCGACGCACTGATTGAGCAGATCGCCGACGAAGGCGGCGTCAAGCTGCTCTTCGCGTAAGCCCGCCTTTTGCAGGGCGAGCTCCATAGCGGTCCGCTGCATCTGCGTTTCCGCTTTTTCCCAGGTCTTCTGACCGAACTTTGTGTCCTTCGCAGTCTTGTCGAACGTACTGCCGAGCGGCCCGTCCGCCTCCTTCTTTCCCGCGACGGACGCAAAGGCGAGGATGGCGGGCGGGTCGTGAAATACAAAGCTCTGCTTGCCGCGATGTGCTGTTTCCATGGCTTGCCTCCGTGATCATACTGTTTCTATTATGCGCAGAAGCGAAAAAAACCGCTCTCAAATGAGAGCGGTAATTATTGACAGTTAACTTGCGATCCGGTGGGCGCACAGGAAGCGGCTCGCGTACCAGTCGTCGAACAGCGAGGTGATGACCACGCCGGTCGAGGGATTCTGCGCGTGGATGAAATCGCCGTTGCCGAGATAGATGCCGACGTGGGTCGCGACGCTGCCGTAGCCGAAGTAGATGATGTCGCCGGGCAGCATACTGTCGTAGGGGATATTGTATCCGTCGGCAAGCTGCGCCGTCGCGGTGCGGTTGATGCTGTAGCCGAGCTGCGCATAGACGTACTGCACGAAGCCGGAGCAGTCGAAGCCGGAAGGGGATTCGCCGCCGTAGACGTAGGCGCAGCCGAGATACTGCTTTGCGCAGGCCGCGATCTGCTCGCCGGCAGGGCTGTAGGCGGTTGGGTCGTTCTCGTCGACCACCCATGCGACGCCGTCCGTGTTCTCCGCGGGCTTTTCCAGCAGAGCGATCTCTTCGCTTCGGACAAAGCCGATCGTCTCTTCCTGCTGCACGCGATACCAGCCGTCCGCGAAGCCGAGGATATGTACGTGCTCGTCTTTCACGAGCGGATAGATCTCGGGGCTGGCGGTCGTCGGACCGCCGCGCAGACTGACGGTTTCCGCGTCGATCGCGCCTTCGCCGAGATCGACGTCCATGCGGTCGGAGACGACCAGATAGTTCTTGTGCATGTAGCCGATATATAGATTGTAATTGACGAGATACCAGTCGCCGACCTTGTCGAGGATCACGACGGTATCGCCGCCCTGCGCGATCGTGATGGTTGCCGAGAGCTTATCCGGCTTCTCGCGCAGCCGCAGGCCGTCGTTCGACTGCACCGTGCCGATCGCGATCTTCGGCTCGCTGGCGGAGACCTCCTGCTGCAACAGGGGCAGAAGGATCAGGCAGAGTGCAAGCACGAAGGCGAATTGCAAAATCCGTTTCATGTTTCCTCCCGAACGGGGTTCGATTATTTTGCGTTCAACGCACGCTCCAGCCATACACAGCCAACATCCAACGCCGTGTAGAAGCCGTCTTTTTCACTCTTTTTCACAACGCGGTCGCGTGCCTTCGCATTCGGATCGGTGAGCTGAAGCTGGACGGAGACCTTCGTCGCGAGATCGAGATCGTTCATTTTCGTGGATTCAAGGACCTGCAGCATGACGATGTATTCATCCGCCATGGAGCCGTAGTAGATCAGGTTGTCCTTGCGCATCAGGGGATGGCCCTTGTACATCAGGACTTCCTTTTTTTCGGAATTTTCAGCCATAGAGACCTCCAGAATAGAGTGTAACCGGATTGTAACACATTGAAACGGAAATGTCAACCATATTGTTACGATCGGTCCGCTGCGGGGAAAAAGGATGTTGTCGAGAGGAATGAATTGCAATGAAACGGTACGAAATAGAAATGCAGAAGTCGGCATATACGGGAAGGAAGAACGTGTGAAAGAAACCCGGGAGGGGTGTCTTTCACGTTCAATATAACCGGATTTTCAAGCTTTTTCAAAAGGTTGAAAATCCGCTCCGCACGTCGAAAATTGTTGTCGACATGCGGAAAAACGGGGCTTCCGCTGACGCGAAAGCCCCGCTGCTGTTGATCAATCGAAGAGATAGTGACGGACAAGCTCCTGCAGAAGCTCATCGCGGTCGAGCTTGCAGATGAGGCTGCGAGCGTTATTGTGGTTGGTGATATAGGTCGGGTCCTCGGAGAGGATATAACCGACGATCTGATTGATCGGGTTGTAGCCCTTTTCGGTCAGGGAACGGTAGACCTTGGAAAGGGTCTCCTTCATTTCGTCATTGCTTTCTGCGGGTACCGCAAATTTGATGGTGCTCTGATCCATAACGCACGCCTCCTTTTGTCTTGGTTTAATTATTATATTCCATTGTTTCGATAATGTAAAGCAAAAATCAGGAACATTTTGGTAACAAAACGGTGAATTATCGCAGTTTTGCGCCGAACTCTCTGTCCAGAGCCGCAAGCACGGCGGAGATCACGCCGTCGGAATCCGCGTCCGTCAGGGTGCGGTCGTCCGCGCGGAGGGTCAGGCTGAAGGCGAGACTCTTCTTGCCGTTGTCGATGCCCTTGCCGCGGTAGATGTCGAACAGCTTTACCTCGCGCAGCAGCTTGCCGCCGGCTTTTCGGATGCAGGCTTCGAGCTGCGCAGCCGTCAGCTTTTCGTCGGCTACGACGGCGATATCGCGGCTGACAGCGGGATACTTGGGCAGGGGAACGTACGTCGCGGCAGGAGAGATCAGACCGCTCAGGGCGGTGAAATCGAGCTCAGCGGCGTAGATTTCCGCGCCGATGTCGTAATTCTTCGCGACCAGCGGATGCACCTGACCGAACACGCCGACGGCAACGCCGTTGACCGTGATCTCGGCGCAGCGGCCGGGATGGTACGAGGGGTTGTCCTTAACGGCAGTATATGCCGCGCCCTTGACGTTCATACCCTTGAGGATCGTTTCTATCTCTCCCTTGATGGTGAAGAAATCCTCGCCTTCGCCGTAGGTGCCAAGCAGCAGATGGCGCGGTTCGTCGGGCAGGAGCTGCCCTTCCTTCGACAGATAGACCTTCGCCATTTCGTAGAGCTTGCACGCGCTGTTGTGGTAGGCGTTGTTGCGGGAAAGGATCGCCAGCATGGACGGCAGCGCGATCGTGCGCATGATGGACGCGTCCTCGCCGAGCGGATTCTGGATCTTCAGCGCGTCGCGCAGAGGAGAATCGGCGGGCAGACGGATCATGTCGAACACGGACGGGGAGACGAAGGAATAGGTCAGGATCTCGCTGTAGCCGAGACTGCGGCACAGCGCGCCGGTCTTGTTCTCCAGCGCCATCGTGCCGGTGTAGCCGCCCTCGGTGGCGACGCCCTTGAAGGCGGTCGTCGGGATCTCGTTGTAGCCGAAGAGTCTGCCGACTTCCTCCGCGATATCCGCCGTCTGCACGAGGTCGGGCCGCCAGGAGGGAACGCGGATCGTTCTGCCCTCGACGGGGATCTCCAGACGGCGCAGGTATTCGACCATATCCGCCTCGGAAATGTCCGTGCCGAGCAGTGCGTTGATGCGCTCCGGCTCGAGGTTCAACTCGCGCGGCTGCGGGATCTCGTTGAGGATGTCGATCATGCCGTCCATGACCTCGCCCGCGCCGAGCAGCTCGACGAGCTCGCAGGCGCGATTGACGGCGGGAACGGTCAGCAGGGGATCGATGTTCTTCTCGAACTTGCCGGAAGACTCCGTGCGCATACCGAGCGCGAGCGCCGTCTGACGGATCGACGTGCCGTTGAAGTTCGCGGACTCGAAGACGACGTCCACGGTGTCGGCCATGATCTCGCTGTTCTCGCCGCCCATGATGCCGGCCAGACCGATCGGCTTCTCGCCGTCGGCGATGACGAGCATCCCGGGCGTCAGCTCGCGGACGTTGCCGTCCAGCGTGGTTAGGGTTTCGCCTTCCTCGCTGCGGCGGACGACGATCTTTTTCGAGCCGATATAGCGGTAATCGAACGCGTGCATCGGCTGGCCGTATTCGAGCATGACGTAGTTCGTGATGTCGACGATGTTGTTGATCGGGCGCACGCCGTTGGCGCGCAGCCGCTGCCGCAGCCACTTGGGAGACGGCGCGATCTTCACGTTGCGCGCCATGCGCGCCGTGTAGCGGTAGCACAGGTCGTCCGCAGGGACTTCGACGTCGATCAGGTCGAGCAGATCGCCCTCCGCGCCGCCCTTGACGACGGGCTCGTGATGGCGCATCGGCAGGTTGAAGGCGGCGGCCGCCTCGCGCGCCAGACCGATGATGCTGTAGCAGTCCGGGCGGTTGTTCGTGATCTCAAAATCGACGACGGTGTCGTCGTTTCCGATGACCTTGTTGATGTCGTCGCCGGGCTTGCAGTCCTCCTGCAGGATCCAGATGCCGTCCTCGATCGCGTAGGGGAAGTCGTTGAGGGTCAGGCCGAGCTCCTTGAGAGAGCAGAGCATACCGCACGATTCCACGCCGCGCAGCTTGCCCTTGGTGATGTGGATGCCGCCGGGCAGACGGGAGTTGTGCAGAGCGGCGGGAACAAGATCGCCCTCATGGACGTTCTGCGCGCCGGTGACGATCTGCACGGGCTCGGCAGCGCCGACGTCGACCTGGCAGACCCACATGTGGTCGGAGTTCTCGTGCCGCACGATGGAGAGCACCTTGCCGACGACGACGTTGGAGATCTCCGCGTCCATGCGCTCATAGGTCTCCACCTTCTGACCCGCGACGGTCAGAACGTCGACGAATTCCTTGTCGGAAACGTTCGAGAGGTCAACAAATTCTTCGTTGAGCCATTTTCTGTTCAGTTTCATTGTCGTACCTCCTCAGAATTGCGATAAGAAGCGGATGTCGTTGTCGAAGATCAGACGCAGATCGTTCAGCTTCAGGCGGCCCATCGCCATGCGCTCCAGGCCGATGCCGAAGGCGAAGCCGGAGTATTTCTTGCTGTCGATGCCGCACCCTTCGAGCACCTTCGGGTGGACCATGCCCGCGCCGAGCAGTTCGATCCAGCCCTCGCCGTGGCAGGTGGAGCAGACCTGACCGTCGATCTCGCCCTTGCCTCTGCACTTGAAGCACTGCATGTCGACCTCGCAGCTCGGCTCGGTGAAGGGGAAGTGGTGCGGACGGAAACGGCAGACGGCGTCCTCGCCGTAGAGCCGCTTGATGAGCGTTTCGAGCGCGCCCTTGAGGTCGCCCATGGTGATACCCTCGTCGACGACCAGACCTTCGATCTGGTGGAACATCGGCGAGTGGGTCGCGTCGGCTTCGTCCTTGCGGAAGACGCGGCCGGGCGCGAGAATGCGGATAGGCGGCTTCTGCTGTTCCATGACGCGGATCTGCATGGGGCTGGTCTGCGTCCGCAGCAGAACTTTGTCGTCATCGTCGAAGTAGAAGGTGTCGGAGCGGTCGCGCGAGGGATGGCCTTCCTCGATGTTCAGGCGGGTGAAATTATAGGCGGCTTCCTCGACCTCGGGGCCGTCCACGATGGTGTAGCCCATGCCGATGAAGATCTCTTTGACCTCCTGCAGCACCTTGTTCATCGGGTGCTGATGGCCCATTTCGATCTCCTTGCCGGGAATGGTGACGTCGACCGCTTCCGCTTCGAGCCGGGCCTCCAGCGCGGTGGCTTCCAGCTCTGCTTTGCGTTCTTCGATGCGCTTCTCCAGTTCCGCGCGCACGCTGTTCGCGAGCTGCCCCATGACGGGACGCTCCTCGGCGGACAGCCTGCCCATCTGCTTGAGCACGGCGGTCAGCTCGCCCTTCTTGCCGAGGACGGCGACGCGCACCGCTTCGAGCGCGGCGGTGACGTCCGCGCTTTTGATCGCTGCCAGCGCAGACGTCTTGATCTGTTCCAGTTGCTCTCTCATATTGTTTCTCCTTTTTCGGTGAAATTTCAAAAAAATATGCCCTCCGTCCGATAGGGGACGAAAGACATGCTTCCGCGGTACCACCCGCAATTCGCCGCTGACACGACGCGCTCTGACCTGTAACGGAGCGACCCGTCCGCGCCTAATACGAAACAGATTCAGCGCGGCAGCTCACGGGAGAAAGCCGAACTGTTCACAGCAGACGCTTGCAGCAACCGCGTCCTCTCTGAAGCTGCGCCGAACAGCCGACGGCCCGATCATAGCCTTTTTCCTGTTGCGTCGCTATTTTAACACAGCGTTTTCGATTTTGCAAGTAAAGATTTGACTATTTTTCCATAAGGGTTATAATAAGAGCAGAAGATTCAGCCGAGGGGGAGAAAACCATGGCGACGGTTCATCTGCATCCGAAATACCGCACGGTCAGCGCCGCGGATATCGAAGTCGTTCCGATGTCCACGCCGAGGTAAAGATCGCTTTTGAATTTTTCAAATTC
>CAJOEH010000012.1:102121-123317 GCA_905233385.1 uncultured Oscillospiraceae bacterium
AGCGGCGCGGGACTGGTCTTTGTCGGCGTGCCGGAAAGCGTTTATCCGGTCGTCGCTGCCAAATTGACGGAGCCGATGGTCTTCCCGCTGCCGGACGACAACGGAATGCTGTCTGCCGACGCCGTTCCCGCCGTTCTGGAGCGGCTGAAGACCGCCGACGCCTGTCTGATCGGCTGCGGCCTCGGAAAAAGCGAAGGCACGGCGGCCGTTGTGCAGGCAGTGCTGGAGCACGCGGCCTGTCCGGTCGTCCTCGATGCCGATGGCATAAACGTCCTGGACGGGCATATAGATTTACTGCGCGGCGCGGCATGTCCGGTCATCCTGACGCCGCACGAGGGCGAATTCCTGCGCCTTGGCGGCGGTCTGGACGGAGGAAGAGCTTCCGGCGCGGTCGATCTCTACCGGCGGACGGGCGCGACCGTCCTGCTCAAGGGGCACAGGACGCTGATTTGCGGCGACGGCGGCCTGTACCGCAACCGCTGCGGCAATCCCGGCATGGCGACCGGCGGCAGCGGGGATGTGCTCGCGGGGATCGTCGTCTCCCTGCTGGGGCAGGGCCTGAATCCGACGCAGGCGGCCGCGGCGGCGGCATGGCTGCATGGAACGGCAGGCGACCTCTGCGCCCGAGAGATCGGGCAGTACGGGATGCTCCCGACCGACCTGATCAAGCGGCTGCCGCGACTTCTGAAATAGGGATGTGACACGGCTTGCGGCGAGTTTTTGCCGTACTGATGATATGTGCGCTGCTTTGCGGCTGCGCAAGCGAGACAAGCGTTCTGGAGCCGGCGATCGAGTTTCGCTCGGCGTTGTTGCAGGCGGGCGGCTGCAGTTTCCGCGCGAAGATCGAGGCGGATTTCGGCGACCGGGTCGAGATCTTCACCGTGGACTGCGATTACGGCGCGGACGGCACGGCAAGGCTGACGATCGTCGAGCCGGAGACCATCGCGGGGATCACCGCCGCCGTGACCGACGGCGGAGGAAAGATCACCTACGACGGCATGTCGGTGGAGTTCGGCCTGCTCGCGAACGGCAGCGTCATTCCCGCCGCCGCGCCTGCGCTGACGGCCTTCTGCTGGAGCGGGGAGTATATCGCCGCCGCGGGCACGGAGGAAGACGTCTACCGCGTGACCTACGAGAAGGACTACGGCGAAAAGCGCCTCCAAATCGACACGTACTTCAAAAATGACCTACCATTTTTTGCCGAAGTGTGCTATAATGATCAGCGAATTCTGAAGTTGGATATTTCCGATTATTCTTTTCATTGAGGACGGAACACGATGGATTACTTAAAGAGAACGTGGGCGGATATTTCATTCGACAACCTGAATCATAACTACCGGGCCCTGCGGGCGAAGGTGCCGTCGGACTGCCGTTTTCTGGGCGTCGTCAAGGCGGACGCCTACGGCCACGGCGCCGTGCCGGTCAGCCGTCATCTGACGGAGCTCGGCGCGGAATACCTCGCGGTTTCCAATATCGAGGAGGCGGCCCAGCTCCGCTACGGCGGCATTCGCGGCCCGATCCTGATCCTCGGCTATACGCCGGTCAAGTTTGCGGAGGACCTTTCCAAGATGGGACTGCGGCAGGAGGTGCACAGCATCGAGTACGCCCGCAGCCTGAACGAGCATCTCAAGGGCCTGCGCCGCAGACTTCACGTCCATATCAAGCTGGACACCGGCATGTCGCGTCTCGGCTTCTTCGCCTACGACCATCCGCAGACGCTCGACGAGCTGCAAGAGATCGCGGCGATGGAAAACCTGCATATCGAGGGCGTTTTCACCCATTTCCCGGTCGCGGATTCCGTCGACGGCGCGGACGCGAACTTCACCCGTACGCAGTTCGAGCGCTTCACGGCGATGCTCTCCGCGCTGGACGGCGCAGGCATTAAACCGGAGATCCGCCACTGCTGCAACAGCGGCGCGAGCATCCTCTACCCGGAGTACGCGCTGGATATGATCCGCCCCGGCATCGCCACCTACGGCGTCCTGCCGTCGGGCGATCTGCGCGGGATGATCGACCTGAAGCCCGTGATGGCGCTCCGTTCGACGATCTTCCAGATCCGCGATTTTGAGCCGAATATCACGGTCAGCTACGGCAGGACCTACACGACGGAGGAGCCGGAGAAGATCGCTGTGGTCGGCATCGGTTACGCCGACGGCCTGCCGCGCAGCTTTTCCAATAATATTTCCTTCCTGCTGCACGGTAAGCGCGTGCCGCAGATCGGCAGGATCTGCATGGATATGTGCATGATCGACGTTTCCAAGGTGCCGGACGCGAAGGTCGGCGACGTCGTCACGATCTTCGGCGAGGACGGCGGCGACGCGATCGAGGTGGACAGCCTTTCCGGCCGCCTCAACACGATCCCGTACGAGATCCTCTGCGGGATCAACAAGAGAATCCCCCGAATTTACATGGACGGCGAAAATCAGACGGAAATTCTGCAATATATCGTCTGATTCTGCATAGAATGAAGCGGAGTTCCGCTGAATATTTTTTGCTTCTGCGTGGGAGAATAAGGTTACCGGGTTACATAGAATGCTATGCAGCCCGGAGACAAATTACGGAGCGTGAAGCAAATGGATACAACCGTAAAGAGAGGCGACATTTTTTACGCGGATCTGAGCCCGGTGGTCGGCAGCGAGCAGGGGGGCACGAGACCCGTCCTGATCGTGCAGAACGACACCGGCAACAAGCATTCGCCGACCGTCATCGCGGCGGCGATCACGAGCCAGACCAACAAGGCGAAGCTCCCGACGCATATCGAGCTGTCCGGGCGAAGCGTCGGTCTGACAAAGGATTCCGTGGTGCTGTTGGAGCAGATCCGCACCATCGATAAGCGCAGACTGCGCGAGCACATGGGACGGCTGGACGAAGACATGATGAGCCGGATCGACGACGCGATCGCGGTCAGCTTCGGCCTGCCGAAGGCATAATTTCCGATCCCTCTCGCATAAACTATGCGGGAGGGATTATGCCATGGAACTAACTGTATTTGAAGGTGACAAGCAGGTCGGCACGCTCCGCATGGAGCAGGACGGTCTGTATTATGAATTTACCTGTGATCTCGTGCCGGCAGGGGAACGGATCCGGCGCGTTTTCGTCGGAAAGGCATGGAGGTCCGAATACCTCGGCATCCCGGATACGGCGGGGAAACTGCGCGCGCGGCTGCCGAAGAAGCGGCTGCCGGACGGCGTTGCGTTTGCGGTCGCCGCGAATATCCCGCGCGGGGCGTGGCTGCCCTGGCGCGGCGAGCTTGACGGCGTTCCGATCGCGGAAGCCTATATCCAACCGACTGATGACGGGATCGAACTGCTGCTGCCGCCGCAGGAGGCGGTGAAGCTGCCCGCGTGGGCGGAGTACATGCAGCCGGAGACGGCGCTCGGCAAGGACCTGATGCGGCTCAGCCTGCTGCCGGACGGCACGCTCCCGGAGAGAAAGACAGACAGAGGAGAAGAGACAGATGAAGAGAATCCTTGCGATGATACTGGTGATCGTGAGCCTGCTGGCGATGCTGCCGGCGACAGCCTCGGCGACGAAGGGCGGCAAGCTGATCGCGCTGACCTTTGACGATGGGCCGAGCTACTACACGGAGCGGCTGCTGGACGGCTTGAAGGAGCGCGGCGCGAAGGCGACCTTCTTCATTCTCGGCGAGATGGCGAATTCCCGCCCGGACACCGTGCGCCGCGAATTTCGCGAAGGCCACCAGGTCGCGCAGCATACATACAGCCACGTGCAGCTGACCGCGAAAACGGACGACGAGATCCGGTCGCAGCTGAGCAGAACGGATGAGATCCTGAACGGCATCCTCGGAAAAGACTTCCAGTACGTTCTGCGCCCGCCCTACGGCGATTACAACGCCAGAGTGCTGTCGGTCATCGGCAGGCCGGCGTTCAACTGGTCGATCGACCCGGTCGACTGGCGCGACAGAAACGCGGACACCGTCTGCAATCGCATCGTCAGCGCCGCCTTTGACGGCGCGATCATCCTCGTCCACGACATCCACGCCACGACCATCCCCGGCGCGCTCTCGGCGATCGACCGCCTGCAGGCGCAGGGCTACGAATTCGTCACGCTCAAAGAGCTGTTCCGCCGCCGCGGCGTGCCGACCTATGACGGCTGTCTCTACGTCTCCTGCAAACCGACGGGCACGGATCTCGGCCCGGTTGCCGTGCCGACGATTGCGGAAAGCGCGGTCTACGGCGGCATGGAGATCACGTTGACATCGGCGGACGGTACGAGCATTTACTATTCCACAGACGGCTCGGAACCCGCGGAGAAGGGAACGCGCTATACGGAGCCCTTCGTTGCCGCGCCCGGGCAGACGGTGAAATTCTGCGCCGCCTACGACCTGAACGGCAGCCGCAGCGAGACGGAGAGCGTCGTCATCACCGGCAATCCTTCGATCGAGCCGACGCTGAAGGTCGAAGACGGGATGTTCGTTTTTGATAATCCGAATCCGGACACGGACATCTATTACACGACGGACGGCTCCCTGCCGACGGAAAACAGTACGAAATACACGGAGCCTTTCGCGGCCTACACCGGGCAGATCTCGTTCCGCGTGATGGGCATGGGGATCGGCACCGCGCCGAAACTGTACTACGTTTCCGAAAACGGCACGCTGTTTCTGGACGTCAAGCCGACGGACTGGTTCTTCGAGGAAATTGATTTTGCCGCAGTCAGCGGCCTGCTGAACGGCACCGCGCCGCACGTCTACGAGCCGAATACGGGCCTGACCCGCGCGATGTTCGTGACGATGCTGTACCGTATGCTGGAAGGCGAAGACCTGACGGAAGAACTCTGCGAGCTTGCGTTCACGGACGTCGATGAGAACACGTGGTATGAGGAAGCGGTCTATTGGGCCGCGCACAACAGCGTCGTCAACGGTTACGAGGACGGCACGTTCCGCCCGAACCGGAAGATCACGCGGGAGGAAATGTGCGCCATCCTCGACCGGCTGCTGCTCGCGCTCGGAAAGGAGATCGAACCGGCCGAGCTGACGTTCGACGATGCTGAAAAGATCGGCGAGTGGGCGCGCGACAGCGTGGCGCGCCTCGTTGCGACGGAGATCATCCGCGGGCAGGGGAACAACCGCTTCGCGCCGGCGAGCACGGCGACCCGCGCCGAAGCCGCCGCCGTCCTGCACCGCCTGGACACGCTGCTGAATCAGTAAAAAAATGTAAACAGCGGATACGCAAGCGCGTATCCGCTGTTTTTGTACAAATTTTGTAAGAAAATACTTGTTGTGCTTGCGGGCAACAACAAATAAAGGCTCCGGGCATTTTTGCCCGGAGCCTTTCATATCAATGGTTTACGGCTTATTTAAGGGATTCCGCAACCGCGACCGCAACGGCGACAGTAGCGCCGACCATCGGAGAGCAATGCAACGCATTGCGGATGGGAATAAAAAGTGACCTGCCGGTGGCAGGTCACTACATTACCGATGGAAGGGATAAGCTGATGATAGATTACTTCAGCGATTCCGCGACTGCAACCGCGACGGCGACCGTAGCGCCGACCATCGGGTTGTTGCCCATGCCGAGGAAGCCCATCATCTCGACGTGTGCCGGGACGGAGGACGAGCCTGCGAACTGCGCGTCGGAGTGCATACGGCCCATGGTGTCGGTCATGCCGTAGGAAGCGGGACCTGCCGCCATGTTGTCCGGATGGAGGGTACGGCCCGTGCCGCCGCCGGAAGCGACGGAGAAGTACTTTTTGCCCTGCTCGTTGCATTCCTTCTTATAGGTGCCTGCGACGGGGTGCTGGAAGCGGGTCGGGTTGGTGGAGTTGCCGGTGATGGAGACGTCGACGCCTTCCTTGTGCATGATCGCAACGCCCTCGCGGACGTCGTCCGCGCCGTAGCAGCGGACGTTGGCGCGCTCGCCCTCGGAGTAGCGGATCTCACGGACGATCTTCAATTCGCCGGTGTAGTAGTCGAACTGGGTCTGCACGTAGGTGAAACCGTTAATGCGGGAGATGATCTGCGCGGCGTCCTTGCCGAGACCGTTCAGGATGACGCGCAGCGGCGTCTTGCGGGCCTTGTTGGCGTTGCGGACGATGCCGATCGCGCCTTCTGCGGCGGCGAAGGATTCGTGGCCGGCGAGGAAGGCGAAGCACTTGGACTCTTCGCTCAGGAGCATCGCGCCGAGGTTGCCGTGGCCGAGGCCGACTTTGCGGTCGTCGGCGACGGAGCCGTCGATGCAGAAGGCCTGGAGGCCTTCACCGATCTTCCTGGAGGCTTCGGCGGCGGAGGTGACGCCGGATTTCAGCGCGATCGCCGCGCCGACGGTGTACGCCCAGCAGGCGTTCTCGAAGCAGATGGGCTGGATGCCCTTGACGATCTCATAGGGATCGAAGCCTTTGGCCTTGCAGATCTCGCGGCATTCCTCGACGGAGCCGATGCCGTACTTTGCGAGGACGCCGTTGATCTTGTCGATTCTTCTTTCGTAGCTTTCAAACAGTGCCATGATGTCGTCCTCCTTATTCGTGGCGCGGATCAATGTACTTGACCGCGCTGTCCCACTGGCCGTAGTGGCCGGTGGCCTTCTTGACGGCTTCGTTGGCGTCCATACCGGCCTTGATGTTCTCCATCATGGGACCGAACTTCACGTATTCGTAGCCGATGATCTCGTTGTCCTTGTTGAGCGCCATCTTGGTGATGTAGCCCTCGGTGAGCTGCAGGTAACGCGGACCCTTTGCCTTGGTGGCGAAGGTGGTGCCGACCTGACCGGTCAGACCCTTGCCGAGGTCTTCCAGAGAAGCACCGACCGCGAGACCGTTCTCGGAGAACGCGCTCTGCGTGCGGCCGTAGACGATCTGGAGGAAGAGTTCGCGCATCGCGGTGTTGATCGCGTCGCAGACGAGGTCGGTGTTCAGGGCTTCCAGAATGGTCTTGCCGATCAGGATCTCGGAGGCCATCGCCGCGGAATGCGTCATACCGGTGCAGCCGATCGTTTCAACGAGCGCTTCCTCGATGATGCCTTCCTTGACGTTCAGCGTCAGCTTGCAGGCGCCCTGCTGCGGCGCGCACCAGCCGATGCCGTGGGTAAAGCCAGAGATGTCGCTGAGCTGCTTGGCCTGTACCCATTTGCCTTCTTCGGGGATGGGAGCCGGGCCGTGATATGCGCCCTTTGCAACCGGACACATACGCTCTACTTCTGTTGTGTAAATCATTGCAAAATATCCTTTCCGTGCGTTCTTTTCGGAACGCAAAAAATTGACAAATTCAATTCCGATCAGCAAAACGCCGATTTCCTCGAATCTATCGGTATTATACAAAAAACGCGGCGGATTGTCAATAAAAATGGGGTGCCGAAGCACCCCATTTTTCAGTGTATCAAAACACTATTGTTTTGATACACTGGCTGCTGTCAGAAAAGCGCCAAAGACGAGCAACTCGTGCTCGTCGGCGTATATAGATACGGTAGAGTGCGAGTTGCGAAGTAAGTCGAAATATTCATGTTCTATACCTCTTTCAAAACTGTTAGGGACAGATTGCAGCGGTTTGCTGCGCAAACCTCGCAATGACAGGTAAGGCAACTATCATATGTTATAATTCGACGGTTTGGCGCCTTGCTGACGGCATAGAAAATGGGGTGCCGAAGCACCCCATTTTCTATACTTATTCGTCGTAATTGCCGTAGACCCAGGCGTTCGGGAGCAGGCGGGAGTCGATGTTGCGGTTGGAGCACTTCGTGACGTACTCGCCGTGGTAATACATGACCGCGCTGGTGCCGCCGTCCAGGTTCATGGCGGTGTAGCCCTTGTGCTTCATCAGGATCTTTGCACAGGTCTCGGTATCCGTTCCGATCGAGCGGCCGACCTGGCGGCCCTCGATGATGAGCATCAGGATCTCGCCGTACTCGGACTGGCCGATTGCCGCGCGGGGGTTGATGCCGTTCCAGTCGTAGAAGCCGCCGACCATCAGCTCGCCGTCGATGATCAGGGCGGGGGAGAATTCCACCGCGTCCGTCGTATCGGGCGTCGTTTCCGTGTTGGAGTTGCAGATATAGAAGTGGTTGTCGGCCGCGAGCTCGATGCGCTTATAGCCGGTATCGCCGTAATGGTGGCCGTAGGGCGCGCCCTCGCACATCGCGTAGCCGGCGATGATGCCGCCGCTGCCGTTTCCGTCGGGATCGTAGAAGCCGCTGGCCGTCATGCCGATCACGCCGCCGCTGTTTTCCACGATCTCTCCGAGGGTCTGTCCGTAGTAGCCGATGCCGGCGGAGGCTTCGCAGCGAAGCTGCGACGGATCTTTGCCGATGGCAAGCACGCCGAGATAGCCGGTGCCGCTCACGCGGACGAGCAGGAGCTTGTTCGGCACGTCGATCGCGAGCACCTGTTCGCCCTGCTGGGTGTAGATGCTCGTGCCGTCGTCGTCAAAGCCGGCCTCGTTGATATAGATGTTATCCCAGCCGTTCGCCAGCGTTTCAGGATGATCCTTCAGGTATTCCTCGAAGGAAGTCCGGCTGATCTCCCAGTACAGCTCATAGAAGGCCTCTTCCGCCGCGTCGACAGGCGCCTCGGTCGGTTCGGATGCCTCGGTCGATTCGGTCACAGACTCCGAAGGGTCCGCGGATTCCGTCGGCGTAGGACGGGAGCTGTTGTGCTGAGCCTGCATCTGGCTCAGATAGCGTTTCCTGGCGTAGTCCTCATCGGTCATATACTTCGGCAGGAAATAGTCGGCGAGCCATGCGTGCTCGTTCGTCTCGTGCGCAGTGGAAATGAAGGCCTCGCGCAGATCCTTGATCGGTTCGATCTTCGTGAAAACGATAAAGCAGTACGCCGCTTCAAAGAACAGCGCAAGGCACAGCAGGATCGCAAGGATCTTCATGCCGCGCTTTTTCTTATTTTTCGTCTTTTTGGGCTTATTTTCAGTCAGGCTGTCATCCTGATCGAATTCCTCGTAATTTTTGATGGAGAAACGCCTCCTTTCAATATTTCAGGCAATATTATATCACAGTTCGACGGTTAAGTAAACAACAATGTCGCTGGGAATTGTAAACTTTTCATACTCTTTGACGAAACGTGCAGAAAAAAGTTCCGGCATGGGAGTTTCCCATGCCGGAACGGGTCATAACGGGTTAGTCCTTATACATCTCAACGAGCTTGAGCAGGTGCTCATAGCGCTCCTTGGCAGCGGCCTCGTTGCGGGCGAATAGCTCGCCGGCGCGCTCCGGGAATTCGCGGGTCAGGCGGCTGTAACGGGCTTCGTTCATCAGGAACTCCTGATAGCCGTCCTTCGGCGCCTTGGAGTCGAGGGTGAACTTGCCGGTCTCGTTGGCGGGGTTGAAGCGGAACATATTCCAGTAGCCGCACTCGACAGCTTTCTTCATCTCCTCCTGGCAATGGATCATGCCGCCCTTGATGGAGTGCATCTCGCACGGGGCGTAGCCGATGATGAGGGACGGGCCGTGGTAGGCTTCCGCCTCGGAGATCGCCTTGATGGTCTGCGCGGGGTTCGCGCCCATCGCGACCTGCGCGACGTAGACGTAGCCGTAGGACATCGCGATCTCGGCAAGGCTCTTCTTCTTGACCTCCTTGCCGGCTGCCGCGAACTGCGCGACCTGGCCGATGTTGGAGGCCTTGGAGGCCTGACCGCCGGTGTTGGAGTAGACCTCGGTATCGAAGACGAAGATGTTCACGTCTTCATTCTGCGCGAGAACGTGGTCCACACCGCCAAAGCCGATGTCGTACGCCCAGCCGTCGCCGCCGAAGATCCAGATGGACTTCTTGGAGAGATACTCCTTGTCCTTGAGGATCTCAGCAGCAAGCACGCAGGCGGAGCAGCCGCAGTACTTTTCGCCGGCGGCTTTGCGCTTCATGTCGCTGTCGAGCATCTTCTTCGCGCCGTCCTCGCCGAAGAGCTCCTTCGCCTTTGCGCTCTTGGCAAATGCGATGGCTTCGTCGATCGTCGAAATGTTGCTTTCCAGCGCCGCGACGTAGGCCTTGGTCGCTTCCTTGTTGGCCTCGCCGTCGTCCATGGTGTCGAGCCACTTCTGCGCGGCATCCTTGAGCGCAGGACGCGTCTGCGGCTGCTCGATCAGCTTGCGGGTCTTCTCCGCGAGCGACTCGCGGATGACCTTCTGCGCGACGTACATGCCGAGACCGTGCTCTGCGTTGTCCTCAAACAGGGAGTTAGCCCAGGCGGGGCCGTGGCCGTCCTTGTTGGTGCAGTAGGGAGAGGTCGCGCCGGGGCCGCCCCAGATGGAGGAACAGCCGGTTGCGTTGGAGATATACATTCTGTCGCCGAAGAGCTGGGTGATGAGACGGGCGTAGCTCGTCTCCGCGCAGCCGGCGCAGGAGCCGGAGAACTCAAGCAGCGGCTTCTTGAACTGGCTGCCCTTGACGGTGAGATCCTGCATATCGGGCTTCTCTGCGACCTTGCTGACGCAGTAGTCGAAGACCTTCTGCTGGTCGAGCTGCTCTTCCTGCGGCTTCATGGTGATCGCCTTGGTCGGGCAGACGCCGACGCAGACGCCGCAGCCCATGCAGTCGAGCGGGGAGACCGCCATCGTGTACTTGTAAACGCCCTTTCCCTTGCCGGCCTTGACGTCGACGATCTTGGCAGCCTTCGGCGCCTTCTTCGCTTCGGTCTCGGTCAGCGCGAACGGACGGATGGTGGCGTGCGGGCAGACGTAAGCGCAGTTGTTGCACTGGATGCACTTGGTCTCGTCCCATTCGGGAACGGTGACCGCGACGCCGCGCTTCTCATAGGCGGCTGCGCCCAGCTCGAACTGGCCGTCCACATAGTCCTTGAACGCGGAGACGGGGAGGGAATCGCCGTCCATCTTGTCGACGGGAACGAGGATATCCTTGACCATCTTGACGAGCTCGGGCTTGCCCTCGTACTTCGGCTCCTTCGCCTTATCCTCGGCGTTCGCCCAGGAGGCGGGAACATCGATCTTCACGAAGGCAGTCGCGCCGGCGTCGATCGCGCGGTGGTTGCAGTCGACGACGTCCTGGCCCTTCTTCAGGTAGGAAGCGGTCGCGGCGTCCTTCATATACTTGATCGCGTCAGCTTCGGGCATGACCTTCGCCAGCGTGAAGAACGCGGACTGGAGGATGGTGTTGGTGCGCTTGCCCATGCCGACCTTGATCGCAAGATCGATGGCGTTGATGGTGTAGAGCTGGATGTTGTTCTTCGCGATATAGCGCTTGGAAGCCGCGTCGAGGTGATGCTCCAGTTCCTTCTTGTCCCACTGGCAGTTGATCATGAACACGCCGCCGGGCTTGACGTCGCGGACGATCGGGAAGCCCTTGGTAATGTAGGACGGGTTGTGGCAGGCGACGAAGTCGGCCTTGTTGATATAGTACGGGCTCTTGATGGGCTTGTCGCCGAAGCGCAGGTGGGAAATGGTGACGCCGCCGGTCTTCTTGGAGTCGTACTGGAAGTAGGCCTGGACGAACTTGTCGGTGTGGTCGCCGATGATCTTGATGGAGTTCTTGTTCGCGCCGCCGCGGTGTTGGGAACGTTCTTGCGCTCCTTCAGAGACAGCTTGGTCACGTCGTCGTTGATGCCGATGGTGAACTGCTTCTTCGGGGCGGCCTTCTTCAGCTCGTCGTAGACGGCGAAGACGGAGGCGGGAGGCGTATCCTTGGAGCCGAGGCCGTAACGGCCGCCGGTGACGGTGACGTCATTTCTGCCGGCGTTCGCCAGCGCGGTGACGACGTCCAGATACAGCGGCTCGCCCTGCGCGCCGGGTTCCTTCGTGCGGTCGAGGACCGCGATCTTCTTCGCGGTCGCGGGGATGGCCGCGAGGAGCTTGTCCGGGCAGAACGGACGGAACAGGCGGACCTTGACGAGGCCGACCTTCTGGCCGTGCGCGTTCAGGTAGTCGATGACTTCCTCTGCCACGTCGCAGATGGAGCCCATGGCGACGATGACGCGGTCAGCGTCGGGCGCGCCGTAGTAGTTGAAGAGCTGATAGTCCGTGCCGAGCTTCTTGTTGACCTTCTTCATGTAGGTCTCAACGATCGCGGGCAGGGCGTCGTAGTACTTGTTGCAGGCTTCACGGTGCTGGAAGAAGATGTCGCCGTTCTCGTGAGAGCCGCGCATCGCCGGACGCTCGGGGTTCAGGCAGTGCTTGCGGAAGGCGTCGACCGCCTTCATGTCGCACATTTCCTTGAGGTCCTTGTAGTCCCAGATCGCGATCTTCTGGATCTCGTGGGAGGTGCGGAAACCGTCAAAGAAGTTGATGAACGGGACGCGGCCCTTGATCGCCGCGAGGTGCGCCACGGCGCCGAGGTCCATGACTTCCTGCGGGTTGGTCTCGCAGAGCATTGCGAAACCGGTCTGACGGCAGGCGTAGACGTCGGAATGGTCGCCGAAGATGTTCAGCGCGTGGGAAGCGACGGTACGGGCGGAAACGTGGAACACGCCCGGCAGCAGCTCGCCCGCGATCTTGTACATGTTCGGGATCATGAGAAGCAGACCTTGGGAAGCGGTGTAGGTGGTGGTGAGCGCGCCGGCTGCCAGAGAGCCGTGCACGGTACCGGAAGCGCCCGCTTCAGACTGCATCTCGACGACCTTCACGCGGTTGCCGAAGATGTTCAGCCGACCCTGCGCGGACCACTGATCGACGTAGTCGGCCATGGGGCTGGACGGGGTGATGGGGTAGATGCCCGCTACTTCGGTAAAGGCGTAGCTGACATGCGCGGCGGCGGTATTGCCGTCCATGGTTTTGAGCTTTCTTGCCAAAATGAATACCTCCATTTCGTATTTCTTCGCAGATACTATTACTATACCACGGCTCGCGGATTTTGTAAATCATAAATCGTCATCGAAAAGGCAGAATCTTTTGATTTTTGGCAAATCCTTCCGAAATCTTGCGGGCGTTGGAAATTCGCATTGTTTTTTTGCCCCGGTTGTAGTATGATATTACAAATACAGATACACCGAAGGAGGGATCCCGATGATCAGTCGGCTGGATTCTTTCGGCCTCGAAGGCATAACGGGGATTCCCGTTTCCGTAGAATGTTATATCACGAGCGGCCTGCCGGCGTTTGAGATCGTCGGCCTTCCCGACACCGCGGTCAAGGAGGCGCGCGAGCGCGTCCGCGCCGCGATCCGCAACAGCGGCTTCAAGTTCCCCGTCAGCAGGATCACGGTCAACCTCGCGCCGGCGAATATGAAAAAGTCCGGCTCGCTGTACGACCTTCCCGTCCTGCTCGGCATCCTCGCGGCGACGGACGTCTGCCGGATCCCGAAGGAACAGGCGGCCTTTCTCGGCGAACTGAGTCTGGAAGGGAAGCTCCGCCCGGTCAACGGCGTGCTGCCGATGGCGATCGCCGCGCAGAAGAACGGTTATACCGCCCTCTACGTTCCCGCTGACAACGCGAAAGAGGCGACGCTCGCGGGAAAGATCACCGTCTATCCCGTGAAAGACGTGGCGCAGCTCGTCGCCCACCTCAGAGGCGAGGCGAAGATCGAGCCGGAGCCGCAGTGGATCCCGAAGGAAGAAACGCAGACCTATCTTGATTTCGCCGACGTCAAAGGGCAGGAGAACGTCAAGCGGGCGCTGGAGATCGCCGCGGCGGGCGCGCACAACGTCCTGCTGGTCGGCCCTCCCGGCTCCGGCAAGAGTATGCTGACCAAGCGGCTGCCGTCGATCCTGCCGGATATGACGCGCGAGGAGGCGTTGGAAGTCACGCAGATCCACTCCGTTATGGGACTGCTCCCGACGGACGATCCGCTGATCCGCCGCAGACCCTTCCGCTCGCCGCACCATACGATCTCCTCCGCGGGTCTGACCGGCGGCGGCACGATCCCGCGGCCGGGCGAGATCTCGCTCGCGCACAAGGGCGTGCTGTTTCTGGATGAGCTGCCCGAATTCAAGAAGGAGACGCTCGAGGTCATGCGGCAGCCGTTGGAGGACGGCGTCGTGACGATCTCCAGAGCGAGCGGAACCGCTTGCTTCCCGAGCCAGTTCCAGCTTATCTGCGCGATGAATCCCTGCCGCTGCGGCTGGTACGGCGATCCGTCGGGACGCTGCACCTGCACGCCGCTCGCGGTTCATCAGTATCTTTCCCGCATTTCCGGCCCGCTGCTGGATCGCATCGACATCATCGTGGAAGTGCCCGCGCTGAACTTTGACGAATTGCGCGGCCACGCGACGCCAGAGCCGTCCTCCGAGGTCAAAAAGCGCGTGGAGGCGGCGCGGAAGATCCAGCGAGACCGCTTCCTCGGCGGCAAGTGCCGCTGCAACGCCAATATGCAGACGCGGGAGCTGCGCGAATACTGCGAACTGGACGACGAATGCGCCGCGCTGATGAAGCAGGCGTTCGACGCGCTCGGCCTGACGGCGCGGAGCTACGACCGCATCCGCAAGGTCGCCCGCACGATCGCCGACCTCGACGGCAGCGACAAGATCCTGCCGCAGCACATCGCCGAGGCGATCCAGTACCGCACCTACCGACTCCGTTAGAATGGAGGAACCCCATGAACGAAATGTTTTTACTGAAACTGGGAGAGATCGTCCTGAAGGGCGGCAATAAGTTCCAGTTTGAAAAC
The DNA here is from genome assembly GCA_905233385.1 of uncultured Oscillospiraceae bacterium. Classification (GTDB taxonomy): domain Bacteria; phylum Bacillota; class Clostridia; order Oscillospirales; family Oscillospiraceae; genus JAZOXB01. Next base: position 116,631 of record CAJOEH010000012.1, read on the forward strand.
CGGCTGAAGACCAACGTGGCGCGGAGAATGCGCCCGTTCGGCGACTTCCGCGTCTATATCGTGCAGTCCACCGTCTATATTGAGCCGGAGAACGACGCGTGCGATCTGGAAGGCGCGTGGGACGCCTGCCACTTTATTTTCGGCGTGGTGAGCCTGTGCCGCTGCCGTCCCTGCGAAAAGAATCTGGACGACATCTTTGAAAAGGCGATGGCGTATCTCGGTGACGATCTGCGTATGGCAAAGTCCTTCAAAGTCGAGTCCAAGCGCTCCGACAAACGCTTCCCGCTGACCTCCATCGGCATTTCCCAGGAAATCGGCGGCAGGATCGCCGAGGCGGTGGAGGAGATCGAGGTCGACGTCCACCATCCTGAGTACACAGTTTATGTGGAAGTGCGCGATCACGCGGCCTACGTCCACGGGCCCGCCGATCCCGGCGCGGGCGGCCTGCCGACCGGCGTGGGCGGCAGGGCGATGGTCCTGCTCTCCGGCGGCATCGATTCGCCGGTCGCGGGCTACATGATCGCCAAGCGCGGCGTGGAGCTCGAATGCGTCCATTTCTTCTCCTATCCCTACACCAGCGAGCTGGCGAAGGACAAGGTGCTCGAACTGGCGCGGCTGATGGCGCGCTACTGCGGCAAGATGACGGTGAACGTCGTCGGCTTTACCGAGATTCAGGAGGCGATCCGCGACAACTGCCCGGAGGAGTTCTTCACGCTCATCATGCGGCGGTTTATGATGAAGATCGCGGAACGCATCGCGCTTGACCACGGCTGCGGCTGCCTCGTGACGGGCGAAAACCTCGGGCAGGTCGCTTCGCAGACCATGGAGGCCATGGCGGTGACCGCCGCGAGCGTCGATCTGCCGATCTTCCAGCCGCTGATCGGCATGGACAAGGAAGAGATCGTCACGATCGCAAGAAAAATCGGCACGATGGAGACCTCCATCCTGCCGTATGAGGACTGCTGCACGGTGTTCACACCGCGCCATCCGAAGACCAAGCCGACGAAAGCGCAGGTCGACCACGCCTGTGAAAAGCTGGACTTCGACGCGCTGATCGAGCGCGCGCTCGCCGATACGGAAATGATCCGGGTGCGCTACCATGGATGAGGCGAAAAACGTCGTTTCCCGCCTGACCGCGCAGGGGAAAACGCTCGCCGCCGCGGAGAGCTGCACAGGCGGCCTGCTCGGGAAGCTGATCACGGACGTGCCCGGCGCGTCCAAGGTCTATCTCGGCGGCGTGATCTCCTACGCCTACGCGGTCAAGACCGCGCTGCTCGGCGTGGACGCGAAGCTGCTGGAGGAAAAAGGCGCGGTCTGTGAGGACGTTGCGGTGCAGATGGCGCAGGGCGCAAAAGACCTCCTGCACGCGGATATCGCGCTCGCGACGACCGGCAACGCCGGCCCGGGCGCGGATCCGAAAAACCCGAACGTCGGCGAGATCTTCGTCGCCTGCGCGACGGAGGGAAAAACCGTCTGCAAGCGGCTGACCCTGCCCGGAGACCGGGAGGAGAACCGTCTGCAAGCCTGTCGGGAAGCCCTGCTTCTTGCGGAGGAGGCGTGCCGTGAATAAGCGGACGACACGCATTATCCTGCTTGTGCTGTTCATTCTGTATCTGCTGATCCTCTTTCGGATCACGGTGTTCCGTGAGGGCTGGTACGATCACGGCTTTTTCAGCGGCATCGTGGTATGGGTCCCGTTTCAAACGATCTTCGGATTTCTGAAAAACGGCTATACGCGGTATTTCATCTATCTGTTCTTCGGCAATATCCTCTGGTTCGTGCCGTTCGGCGCGTACCTGCGCCTGCGCGGCACAGCCGCATGGAAGGCGATCGCGCTGACTGCCGCGCTTTCCGTCCTGATCGAAACGCTGCAGTTCGTATTCGGCTGCGGCTGGACCGAGACGGAAGACGTGATCCTCAACACGACCGGCGGCGCGATCGGCTGCGCGCTCGCCGCCGGATACCGGAAACTCAGAAAACGGAACTCGCAGAAAAAGAGCTGCCTCAGTTAGAGGCAGCTCTTTTTCTTATTTTTCAATATAGCCGCTCCAGCCCCACGCATACATATCGTCTGTAATGGGCTGATAACGCGAACCGTCATATTCGTCCGTAAAACCGTTGTACGCCTTATAGACAGCGCCGGTATCGGTATCGTAAACTCTTTCATAGCCGAGCGTCGCGTCGCTCCATTTCTGGCGGGCAATATCCGCGGACTGCGATCTGCCGAGCCATGCGGCGTTATAGCTGTAATACGAGGCTGTGATCGAGGCGTTGATCTTCTGCAGGGCGGCGAACGATTCGGCGCTGTTTTGCAGCGTTTGATCGATAAACTCCTGCTTCATGCTGAGCGAAGAAAACGACTGGCAAAGGAGCTTCTCGTAGTTTACGAACTCGTCTTTCGCGGCGGTAATGATGGTAAAATTGTAAACGTTGTAATAGGCCAGATCCACGCCGGATAACGGACTGGGCAGGGCGCCGAAAAGATCGACGATGGAGGCAAAACCGATGCCTTCGCCCTCGACGCTCCCGTCCGCGGTCGTGAACGTCCCGTACAGAATGCTGTCGTCAAGGCTGCCGTCGTTGAACGCGGAATCCGCCGCCAATGTCTCCAGCAGCTCGAAATCATAGATCTCGGGGATCATTTCTGCCGCGGCTTTCATCTTCATCGTGTCAGAATAATAGGCGCGCAGTTTCGGGATCTGCCGGAACAGCGTTTCGTTGGTCGGCGGGTCGAGGATCGGCGCTTCGCTGAACGCCGTCATGCCCGTGACCGCGTACTCGTCGGCGGACGCTTGGCTTTTCATAAACGGGACCATATCGGTAGCGTAAAAGATCTGATTGACGGGATTTTCGGGATCGTAAACCCGGATCAGCAGCATTTTCTCTCCATCCCAGCCGTAGCGCATTTCCCAGCCTTCCGGGATCTGCATAGTGAAGGCTTCCGTGTCTTTTTCTACAAGCTTTAGAGCGGAAGCGGCGGTGGGAACGATGTGCAATTCGTCAGCCGCAGAGGCTTCGGTCGTGTCGTCTTCGATGCGATACGTGTCTTCGACGCGCTCTGTGTCTGCAACAGCGTTCTGCGTGCCGGAAGTGCCCTGCGTCGGTTCTCCCGCGGTATTCTTCGGATCAGCGCCTCCGCAGGCGGAAAGGAGCAGCGCAGCAGCAAGGAGCAGGAGCAGAAGAACCGCGGAGTAAGACCGCTTATGAGTGCTGGTTTTCTTTTCGTTTGTCATCGTAATGACCTCCGTTATACAACGATTTACCTTAACAAAGGCTGCCGCATTTGCGGCAGCCTTTGTTTGAATCTGTCGTCAGCCGACGTATGACGGCGCGGTCGTGGGGTCGAAATTCACGATAACGCCCATATTGAGCAGCACCTCGACCTTCTCGACCTTCGTGCCAAAGCAGTCCACTTGCACGAGCATGTGGCACGGCGCGAGGCACTCGACATCCTCAATGTTGTCGTTGTAGTCCACGTTCACGTAGGTCAGCTCCAGCAGGCCCGCCAGATGCGCGACGCTCTCGAGCTTGTTGTAGGAGGCGTAGAAGCTGCTCAGCTTGCTGTTCTCCACGTCGAGCTGCGGGATGGCGGCAATCAGATTGTGGCTGACGTCGAGATAGGACAGCTGCGGCATATCCGCGATCATGTCGATGTCGGTCAACTGGTTGTTCGCGAGCTCCAGCCGCGTCAGCGCGGTGCAGGCGCCGACGGCGCTCGCGTCGAAGATCCGGTTGCGCGACGCGCAGAAGGTCGCAAGCTCCGGCATTTTCGCAACGACGCCGATGTCGGAAATGTGATTGTCGTCCGCGATCAGCCGCTGCAGCTGCGCGCAGTTCGACAGCGGAGCGAGAGAAGGAATGTTGTTCTCGGAAATATCGAGGGTCTTCAGCTTGCCGGCGTGCTTGAGCGCCTCCAGAGAGGAGATCGCGTTGCTGCGCAGATCCAGCTCCCGGAGGTACTTCATGCCGCTGACGGCGTTGATATCCGAAATGCTGTTATAGGAAAGATCCAGCACGGTCAGATCGACCAGAGCGCCGAGGGAAGAGACGTTCGTCAGACCGCAGGAGCTCAGCCGCAGCTCCGCAAGCACGGGCAGCGCGCCGATCAGATCGAGATCCTCCGGCGAGAGCATACAGCCGGAAAGATCGAGGCTTTCCAGCTCGGGCATGGCGGCGAGGAACTCGCACGTGCCGAGCGGCGCGTCGTGGATCACGAGGGTCTTCAGCTTGGTGAAATAGACCAGATCGTCATATTCCTTGACGTCGTCCGGCAGGGTCAGCTCGGTGATCTCCCAGAGATCGTCCGTCATGACCTTCGCCGTGCGCGGGATGAACAGGGTGTCGCGGACGTAGGCTTCCAGCTCGGCGCTGACGAAGTCGATCTCCTCGACCACGCCGACGATCGTATACTCGCCCTCAGTCAGAGGGCTGACGAGGCCGTCCGCGCCGACGGAGATCGCGCTGATATGCGTCGCGCCGGCAGGGAGCGCGATCGGCCCGGAATAGAGGCCGGAGGCGGTCGACGGATACTGCTCCGTCAGAGAGACGTAGGTGTCCGCGCTGTACTCGATCGTCAGATCGATGTATTCGTCGTAATCGCCGGGCTCCGGCGTGAGGACCGGCGCGGCGGGACGCAGGGCGTCGAGATCGCTGCGCAGCGCGGGAATGGTGATGCTGTCAAGCATTTTCTGCGCGTCCAGGAGCTTGTCCTGCGCGACGTAGACCGATGAAAGCTTCGTATACAGCGCGGGGGAGGGCTTGTCCTTGATCGCGCTGACCAGCGAGCGTTCCGCCATGGTATAGCTGCCGTCCGCGATGCACGCGTCCGCGAGGCGGAGCACGTAGTCGACGTTGCCGGGATCGAGCTCGACCGCCATCTCATAGCGTGAGACTGCACGGGAGTACTTTCCGTCCTTCATCGCGCTGTCGCCGAGGGAGGCAAAATTTTCAGCCGTCCAGAAGAAATAATACAGACCGAACAGGATCCCGCCGATCAAAACCAGGACGAGCATGGTAATCAGAAACTTTTTCATTTCGGAAGCTCCAATTCAGAGAATTCTGATATATTATACTTCTTCGCCCGGTATAAGTCAATGAGAAATGACGATTTGGCGCGGAAGGAGATGTTTTCCTGCCGAAAAACGACGAAATTGCGGTTGCCGCCGCGCGGCGAATATGATATAATACAGCAAATCTTAGGAAAGAAGTACGTCGCTTGGAACAACGAAAAGACAGACTTCTGCAGGGACCGATCTGGAAGGGCATGATCGCCTTTGCCATGCCGATCCTGCTGGGGCAGGTGTTTCAACAACTCTATAATACCGCCGACGCGTGGATCGTCGGGCATTTTCTGTCCGACCCGGAGTACGCGGCGGTGACCTCGACGGGCAGTCTCGTGTTTCTGCTGGTCGGCTTTTTCGGCGGGATCGCCGTCGGCGCGGGCGTCGTCATATCCCGCCATTACGGCGCGAAAGACGCGGAGCAGCTGCAGATCTCCGTCCATACGACCGTGGCGTTCGGACTGGCGGCGGGTCTTGTGCTGACCGCCGTCGGCGTGGGACTGACGCCGTCGATTTTGGAGCTGATGGACACGCCGGAGAACGTCATGCCGTACTCTGTGGAGTATTTCCGCTACTACTTCCTCGGCTCGCTCGCCATCGTCATGTACAATCTCAGCATGGGCATCCTGCGCGCCGTGGGAGACAGCAAGCACCCGCTGTACTATCTGATCTTCTCGTCGCTCGTCAATATCGGGCTGGATCTCCTGTTTGTCGGCGGCTTCGGCTGGGGTGTCTGGTCGGCTGCGCTCGCCACGACGATCTCGCAGTTCGTCAGCGTCTTCCTGTGTCTGTACCGCCTGACGCATTACAAAACGGAGTACCAGCTCCATATCCGGAAGATTCGCTTTCATCTGCCGATGCTGCGCAGGATCGTCCATTACGGCCTGCCGTCCGGCGTGCAGAATTCCATCATCGCCATCGCCAACGTCGTCGTGCAGGCGAATATCAATTCCTTCGGCGAGGACACGGTCGCGGGCTGCGGCACCTACGCGAAGATCGAGGGCTTTGCCTTCCTGCCGATCACGTGCTTTTCCATGGCGCTGACGACCTTCGTCAGCCAGAATCTCGGCGCGAAGCAGTATGACCGCACCAAAAAGGGCGCGAAGCTCGGGACGATCGGCTGTGTGGCGGCCGCGGAGCTGATCGGCGTTGCGATGATCGTCTTCGCACGGCCGCTGATGGCCTTCTTTACGGACAACCCCGCGGCGATCGAGATCGGCGTGAATCAATCCACGGTGGAATCGCTGTTTTTCTGTATGCTGTCGTTCTCCCACTGCATCGCGGCGATCATGCGCGGCGCAGGCAAGCCGATGGTGCCGATGTTCGTCATGCTCGCGACGTGGTGCGCGATCCGCGTGGCGTACATTTCCCTGATGGTGCCGCGCGTAAAGGAAAGCTGGGTCATTTTCAGCGCCTATCCGCTGACGTGGACGATCAGCAGCATCATTTTCCTGATCTTCTATCTGAAATTCGACTGGCTCCACGCCTTCGACCGCGCGGAGGCAAAACAGAAAGCACCCTGACGTCTGTGAACAGCCCCAGATTGTGCAGACAGCACAAAAAAGCACCCCTATATAGGGAAAAAAGAATTAAGCAACATACTGGCACCGCATTTCCAGCGGTGTCA
>CAJOEH010000013.1:0-109117 GCA_905233385.1 uncultured Oscillospiraceae bacterium
GTACTTCGGATCGCCGGACGTGCCGACGGCCGTGGTGCTGACGAGGTAGACGCTGTTCGCGGTCTTCGCCGCGTTGACCGCCCACACGTTGTCGGTGGTCGCGAAGCTCAGGCCCTTCGTCGCGGACAGGGTCTCGCCGTCGTCGTTCAGGAACATGTAGCCGCCGGTGACCGCTTTGACCGTCCAGACGATGCTGGTGTCGTCGGTCACGATCTTGTTGTTGCTGACCGTGACGTCCACACCCGCGCGGTAGTTGGTGGAGACGGCTTCTTCGCTCATCGCCTTGCCTGCGCCGGCATTATAGATGATGACCTGATCGCCGTCCTTCAGAGAGGTTGTCAGGGAATACTCTTCGCCGCTCGGCGCGGTCGTCGGCTCGGTCGGGGTGGTGGTCGGCTCGGTGGGAGCCGCGCCTTCCTTCAGTTTCCAGGTGGAGTTGACCGTCTGGAGATTATCCACGTTGCCCTTGCCGGGATAGGTATCCTCGGAGGAAACAACGATGGGGAAAGCGGCGTAGTTATTGCGCGCGACCGTGATCGTCGAATAGCTGGAGGGATAGTCCCAGTTGCCGACTTTCGCCTTCATCGCGGCGATCGACGTCGCGACGTTGTTGCCGGCGATCATGTTGTCCCAGAACACCGCTTCCCACTTATAGTCATAGGTGAAGGAGACGGACTGGGAATAGCCGTAGGCGACCTCGAGGCCCTTGGCGCGCAGCGGCGCGTGCAGGCCGTTCGTCGCCATGCCGAGGCAGATCGCGCTCCACAGCAATCCGTTCGGCGAGCTCTTTTCCATATGGTTCGCCATGGCGGTGCCGTCGACGCAGTAGACCTTCATGCTGCCGGAGCTGCCGGCGTAGTAGGCGTGCTGATAGGTGCCGTATGTACCGGACACGTTCGCCATATCGGCCGAGGTCAGGCCGTCGCCGCTCTGCAGGCAGAGGTAGGAGGTGTTCGCCTGGGAGACAAAGTCGTTTTCGTTCGAGGGGTTGTAGTAGTCCGTGTCGCCGTGGGAGTCGAAAATGACGACGCCGCAGGTCTCGAACGCGTCCGCGATCGCGTCAATGGTCGCGGCCGTGGTGATGTAGGTGGTGGAAGTACCGCCCGTCGCCTGCGCGATCTCCTTGCCCTCGTTGGAGTAGGTCACTTTGAAGGAGGAGTCCAGGCCGTAGTACGGTTGGAAGACCGCAACGTTCATCGAAGACGGCACGCCGCCCTTGCCGGCGTAGGAGGTCGTCTCGACCGCCGCCAGTTCTTCCGGGTCGGCACCCTCGATCGCGTTCGCATGGATCCGCGCTCTCAGGCTGGGAGAATAACCGCAGGCAACGCCTTCCGTCGTTCTCCAGGAGAAGAATGCGCCGTTGCGGTTGATAGAGCCCTCGACGTAGGTGTCCGAGGCTTCGACTGCCGCGATGACGTCTTCCACGATCGCCGCGTAATCGGCGGCTGTCGCTTTCCTGCCGCGCGTCGCGACGACGCGCTCTGCCTCGATCGCCTCGATGTCTTCCCAGACGTCGGCGGTGACCGCGTCAAAAGCGGATTCGGGGATGACAGTCGGCTCGGCTTCCCGTGCGAAGGTCGCCGGGATCGGCAGCATCGCTATAACTAAAAGGATCGCCAAAAATCGTTTCATAGTGTTTCTCCCTTCATAGGTTCAGTTTGGGTCGCAAACGAACGTGATAATAGATTTCCAGTCTGCCGATGAGCAGATCATAAATCACAAAAGAAAGGTTCGCGAGGAGCAGCAGCCCGATCAGAAGATAGAGCCGCATGTTCGCGTACTCCTGCGCGATCGCCTCCATGCGAAAGACGAAGATCATCAGCGCGTAGGCCGCCAGCCCGGCGGCGTTGACGTAGACGAGCTTGGCCGCCCATTGCAGGATCCTGTTCGGGAGCCGCCCGAACCACTTGCGCAGCATCGGGTAGTAGCCGAAGAAGACGAACAGGATAGCGGCCTCCTTGTCCGGCGCGAGGATCAGGCCGAGCAGCGAGACGGTCAGGTACCAGGCGAGGCCCCATTTCCAGCCGGTCTCAGCATAGACGGGGATCAGCACCAGGGACGCGAGCACCGGGCAGGCGATCGCCGCGAACGGCAGCACGCCGCCGAAAAACAGCAGGGCAGTCGCCAGCGCCGCCAGCACGCCGCAGAGCGCGAGGGTCTTAGTCCTTCGTTTCATCGCTTTGGCCGCCCGTCTTCAGCAGATCGTATTTGATCTTCCAGAGCTTGTCGGAGAGGTCGACGTAGAAGCCGTGGGGATTGTCGAAGCGCTTGACCTCGTCCCAGAGGGTCTCGACCTGCTCTTTGCAGTAGCTGCGGATCTCCCGGAGGGTCGGCTGCTTGTAGACCAGCTCGCCGCGCAGGAAGATCGGCACCTGCAGTTCTTTCGCCGTGAAGTTGTAGACGGTCTTCTGCTTCCAGGTCGCTTCGGGGTCGAAGATCAGCAGGTCCTTGCTGTCGTCCACGGTCTCGTCGTAGACGCAGAGGTAATCCGCGATCGCCTTGCCGGTATCGTTGCCGTAGAAGCGATAGAGCTTCTTGAAATGCGGATTGGTGATCTTGCCGACGTTCTCGGAGATCTTGATCTTCGGCTTGACCCTGCCGTTCTCGTCCTCGACGGCGACCAGCTTATACACGCCGCCGAACACGGGCTCGCTGCGCGCCGTGATCAGGCGCTCGCCCACGCCGAACATGTCGATCTGCGCGCCCTGCCGCAGGAGGTCCTGAATGATGTACTCGTCCAGGGAATTGGAGACGGAGATCTCGCAGCCCGTCCAGCCCGCCTCGTCCAGCATGACTCTCGCCTTCTTCGTCAGATAGGTCATGTCGCCGGAGTCCAGGCGGATGCCGCACTTCGTGATGCCGAGGGGTTTGAGGACCTCGTTGAAGGCGCGGATGGCGTTGGGGATGCCGCTCTTGAGGGAATTATATGTATCGACCAGCAGGGTCGCGTTGGTCGGGTACATCTCGCAGTAGGTCTTGAACGCCTCGTATTCCGAGTCGAACATCTGCACCCAGGAATGCGCCATCGTGCCGCCGGCGGGAACGCCGTAGAGCTGATCGGAGATCGTGCAGGCGGTGCCGTCGCAGCCGCCGATGAAGGCCGCTCTCGCGCCGAGCATCGCGCCCTGCGCGCCCTGCGCTCTGCGGGAGCCGAATTCCAGCACCCTGCGGCCGTCCGCCGCACGGACGACGCGGTTGGCCTTCGTGGCGATCAGGCTCTGATGGTTCAGGATCAGCAGCACGTAGGTCTCGATGAGCTGCGCCTCGATCGCGGGCGCGCGCACCGTCAGCATCGGCTCCTTCGGGAAGATCGGCGTGCCTTCCGGCACGGCGTAGATATCGCCGGTGAAGCGGAAGCGCTTCAGATAGTCCAGGAACTCCTCGCAGAACAGGCTGCGTCCGCGCAGATAGGCGATATCCTCGTCGGAAAAATGCAGGTCTTTGATATATTCGATCACTTGCTCCAGACCCGCCGCGATCGCGAAGCCGCCGCCGTCGGGAATGCTGCGATAGAAGACGTCGAAATAGCAAATGCGATCCTTCATGCCGCTGCGGAAATAGCCGTTGCTCATGGTCAGCTCATAAAAATCGCACAGCATTGTCATGTTCAGCTTGTCATACGTGTTCATGGCCGCACCTCACCAGTATAGTTATATTTCATTATACATTGTCCTGCCGAAATAAGCAATACCTTTTTATAAAAAGAACAGCCGTATTCCGCGGAATACGGCTGTAATTTCTCAAAAGCGCTCAATTATTTTCCAAAACGACGGCGACCGCCGTCTCATCCGGCGCGATGCCGATCAGCAAGCCGCCGACCGCCGCCGCGCTGCCGTCGATTCTGAGGACGTCTCCGGCGGGAAGCGCCTCGATGAAGAAATACCCGAAGAAGCCGTCGGACAGGATCGCCGAGACGGTTTCCGTCTCCGTTTTGATCGGGACGATCACCCTCGCGTCGCGGAAATGCAGGCCGTCGACCGCCGCGCGAAGCGCCGCTTCCGCCGCATCCACCTCCTCCTGCGAAGCGTAGAGGTCTTCGTTCACCGACCACGCCGCCTGATAGGCCTGTTCATAAGCCGCGAACTGTTCCGGCACGAACACGCCGTCGGGATCGGCGCGTCGGCTCGTCCGCAGGAGCTCCCACAGGGCGGCGTGATCCGCGGCGGGGATCCTGACCGGCGCCGCAGGCTCCGGCAGCGCCGGCTCCTGCGTGCAGTCCGTATAGCCCGGGAACAGACGGATGCTGCTCCGGACGCCGCAGAATTCCTCGAACGAACAGCGTTCGTTCAGCTCCCAGTCGAGCATTTTCGCGCTGTTCGACCACATGCGGTCGATCAGATTGTACAGGCCGTTTTCGTCGCCGTCCCAGACTTCTTTCTCCGTCCGCCAGCCGCCGAAATCGCCCCAGATCAGGAAGCTGCCGCCGCCGACCGCGCTCTTTTCCAGAGAAACGCCGTCCTCGTCGTAAGCGTAGAATCTGCCCGGCGTCCACTCGTTGAAGATCGCCTTCGGCGTGCTGTGGTGGAAGGACCACCAGAAATTTTCCGCGTCGCGGGCATCGCCGTCCGGGCCGGTGCGCAGAACGTAGTAGCAATAGTTTTGCAGGCAGTTGTGCAGGATCCTGCCGCCGGTCTCCCCGTCCGGGTCCCAGACGCAGAATTCGATCTCGGGCCGCAGGGCGATATGCACGCCGTCTTCGCACAGCACGTCGTTGAAGGCGCGGACGGAGGTATAGCCGCGCTCCGTCAGGAGCTTCGCCGTCTCGTTGGCGAAGTCCGCCGCCGTGTCGTACCGCGTCCAGCCGCCGGTGATGTGCGCGTCCGCGTAGTCGCCCCAGCCGTCAACGTCCGAGACGTTCAGCTCGTCGAAGCCGAAGTGGAACTTCGTGCAGCCGAGCTTGCGGAAGAAGTCGGCATAGCCCTCCACGACGGCGAGCGCGAAGGCGCGCGCAACCGGATTGGTCACGTCGACCGTGGCGCGGGTGCTGTCCACGCGGATGCTGTAAAAATCCGCGCCGTCGCCGTAGGGAATGTCCGCGCCGTCCATCTCCATGCCGTCCGCGCCGTAGGTCACCTCGTTATAACGGAAGGTGAACTCCGGATGTTCGGAGACGTAGTTCGCGTAGCGGCGCGTCAGCACGTCGCAGTGCGAGGGAATCTCGCAGGACGGAATGATCTCGATGTGCAGCTGCTTCGCGTAGGAAACGATCTGCCGCAGGTCGTCCGCGCTGTAGCTCATATCTGCGTTCGGGTCGGGATAGTCCGTGTTCCAGTTGGAATCGTAGCCGATCAGAAAGCTCAGGTCGTTGCCGTTGCAGTCCGCGCCGTCCGACCAGATATTGCAGCGGATCCCCTGATCCTCCGTCATGTGCAGCTCCAGCGCGTTGTACCCCATCCACGACATCTCGCGCAGCAGGTTTTTGATCCACGCGACCGACCAGTATTTCCGCGCGCAGTCGAGCATGAGCGCGCGCTCTTTCGTATCGGGCGTGAAGGAATACGTGCAGGCGGGCAGCGAATCAGTCCCCTCTGCGATCAGCGTTTTCAGCACCATGCGCCCGCCATAAAGCAGACCGTCGGCGTCGGCGGCGCTGATCAGCGCCTGCCGCGGCGTGATGCTGACGCCGCAGGCTTCGGGCGCATAGTCCTCGGTCAGCGTCAGCACGATGTCCGTCTCCTGCGCGTACTGCGCGTCGCCCCAGACGATCGGCATCGGCGTTATTCCCGGCCTGCCCGCCGCGGCGAATTCCGCGCAGAGCAGACGAAGCGTCTGCAGGATCTCCTCGGAGGGCGTATCCTCCGCGATATAAAACAGCCGCGCCTGTTCCGTCAGCTCGAAGCTGCCGTCCCCCGCCGTATAGGGATCGGTCAGGGTCTCCGCGACCGCTCCCGCGCGCGAAGGCAGCATCGTCAGCAGCAGCGCGGCGCACAGGAAGATCGAAAGGTATTTTTTCATGGTTTCAACCCCATTTCTCTGCGTTTATGATACTTCCCTGTTCGTCCGTTTGTCAACTCATGAATTTTTATTTGACCTGACCGCAGGAGTTTGTTATGATAATATGTGAGATAATACGGAAAGGAAGCGATCGCATGGCAATCGAGATCGGACTGCAGGGACTTGCGGAAACGCTGGTCGAAAAAGAGGATACCGCGCAAGCCGTCGGCTCAGGCGATCTGATGGTCTACGCCACGCCCTGCATGGTCGCCCTGATGGAGGGCGCGGCCTGCGAGTCCGTCGCGCCGTTTTTAGCGGACGGCGAGAGCACCGTCGGCACGTCGATGGAGGTGAAGCACCTCTCGGCGACGCCGGTCGGCATGGAGGTACGGGCCGAGTCGAAGGTCACCGCCGTGGACGGCAGGAGGATCACCTTCGAGATCGTCGCCTGCGACGAGGCCGGCGAGATCGGCAGAGCGACGCACGAGCGCGTGATCGTCAAGGCAGAGCGTTTCCTGGAGAAAGCATACGACAAGCTCTGACGGAGGAACGACATGGAAAAGCAATTAATGGAGACCGGCGAGATCGTCAGCACCCACGGCATCCACGGCGAGGTGAAGATCCTCCCGTGGGCGGATTCGCCCGAGTTTCTGCTGCAATTCAAAACGCTGTATCTGAACGGCAAACCTTACGAGGTGGAAAGCTCCCGTGTGCACAAGACCTGCGTGCTGGCGAAGCTGCGCGGCGTGGACACGCCGGAGAAGGCGACGCTCCTGCGCGGGCAGACCGTTTCGATCGACCGCGAGGGGCTTTCCCTGCCCGAGGGCGCGGTCTTTATCGCCGATCTGATCGGCTGCCGCGTGCTGGACGACGGCGGCGCGGAGATCGGCAAAATCAAGGACGTTCTGACGATGCCCTCGTCCGACGTGTACGTCGTCGAGGGCGAAAAGCGCTACATGATCCCGTCGGTGAAGGAATTCGTCCGCGAGATCAACGTCGCGGAGGGCTTCGTGCGGGTGCATCTGATCGAAGGAATGGCGACCGATGAGAATTGATATTCTGACCCTGTTCCCCGACACCGTCGGCGACATGATGAACGAGTCCATTTTAGGCAGGGCGCAGGAGCGCGGCTACATCCGCATCGAGGCGCACCAGATCCGGGACTACACGACGAACAAGCAGAATCAGGTGGACGACTACCCCTACGGCGGCGGCCGCGGCGCGATCATGCAGGCGGACCCGCTGTATCAGTGCTGGTGCCACGTCTGCGACGAGGCGGGCGGGCCGGTGCACACGATCTTCCTCTCTCCCTGCGGCCACACCTACACGCAGGCGGACGCGAAACGGCTCGCGAAACTTGACAACATCGTTCTGGTCTGCGGCCACTACGAGGGCGTGGATCAGCGCTTTATCGACGAATGTGTGGACGAGGAGATCTCCCTCGGCGACTTCGTCCTGACCGGCGGCGAGATCCCCGCGATGGCGATCGCGGACTCGGTCTGCCGCCTCGTTCCCGGCGTCCTGCCGGACGCGGAATGCTTTGAGGACGAGAGCCACTGGGACGGCACGCTGGAATACCCGCAGTACAGCCGTCCGGCGGTCTGGCACGGACGCGAGGTGCCGGCGATTTTAGTCAGCGGCGACCACGCGAAGGTCGCCCGCTGGCGCAGGAAGCAGTCGATCCTTCGCACCCGCGAACGCCGGCCGGACATGTACGCAAAACTGAAATTCGAGTCCAAAGAAGATAAGAAAATCCTGAGGGAGATCGAAGACGATGACGAACTTGCAGCAGCTGAAACAATGGATACAGGAAAGTAAAAGCGCCGTCTTTTTCGGCGGCGCGGGCGTGTCCACGGAGAGCGGCATCCCCGATTTCCGCAGCGTGGACGGGCTCTACAATCAGAAATTCGACTACCCGCCCGAGACCATCATTTCGCACAGCTTCTACGAGCGCAGGCCGGAGTATTTCTTCCGCTTCTACCGCGAAAAAATGCTCCCGCTCGGCTTTGAGCCGAACGTGACCCACAAGGTGCTGGCGCGGCTCGAGCAGGAGGGGCATTTGGCGGCGGTCGTCACGCAGAACATCGACGGTCTGCACCAGAAGGCGGGCAGCAAGACCGTCTTCGAGCTGCACGGCAGCGTCCTGCGCAACTACTGCGTCAAGTGCGGCAAGTTCTACGGCGCGGAGGTCGTGAAGAACGCGAAGGGCGTTCCCCTCTGCGACTGCGGCGGGATCATCAAGCCCGACGTCGTGCTCTACGAGGAGCCGCTCGACGGCCGCACCGTGGAGGGCGCGGTTTCCGCCATCCGCAAGGCGGACCTCCTGATCGTCGGCGGCACGAGCCTGACCGTCTATCCGGCGGCGGGACTGCTGCGCTACTACCGCGGCGACCGCCTCGTGCTCATCAACCGCGACGAGACGCCCTACGACGACTACGCGAATCTGGTCTTCCACGAAAAACTCGGCGAGATCTTCTCGCAGCTCTGAAAGCATCATGGAACGTACGATACAGGTCATTGCGCGCGTCCGCAGTGATTTTCCGACGAAATTCGGCGTACCGCGCCAGGCGGGGCTCGCGCCCGGCTTACGCGCGGAGGTCGTCTTCGAGCCGCCCTACCGCAGCGACGACGCCCTGCGCGGGCTGGAAGGCTTTTCGCATCTGTGGCTGATCTGGGAATTCTCCGAAGCGGTGCGCAAGGACTGGTCTCCGACCGTCCGTCCGCCGCGTCTCGGCGGCAACGAGCGCGTCGGCGTCTTCGCCAGCCGCTCCCCGTTTCGCCCGAATCCGATCGGGCTTTCCTGCGTGAAGCTGGAAGAAATCCGCCGCACGGCAAACGACGGCACGGTGCTGATCGTCTCCGGCGCGGATCTGATGGACGGCACGCCGATCTACGACATCAAGCCGTATCTTCCCTACGCGGACGCGCATCCGGAGGCGGTCGGCGGCTTCGCGCCGTCCGCGCCCGAACTTCTGACGGTCGAGTGCCCGCCAGAGCTGCTGGAACAGATACCGCCCGATCGGCGCGACGCGCTGCGCGAGGTACTGGCGCAGGACCCGCGCCCGTCCTATCAGGACGACCCCGACCGCGTCTACGGCATGCAATTCGCGGGCTTCGACGTCCGTTTCCGCGTGGACGGCGCAACGCTCACCGTCTGCGAGATCGTGAAGGAGGATCTATAAAGAACGTTGTTTTGATCGACGTGCAGGGCGGTCGCCATCGGGCGGAGCAAGGCCTTAAAACTCCTGCTGCCGGTCAGTCATTGCAGCAATGAGGTCGTCGGCGTCAAGCCGCTTACCAGGCGAAATGGTGCAATCTGGCGTCGAGCGCCCGAAAGAGCTCTGCTGAAACGCAGGAACAACTGCGGAACTTACGGACTTCCCGTGCGTCAAATATGCAGAACTCTGAAAGGAGAGAAAAATGAAACGGATCGTCCTGATTGTATTCTGCTTTGTTCTGCTTTTTCTTACCGCATGCCATTCCGAAACGGTGATTCAGATTCCGGAGCAACCGACCGTTTCATTGACCCGCGAAAGCGCCGTCGAGGATTCCCCCGAAATCGAAACAGTCGAAACAGTATCCGGAACCGCCTTCCAAAAAACCGATGAAAATCATATCGTCGCCCCGGATGGCACCGAATACGTTTTCTTAGCAAACGAAGGCTTCGTCTGTACGTTCGGCGAGCGTACTTTGCTGGGGAGAATCGAAGGGGAAAACGTCTCCTTCACGCACCTCGGCGCGGAATTCGAGACCGGCATGTTCGCCTCCGAAGGCGATCCCGACCGCAGAATCCTCGTGCGGAGCGTTCCCGACAGCGAGTGGCTCGCGTACTACCGCAAGGCTTCCCTGCCGCCGCTGGATCCTTCGCCGGACAACTGCGTCCGCATGGAATTCGTTCTCTACGGGCAGATCGGTATCGAGCACCTGACCTGCGGCGAAGGGATCGTCGGCGCGGAGAACGTCAAAGCCTTTCTCGCGGATATTCGAAGTCAGCAGACCGTAAGAGAGGCCAATCTCTACGACCTGTGCAGAACGCCGGACGGTTATCTGGAAAACTGCCGCCAAATCGGCTGCGTATACGGCTTCTTTCAGAGCGAACCGAATCTGGCGGTTCCGCTGCCCGTCACTTCCTATAACGATAAGGCTTATTCCATCAGTCTGGGAAACAGTGGGGAATACGTCCTGCCGGAATCATGGCTCGCAGCGCTGACCGCAAGCAATTCCTGAACGGAACGACCGGAGGATTCCGGAATTATATGACAAAAAACTGTGATATGAGGTGCATAACAATGGATAGCATGAAAATCTGTCAATGCTGCGGCATGCCGCTGGACGAGACCACGTTCAGCCGCGAGCCGGACGGCACGGTAAACGAAGACTACTGCAAATGGTGCTATGTCGACGGGAAATTCACCTACGAGAGCAAGGAACAGCTGATCGACTTCTGCGTCGCGCATCTGGCGACCCCGGAATGGCCCGCCGAGCAGATCCGCGCGCATATGGAGGCGGTCGTCCCGACGCTGAAGCATTGGAAGCAGGTCGAATGATCCGCATTCTTTTCGTCTGCCACGGGAATATCTGCCGCAGCCCGATGGCGGAATTCATCATGAAAGATTTGGTCAGGAAGCGCGGGCTGGAGGCGCGGTTTGAGATCGCCAGCGCAGCCACCTCCGACGAGGAGATCGGCAATCCGGTCTATCCGCCCGTCCGCGCCCTGCTGCACGCGCGCGGGCTTTCCTGCGCGGGAAAGACGGCATGGCGGATTCGCGCCGCGGATTACGGGAACTACGACCTGTTCATCGGAATGGACGGCGCCAACCGCCGCAATATGCAGCGGCTGTTCGGCGGCGACCCGCAGGGCAAGGTCTCCCTGCTGCTGGATTATACAGGCCACCCGCGCGACGTCGCCGACCCGTGGTATACCCGCGACTTCCGCGAGGCGGAGGCGGACATCGACCGCGGCTGCGCCGCTTTGCTGGAGTATTTGACAGAACAAGAGCATAGAAATTAGAACAGCAAAACCCCACGGTTCTGTCATTGCCCGGCTTGTCCGGGCAATCTTTCCGTTGCAGGTTTGGGAACTGTATCGTATGATTGTAGGGAACGGCCTGCGTGCCGTTCCGGCTCTCTCAGTCTCGCTGCCGCTTGACAACTCCCTAAAAGAGGGAGCCGAGGCACGACACAAAGGTCGTGCCCTACGGCATAATACGGAAAAGTGTCTCACATCGAGACGCACAGATTGCACCCGCAGGGGGTACGCCGCATCCGTAAGGCGGCAGAGCCGCCAACGGCTGCGCAGCCACGCCGCCTGCGGCGGCTCGCAATGACAAAACGAGGAGAGCGCAACCAAAATTGCGCTCTCCTCGTTTGCTGTTGAATTACGCTTCGCAGTAGGCCTTCGCGGTCTTGGCGGCGAGGCGGGCGTTGTTGTAGACGAGCTGGATGTTGGAATCCAGGCTGTCGCCGCCGGTCAGCTCCTTGACCTTCGCCAGCAGGAACGGCGTGGTCGCCTTGCCGTGGACGCCGTTCTCGACGCACTGGCGGATCGCTTCGTCGATCGCCGCGTTGATGACCTTCGGATCCATGGAGTATTCCTCGGGGATGGGATTGGTCACGAGCATACCGCCGCGCAGGCCGAGTTCATGCTGCGTCTTGAACGCCTTCGCCAGTTCTTCCGGCGTGTCGATCTCATAGTCGACGGAGAAGCCGGAGCTTCTGGTATAGAACGCGGGCAGTTCCTTCGTACCGTAGCCGATGACGGGAACGCCGTGCGTTTCAAGGTATTCGAGCGTCAGGCCGAGGTCGAGGATGGACTTCGCGCCGGCGCAGACGACCATGACGGGGGTGGTGGCCAGTTCTTCGAGGTCCGCGGAAATATCCATCGTCGTCTCCGCGCCGCGATGTACGCCGCCGATGCCGCCGGTCGCGAAGATCTTGATGCCCGCCATGTGGGCGATGATCATGGTCGTGGTGACGGTCGTCGCGCCGTCTTCGCCTCTGGCGCACAGGACGGCCAGGTCGCGGCGGGACGCCTTGGCGATGGCGGTTCCCTTCTTGCCGAAGTATTCGATCTCCTCCGGGGTCAGGCCGGCCTTGAGACGACCGCCGATGATGGCGATGGTCGCGGGAACGGCGCCGTTTTCGCGGATGATGCGCTCGACTTCCAGCGCGGTCTGCACGTTCTGCGGATAGGGCATGCCGTGGGAGATGATGGTAGATTCCAGAGCCACAACGGGCTTGCCGCTTGCGATCGCCTCGGCGACCTCGGGCTTTACGTCCAAAAACTTGTTCAGCATAATAGTTCCTCCAGTTTTATTTCGAGCCGTCCATGCGCTTGCGCACGGCGTCGGCAGACAGTACGGGGTTGATGGTTTCGCTGCTCTCAACCGCGATCGCGGCGGCAGCGGCGGCGGCTTTCGCCGTCTGCGCCAGGTCGGTGCCTTCCAGATACGCCCACGCCAGCGCCGCCATGAAGGCGTCGCCCGCGCCGGTCGCGTTGCGCATATCCGCGCGGTAGCACGGCTGCCGCAGCATCTCCTTGTGATCCGCCGCGAACACGCCGTCCGTCCCGAGGGAGATGAAGACGCGGTGCAGGCCGGTCGCGAGGAGGGTCTGCGCCGCCTTGCGCAGGCTGGCTTCGTCCGTGATCTTCACGCCGGAGAGCAGCTCCGCCTCGATGCGGTTGGGCTTGATCGTGTGGAGCCTGCCGAGGATCGGCTTGAGCTTCCCCGCCTTGGCGGTGGAGACCGGATCGGCGAAAATCGGCGCGGCGCAGTGCTCCGCGAGGTAGGCCAGCGACTGCGCGGGGATGTTCGTGTCCGTCACGACGAGCTGCGCGTTGTTCAGGATCGGCAGGTTCGCCGCCAGATATTTCGGCGTGATGCGCTCGCAGATCTCCATGTCCGACATCGCGAGCGCCATATCGCCGTCGCAGTCGTTGAGGAAGAGATAGGTCGGCGTCGCGCCGCCGGGGACCTGCAGAGCGTGGCTGATGTCGATGCCGAGCTCGCCGCAGGACGCCGCGATCCGCTGCGCGTAGAGGTCGTCGCCGAACGCCGTCAGGAAACGCACGTCCACGCCGAGCAGGCTCATGTTGTGCGCGATGTTCCTGCCGACGCCGCCGAGGCTCATCGTGACCTTGCCGGGGTTGGAGTCTTTCGCGACCAGCGGCTTGAGCGAGCGGCCGCCGATGTCGATGTTGACGCCGCCGACGACGGCGGCGTAGCTGCCGGAGCGCAGCACGTAGCCCTTGCCCGCGATATATCCCTTCTTCATCAGATTGGAGATATGCACGGCAACGGACGAGCGCGTGATGCCCGCAAGTTCCGCGAGCTTTTCCTGCGAGATCATCGGGTCGGCTTCGATCCACTGGAGGATCTGGCGTTCACGCTGCGTCATCGTCTCAACCCCTAAACAAAAATTAATTTTATAATCACATGTTTATTATAGCATGCGATTCTCGTTTGTCAATAGGAAATTTCAAGTTCTTCCCACGGGATTGGAAAACGGTCCGGCTCGCCGAGCGGCAGGAGCTGTTTTTCGAGCCAGACGACGTCGTACCACTTCCCGTGTTTGAAGCCGACGTCGAAATAGGTCAACGCCTCGCGGTAGCCGATCGCCTTGTGAAAGGCGATGGACGGCTCGTTCGCGGAGGTCACGACCGCGTAGACCTTGCGCACGCCCTGCCGACGGAGAATGTCCTCGATAACGGCGTAGAGCTGTCTGCCGACGCCCTTCCCGCGGGCTTCTTCCGCCAGATAGCAGGAGATCTCCGCGTTCCACGCGTAGGCGGCGCGCTCGAAGGCTCTGCCCGCGTAGGCGTAGCCCAGCACCCTGCCGTCCTCCTCCCAGACGAGCCACGGATAGACCGCGATATGCTCCGTCAGACGGCGGGCAAATTCCTCCTCCGTCGGCGTTTCGTATTCAAAGCTGACCGCCGTATCGCGGACGAAAGGATCGTAGATTGCGAGCATGGCGGGCACGTCCCGCACGGTCGCTTTTCGGATCGCCATAATCTCACCTTCTTCGATCTGATTATACCGCAAATCCGAAAAAAGTACAGGAAAACCTTGCAAAATCGGAAATTCTCGCTATACTGTACCGAAAGAGGTGATATTGTGACAAAACGACAACGGCATATCCTCGGCCTGCGCATCTTCAAGACCGCGCTGGCTGTCACGCTTTCCATTCTGCTCGTCCGTCTGTTCGTGACCAATACGCTGACTGAATTCTACGCCGCTTTCGGCGCATTGATCGCGATGGAGACCACCTTCTTCAAATCGCTCAAGCAGGCGCTGACGCAGCTCATCGGCGTTCTGGCAGGCACGGTGTTCGGCTATCTGTCGGTGCTTCTGTTCCCGACGTTCACGCCGGCGTGGATCGCGGGAATCGGCGTTCTGATCCTGCTCGTTCTGAGCCAGGTTTTCAAGCTGTCCTTCTCCGCTTCCCTCTCCTGCATTATTTTCCTTTCCGCGTGCCTCATGCCGCCGGAAAATCTCCTGCGCGATTCTCTGTTCCGTCTGCGCGACACCGCGGTCGGCATCGGCGTCGCCCTCGTGGTCAACGCCCTGATCCGCCCGTACAACAACAAGAAGCGCATCCTTTCGGTGCTGGCGCAGCTGCGCGCGCTGATGCCGCCGCTGCTGCACGAGCGCGTCGTCAGGGAGCGCATACCCGATCTTTCCGTTCTGGTGCCGCTGCTGCGGCAGCTCGATCGCGAGATGGAGCTTTACCACAGCCAGCGTTTCTTCCACCGCAAGCACGACGACGAAGCCCTGCTGGCCGGCTGCAAGCAATTAGTGGAGCGCATGGTGGAGGAATTGGAGGCGATCTGCGGCATGGACTCTCCGGGCGACCTTGCCATGGAGAACGCCGCGCGGATGATGGAGCTCGGCATGGAGCTGCCCGAATCGGGCATCTCCGGCAGAAAATGCACCCGTCACGACACGATCGTGATGAACTACCATCTGGACAAGCTCCTCGCCGCCTACCGCTATCTCGGCGAGCTCATGGAAGAAGCATAACGAAATCCCCTCCGGCATAGAATGGGTCGGAGGGGATTTTTTTGAACTTTACCGAACTTGCGCTTTCCCGCGCGGGCGCGGCGGATCTGAAAGAGTTTCAGGCGCGGGAGGGTCTTTTCCCGTCCGGCCGCGAGGACGCGCTGACCGTGCAGCGGCTGACGCCCTATCTGCTGGGCTACCGGCGTTATACAGTCAAAGCGGGCGACACCTTCTACCGCCTCGCCCGCGAATACGACACAACGGTGCAGGCGATCGCCCGCGCCAACCCGGAGCAGGACCCGCGCCGACTGGCGATCGGGCAGAACCTCAACATCCCGTTCGGCTTCCCCGTCGTGCCGACCGATCTGCCCTTCACCTCGGAGCTGCTCGCGCTCTGCATCCACGGGCTGACCGTGCGCTATCCCTTCATCACGCAGCGGCAGATCGCCGTGACGGCGGGCGGCAGGCCGGTCACCGTCCTGAAGATCGGGTGCGGACAGCGCAGCGTCCTGTATAACGCCGCGCACCACGCGAACGAGTGGATCACCGTGCCGCTCGTGATGAAGTTTTTAGAGGACTACGCCCGCGCGATCAGTGAAAACCGCGCGATCTACGAGCTCAGCGCCCAGCAGCTCTTTCGCCGCACGCAGCTCTATCTCGTGCCGATGGTCGATCCCGACGGCGTCGATCTCGTGACCGGCGCGATCCCGCCCGGCAGCAGCGAATACGCCGCCGCGCAGAGGATCGCGGACTTCTTCCCCGCGATCCCGTTCCCGAGCGGCTGGAAGGCGAATCTGCGGGGCGTGGATCTGAACCTCAACTATCCCGCCGGCTGGGAGCAGGCGGAGCAGAACAAGCGCGCCCTCGGCTACGGTAGACCCGCGCCGCGGGATTTCGTCGGCTACGCGCCGCTCGATCAGCCCGAGACCGCCGCCATGGCGCGCCTGACGCGGCAGGTCAATCCGCGCCTGACGCTCTCCTTCCATTCGCAGGGAGAGGTCATCTACTGGAAGTATCTCGACCGCGAGCCGCCCGACGCGCTGGGCATCGGGCAGATGTTCTCGCAGGTCAGCGGCTACGCGCTGGAGGAAACGCCCTACGCTTCCGCCTTCGCGGGCTACAAAGACTGGTTCATTCAGGAATACGACCGCCCGGGCTACACGGTCGAGGTCGGGCTCGGCGAGAACCCGCTGCCGCTCTCGCAGTTCGACGAGATCTACAAGGCCAACCTCGGCATTCTGACCCTCGGATTGCAGTTATGATTTATCTGACGCAACAACTCATTAAATTACGAAAAACTCTCAGGTTTGTCATTGCGAGACCGACGAAGTCGGACGTGGCAATCCGTACGTCACAGGTTTTGGAACTGCAACATATTACGAGAAATCTATCAGTCTGTCATTCCCGCCTGACAAAGTCAGGCAGGGAATCTGTCCCTTTCAGGTATGGCTTTTGCATTTTATACGAAGAAATTTCCCACATCGAAAGGCACAGATTGCCCGAGCAAGTCGGGCAATGACAAGATAAGAAAACGACCATTTTTAAGAAAACATCCCTTGTCGATACGGACGGATTGCCACGCTTGACTTCGCCAAGCTCGCAATGACAGACAACAGCCGCGGCACGATGTGCCGCGGCTGTTGCTTGTTTTTATTCGCGTGATTTGTTATTTGGTTATTCGCATTATTTGATATTTGGAAGAATGAAATAAGTATTTACGGGTTCATAAACCGGTACAGGAATGTCACGATCTGACAGCGCTGGCAGGAGTTGGACGGGCCGAAGTGGGTCGCGTCCATGCCCTTCGTGATGTTCTTCTCGACCGCCCAGAGGACCGCGTCGTAGTAGTACGCGCTTGCGCTTACGTCGACGAACGGATTCGTCTTGTTCGTGTAGGCGGGCTTGCCCGCCGCACGGTACAGGAAGGCCACGGCGTGTTCGCGCTTGCAGAACGCGTTCGGCGCGAAGTGCGTCGCGTCCGTGCCGGTGGTCACGCCGTTCTCAAATGCCCACAGAACTGCCTTATAATAGTAATCCGATTCCTTCACGTCCGCGAAGGGGTTCTTCGTGATGGTGGGCGCGGGCTCGCCGAGGGCTCTCCACAGGAAGGTCACGATCTGACCGCGGGTGCAGGTCGCGTACGGGCCGAAGTGCGTCGCGTCAAGACCGGTCGTGACGCCGCTGTCGTAGGCCCACAGGACCGCGTCATAGAAATAATCGGTCTTTGCCACGTCCGTGAACGGATTGGCGGGCTCGCCGCCGGCGGCGGGAACGGTCTCGGTTCGCGTCGCGCCGCAGCGCTTGCAGTTGAAGGTCTTCACGCCGTCCTTCGTCGCGGTCGGCTGCGTGGTGACCTTGCCTTCGTCCCAGTCGTGGCCCAAAGCGGCGACTTCTTCCTGCGCGACCTTGTAGTCGCAGCGCGCGCAGTGCTCGCCGGCAGTCAGGCCGGTCTCCGTGCAGGTCGCCGGAACCGGGTCGTCCCGCACGAGGTCATGGCCGAGCGCGTCCACGTAGGTGTCCACGTAGGAAGCGCCGCATTCGCAGGTGTGCGTCGTAAAGCCCTGCTCCGTGCAGGTCGGGTCGGTCACGACCGCGATATAGTTGTGCACATGCGAAAGCTCGGGAATCGTCTCCGTCCTCGTCTCGCCGCAGCGCAGGCAGGTAAAGGTCTTTTCGCCCTTTTCCGTCTCGGTCGGCTCGATGGTGACCTTGCCCTCGTCCCAGTCGTGGCCGAGCGCGTCAACGTATTCCGGCCGGACGGTATAGTCGCAGCGCGTGCAGTACTCGCCCGCAGTCCAGCCGGACGCGGTGCAGGTCGCCGGGATTTCGTCAATGATGACGATGTCGTGCCCCAAAGCCGGAATGGCCGTCTCGGAGACGATCTCTCCGCAGTCGTCGCAGACCGTCCGGTCGTAGCCCGCATCGGTGCAGGTGGCGTTCATGTGTTCGTCGTGCGTGTTCTTATGCGTGCAGTCGATGCAGTGGATCTTCGCGTCGGTCAGGCACTCGTTGCCGTCGCCGATGTCGAGCTTGTCCCATTTTGCCTGAATGCCGCCGTAGTACACGTCGGCCAGTTCGGTGCAGTCCGCGAACGCGTTTCCGCCGATCGCCGTCACGCTCTCGGGGATCGTGACTTCCTTCAGCTTCGCGCAGCCGCCGAACGCATACAGGCCGACGGTCTCCACGCCGTCCTCGAGCGTGACCTCCGTCAGGCCGGTGCAGTTGCGGAAGGCGTTATCGCCGATGCGCGTCACGCTGCCGGGGATCGTCAGGCTTGTCAGCCCGCTGCAGCCGGTGAACGCGCCGCCGCCGATGGCAGTCACGCTGCCGGGGATGGTGAGCTCCGTCAGGCCGGTGCAGCCGGCGAAGGCGTTATAGTCGATGTAGATCACGCTGTCCGGGATCGTGATACTTGTCAGGCGGGTGCAGAGCTGGAACGCGCCGTAGCCGACGCTTGTCACGCCGTCTTCGATCACGACGGTGCGGATCTTGCCGGTGTACTCCAGCCACGGAGCCTCCGTCATCGCGCCGATGCCGTTGATCGTCAGCACGCCGGTCGTTTTGTTCAGTTCCCACGCCAGATCGCCGCAGGTGCCGGAAACGATGTCGTCAAAGTCGTCGGGCGGAAGCACGATGTCCGCGCTCGCGGTCAGAACCGCCGCAGGCAGCAGGGCGAAAATCAGCGTCAGCGCGAGGATGAGTGCCGTCAGTCGTTGTTTCATAATGGAAGCCTCCAATCTCAGTTCGTGCGGTATTCCGCGGGGACGGTGTCGATCTCCCCGCTCGAGGAGAAGTAGTAGTCGAGCATCGCCTTGGCGATCTTGCCGAGGTTACCGCCCTGCGCGCCCTTTTCGACGTAGACCATGATCGCGATCTGCGGGTCGTCCGCCGGCGCGAACAGGACGAAGGAACCGTTATCCGAGCCGCCGGAGCCCTGCTCCGCGGTGCCGGTCTTGGCGCAGACCGCGATCGGATAGCCGTTGAAGACGGTGGAAGCGGTACCGGTCTGCGCCGACATCTTCATGCCGTCGACGTAAGCCGAAAACGCTTCGTCGTTGATTTCAAACTGATTGAGGATCGTCGGTTCCTTCTGATAGACCAGTTCCTCATAGTCCGACGAGAGCACGCGGCGCAGGAAGGTCGCCTGATAGCGCGTGCCGCGGTTGGCGAGCGTCGCAACGTAGGAGCAAAGCTGCATCGGCGTGTAGCGGTGTTCGGACTGGCCGATCGCCGCCTGCACGAGGTCGCCGCCGTACCAGACGGAATAGTCGCCCTGATACAGCGCGTCCTTGACCTCGGGGTTGGCTCTTCGCCCGATCGACTCCGGGATCTCGACGCCCGTATGCTCACCGAGGCCGAACGCCTGCGCAGTCTCGTCGATGTAGTCGATGCCGGTCAGCCAGCCGAGCTCGTAGAAGAAGTAGTTGCAGGAGACCTCCAGCGCGTGCCGGACGTCCAGAACGCCGTGCGTCGCCTTTGCCGTCGTCCACAACATGCAGCGCGGCCAGTAGCCGACGTCCGCAAAGCGCATATAGATGCCCTCGTCCTTCACCTTGAAGTCGGGTGATACGACGTTGTTGTTCAGCGCGGCAACCGTCGTGACCATCTTGAAGATCGAGCCGGGCGGGTAGGTCGCCGTCAGCGCGCGGTTATACAGAGGGTCGAATTTCTCCTGCGTGATCTCGTTGTAATCCTCAAAGAAGTGGGACAGGTCGTAGGTCGGATAGCTCGCGCAGACGAGCACCTCGCCGGTCTTGACCGACATGGCGACGACCGCGCCGCCCTCCGCGTCCATGCCGGCCTGCTTCGCGCCGATGCCGGTCTCGCGCAGGCTGAGGATCATTTTCTCCAGCTCGTCCTCCGCGACCTTTTGCAGGTTGATATCGAGGGCGAGCTCGACGTTGTTGCCCGCGACGGGCTCTTTGACGTAGTGTTCCTCCACGATCTTGCCGTCGACGGTCATGACGGTCTCGCGCAGGCCGTCCGAGCCGTGGAGTTCCAGCTCGAAGGCCTTTTCCAGACCCGCCTTGCCGACCTCCGCGTCCATCGAATAGTCGTAGTCCTTATAGTACTCCCATTCCTCCGCGTCCATCTTGCCGACGTAGCCGAGGACGTGCGCCGCGTAATCGGTATGGTACTCGCGCACGGTGGAGGTCGTCACGCCGACGCCGGGGACGTTCAGCTCCATCAGCGCGGCGAGCGACACGGCGTCGATATCGTCGACCAGCTCATAGACAGGCAGCATCGTGCTGGAGATCAGGCGCAGCTCCAGCTCATAACGCACGGAGATGACCGTCCGCGCCTCCTCCTCCGTCCAGGTGTCCGGCAGATGGTAGCGGTCGCGCAGACGGCGGACGAGCTGCGGTGCGGAGATGTCGGTATCCCAGTCACGCTCGTTGAGGAAGGTGCGGAAATAGCCGTTCCACACCGAGGAATACTGGCTGGTCGTGTATTCGTAAGGCTTTTCCATCGTCACCGGGAAATGGTCGGTGATCGGCAGATTCAGCTCCCTGCAAAGGTTGGTCAGCTGCCGCAGACTCTCGTTCGGGTCTTCCGAGCTGAACAGCACGTCATAGAACAGCATGATGTTGAACGACGCGCGGTTGGCGACCAGGATATTGCCGTTGCGGTCGAGGATCTCGCCGCGGGCGGCCGTCACGCGGGTGTAGTAGGTGAAGGTATCGGTGGCATTCGCCGCCTGTTCCCCGCCCTCTTTGATCTGCAGGCCGTAGAGTCGAACGGTGAAAACCCCGAGAATGACCAGGATCAGCATGGAAAAGGCGAGGATCCGGAAAGAATATTTACTCTGTTTCATAGGCGTCTCCGATCTTCTCGATGCACTTTACCAGCAGATATACGATCGGCTGCGCAAGTGCGGAAACCAGCACGGTCGGCAGCAGAACCGTCAGGAAACGGCTGCCGTCCATCGTGCCGAAGAAGTATTTGAACAGAAAGATCGCCGCCTGCTCCGTGAAGAGCGTCACGACGGTGATCGCCAGGCAGGGCAGGAAACGGTTCGCCAAGACCGCGCTGCACAGGACGCTGCCGATCACCGGCACGACCGTCAGCACCGCGATGCTGATGCTTCCCTCATCCGCGCCGGACAGGCACCAGAACAGGGACGTCAGCAGGGCGAACATGCCGCCGCGCTCCGCGCCTTCGCGCAGGCACACGCAGGTGATGACCACCGGCACGAAGTTCGGATGCGCGCCGAACAGCTTGTGATTGCCGAAAACCACCGTCTGCATCATCATCGCGAGCAGGAACAGCAGCGTATAGAGCGTCCAGCGCAGGATATGCAGCCACTGCTTCGGCGTGATATAGAGTTTGTCCAGCACCGCTGTTCCTCCTTTCGCGTTATTCGCTCACAAAATTCGTAATGATAAACACCATTTCCAGCGTATCGAAATCCGCCGCGGGATTCAGCAGCGCGTATTTCGCGACGCCGGTCTCGTCGTAGCCCGCGTCGATCACGTAGCCGATGATCAGGTCCTTCGGATAGACCGTGGAGCCGGTCGTGACGACCTGGTCGTTGTTGCGCAGGACCGCCTCGGAGGGCAGATAGATCATGCGGAGCTTGCCCGCGTCGCCGGAAGTGAACGCGCCCTGCACGACGCCGGTATGACCGGACGAAGCGATGCTCGCGCTGATCTCCAGCGAGGTATCCAGGACCGTCGTGACGACCGCCCAGTTCGCGCCGATCTCGGTGATCAGGCCGACGACCTGTCCGTACTGCGTCACGGCGACCATGCCCGTTTCCAGGCCGGCGTTCGTGCCCTTGCCGATCGTGAAGGTACTCTTCCAGCTCGAGGAATCCCACGAGACGATGTAGGCGTCGCAGAACGTGTAATCGTCATGCTGTTTGCTCAGATTCAGCAGCTCGCGCAGATAGGCGTTCTCGCGCTCGAGGGAGTCCGCGCTGCGCACCTGATCCTCGATCTCGATGATCCTGCGCTCCAAATAATCGTTCTTCGCTTCCAGCGCCTCATAGCCGAACGTGTAGTTGTAATAGCGTTCGATTTGCCGCGTGATGGCGCTGAAACCGCCGCGGATCGGCGTCAGGACGGTCTGCACCGCCTTTTCCGCCCACGTCGTTCCGAACAGGCCCGACGTGATCGCCGTCACGACCGCTAAAATCAGCGCCAGCGCAACGATCAGCTTCGCGCGTCCGCTCCAATGCTTTTTCATTCGATCACCTCAACAGCCCAGCACCTGCGCGCCGTAGCCGCGGAGCATTTCCGCGAGCGTACAGACGGGCAGGCCCATCACGTTGTAAAAATCGCCGTCCAGTCCCTCGATGAAGAGGGCGGCAAGCCCCTGCGCCGCATAAGCGCCGGCCTTGTCCATCGGCTCGCCGGTCGCGACGTAGGCGCGGATCTCCCGATCCGACAGCGGACGGAAGCGCACGCCGGTCACCACGGTCTTCGTCTCCGCGCGGTCGCCGCGCCGGACGGTCACGCCCGTCATGACCTGATGCTCCCTGCCCGAAAGCAGGCGCAGCATCCGGACCGCGTCCTCAACGTCGTGCGGTTTCCCCATCACCAGTCCGTCGCAGACCACGATGGTGTCCGCCGCGACGATGATATCGTCGTCACTGCACAGGGGCCGCGCCGCAAGCGCCTTGCGCCGGCTGACGTCGGCCACCTCGTCGTAAGGATCGCCGTCCGGCCGCATGGTCTCGTCGGTCGGCGCGGTCCGGATGACGATCTCCAGACCCATGCGTTCCATCAGTTCCCTTCTGCGCGGGGAGGACGATGCAAGAATGATACTCATGGTTTCTCCTATTCCACGCCGCGCAGATACAGTCCGCGCGTGCAGCCGCCCGGATCGAAGCGTCCCTCGCCGCGGTAGGCCGCGAGCACGCCGTCGATCTCCGCGGCGTTTTCCGTCGTAAAGCTCAGACGCAGCGCCCACAGGCCGAGGTCGCGCAGCGTCTCTTTCTTGTCGAGCATGTAGAGTTTCTTTCCGTTGAGGATGACGCTGCGGCAGGTGCCGCAGTCGCGCACCACGCGGAATTCCTCGCCGATCCGGTCGATCAGCTTGGTATTGCCGCTCTCGCAGGTGCAGATCCCGGCGCGGTTGCGCATGAGGCAGTTCTCCGTCAGCATGAGCGGCAGTCTGCCGTAGACGATCATCTCCGTCGGCAGCGGCTTGCTCAGGTCGCGGATCTGCGGCAGGCTCATCTCGAACGACGCCGTCGCGCTGACCATGCCGAGCTGCTTCGCCTGCGCCATCGAGCGGGAATTATAGAGATTCAGGCCGAAATCGCCGGCGATCTCCAGCTCCCGCGAACGCGCCGCCGTCACCTGCCCGAGGTTGCCGAGCAGGACGCGGCGAATGCCCATATCGCGCAGGGCCGTGAGCATGGAGAGCAGCGCGGGCGTTTCGTCGTCGCGCACGACGCGCGGCAGGACCGCCGCGACGGTCATATCCCGTCGGAGGCCGACGTAAAAGTCCCGATGGGCGACGATCTCCGAAAGCGGCGCGTACAGCACGGCGGGCGGCGTTTCGCGCAGCTTCCGCGTGATCTGCTCGGTCTTCAGAACGCTGACCGTCAGCACGGGCGCGCTTTTCGTGCCCTCGAAGCGCTGCGGCTCCGTATAAGTACCCGTTTCTGCCGGCGTGCTCCTGGCGCGCAGGGCGGAGAGCTGCACCAGCGCCTCGCGGCGCAGGCGGTTGATCTCCGCGGCGGAAACGCTCAGTCCCGGTTCGATCCGGCAGTGCGTTTCCGTGCAGATATAGGGCGTGCCGCCGGTCTTCGACAGCCGCTCCGTCAGCTCCTCCTGCGTCAGGTCCCGGTAACGCGCCGGCTCGGGCAGACCGCCCTGCACCTTGGCGACGTTGCCGAGCGCATCCTGCGCGGCAATCATGATATTCTGCCCCGCGGAAATGAGCGCGTAGAACTCGACGGGGACGCGGGAGGACTCCACGTTCTCGTACGACGCGCGGGCGGCCTGCAAAAGCTGCTTGCTGCCGTCGGTCGTTGAGCGGACGCCGAACATCTCCGGTCCGATCTTTCCTTCGTAATAACCCTGCGTGAAGCCCTGGCGGGAGAAGATGGCGCGCAGGGCGCGCTTGCCCTCGTCGCCGGCTCTGCCCTCGTCGAGGGCGCTGCGGTAGACGCTCGTGACCGTCGCGACGTACTCCGGCCGCTTCATCCGTCCCTCGATTTTGAGGCTGGCGACGCCGAGCGTCTCCAGATCGTGCAGATAGTCGATCAGGCAGTTGTCCTTGAGGCTCAGGGGATATTTTTCTTCAAAGCGGTCAAAGCCGTACGGCAGGCGGCAGGGCTGGGCGCACTGGCCGCGGTTGCCGCTGCGCCGTCCGATCACGCCGGACATATAGCACTGGCCGGAATAGCACATGCACAGCGCGCCGTGGACGAACACTTCGATCTCGACGGGGCTGGTGCGGCAGATGAACGCGATGTCCTCGCGCGGCAGCTCCCTCGCCAGCACGACGCGGGAAACGCCCATCTCGGCGGCCTGCTTGACGCCCTCGAGCGAATGGATGCTCATCTGCGTGGAGGCGTGGATCGCGACCGTCGGCGCGATCTCGCGGCACAGCGCGACCACGCCGAAATCCTGCACGATGAAGGCGTCCACGCCGGCCTTCGCGGCGGCGGCGACGATCTGCGCGCAGGCGCGCATCTCGCGGTCGGCGACCAGCGTGTTCAGCGTCAGATGCACCTTGACGCCGCGCACATGGCAGTAGCGCACGACCTCGGGCAGCTCGTCCACTCTGAAGTTTTTCGCGCCGCGGCGGGCATTGAAGCCCTCCACGCCGAGATACACCGCGTCGGCGCCGTTGCAGACGGCTGCGCGCAGCGCGTCCATGGAGCCGGCAGGCGACAGTAATTCGATCATTTCAAAAACTCCTGAGAGCATAAGTTTCCATTATATGCAGCATATATTATAGCAAAAGCGTCACCGAAATTCTACCGCTTTGCGCAAAATTCTCGAAAAATTTACGGATCCGTCACACAGGCGGATTTTCTCTGTGCAAACGTCCGAAAAGATGTTATAATAGGATCAATCTTTCAAATACGGAGGGTTCGGTATGGCGATGGGGCAGGTCTGTCTGCGGCGCGGCGAGGAACAGGACGTCCTGCGCGGCGGGCTTTGGGTCTTTGACAACGAGGTCGACTGGGCGGACGATCTCTGCGCCGACGGCGCGGTGGTCGAGGTGCTCGACAGCAAGCTGCGGTTTTTGGCGAAGGGCTTTTTCAACCGCGGCTCGAAGATCGTCGTCCGCGTGCTGACCCGCGACCGCGCGGAGGCGATCGACGCGGACTTTTTCCGCCGCCGCATCCTCGCCGCGTGGGAAAACCGGAAGAATCTCGGCTTTTCCGACGCCTGCCGCGTCGTCTTCGGCGAGTCGGACGGTCTGCCCGGCCTGACGGTGGACAAGTTCTCCGACTGTCTCTCCTTCCAGATCGTCTCGCTCGGCACGGAACGGTTTAAGCAGGACATCGTCGACGCGCTGATCGACATCTTTTCGCCGCGCTGTATCTATGAGCGCGACGACGTGCCGGTGCGCGAAAAAGAGGGCATGGCGCAGTGCAAAGGCTGTGTGTACGGCGAGGTGCCGAAGGAGCTGATCATCCGCGAGCACGACGCCCTGATGGCCGTCGACATCGAGAACGGGCAGAAGACCGGCCACTTCCTCGATCAGCAGGAGAACCGCGGCCGTCTCAAGCCCTACTGCAAGGGCAAGTCCGTGCTCGACCTCTGCTGTCACACCGGCGGCTTTTCGATCCACGCCGCCCTCTACGGCGCGAAAAGCGTCGAGGCCGTGGACGTGTCCGGGGAAGCCTTGCAGATGGTGCGCGAAAACGCCGAACGCAACGGCGTTTCCGATACCGTCGCGACCGTGTGCGCCAACGTCTTCGACCTCGTGCGGCAGTACGCCGACGACGGCAAGCAGTACGGCGTCGTGATCTGCGACCCGCCCGCCTTCGCCAAGAGCAAGCGGGCCCTCGAAGGCGCGTACCGCGGCTACAAGGAGCTGAACCTGCGCTGCATGCGCCTGTGCGAGCCGGGCGGCATCCTGCTGACCTGCTCGTGCAGTCAGTTCATGACCCAGCCGCTCTTTGAGAAGATGCTGCGCGAGGCCGCCGCGGACAGCGGCAGGACGGTGCGCCTGTTAGAACGCCTGACGCAGTCGCGCGACCACCCCGCCGCCCTCAGCGCGGAGCATTCGCTCTATCTCAAGGGCTGCATCCTCCAGGTGTTGTGATTTTCGTCGTTTTATGTTATAATATTGATTTGAGGTGATGCGCAGATGTATGAGAGCATCGAAATGATCGTCCGCAGTGCCGGCGAGATTGTCCGCGGCGCGACGCATATCGACGAAAGTGTGCAGGAAAAGACCTCCCACTGCGATCTGGTCACGAAATACGACGGCATGGTGCAGGAATATCTGCGCAAAGAACTGCTGACCGCCTTCCCGGAAGCGGGTTTTTACGGCGAGGAGGAGGAAGTCCACGACATCGCGGGCAAAGCCGCCTACTTCATCGTCGATCCGATCGACGGCACGATGAACTTCGTCCGTCACGCGAAGCACAGCTGCATTTCCGTCGGTCTGATGCAGGACGGCGTGATGGAGTACGGCGCGGTCTATCAGCCCTATACCGACGAGATGTTCACCGCGCGGCGCGGGCACGGCGCGTTCCTGAACGGCAGGCCGATCCGCATGCGCGACGTTCCCCTCTCCGAGAGCATCGCCATGTTCGGCAGCGCGATCTACTACCGCGACACCATCCCCGCGACGGCCCGGCTGATGCAGGAAACGCTGCCGCTGATCCTGGATTTCCGCCGCAGCGGCTCCGCGGCGCTGGACATCTGCTACGTGGCCGCGGGCAGAGCCGACGTTTTCTTTGAGGCCTGCATCCGTCCGTGGGACTACGCCGCCGCGACCCTGATCGCGCAGGAGGCGGGCGGAATCGCCAGCGCGCTGGACGGCACGCCGCTGCGCTATATCGACCGCTGTTCCGTCGCGGTCGGCAGTCCGTCCAACTATCCCGAACTGATTACCATCGTTCGCCGTATCCTGAACGAGCAAGATATGAAAGGTAGGATAAAATGAAAAGAAAGATTACCGTACTGCTCGCGCTTTTGATCGCGCTTTCCGTCCTGCTGCAGGGCTGCTACGCCCCCGGCGGCGATCCGACGAAGCCGACCGTGAAACCGAGTCCGTTCTCCTGGAACGATTATGCCCACGGCGTCAGGCCGGACGATCCGACCGATCCGACCGAGCCGACCGATCCGACGGTCGGTCCCCTTACGCCCGGCGGCGAGTTCGTTCGCGAGGCCTATCCGCTGCTGGAGCCGGTAGACTTTTCCGAAATGAAATACGAGCGCCCGGATACCGACGCTTTGTGCAAAGCCTTCAACGACGTGCAGGACATGGTGGAAAACGGCGGCTCGGCGGATGACGTGCTGGCCGCGTACTACCCTGCCCATGACGACTATATCCGCTTCGACACCATGAGCACGATCGCCTACATCCACTACACGCTCGACCTCAACGACACCTATTACGACGAAGAAAACCAGTGGTGCGAGGAGCAGTCTCCGGTCGTGGAGCAGGCGCTGGAAAAATGCTACATCGCCATGGCCAAGAGCCCCATCCGCAAGGAT
This sequence comes from uncultured Oscillospiraceae bacterium, assembly GCA_905233385.1. Taxonomy (GTDB): domain Bacteria; phylum Bacillota; class Clostridia; order Oscillospirales; family Oscillospiraceae; genus JAZOXB01. Next base: position 27,578 of record CAJOEH010000013.1, read on the forward strand.
CTGGAACGGCTGGAATTCGGCGACGGCTTCTTCCTCTACTACGATGAGAACGAGGTCTATTCCAACGACCGCGTGGTGGATCTGATGCAGCAGGAGGCCGATCTGCAGACGCAGTACATGTCCCTGCAGAGCGACATGACGATCGAATGGAAGGGCGAGGAGCGTCTGGTCGAGGACCTGCTCGACAGCGATCTTGCCTACGGCGACCTGCTGTCGGTCTACCGTCTCTATTACGAAAAATACAATCCGCTCGCGGCGGATCTCTATATTCAGTTGATCAAGGTGCGCAAGCAGATCGCCGAAGAGCTGGACTATCCCAGCTACGCGGACTTTGCCTACAGCTTCTACTTTGACCGCGACTACACGCCCGATCAGGTCAGCAAATACACCGCGGACGTCGCGAAGGAGCTTTCCTCCTACTATTACGCCGCCCTGTACGGCAGCTACGAAAAGGCGATGGACACGGATCAGGTCATGGACCTGCTCAAGCAGACCACCCGCAAATTCGGCGGCGAGTTCGCCGCGGCCTACGACTACATGGAACAGTACAATCTGTACGACATCTCCGAGTCGACCAGCAAGATGCCCGGCTCCTATATGACCTATCTGAACGCCTATGAGGCGCCGTTCATGTACGTCTCCCCCACGGGCGATATCGACGACTTTTTGACCGCGTCGCACGAATTCGGTCATTTCGTCGACGGCTACGTCAACTGCAACGGCACCAGCTCCATCGACTGCAACGAGATCTTCTCGCAGGGCCTGGAATACCTGTCTTTGACCCGCGCCGATCTGAGCAACAACGTCCGGTCTGCGCTGACCACCGCCAAGGTCTCCGACGCCATCCTGACCTTCCTCTCGCAGGCGTGCTACGCGGAGTTCGAGCAGCGGGTCTACTCCCTGCCGGAGAGCGAGCTGACCGCAGAGCGGATCAACCAGATCAGCCTGGAATGCCACGAGGAATTCGGCATGGGCATGGCCGGTCTGGAGGATCTTCTCGCGCCCGGCTGGATCGACATCCAGCACTTCTTCATCGCGCCGTTCTACGTCATCAGCTACTGCATCTCCAACGACGCCGCCCTGCAGATCTATCAGGCGGAGCTGAAAGACGGCAGCGGCCTGGACGTCTACCGCACGCTGATGAGTCTTTCCTCCGGCAACACGATCCTCGCGCTTCTGGACGAGGCGGGTCTGACCTCGCCGTTCCAGAAGGGACGCATGGCGGATCTGGCGGACTTCTTCAACGACCAGCTTTACGGATAAAGGAGCATACCATGCGTGATGTGATCGCCGCCGTAGCGACGGGCAAAACGCCCTGCGCCATCGGCATTCTGCGGCTTTCCGGCGAGGGCTGCGCAGGCGTAGCGCAGCAGGTCTTCTCGCTCGACAGCGGGATTAGTCTGACCGAAGCGCCGAATCGCAAGCTGCTGCTGGGAAAGCTCCGTGACCGTCAGGGCCGCGTGATTGACCACGCGATGGCGGTCGTCTGCCGCGCGCCGCACAGCTACACTGGCGAAGATACCGTGGAGCTGCAGTGCCACGGCTCTCCCGCCATGCTGGCGGCGGGGCTGGAAGCCCTGTTCGCCGCCGGCGCGCGGCAGGCGCTGCCCGGAGAATTCACGAAGCGCGCCTTCCTCAACGGACAGCTCGATCTGACGCAGGCGGAAGCGGTCGTCGACCTGATCGACGCCGAGACCGCCGACGCCGCCGCCAACGCCGCGGGGCAGCTCGGCGGCGCGCTGCGAAAGAGGATCGACCCGATCTACAATGATCTGACCGACCTGTGCAGCCATTTCCATGCCGTTCTGGACTATCCCGACGAGGACATTGAGGACTTCGGCGCGGAGGAGCTGGCGGGCACGCTCCGGCGGGCGGAGTCCGCCCTGACGGAGATGCTTTCGACCTTTGAGCGCGGCAGGCACCTGAAGCAAGGCGTCAAGGCGGTCCTGCTCGGCAGGCCGAACGCGGGCAAGTCCTCCCTGCTCAACGCCCTCGCGGGCTTTGAGCGCGTGATCGTCACCGAAATCGCCGGCACGACCCGCGACACCGTGGAGGAGCCCGTCCGCATCGGGCGCGTCCTGCTCCGTCTGACGGACACCGCCGGCATCCGCGAGGCGAACGACCGGATCGAAGCCCTCGGCGTGGCGCGGTCGGAGGCGGCGGCGAAGGAAGCGGATCTCGCGATCTTCGTCTGCGACGCCTCGGAGCCTCTGAACGACGAAGATCTCCGCGCCATGGAGGCGGCGAAACAGGCGCCGAAGCGCCTCGCCGTCCTGAATAAGTCCGACCTCGAACAATGCGTCGGCGAGGAAGACCTGCCCTTTGACACCGTGATCTCCCTCTCCGCCAAGAGCGGCGACAATCTGGACGCGCTGAAGGACGTGCTGGAGCGGTGGTTCGCCGACGGCGCGCTCTGCGACGGCTCGATCCTGACCAACGCCCGCCAGTTCGGCGCGATCACCCGCGCCGCCGAGGCGATCGGCCGCGCCCAAGCCGCCCTGCGCGGCGGCATGACGCCCGACGCCGTTCTGACCGACGCGGAGGAAGCCATGCAGGCGCTCGGCGAGGTCACCGGCCGCACCGTGCGAGAGGACATTACGAACCGCATTTTTGAACGCTTCTGCGTCGGAAAGTGAGCGCATATGAAGACCTGTTTGATCCTGCCGGACCGCTACGTGCAGACAGATTATGTAAACCTACACGCCGACCGGCGGCTCTACCACATATTGAATATCGTTTCGTTTCTGATCGGCATCGCGATCATCGCCGTCGGCTGGCTGTGGAAGGGGTTTGACAGTCTGGTCGCGCTGGCCTTGCGCGGGTTGAGCGGTTATCTGCTCCGGGTACTGGAGTTTGCGGTCTGCGCGATCGCCTATCTTGCCCTGCACGAGCTGAAGCACGGACTGTTCATGCGCCTGTTTTCCGGCATCCGCGCGCATCACGGCAGAAAAGGGCTTCTGCTGTTTACCTACAGCGAGGTGTATTTCTGCCGCCGGGATTTTCTGATCATTATGCTTGCGCCGGTCCTGATCTTCTTCGTCGCGTTTGCGGTGCCCGCTGTATTTCTGGAGAGAGAATGGTTCTGGCTGTTCATGCTGCTGCAGGTGATCAATCTCGGCGGATCGGTCGGAGACTTCTATCTCGCCGGACGCGCGCTGCGGCAGCCGAAGAACGCCCTGTTCCTGAGCGTCGGCGTTTCGCTGACGGTCTATACGGAGAAAAACGATGAGAAACACACTGACAGCGGAATGTGAACGGCTCGGCGTCGCGCTGACGCCGGAGCAGATCGACAAATTCTGCGCCTTCGGCGACGCGCTGATCGAAAAGAACAAGATGATGAATCTGACCGCCATCACGGAGCCGGAAGCGGTCGCAAAACTGCATTTCGCGGATTCTCTCGCGCTGCTGAACGTCGTCGACTGCAAGGGCAAGTCCATCATTGACGTCGGCTGCGGCGCGGGCTTCCCCGGCGTGCCGATGAAGCTCGGCGAGCCGTCGATCCGTCTGACCCTGCTCGACAGTCTGCAAAAGCGCGTCAACTGGCTGCACGAAACGCTGGATACCCTCGGCGTGGAGGCGGCCTGCGTCGCCGCCCGCGCGGAGGAATACGCGGCGAGGGAGCAGTTCGACATCGCGGTTTCCCGCGCCGTGGCAAGGCTGAATATCCTCGCGGAGCTGTGCCTTCCCTTTGTGAAGGTCGGCGGTTATTTCCTCGCCATGAAAGGCGCGGCCGCCGAAGAAGAATTGGAGGAGGCGCGGCACGCTCTCTACGTTCTCGGCGGAAAAGCCGAGCGCATCGCGGAATACGAGATCGACGGCGTGACGCACCGCGTCGTCGTCGTCCGCAAGGAGCGGCCGACCTACGCCGCCTATCCCCGCCGCTTCGCGAAGATCAAGCAGCAGCCGTTATAAATCAATCGTAAGGAACTGATCGTCATGCGATATTTCGCAGGAGAATATGAGATCGCCGTCGTCGGCGCGGGCCACGCGGGCATCGAGGCGGGATTGGCCGCCGCGAGGCTCGGTCTGCGCACCGTCGTCTTCACCATCAACCTCGACGCGGTGGGCAACATGCCCTGCAACCCCGCGATCGGCGGGACGGGCAAGGGACATCTGGTGCGCGAATTGGACGCGCTCGGCGGCGAGATGGCAAAGGCGGCGGACGCCTGCTGCATCCAGTACCGGATGCTCAATCTCGGCAAGGGTCCCGCCGTCCACTCGCTGCGTCCTCGAGCGCGAGAAAAACCTCGATCTAAAACAGGCGACGGTCACGGAGATCCTGACGGAGAACGGCGCGGTCTCCGGCGTCGTCACGCAGCTCGGCGCGGTCTACCGCGTCCGCGCCTGCATCGTCGCCGCCGGCACCTATCTGGACAGCCGCGTGATCACGGGCGAGTGCTCCATTTCCTCCGGCCCGGACGGCATGCGCGCCGCGCCGGAGCTGACGGAGAGCCTGCGCGCGTTAGGGCTGTCCCTGCGCCGCTTTAAGACCGGCACCCCGCCGCGCATCAACGCCAGAAGCGTCGATTTCTCCAAGATGGAGATCCAGCCGGGCGACGAAGGCCCCGAGCCCTTCTCCTTTTCCACCGAAACGCCGCCGGAAAACCGCGCGGTGTGCTACCTGACCTACACCAACGAGAAGACGCACGAGATCATCCGCGAGAATCTGACGCGCAGTCCCCTCTACGACGGCTCGATCACCGGCGTGGGGCCGCGCTACTGTCCGAGCATCGAAACGAAGGTCGTCCGCTTCGCGGACAAGCCGCGCCATCAGCTCTTTTTGGAGCCCTGCGGCCTTTCGACGGACGAGATGTACCTGCAGGGCTTCTCCTCCAGCCTGCCGGAGGACGTGCAGCTTGCGATGCTGCACACCGTCCCCGGTCTGGAACACGCGGAGATGCTCCGCCCCGCTTACGCGATCGAATACGACTGCGTCGATCCCACCGAGCTGTATCCCACGCTGGAGACAAAAAAAGTGCCCGGCCTCTACGGCGCGGGACAGTTCAACGGCTCTTCGGGCTACGAGGAGGCGGCGGTGCAGGGCTTCGTCGCGGGCGTGAACGCCGCGCTGAAACTGCTGGGCAGAGAGCCGCTGATCCTCCGCCGCTCCGACGGCTACATCGGCACGCTGATCGACGACCTCGTGACCAAGGGCACGGAGGAACCCTACCGCATCATGACCTCGCGCAGCGAATACCGCCTGCTCCACCGGCAGGACAACGCCGACGAGCGGCTGACGGAGATCGGCTGCCGGATCGGGCTGATCCCGCAGGAGCGGCTCGACGCGGTGCGGGCGAAATACGACGCCGTCCGGCGCGAAATGCGCCGCCTTGACGCGACGGGAACGCCCGCCACGCCGGAGCTGAACGCGTTTTTGCAGGAACGCGGCTCGGCGGCCGTGGTCAGCGCGGCAAGGCTTTCCGACCTGCTGCGCCGCCCGGAGCTGGACTACGACAGTCTCGCGCCCTTCGACCGCGGCCGTCCGGACCTGCCGAAGGAAGTCACGCGGCAGGTGGAGATCCGCGTCAAATACGAGGGCTACCTGCTCCGGCAGGAGAAGCAGATCGAGGAATTTGCCCGCGAGGAGGCCCGCCTGCTCCCGCCGGACGCGGACTACAACGCCATCGGCGGCCTGCGCTTAGAGGCGCGGCAGAAGCTTTCGGAGATCCGCCCGCGCTCGATTGGGCAGGCAAGCCGCATCTCCGGCGTCAGTCCGGCGGACATCGCGGTCCTGCTAATCTGGCTGGAACGAAAAGAATAGAGAAAACGGCTGATAACGCAGCGCCGTTCAGCCAGCGGACGAGCTGCATCGGGGTCGCGGGAACGCCCGCGGTGGTGAAGCGCGTGCGGCCCGGGACCATTTCCTCCGGGCGGTCGCTCTCCGACCAGATGACCCGCTGCAGCATCCGTTCCTCGCAGTCGTGCAGGCCGCTCTCCGGGATCGGCCGCCACTGCAGGACGATGCTCGCGTGGTAATTGTCCGAGCTCCAGCGGTCGAAATTGGTCGTCGGGCTCTTCCACAGCCAGCGGCACTGTCTGCCGCCGTTGTTTTCCAGCAGTTTGAGATAGCCGTTGTGGATATCCTGCGTGCAGCGCATCAGCCAGATTACGTGATAGCCCGCCTGCTGGAAGAACTCGCAAACGTCGAAGAACGAGGCCTCCATCAAAAGCCCGTCCTGCAGCATCATCACGAAGTGATTGATCTGCACGAAGGCGACGATCGTCTGTCCGTTATGGGTGATCGGCACGTCGCGGTTTTCCGGCGGGAAGAGGCTCTGCCACTGCGTTTTCCATTCTTCCGGCGTGCATTGCCGCAGTTCCTCGCGGCGAAACAGGTCAAACAGCATGTTTTCTCTCCTTTGGACGGACCTCGACGCGGTATTCGATCGTGCCGGCGGTCTCTTCTTCAATGGAGATCGCGTAGCAGACCTCCAGGGTGCCGCCGTTTTCGCCGACGTCCGAGCGGATCTTCTCGGCGCGGACGGCGATCATCAGCGCGCCGAAGCCGATATCGTAGAGGGAGTGATCCTCCTGTCCGACTGCGAAGACCATGCGCGATTCCAGCGCGCCGGCACGGGAAAGGATGACGCGCGCGCCCTCGATCCGGAACGTCGTTCTCGTGCCGGTCAGGCCGGTCAGCACGGTCTCCTCATAGGACAGTTCTACCGCGCCGTCCTCGCAGCGCATGACGCCCTCCGTGACCAGCTTGGTCGTTTCCGGCGGCTCGTCCCGCATGCGCTGCACGCCGGTGATCGTCAGCAGAACGTCTTGTTCCATCGTCAATCCTCCAGGGCCAGCTCCAGCAGATCGTCCAGCAGCTTGCCGTACGGAATGCCGCTCGCGGCAAAGAGCTTCGGGTACATGGAGATCGAGGTAAAGCCGGGGATGGTATTGATCTCGTTGAAAACGACCTCGTTTTTGTCGTAGGTCACGAAGAAATCCACGCGGGAAAGGCCGCGGCAGCCCATTGCCTGATAGACCTTGATCGCCGTCTCGCGCACACGCTCGGACGTCTCGTCGTCGATCCGCGCGGGGATGAAGAGACGGGCGCAGTCGGAGATGTACTTCGCGTCGTAGTCGTAGAATTCCGTTCCTGCGTCGATCTCGCCGCAGACGGAGGCCGCCGGCGCGTCGTTGCCCAGCACAGCCACCTCGACCTCATGGCCGTTGATGAATTCCTCGACTAAGATCTTCTCGTCGAATTTCGCCGCGTTTTCCAGCGCGGCCCGCAGCGCTTCCCGGTTCTTTGCCTTGGAGACGCCGACCGACGAGCCGGTGCCCGCCGGCTTGACGAACACGGGATAGGAGAACTTCTTCTCCACCGCGTCCAGCGCGGCGTCCGCGTTGGCCGTTAGATCGCGCGCCGTGACGAGGTGCCAGTCCGCCTGGCGGATGCCCGCCTTGTCGATGATCAGCTTCGTCACCGTCTTGTCCATGCATGCGGCGGAGGCCGTCACGTGCGGGCCGACGTAGTGCATCCCGGCGAGCTGGAGCAGGCCCTGGATCGCGCCGTCCTCGCCGTTTTCGCCGTGCAGGACGGGAAAGACGACGTCCATGCGCTCACGCACGACGCAGTCGCCTTCAAAGCGCAGGAGACCCTGCCCGCGGATGGGAGAGATAGCGGCGCGGGCGTTGCGCTCGCAGTTGAGCCACTCGCCGCTCGGCAGCTTGCTGTAGTCGTCGTCGCCGTAGAGGATCCAGTCGCCGTTCTTGGTGATCCCGATCGGGAAAATATTGTACTTTTTCTTGTCCAGATGGTTCAGCACCGATTCCGCGCTGCGGAGCGATACTTCATGCTCCGGCGAAACGCCGCCGAACAGGACGCAGACGCTCAGTTTTCTCACAAAAACCCTTCTTCCGAAATAGCTTGTTCGCAGTCACACTATCATATGCGATTTCGGCGGCAAAAACAAGTCTTTTTTTACATTTATTCCGGAATTCGGTTGATCACGCCGAGGAAGAGCAGGCAATCCGTCTCGTTATCGACGATCGCGAGGAGATACGGGCGGTCGAGCGTGACCGAACGTCCCATCATGGGTCTTGCCGATTTCGTCATGATGACCGCGGTGGCGGCAGCCGCCTCCGTGCCTTCCTCGTCGACGCTCAAATACGTCTTGTGCAGGACCTCGTCGATGTGCTGCGCGGCGTCCGCCATGCGGCTGAAATCCGCCGCGGCGGTGAAGGCGTCCGTCAGTCCCAGGCCGAACAGCGCGTCGGCCAGCCGCAGGGAGGTCTCCGTCTTGAGCTTCGGCATGGTCGCCGTCACCTGCTCCTCCGACGCGTTGCGGATCAGGTCGAGCAGGTCGCTCCCCGTCAGCGAGGCAAGGCAGGCATCCACGTCCGTTCCCTCGTTCGGCAGGAGGGCGACGAAGCTGTACTTCCCGCCCTCGTAGGGCTTGACGAAGCCGGTCATACCGCCGCCTTCCAGATAGGCGTTCTCCTTGCCGGAGAGCATTTCGACCTCCTGCAGCGTGCCGTCGGAGGCGGTGAAGCTGCCGTTTTTTACGCCGGTATAGGGAACGGCCCACTTCGCGTCGAAGCTCAGGGCGTTGATCAGCACCATAGACGCGTCATCCAGCGTGTCCACGATCTGATCGACGCGCTCCTTCGTGTGCGCGCTGACCCAGGCGTTGACCTGCGCGACGGTCTCCGCGTCGAAGGGCGCGGTAAAGCACTCCGCGCCGAACAGCTCCTGCATGAGCTCCCGGTATTCTTCTTTCAGCGCGAGGCCGTCTTCGTCGCGCAGCCAGACGGAATTCGCGCCCGCGGTCTCCTCCCCTGCCTTTGCAAAGCAGCCTGCGAGGTAGTCGTTGAGTGTGCCGCACGGCATACCGAACGCTTCCTCGAACTGCCGCAGGGTCTCGCCGTCCGCGCCGTTTTCGGTCATGGCGAGGGCGGTCAGAATGCTGTAGGGCGAAAGGACGCAGTTCTTCTCTCCGTCCTTGCATCTACGCAATAGGGCGAGGGCGAAGTCCGCGGCCGCCGCCGACGGATCGACCGTTTCATTCTCTTCCGTTTCGGCCTTCTGCTCCGTCACGGTCTGTTCCGTTCCGTCCGGCGCGCCGCCTTCGGCAGCGCAGCCGAAGAGCTGCAGGCCCAACGCTGCCAGCAGCAGGCCTGTCAATAACTTTTTCATAGTCATAGCGTTCCCTCCTTGGTACTCATAGGACGACGGGATCTCGTTCCCGTTCCAAAAAATGCGCCGCAGCGCGGCGCAGCAGCGTGTCAGAATGTAAATTTGACACGCTGCAAAGCTGTCAATAAGGCGCAAAGACAAGCAACTCGCCCTCGTCGGCGTATAGAGATACGGTAGAGGGCGAGTTGCGCAGTAAGTCGAAATATCCAATATCCTCTACATTATTCAGCACTGTTAGGGACGGATTGCCACGCCGGTTTTTCAAGCGGCTCGCAATGACATGGACCTGGAAAAATGATACTGTATTTCGACGATTTGCGGCCATTTGGCAGTCTGAATGCGCCGCAGCGCGGCGCATTTGATATTCACGTTCGTCTCAAGAAAATCTCTCCGCAGCGGCGGCAGACGATCTTGGTCTGCCCGCGTCCGACGGGGACGGCCTGCACCGCGCGGCAGGCGGGGCAGCGGAAATAGCGCTTCTTCGCGCGGTCGCGCAGGCGGCTGCCGATGCGGTCGCGGCGGTTGACCCAAAAGGTCAGGAAGCGGCCCCTCACGCGTCATTCCGCGCGCTGTCGGCGCGCGCCTCCCGCAGGATCCGCAGAAAATAGAACAGATACTTGAAAAACGCCAGCAGGATCAGCGCGACGATCACGATGGAGTCGATCAGGACGAAGGTGGGATCTGCGGGAACGCCGAAGACCGGCTCCCACAGGATCAGCGCGAACATGGAAAGATAGATCACGACCGTGCAGAGCTTGCCGTACCAGCCGGCGGAGTAGACCGAGTGCGTCTTGTGCAGGACGATCAGACCCATGATGCCGATGAAGATCTCTTTGAACAGAAGCGCCGCCAGCACCCACCAGTACTGCCGCATCAGGCAGAACAGGACGGCGAGTTGGGTCAGCTTGTCCGCGATGGGGTCGATCGCCTTGCCGAAGTCAGAGACCAGGTGGAAGGTGCGGGCGATCCAGCCGTCGATCACGTCGGTCGCGCCGGAAAACAGCAGCATCCCGAACGCCCACCAGTACTGATCGGTCTCAAAGAAATAGACGATCAGCGGGATCAGGAGCAGCCGCAGGAAGCTCAGCATATTCGGCAGTGTAAAGATCCGGTCCGTATCCACGTGCTGCGCCTGCAGGATCTGTTCGCGCTCTTTATCGCTCACGGACGACCTCACCTCGTTCCTTCTTTTCGTTCTGGGTAACAGTATAAACCGCAATTATCAACTGAATATCAACCGAAAATCAATTTTTGTTAAAAAACGGGACTTTTTCTTTTACAAACCGTGCCTCGCTGTGATATACTGCATAGTGGAGGGATGTGTATGTTCAAGATCCTGGTCGCCGAAGACGACAGCGAGCTTCGGCAGATGTTTTGCCGCGTCCTGAGCCGCAGCGGCTTTACCGCGATCGGCGTGCCGGACGGCGCAGCCGCGCTGGAGACGCTGGAACATGAATATATCGATCTGATCGTTTCCGATATTATGATGCCGCAGGTGGACGGCTACGCCCTCGTGCGCAGTCTGCGGGAAGCGGGCAATACGATCCCCGTCCTGATGATCACCGCCAAGGACAGCTTTCAGGATATGCAGTCCGGCTTCCTCGCGGGCACGGACGATTACATGGTCAAGCCCGTCAACGTCAACGAGATGGTGCTGCGCATCAACGCCCTGCTGCGCCGCGCGCAGATCGTCGCGGAGCGGAAGCAGAGCATCGGCGGCACGACCTTTGCGATCGACGCGCTTTCGGTGCGGTGCGGCGCCGTAGAGGCGATCCTTCCGCAGAAGGAATTCCTGCTGCTTTACAAGCTGATCTCCTCCCCCGGTCATATCTACACGCGCCAACAGCTTATGGACGACATCTGGGGGATGGATTCGCAGACGGATCCGCGCACCGTGGACGTCCATATCAACCGCCTGCGCGACCGCTTCCGGGACAACCCGGACTTTGAGATCGTGACGGTGCGCGGCATCGGTTACAAGGCGGTGAAACGTCATGAATGAAAAAATGTCCCCGCGTATGCGGGCGTATTATTCACTCATCGTCGTCATCATCATCCTCTTTTCCGGCGCGATGGTCACGGGCGTGCTCTACCTTCTGAACCTCCTCAACGTCAGCTACCAGCTCAGCATCATCACGCTGATCTCGATTTTCGTCGTGGCGGCGGTCGCGGGCGGCATGATGAGCTTCTTCGTCGGGCGGCGCATCCTCGCGCCGATGCTCAAGCTGAGCAAGGCGTCTGCGGAGGTCGCGCGCGGAAATTTCTCGATCACCGTCAGCGATTCGAGCAAGCTCGAGGAGGTGCAGACCACTTTCCGCAATTTCAACGCCATGGTGCGCGAGCTCAACAGCATTTCCACCCTGAGCAACGACTTCGTCGCCAACGTGTCGCACGAATTCAAGACGCCGCTGACCGCGATTGAGGGCTACGCCATGCTCCTGCAGGATCCCGCTCTGAGTCAGCAGGAACGCGGCGAATATCTGGACAAGATCCTGCTGAACATCCACCGCCTGACCTCCCTGGTCGGCAGCATCCTGATGCTCTCGAAGATCGAGAGCAAATCCCTCGCCGAGCAGTACACGACCTTCCGTCTGGACGAACAGCTCCGGCAGGCGGTCGTTTCGCTGGAGCCCGCGTGGTCGGAGAAGGGTCTTTCCTTCGACGTCTCGCTGGACGAGGTCACGTTCTGCGGCTGCGAGAGCCTGCTGACCCACGTGTGGACGAATCTGCTGGGCAACGCGATCAAGTTCAGCCCGGAAGGCGGGCAGATCCGGCTCCGGCTGCTCGATCAGAAGCAGTGCGTCGTCGTCAGCGTGACCGATCAGGGCTGCGGCATGAGCCCCGAGGTGCAGGCGCGGATCTTTGAAAAGTTCTATCAGGCGGACAGCTCCCACAAGGCCGACGGCAACGGGCTGGGGCTGTCGCTGGTCAAGCGGATCGTGGAGCTGTCCGACGGCGTGATCGAAGTCGTCAGCGAACCCGGCGAAGGCTCGACCTTCCGCGTCATTCTTCCGAAATCTTAAGGAGGCATTCTCATGCGAGTTTTAGAAAACTATCAGCCGCGCGAGGCGCTGCGGTATTTTGAGGAGCTCTGCGCCATCCCGCACGGCTCGGGCGATACGAAGCGCATTTCGGACTACTGCGTCCGCTTTGCCGAAGCGCACGGCCTGCGTTACGTGCAGGATGCGCACAACAACATCGTCATTTTCAAGCCCGGCACGAAGGGCCGTGAGGATCATCCGCCCGTCATCCTGCAGGGGCATCTGGACATGGTCTGCGAAAAGGACGCGGACTGCGATATCGACTTCTCGAAAGACGGTCTGCGCCTTCGCTGCGACGGAGAATACATCTTCGCCGAGGGCACGACGCTCGGCGGCGACGACGGCATCGCCGTAGCCTACGCGCTGGCGGTGCTCGCGGCGGACGATATCAGGCACCCGCCGATCGAGGCGGTTTTCACCGTGGACGAGGAGATCGGCATGCTCGGCGCGGACGCGATGGATATGTCCGTCCTGAAAGGCCGGCTCCTGCTCAACTGCGACTCCGAGGACGAGGGCATCCTGACCGTGAGCTGCGCCGGCGGCGCGACCTCGAAGCTCACCCGTCCCGTGCGGCGCGAGCCCTGCGCAGGACGAGTCTGGAGCATGGGCGTGAAGAACCTGACCGGCGGCCACAGCGGCGTGGAGATCAACAAGGGCCGCGCCAACGCGAGCAAGACGCTCGCCGCCGTGCTTGCGGTGCTTCCCGTCCGTCTGATCTCCGTCGACGGCGGCAGCAAGGACAACGCGATCCCGCGCGCCTGCGAGGCGTTCGTCGTTGCGGACGACCCGTGCGCGGCCTTCGCCGCCGCCGCACAGAAGGCGAAGGAAAGTCTTCCCGCCGGCGAGACCGCCGCGGAATTCTTCTGCGAGCCCGCGGACAGCCAGCTCCTGCCGATGGACGAAGAAAGCAGCCGCGCCGTAATCGCCCTGCTGAACGCCCTGCCCAACGGCGTACAGAAGATGAGCGAGGATATCGCGGGGCTCGTACAGACCTCGCTGAACCTCGGCATTCTGAAAACGCAGGCGGAAGATGTCACGATGACCTTCTCCGTCCGCAGCTCCGTCAACACGGAAAAAGCCGCGCTGATCGACAGGCTGAAAGCGGTCGGTCTTGCCCACGGCGCAAGCTACAGCGAGTCCGGCGAATACCCCGCGTGGGAGTACCGGAAGCAGTCGCGTCTGCGCGACACGATGATCTCGGTCTTCCGCGATCTCTACGGCAGAGAGCCGGTCGTGGAGGCGATCCACGCCGGTCTGGAATGCGGCATTTTCTCCGACCGGCTGCCCGGTCTGGACGCGGTCTCCTTCGGGCCGCAGATGCACGACATCCACACGAGCCGCGAACGGCTCGACCTCGCCTCCACGGAACGCACGTGGAACTATCTCGTCGCCGTACTGGAACAGCTGTAAGGCCGAAAAGGCAAAAGGATAAAGCATGAAAGACATAAAGTATTATCAGGAACACAGCATTCTCCGCATATTCATCGGCTATTTCAAACCGCACCGCAAACTGTTCGCGCTGGACATGCTCTGCGCGCTGGCGGTCGCGGCGGTCGACCTTGCGTTCCCGCTGGTCTCGCGCTGGTCGATGAACCATCTTCTGCCTGATCAGAAGTATCTGATCTTCTTCATCGTCATGGGCTGCATGGCGCTGGCCTATCTGATCCGCGCCCTGCTGAATTTCGTCATCACCTACTGGGGACACACCTTCGGCATCCGCGTGGAGGCGGATATCCGCTCGGATCTCTTCCGCCACATGCAGACGCTCGGCTTCGATTTCTACGACCGCAACCGCACCGGCCAGCTCATGAGCCGCCTGACGAGCGATCTGTTCGACATCACGGAGCTGGCGCACCACGGGCCGGAGGACCTCGTGATCTCGACGCTGACGATCATCGGCGCGCTGACGGTCATGTTCGTGATCGAATGGCGGCTGGCGCTGGTGGTCAGCGTGATCCTGCCGATCCTGCTGATCAGCGTGATCACGCGGCGGCGCAAAATGAGCAAGGTCTCCAAGGGCGTCAAGGTCAAGACCGCCGCGATCAACGCGGAGATTGAGTCCTCCCTCTCCGGCATCCGCACCGCGAAGGCCTTTGCCAACGAAGAAGTCGAATTTGAAAAATTCAGCGAGGCAAACGAGCGCTTCAAGGTCTCCAAGCGCGAATTCCACAAAGAGCTCGGCATTTTCATCAGCTCGCAGGAATTCTTCATGTCCCTGCTCACCGTCGCCGTCATCGCGGTCGGCGGCGCGCTGACGATGAAGGGCAGCATCGAAATGATCGACCTGCTGACCTTCAGCCTGTACATCACGACCTTTACCGGCCCCGTCCGCAAGCTCGTCATGTTCTCGGAGATGTTCGCCAACGGCTTCGCAGGTCTCGGCCGCTTCGCTGAGCTGATGCGCACCGAGCCGACCTTAAGCGACGCGCCGGACGCCGTCGATCTGACGGACGTGCGCGGCGAGATCGAAGTCGATCACGTCTCCTTCGCCTACGAGGAAGACACGGAAGTCCTGCACGACGCCTCACTGGCCGTGCGGCCCGGAGAAACGGTCGCGATCGTCGGTCCCTCCGGCGGCGGCAAGAGCACGCTCTGCCGCCTGATCCCGCGCTTTTACGACGTGAACGAGGGCAGCGTCCGCATCGACGGGATCGACGTGCGGAAGATCACGCAGGCCTCCCTGCACCAGGCGATCGGCGTGGTGCAGCAGGACGTGTTCCTCTACGCGGACACGATCGGCAACAACATCCGCTACGGCAAGCCGGACGCGACCATGGAGGAGATCGTCGCGGCGGCGAAGCGCGCGGAGATCTACGACGACATCATGGAGATGCCGGACGGCTTCGACACCTACGTCGGCGAGCGCGGCACCCTGCTGTCCGGCGGACAGCAGCAGCGCGTTTCCATCGCCCGCATCTTCCTGAAAAACCCGCCCATCCTGATTTTAGACGAGGCGACCAGCGCCCTCGACAGCGTGACGGAGGAAAAGATCCAGTCCGCGCTGGACGCGCTGGCGGTCGGAAGAACGACCCTCATCATCGCCCACCGCCTCTCCACCATCCGCAACGCCTCGCGCATTCTCGCCATCGCGGACGGCAGTATCGTCGAACAGGGTACCCACGCCGAGCTGATGGCGAAAAGCGGCCTGTACGCGGAGCTGTACCGCACGCAGAATCTGAAACAACAGCAGTCTTGCGCTGACAAAACGTGAAAGGAGCATTCCCATGAAATTCTATTTCGGAAACCATACCGATCCGCTGTTCGCGGTCTATGAAAAGGACGGCGTTTGCTATCCGGTCTTCGCCGAAAAGTACGGCACGAACGGCTTCCCCTACACCGAGGGCATGGAGCTGATCACCGACGCGGAGACCAACGAGGCGCTGACGAAATACATGTACCCCTATGAGGAAGGCAAACCCGCGATCTATATGGCAGGTCCCCTGTTCAACGAAGGCGACCGCTACACGAATCAGCGCAATTCCGACCGTCTGCGCGCGCTCGGCTATACCACCTTCCTGCCGCAAGAGGTCGTCATCACAAACAAGAGCACCGTCCTGGTCAAGGCGGCATGCTTCTACATGGACCTCAAGGCGATCCGCCTCGCGGACGCGCTGGTCGTCAACTGCAACGGCATCGAGATCGATTCCGGCACCGCCGCGGAGATCGGCCTCGGCTACGGTCTGGGCAAAAAGCTGGTGCTCTACAAGAGCGACGTCCGCAACTACTACAACGAGACCTTCCGCCTGAACAATTTCGTCGGCGGCCTCGTGGACAACCGCGTGTACCGGACGATCGACGAAGTCATCGCCGCCCTGCAGGAGGGCTGACGCACGACGAAAACCTCTCCGGTATTGTCATTGCCCGGCTTGTCCGGGCTGCGCAGCCAAAGACTTCTCCTTGAGGGGAAGCTGTCAGCCGTGAGGCTGACTGATGAGGTGTTACGGATGCAGCGTAGCAATCTGTCTGTCGCAGCCATGGGAACTGCATCGGAATACGCGGGCGGCCATTAGCCGCTCCTACATTGATGTGCGATAGACACCGTAGGGAGGCATGCCCACATGCCTCCGCGAAGAACGACCTGCAGAACCTTGCGATACGCGGAGGCGTCAGGGGACGCCTCCCTACGCCGCTGTACGATAGACGCCGTAGGTGCGCCCATTGGGCGCCCGCCGGTCGTAATGTTTCGGAGAAGCCTCCTCGGATTGCCGGAACGAACAGCCGCGCTGTGGAAATCCACAGCGCGGCTGTTCGTTCTTTGTCAGTTTGAAACGATCGTGATATCGATCGGTGCGATATTCTCAATAAAGCGCATGAGGATCGTCGCGACCTGCGCTCTCGTCGCGCTGCCCTGCGGGTCGAGCAAGCCGCCGCTGCCGTTGACGAGCCCTTCGCCGACCGCCCAGGCGACCGCGTCCTTCGCCCAGCCGCTGACCTTTGAAGCATCCGGGAACGCGTTCAGATCGCCGGTTTTGCCCGTGTCGTAACCCCTGCTTGCGGCATAGCGGCAGAGGATCGCCGCCATTTGTTCGCGGGTGATCCTGCCGTTCGGGTCGAATCTGCCGCTGCCGACGCCGTTGACGATGCCCTTCGACGCCGCCCACGCGACCGCCTTCGCGTACCATTCGCCGGCTTTCACGTCGGAGAAGGTGTCTTTGCCCTCCTCCGGTTGGCCTGCGTACCGCCACAGGACGGTGACGAGCATGGCGCGGGTCATCGAGGTGTTCGGCTCGAAGGACGTTTCGCTCATGCCGTTGAACAGCGCGTGCTGCACGGCGTAATCCACCGCCTCGTGATACCAGTCGCCCGCCTTCACGTCCGTGAACTTGTACGACGGGCAGTCCCTGCCGCCGTCGCAAGGACCGGTCGCGGGAACGGGCTCGGTCTTCGTTTCTCCGCAGCGCAGGCAGGTAAAGGTCTTCACGCCGTCGGTCGTTTCCGTCGCGGGTACCGTGATCTTGCCGTCGTCCCAGTCGTGGCCGAGGGCAGGCAGGTAGAACCGCGCCGTCTGATACGCACAGCGACTGCAACGCTGTCCTTCGGTCAGGCCCTCCTCCGTGCAGGTCGCGGGAACTTCCGCGTCGATGAGCATGTTGTGCCCGAGCGCCGGGAGGATCGTTTCGGAGATCACCGCGCCGCAGTCGTCGCAGATCATCCTGTCAAAACCCGCTTCGGTGCATGTCGCGTCCCTGTGTTCGGGATAAGCGTGCGCATGTTCGCAGGCGATCTCCGCAAGCGTGCCGGGATAGGTCGATTTCAGGAAATGCGGCGTTTTATCGACCGTCAGCTGTCCGTCGTTCGCCTTTCCCTCCGCCTCCAGCACCGCGATAAAACTCTCGTTGTCGATTTTAGAGGTATCCGTCGCCGTGAAACCCGCAAACGGCCCGTAGGCGTAGGTCGCGACGAACTCGTTCGCGGACACGCGCACATGGCGGTCCCGATAGTCCTTCGCCCAGGCCCCGTCCTTGTAAATGCACAGGCCGTTCTCCACCAGCGCGGTCACGCCGGCATCCGAATAGTAGCAGTCGATCCCCGACATCCGCAGATTCAGGCTCGTATGGCTGACCGCCCAGTTCAGAACGCCGAGCAGCTCGCCGTAGCGGAGCGTATAGACGTACAGGCGGTTGGAATAGGGCGCGAGGTTGTAGATGTCCGCCTTGGTGACGGTATGGACGCCGTTCGTCAGGAGCAGCGAGGTCGCGATCCCGCCCGAATTGGTAAAGGACACCTGCGTGCCGCAGGCGCGGTTGGCCATGTCGGTCATCCAGTTGCCGCCGGTGGAGGCCATCGAGCTGCCGGTGACGGAATCGGACGTAATCGCGGTCGTGATCGTGCCGAGCTTCGCCTCCAGGAGCGGCCGGATCCCCTCCACCGCAAGGCGGGAGACCGTCATCACGGAGGCGTGCAGATTGTAGGCGTTGCCCGGCGTATCGTGGAGCATCGAGGTGTATAAGGTCACCGAGACCGTGCGCTGGGAGGCGACGCTTACGGTATCTCCCGCGAAGCGCAGCTCCGCGCTCGCGTAGCCTCTCGCCTTCGCGGAGGGCTGGATGTACGCCGTTTTCTCCGTGCCGTACTGGGCGTAGTGGGAGTCCGCGCCGCAGACGAGGTCGACGGCCGTCCCGTTCGGCAGGGCGGCCGCGGTCTTCTTCGCGTCGCGGTGCGCCAGCAGCACCACCGCGTCGGCGCCCTGTTCCTCTTTCAGCTTTCGCGCCAGCGCGTCGACCGGGGCCAGCGAATCGTTCACGGTATAGTCCGCGATCTTGTCCGGCAGGATCGAGCCGCTCATGTTGTGGAGATAGCCGATCACTGCGATCCGCACCGTCCGCGTTTCGCCGTTCGCCGCGAGCGCGGTCTTTTCGAGGATCACATAGTCCTTCGTCCGCGCGACCCGCGCGCCGTCCGATTTATCATACAGATTGCAGCACAGGACCGGCACCGTATTCGCGCCGGACAGGCCGTCCAACGCGTAGTCCGGCATCGTGCCGTCCGCGTCGGCGGCATTTTCCAGGCCGAGGTCGAACTCATGCCCGCCGAGGGCGACGGCGTCATAACGCGCCGCCGCGTAAGCCGCGCTGACGGGATTCCCCGCCTGCTGCGACTGGATTGCGTTGCCGGAGTAGAGGTCGCCGCCGTCTAAGAGCAGGGTCTTTGCGTCGCTGCCGCCGCGCCGGTCTTCTACGATGTCGGCGATGCGAGCGAAGCGATACTGATAGTCCGCAGCCTCTTCAAATCCGGTATCGACAAGATAGCCGTGCAGATCGGCCGTCTCGAACACCGGGAGGATATACTCCGTTTCGTCCGCGGCGAATACGGACGCGGGCGCGGAGATGACGCAAAGCAAGAGCGCGATTGATAACAACAGCGCCAGTTTCTTCATATCCTCACCTCCGTAGTTTGATTATAGCAACAAACGCCGCAAATCGTCAAGAAAAAACAGGAACAGTCGACGACTGTTCCTGTTTCGTTTGGTTTGAGATAAATTACTTGATCTCTGCGGTAGCGCCGGCTTCCTTCAGATCGGCTGCGAGCTTCTCCGCGTCTTCCTTGGAGATGCCTTCCTTCAGGGTCTTCGGGCAGTTGTCGGCGATGTCCTTCGCTTCCTTCAGGCCGAGGCCGGTGGCAGCGCGGATAACCTTGATAACGTTCAGCTTGGAAGCGCCGCATTCCTTCAGAATGACGTCGAATTCGGTCTTCTCTTCGACTTCGGCAGCACCGCCGGCAGCGGGAGCAGCGACAGCGGCAGCAGCAGCGGAAACACCGAAGGTGTCTTCCAGAGCGTGTACGAGCTCAGCCAGTTCCAGAACGGACAGGCCCTTAACTTCTTCGATCAGAGCAGCGATTTTTTCAGACATTGTAAAATCCTCCTAATGTATTTTGTAGTGGTTGATTAGGCTTCCGCTTCTGCGGGAGCAGGGCCTTCCTTCTGCTGGCGGATCTGGTCAATGACGAACGCCAGGGAAGAGATGGGGGCCAGGAACGTGCCGAGCACCTGAGCGATGAGAGCATCCTTGCCGGGAAGCTCGCCGAAGCCCTGGAGCTGTTCGACGGACAGGACGGAACCTTCAACGAAGCCGCCCTTGATTTTCAGAACGTTCTTGTTCTTTTTGGCAAATTCGCAGACGATGCGAGCCGGAGCAATGGGGTCGCCGGTGGTGGTGGCGAGAGAAGTGGTGCCGTTGAGGAGCTCGTCGAACTGGTTATAGCCGGCCTTGTTGGCGGCGAAACGAGTCAGCGTGTTCTTGACGACGGTGTATTCCACGCCAGCTTCACGGAACTTATTGCGAAGCTCGGTATCCTGTGCGACAGTGATGCCCTTGTAATCGACGAAGACGGCAGCGGTGGAACCCTGCAGCTTGTCGGCCAGCGCATCAACAATTGCCTTTTTGCTTTCGAGTACTTGCTTATTGGGCAATTTGTGTCACCTCCGAAAAAAATCCTCATGCCAAAAGACATGAGGACACAAAACGATCGTATTTCGTGTAACCTCGGCAGGATTTACGGCTTGCGCCACCTGCTGTCTTTGGCAACCTTCGCTATTATAACAGAAAAGAGCGGTTTGTCAACAACTATTTTCTGAATTTCAAACTTTTTTGCGAAAAAAACGTGCGGCGTTTGCGCGCCGCACGTTTTTTTATCCAAATTACAGCTTGGAAGTTGCGACCTTGACGCCGGGGCCCATGGTGGACGCGACGACGCAGGAGCGGATATACTGACCCTTCGCGGCAGCCGGCTTCGCCTTGATGACGGCGGCGAGCAGCGCGTTCATGTTCTCGGTCAGCTTCTCAGCGCCGAAGGACACCTTGCCGATCGGGCAGTGGATGATGTTGGTCTTGTCGAGACGGTACTCGATCTTACCGGCTTTGATCTCCTTGACGGCGGCGGCGACGTTCGGGGTCACGGTGCCGGCCTTGGGGGAAGGCATCAGGCCCTTCGGGCCGAGGACCTTGCCGAGACGGCCGACGATACCCATCATGTCGGGGGTAGCGACGACGACGTCGAAGTCAAACCAGTTTTCCTTGGTGATCTTTTCCACGAGCTCCATGCCGCCGACATAGTCAGCGCCGGCCGCGGTGGCTTCGTCGACCTTCGCGTCCTTCGCGAAGACGAGAACTTTGCGGGTCTTGCCGGTGCCGTTCGGGAGAACGATGGCGCCGCGGACCTGCTGATCGGCATGACGGGAGTCAACGCCGAGCTTGATGTGGATTTCGACGGTCTCGTCGAACTTTGCCGGAGCAGTCTTGACCACCAGGTCAAGCGCGTCGGCTACTTCATACTGCACGGAGCGGTCGATCTGCTTCGCGCTGTCCTTATATTTCTTACCTCTAAACAATGTTTTATCCTCCTTAAAGTGGTAATGCGGAAATGTTCCTCCCACATTTTGAGGCGAATCGCCTCGGCAGCAAATTAGTCAACAACAGTGATGCCCATGGAGCGGCAGGTGCCTGCAACCATGCTCATAGCAGCTTCGATCGTAGAAGCGGTGAGGTCCGGCATCTTGCGCTCGGCAATCTCGCGCACCTGCGCTTTGGTGATCGTGCCGACCTTGTCCTTGTTGGGGACGCCGGAGCCCTTTTCCTGACCGATGGCCTTCAGAATGAGGGTCGGGGTCGGGGGGGTCTTGGTGATGAAAGAGAAGCTGCGGTCGGAATAGACAGTGATCACGACGGGGATCTTGAAACCAACCTGATCCTTGGTGCGGTCATTGAATTCCTTGATGAACTGCGCGATGTTGACGCCGTGCTGGCCGAGAGCCGGGCCGACAGGGGGCGAAGCGGTCGCCTTGGCGGCCGGAATCTGAAGTTTGATATAACCAGTAACTTTCTGTGCCATGATAAGCACCTCCAAATAAAAATGTGGTGATACGCTTTCGCGTATTTTTGGCGGGGACAGGCCCCTCCCACGTTAGTGACCGAATGTGCAATTATTCGGAGACAACCTCCACCTGATCGAGCTCGAGCTCAACCGGTGTTTCGCGACCGAACATGGAAACGGTCACGCGAACTTTGTTCTTTTCAATGTCGAGCATTTCAACGACGCCGTTGAAGCCGGTCAGCGGACCGTCCACGATGCTGACGGTATCGCCTACGTCATAGCCGACAATGATCTCGCGCTTTTCTACGCCGAGGCGGTAGATCTCGTCCTCCGTCAGCGGAGTCGGTTTCGTACTGCCCGAGGTAATAAAGCCCGTGACGCCGCGGACATTGCGGATAATGTACCAGGCTTCGTCCGTCATCACCATCTTCACCAGTACGTAGCCGGGGAAGAGCTTGCGGTCGTAGGTTTTCGGACCGTTGTCGGTGACTTCCGTGACGGTTTCCATCGGAATGGAGACCTGATAGATGATGTCCTGCAGCTGTCTTGCTTCCACCGTTTTCTCGATGGTCGCCTTTACGGTGTTTTCATAACCGGAATAGGTATGCACGACATACCATTTTGCTGCTTCTGCCATACCGAATCAGAACAGATCCTGCAGCAGGCCGAGTCCCTTGCCGGCGAGGAAGTCAAACACACAGACGATGATGCCGACAACCAGAACGGCTGCCAGAACGATCAGGGTGTTGTTGACGAGCTGCTTGCCGTCAGGCCAAACGACCTTCTTCATTTCGCTCTTCATTTCGCGGAACCACTTGGCAATACCGCGTACGGCACGGACGAAGAAATTGGGCTTCTTGTTAGTATCTGCCATCTTGTTCTTCCTTTCCTTACTTCGTTTCGGTATGAACGGTATGCTTTCTGCAGAACCTGCAATACTTCTTCATTTCCAGGCGGTCGGGGTCGTTCTTCTTGTTTTTCATGGTGTTGTAGTTTCTCTGCTTGCACTCATTGCAGCGAAGGGTGATTTTTACTCGCATTTCGGCACCTCCTTAATTTTGCCTCCCTGTATGACCGCGGCTATCGAAAATTTAGCTGACGCCGAAACTACGGGGCGTCATCCGCGGGTGAAAATGGGCGCAAAAAGAAAGCCCAATTTTCGCAGGTAGAGACATTCTACCACAAGAAGTCCACCGGGTCAAGCACTTTTTTCTTGTTTTTTCATGCTTTTTTCCTTTGTCCCGCACGCTCCGTTTTTCCCCGAAATCCCCCGTCCGTGTCATTGCGAGGTTTGCGGAGCAAACCGTGGCAATCTGTCCGTCGCAGGGTTAGCGCGTTCATCATATAACGCGGGCGGCCAATGGCCGCCCCTACGGATACCGAACGAAAAACGCCTTTAGGGGCGCCCATCGGGCGCCGCTGAATTACGACAAAGTGTCCCTCAGCGAAAGGCACAGATTGCCACGGCTCCTTCGGAGCCTCGCAATGACAGACGCTTCCAAACAACGCAAAAAGGGAGCGAGCGGTTTGCTCACTCCCTTTTACATGGCTTTGTACAGTTTTCGCAGTCGCCGCAGCAGCCGGTGCAGCCCTTGCCGCGGCGGCGGATCAGGAAAATTACCGATAAGATCAGCCACAGGGCGACGGCGCACAGAATGACGATTTCCAGCCAGCCCATGTCAGAACACCAGCAGCGCGGCCTGATACAGCAGGGCGGCGAAGATCCACGCGACGACGCATTGGAACACGGCGACGACCGCGCCCCGCCACTTGCCGCCGAGTTCTCTGCCGACGACCGCGATCGCGGCGACGCAGGGCGTGTAAAGCAGGGTGAAGGTCAGGAAGCTGACGGCGGACGGCACGGTGAACAGGGCGGAGAGGCCCGCGCTGAGATTATCCATGCCCGTGCCGGTCAGGATGCCGAGGGTGCTGACGACCGCCTCCTTCGCCGTGAAGCCGGAGACGAGGGCGGTGGAGATCCGCCAGTCGCCGAAGCCGAGCGGATGGAAGATCGGACTCAGCAGTTTGCCGATCCACGCGAGCAGGCTGTTCGCGCTGTCCTCCACGAAGTTCAGGTGCGTATCGAACGACTGCAGGAACCAGATGATCAGCGTCGCGACGAAAATGACGGTGAATGCGCGCTGCAGGAAGTCCTTCGCCTTGTCCCACAGCAGCATGGCGACGCTCTTCAAAGACGGCATACGGTAGTTCGGCAGCTCCATGACGAAGGGCACGGGCTTGCCGCGGAAGAGGGTCTTCTTGAACAGCAGCGACACCAGAATGCCGACGACCATGCCGCCGAAGTACATCAGCACCATCACCAGCGCGGCGTACCGCGGGAAGAAGGCCGCGGAGAACACGGCGTAGATCGGGATCTTCGCCGAGCAGCTCATGAACGGGGTCAGCATGATCGTCAGCCTGCGGTCGCGGGAGGACGGCAGGGTTCTGGTCGCCATGACCGCCGGCACGGTGCAGCCGAAGCCGATCAGCATCGGCACGAAGCTGCGGCCGGACAGGCCGATCTTGCGCAGGAGCTTGTCCATGACGAACGCGACGCGCGCCATGTAGCCCGTGTCCTCCAGAATGGACAGGAAGAAGAACAGGACGACGATGATCGGCAGAAAGCTGACCACGCTGCCCACGCCGGCGAAGATGCCGTCGATGATCAGGCTATGTACCACCGGGTTGAGACCGTAGGCCTTCAGACCGCTGTCCACCACGGCGGACAGCCGGTCGATCCCCCCGGCGAGCGCGTCCTGCAGGAACGAGCCGATCACGTCGAAGGTCAGCCAGAAGATCAGCAGCATGATGCCGACGAAGATCGGCAGCGCCGCGTACTTGTTCGTCAGAACGCGGTCGATGGCGACGGAGCGCAGGTGCTCCTTGCTCTGCTTCGCCTTGACGACCGTTTTGTCGCAGAGTTTTTCGATATAGTCGTAGCGCATCGAGGCGATCGCGGCATGGCGGTCCAGGCCGCCCTCGTCCTCCATCTGTACGATGCTGTGCTCGAGCAGTTCCAGCTCGTTCTGGTCGATCTCCATGCGGTCGATGATGTCGGTATCGCCCTCGATCATCTTCGTCGCGGCGAAGCGTCTGGCGATCCCCGCCGCCTTCGCATGGTCCTCGATCTGGTGAGAGACGGCGTGGATGCAGCGGTGCACCGGGCCGTCGTCGCAGAAGTCGACGCGCAGGGGGCGGCGCCTTGCCTTCGCCGTCTGCACGGCGTTTTCGATCAGCTCCGTAATGCCCTCGTTTTTCGCCGCGGAGATCGGCACCACGGGGATCCCCAGCTCCGCGGACATTTTGCCGACGTCGATCGTGCCGCCGTTGCCGCGCACCTCGTCCATCATGTTGAGCGCGAGCACCATCGGGATGTCCATTTCCAGCAGCTGGAGGGTCAGATAGAGGTTGCGCTCGATGTTCGTCGCGTCGACGATGTTGATAATCCCGTCGGGGTGCTGATTGAGCAGGAAGTCGCGCGTGACGATCTCCTCGCCCGTGTAGGGGCGCAGGGAATAGATGCCCGGAAGGTCCGCCACCGTGCAGTCCTTTGCGCCGCGCATGACGCCGGTCTTGCTGTCCACGGTCACGCCGGGGAAATTGCCGACGTGCTGATTCGCGCCGGTCAGTTGATTGAATAAGGTCGTCTTTCCGCTGTTCTGATTGCCGACCAGGGCGAACATCATGTCTCGCTCACCTCCGGCAGGATCTCGATCTTTTCCGCGTCCTCCAGCCGGAGCGTCAGCTCGTAGCCGCGCAGACGGATCTCCATCGGGTCGCCCATCGGGGCGATCTTCTGCACCGTCACCTTCGTATGCGGAATCAGTCCCATATCCAGCAGACGGCAGCGGAGCGCGCCTTCCCCGCCGACCGCGGTGATCAGGCCGCTTTTGCCGACCGCCAATTCCTTTAACGTCATCTCGTTCTCCTCCGAGTTAGTCATGCTTAATCATAGCACAATGACGCGCTCTTATCAAGCGGACGGCGAAAAAAACTTGTAATTCCGTCGGGATGCCGTTATAATGTGGAAAAAGAATGATTTGGAGAGGTTTTATGAGAGTCCTTGCCATCGATTACGGCGACGCCCGCACCGGCATCGCGATCTCCGACGCGAGCGGAACGATCGTCGGGCAGACGACCGTGATCCAAAGCTATAACAAGAATAAGACCGCCGCCGAGATCGCCCGTATCGCCAAGGAAAGCGGCGCGGAGCGGCTCGTGATGGGCTTCCCGCGCAACATGGACGGCAGCGAGGGCCCGCGAGCGGAGCTCTACCGCGCGTTCGCCGCGCTGGTCGAGGAGACGTGCGCCATGCCGGTCGTCCTCTGGGACGAGCGGCGCACCACCGTGGAGGCGCACAATATCCTCTCCGACTGCAACTACCGCGGAAAGAAGCGCAAAAACACCGTGGACGCCGTCGCGGCGTCGCTGATCTTAGAGGGTTATCTCGCCTTCCTGTCGCGCTGACGGGAGAACAGCTCCGTCAGCCCGACGAGCACCAAAAAACCGCCGAACAGCCTGCGCAGCAGTCCTGTATCCATCGCCGTCGCCAGCGCCGCCGCACCCGCGGCAGTCACGCAGCCGGCGAGGATCGCGGGAAGGACGACGCGCGGGCGGATCAGGCGGTTTTTTATATGAAACAGCAGCGCGCAGGCGGCAGTCGGCAGGAAGTAGAGCAGATTGATCCCCTGCGCGCTTTTCTGCGCCACGCCCGTGACGGAGGTCATCCACACCATGAGCAGGGTGCCGCCGCCGATGCCGAGCCCGGACAGGACGCCGCAGACCAGGCCGGCCAGCCCTGCGATCAACGCGCTCACTTGAGCAGGAGGCGAAGGCCGCCCCAGAGGATGAACGCGCCGAAGGCGCGGCGCAGCCATTTCGTCGGAAGTTTTCGGAGCGTCAGGCCCGCGATCGCGCCGCCGATCGCGCCGCCGATCAAATAGGGGATCGCGTCGGGGAGGAAGCTCCCGCCGCGCAGCAGGTAGATGCCCGCTGAGACCAGTGAGACCGGCAGGATGATGCACACGCTGCACGCGAACAGCTCGTGCGGCTTCAGGTCCGTCGTGCGCGACAGGAGCGGCAGGAGAACCATCCCGCCGCCCGCGCCGAACAGGCCGTCGAGCCGATGCTTCCGCAATCTTGCCACTTCCCTTCCGCCTGCGTTTCTGCCTTTATTCTGCGCCTATCATATCTGTCCTATCCGCGGAATATACTCTCCCATAAGGCTAATAACGAGGTGGGAGAATGGAACAACAAACCGTCAATCATATCACGCTGACCGGCAATTTGGCGTCCGCGCCGGCGTTTTCGCACAGCAACCACGGGCGGCGATTTTATTCGTTTTATCTGGAGGTCGCACGGCTGTCCGGCGCGATCGACCGTCTGCAGATCCTCGCGTCGGAGGAACTGCTGTTTTCCGCGGAGGCGCGCGAGGGCGACGCCCTGACGATCGAGGGGCAGATCCGCTCCTTCAACAACCGCTCGCCGAACGGCAGACGGCTCGTCATCTCCGTGCTGGCGGAGACGATGCAGGTCACGGACGCGCCGCACGACAACCGCGTCAGCCTGCACGGGATCATCTGCAAGGACCCGACCTACCGGCGCACCCCGCTGGGCAGGGAGATCTCCGACGTGATGCTCGCCGTCAACCGTCCCTATCACCGCGCCGACTACCTTCCCTGTATCATCTGGGGCCAGTGTGCGCAGGAGGTCGCCGCCTATCCGGTCGGCACGCCGCTCGCATTGACCGGGCGGCTCCAGAGCCGCGCGTACGTCAAGGTCACGGACGGCGTCGCCGAGGAGCGCACCGCCTACGAGATCTCCGCGATCACCGCGGAACTCGCGGAACTGCCATAATACAGCAAAAAAGCAGACTGAATGCAGTCTGCTTTTTTGAAGTGAAGACGCTCCGTTTCTTCATTAGCGACCGAAGGGAGCGTCTTCATTTCTTCATTCCTATACAGGCTCGTCCATCAGGCGGTCGAACTCCGCCGCGACGCGGTCGAAGTCCTCCTCGGGGATGTCGAGCAGGTCGAAGTCTTCCTCCGTCGGCACGTAGCCGTAGAGATAGACGTCGTTGGTCTCATCGAACGGCTCCAGTGCGATGTACTGCTTGCCGTCCAGATCGAAGACCCCCATGATGCCGCAGTCTACGCTTTCGCCTTCGTCAAATTCCAGTGCAATGATCTCGTCTTCCGAGTACTGTGCGCGTTTATCTTCCATAGCAATCCCTCCTGTCAAGGTTGTACCTATATTATAGTCCTTTTTGAGAAAAAGCGCAAGCCTATTCTGTCAGGAATTGTCGATATGCCGTCGGCAGGCCGATCGTTTCCTCCAGCTCCCGCCGCGTGACCCAGGTGAAGCCGGTTTCCTCGGCGCAGTCCAGATAGCAGCAGGTCAGCTTCCACTCTACGTGCGTGAAGATATGGGTGCGCTGCACCGTCTTCTGAATATTGCGCGGGCGCACGCCCCAGGCCTTCGCCTGCCGCAGCATTTCCGGGACGGTCAGCTCGCCCGCGACGTCCGGCAGCTGCCAGAGTCCCGCGAGCAGGCCCGTCTTCGGCCGCTTGCAGACGGCGATCTTGTCTCCGCATTGCAGGAAGAACACCGTCCGGCGCTCCACCCTGCGCGGCTTCTTCGCCGCCTTGACCGGGAAGCGTTCCTGCGTTCCGTTCAGATTCGCTGTGCAAATATCTTTCAGCGGACACGCGCCGCACAGCGGCGCGCCGTTCGGCACGCAGACCGTCGCGCCGAGCTCCATCAGCGCCTGCGTGAAGTCGCCGCAGCGGCCCGCGGGGTAAACGCCTTCCAGCTTCCGCGCGACTTCCCGCTTCACGCGTTCCTCGCCGATCGGCGCGTCGGAGGCGAGAAAGCGCGAGACGACGCGCAGGACGTTGCCGTCCACCGCGGGTGTCGGCTGTTCAAAGCAGATCGAGAGGATCGCGCCGGCGGTATAGGCGCCGATCCCCGGCAGGGCGCGGACTTTTTCATAGTCGCGGGGAAATTCCCCGTCGTAGTCGCGCAGGATGACCTGCGCCGCTTTTTGCAGGTTCCGCACGCGGCTGTAGTAGCCGAGCCCCTCCCAGAGTTTGAGCAGTTCGTTCTCCTCCGCGGCGGCGAGGGCCCCGATTGTCGGGAGCTTTTGCAGGAAGCGTTCGTAATAGCCCCTGACCGCCTCCACGCGCGTCTGCTGCAGCATGATCTCGGACAGCCAGACGTGATACGGTTCCCGGTCGCGCCGCCACGGCAGGTCGCGGCGATTCAGTTCAAACCACGGCAGCAGCCGTTCCGGCAGCGCTTGCAGCATGTCTTCTCCCTCCTGAAAACGGGGCTGTATCACAGCCCCGTTTGTTTCTCCTCGGTCGGTTTTCTCTTTCTTCTCCTGCGGCGGGCAGGCTTGCGGCGGGCGGCGAGCTCGTCGAATTTCTGCGCCGCGTCGGACGCGCCCTCGTAGATCAGGCGGCTGACGCGCAGCGTGCCGTCCGTGTCCTTTTGCAGGCGGATGCGGATCAGGTAGCGGCCGTGCTCCGGGCAGGACGCCATCGTCATATAACGCCTGCCCTCCTGCGCGATCCAAGCGCCGTTCGGCATGAGCGCGCCGCACTGCGGACAGTGGCTTTTCAGCTCCGTCATGGCGTCGATCGCCTTCGCCTTATCCTCGTAGCCGCGGAAGACCGCTCTGCCGATACAGCCCTCTGGCGGGTTGCCGTGGAAGCCGTCGGCGTGATTGCGCAGCGCCTGCGCGTACTCCGCGATCCCGCGCTTGAGGTCGAGCCTGCTGCAGATGAGGGCGGTGTGGTACGCGTCGCCCAGCGCGTCGTGGGCGGGTCTGCTCGGCTCGATGCCGATCAGCTCCATCGCGCTTGACAGCGCCTTCTGCGAGGTGCCGCAGCCGGTCTGCGCGTTGAAGATCATCTGCGCGTTGTACCATTCGGTGATCCAGTCGGGCTCGCCGTCGTGCAGGAGGATGTTGTCCTCGAGGATCGTAATGTCGTCGAAGCCCCAAGTCAGGAAAACGCACTCCCCGCCGATCCACTTGCGGAAGCGTTTCAGCGCCTCCGGGAAGGGCAGGCCCTCCTCGCGCAGGGTGGCGTCGCGCAGGCCGGTCAGCTTGGAGACGCGGCTGTTGAGCTTTTTATAGTATTTCGGGCGCACCAGCACCTGAAACTCGTCGGCGACCGTGCCGTCCTCGAGCAGGCGCACCGCGCCGATCTGAATGATCTCTCCGTGGATCTCCACCGGCAGGACCTTCTTCGCCGCGTAGGAGCCGGGCCACGGCTGATTCCATTCCATATCCAGAACGATATATTGCATAAAGTATCTTCCTTTCTGCCGTCTATCATATCACAGTTTTCCCCGCGCCGCAACCGGTCCGATAAAGTTTTTGACTTTTTCACGGCGTTGATATATAGTAGGAAAAAACGGAGGTGTTTCTATGATCCATATTCTCAATTCCGGCGTGTTCTTCCGAAACGGCGCGCTGATCCCCGCGGCGCAGTGCGAACTGTCGCCCGAGGAAGGCAGAAAAAAAACGATCGCCTACGGCATTCTTGCCGCGCACAACACCTCCGGCGACATGCGCGCGCTGAAGATCAGATTCGACGCCATGGCGTCGCACGACATCACCTACGTCGGCATCATCCAGACCGCCCGCGCCTCCGGGCTGGAGAAGTTTCCCCTGCCCTACGTGCTGACCAACTGCCACAACTCCCTGTGCGCCGTCGGCGGCACGATCAACGAGGACGACCACGTGTTCGGCCTGTCCGCGGCGAAGCGTTACGGCGGCGAGTTCGTCCCCGCCCACCAGTCCGTCATTCACAGCTATATGCGCGAGATGTACGCAGGCGGCGGCAGGATGATCCTCGGTTCGGATTCGCACACGCGCTACGGCGCATACGGCACCATGGCGATCGGCGAAGGCGGGCCGGAGCTGGTCAAGCAGCTTCTGTGCAAGACCTACGACATCGCCTATCCGCGCGTGGTCGGCGTACACCTGACCGGCAGGCCGAAGGCGGGCGTCGGTCCGCAGGACGTCGCCCTCGCCATCATCGGCGCGACGTTCAAGCAGGGCATCGTGAAAAACAGCGTCATGGAATTCTTCGGCAGCGGCGTCGCTTCCCTCTCGATGGACTACCGCAACGGCGTCGACGTGATGACGACGGAGACGAGCTGTCTGTCCTCCGTCTGGCAGACGGACGGGACCGTCCGCGCCTCCCTTGCCGCGCACGGCAGGGCAGACGCCTACCGGGAACTCGCGCCGCAGGACGGCGCGTACTACGACGCGCTGCTGGAGGTCGATCTTTCGTCCGTTGAGCCGATGATCGCCCTTCCCTTCCACCCCTCCAACGTCTATACGATCCGCGAATTCAACGAGAATGCGGCGGATCTCCTGCACGCGGTCGACGAGAACGCCGTCTCCTCGCTCGGGCTGAAAAAGCAGCCGGAATCCCTGACGAAAAAGATCAAAAACGGCCGCTTCTACGCCGATCAGGGCGTGATCGCCGGCTGCTCCGGCGGCACCTTCCAGAATCTCGTGAAAGCCGCGGAGATCCTGAACGGCAAGTCGCTCGGCAGCGACCGCTTCTGGCTCTCCTGCTACCCCGCCAGCCAGCCCGTCCTGATGGAGCTGCTGCGCACCGGCGCGCTGGAAAAGCTGATCGCCGCCGGCGCGTCGATCCGCAGCGCGTTCTGCGGTCCGTGCTTCGGCGCGGGCGACGTGCCCGCCAACGGCGCGTTCTCCATCCGCCACTCCACGCGCAACTTCCCCAACCGCGAAGGCTCCAAGCCCGCGGACGGGCAGGTCGCCTACGTCGCGCTGATGGACTCGCGCTCGATCGCCGCCTCCGCCCTGAACGGCGGCGCGATCACCCCCGCGACCGACCTCGCGGAGCTGACAGAGGACCCGTCCTTCGTCGATTATCACTTCGATCCCGCGCCCTATGAGCGCGTCTATCACGGCGTGGGCAGACCCGATCCCGCGCAGCCGCTGATCTTCGGCCCGAACATCGCAGACTGGCCGGAGCAGATCGCGTTGCCTGAAAATCTGCTCATCACCGTTGCCTCCGCGATCTACGACCCCGTCACGACCACGGACGAGCTGATCCCCTCCGGCGAGACCTCGTCCTACCGCAGCAACCCGCTGCGCCTGAGCGAATTTGCCCTGAGTCGCAAGGATCCCGCCTACGTCGGCCGCGCAAAGGCCGTGCTGGCGCAGGAAAAGCTGCGCCGCGAAGGCAAGCCCGCCGACATGGAGGGCTGCGATCCCGCGACGACCGGCTTGGGCAGCGCGGTCATGGCGATCCGTCCGGGCGACGGCTCCGCCCGGGAACAGGCGGCGTCCTGCCAGCGCGTGCTCGGCGGCGTGGCGAACTTCTGCGAGGATTTTGCGACGAAACGCTACCGCAGCAACGTCATCAACTGGGGCATGCTCCCCTTCACCGTGGAGAATATCGCCTCTTATAACATCCAGCCCGGCGACCGTGTCTATATCGCGGGCATCCGCAAGGCGCTGGAAGGCGACGCGGAACGGATCGATGGCGTGCTCCTGCAGGGCGATAAGCAAACGCCGCTGCCTTTGAAGCTCGAACGCCTGACCCGCGAGGAGCGCGACGTCATCCTCTCCGGCTGCCTGATCAATTATTACGCATAACAAATTACACCGGCGCTTTCATTTGTCATTGCCCGGCTGCCCGTTGGCAGCCGGGCAATCTGTCCGTAGCAGACTTGGTATCTGCATTGTTTTCGGCAAATCTATCAAATCTGTCATTCCCGCCTGACGCAGTCAGGCAGGGAATCTGTCCGTCGCAGGGATGGCACGTGTTCCGTATCACGGAAAAGTGTCCCATATCGATACGCACAGATTGCACCCGCAAGGGGTAGGCCGCATCCGTAAGGCGGCAAAGCCGCCGACGGCTGCGCACCTACGCCGCCTGACGGCTGCGCACCCACGCCGCCTGACGGCGGCGTGGCAATGACAGGCTTGAAAAGCGCAAATATAGAGCAACGCCGCAAGGTCGATTGACCTTGCGGCGTTGCTCTACGTTCTTTCGCATTCTTATCCCGCGAACTTCTCGATAAAGCGCATCAGGATGGTCGAGACCTGGGCGCGGGTGGCGTTGCCGCCGGGGTCGAGCCTGCCGTCCGAGCCGCCGATAATGCCCTCGGCGACCGCCCATTCCAGCGGCTCCTTCGCGTAGCCGCTGACTTTTCCCGCGTCGGAGAAGCCGCTCAGACTCCCATGCCTGCTTGTGTCGAAGCCCTTCCATTTCGCGTAGCGGAACAGGATCGCCGCCATCTGCTCGCGCGTGATGTTGCCGTTCGGCGCGAACTTCCCGTTTCCAACGCCGCCGACGATGCCCTTCTCCGCCGCCCACGCGACCGCCTGCGTGTACCATTGACCGCCGGGCACGTCGCTGAAGCCGTTTTTGCCCTCCTGCGGGCTTCCCTCGTACCGCCACAGGACGGTCACGAGCATAGCTCTCGTCATTGGGTCGTTCGGCGCGAATCTGCCGTTTCCGACGCCGTTCATCAGACCTCTCGCAACGGCGTAATTGACCGCGTTATAGTACCAGTCCGCCTGCCGGACGTCGCTGAAGCTCACCGGCGCGGGCGGATTCGGGTCCTTCGCGCCGCAGCGCGTGCAGACGCCGCCGACGAAGTTGTGCCCGAGCGCGTTGACGTAGGAATCCACGTAGCTGTCGCCGCAGGCGCAGGTATGGGTCGTATAGCCTCTTTCCGTGCAGGTCGGCGGCGTCACGACCGCCGTGTAGCTGTGCACGTGCGGGGTCTTCGGAAGCTCCTCCGTCCGCGTCGCGCCGCAGCGTTTGCAGGTGAAGGTCTTCTCGCCCGTCGCCGTTTCGGTCGGCTCCTTCGTGACCTTGCCCTCGTCCCAGTCGTGGCCGAGCGCGTCCACGTAGCCGTCTACGTAGCGGTCGCCGCAGGCGCAGGTGTGGGTCGTGAAGCCTCTTTCCGTGCAGGTCGGCGGCGTCACGACCGCCGTGTAGCTGTGCACGTGCGCGCCGATCGCTTCCAGCGGGATCTCGTATTGCGCGCCCTTCTCATTCGGGCTCTTCTTGATCTCATAGCGCATCCTGCCGTCGATCATGGCGCAGCCGTAAAGATAGCCTTCGCTCGTATCCGGGACGAAGACTGACTGATCTTCCATCGTCTCCGGGTCGAAGCAGCGCAGCTCGGTCGCGGTGTTGTAGTAGAGCTTGCCGCCCAGCAGAGTCAGGCCGGTGAAGTATTCCGTATAGAACTGCAGTTCCTCTCCCCAGACCGGCCATTCGCCGACGGAGATCAGTTCCGTTTCCGCGCCGCGCATCGTCGTGTTTTTGACGATCATGCCGCCGCGGCAGTAGTATCTGTCGTTCCCGGAGAAGCAGACCGTGCTGTCTACGCCGTACCAGTAGGCGTTGTCGTACTTCGTGCTGTCGCAGGAAACGGGCAGCGGATCCCAGCCGTAGTGCGGCTTGTTGCCGCCGATCGAGCGCTTCGCCGAGACAGCCGCGTCGCTGAGGAGGACGAACTTATGGCCGACCATGCCGGGAACGTCCGGCGTCGGGTCGTCCCAGGTCGGGTCGACGTGATAGTAGTCGTTCCCGATCCTGACCACATTCCAGGTATGATTCATCGGCGCGCTCTCCACGGTATGGCACTCGACGCCGGCGCGGTTGATGAGATACATGAAGGCGTAGGTATAGCCCTGGCAGACGCCGCGCCGGTTCATCAGGATGCCCGCCGTATTGAAGGAATCGGCCGTGATCTCCAGAGAAAAATCGTATTCGCTGTTATAGATGAGGTAATCGTGCAGGACGAGCACCTTGTCCACGGGATCCGGCACGGCGGCGAGCATCGCGTCCACCTCGGCGATCTTCGCCTCCACCCTGTCCAGATAGGCGTTGATTTCTTCGCTGCTCACGCCCTTGGGATAGGTGATGTCAATCCTGGAATAATTGTTGTCATAGGCGCTCCAGTTGCAGACGATATCGATCCCGTTGCTGAGATAGGGAGAATAGTCCTTGAGTCTGCTCAGATTGATCGCCTCATGGTTCAGCTGATAACCCGACACGTAGACGGCAGCCTTTCCCGCGCGGATCGCGGCGACAAGGTCCGCCTCGATCGCGCGGAAGATCGCGATCTCGTTCGCCCAGTCGTCGGCAGCCGTCGCGCCGACCGGCAGCGACGTCGCCGGCAGCAGACCGCACATGAGGACCAACGCGAGAAGCAGCGATAGAATGCGTCGTTTCATTTTCTCTCCTCCTTTATCTCTCCGTTTGGCTCGTCGGTCAGATCATCGTGATCAGCTCGTAGTCCGCGGTGCCGAGGCCGAGCTTTTCGCCCTGCTCGATGCCCGCCTCCCACTTGGTATCCGGGTGCATCGTGTGGAAGTGATCCGCGCCTTCGACAGGTTTCGCTTCTCCCAGCAGCGAGTCGGCGATCGCGTGCTGCCGATTGGCGGCGTCCGCGCAGGCCTTGTCCAGCGCAACGGGGTCGAAGGAGGCGAACATGCCCACGTCGGGGATGACGGGCGCGTCGTTGCTGCCGTAGCAGTCGCAGAACGGCGACACGTCGATCAGAAGCGTGATGTGGAAGCACGGGCGATCCTTGCACACGGCGTAAGCGTACTCCGCGACCTTGCGGGCGAGGATCTCCATCGCGCAGTCCTCTGCGGCGATCATCGCGCCGGTCGGGCAGACGCCCACACAGCGGCCGCAGCCCACGCAGCGCGAATGGTCGATGACCGCGCAGCCGTCCTCTACGGTCACGCCGCCGTGCGCGCAGTTGTCCGCGCAGACGCCGCAGCCGACGCACACGTCTTCCTGCACCGTCGGCTTCTCGCTGGTGTGCATTTCCTTCTTCCCCTCGAAGCTGCCGCTGCCCATGCCGAGATTTTTCAGCGCGCCGCCGAAGCCAGTGCCCTCGTGGCCCTTGAAATGGGTCAGGGAGACGACGATATCCGCGTCCATGATCGCTCTGCCGATCTTCGCGGATTTCACGTACTGGCCGTCGATGGGGACTTCCACCTCATCCGTACCCTTCAGGCCGTCCGCGATGATGGTGTGGCAGCCGAGACAGAGCGGGTTGAAGCCGTGCTTGTACGCGACGTCCAGATGGTCCAGCGCGTTCTTGCGGCTGCCGACGTAGAGCGTGTTGGCGTCGGTCACGAACGGCTTGCCGCCCAGCGATTTGATGAGTTCCACGACCGCGCGGGCGTAGTCGGCGCGCAGGAAGGCGAGATTGCCGTCCTCGCCGAAGTGGATTTTGATCGCGGTGAACTTGTCCTTGAAATCAATTTCGCCGATCCCGGCGGTCCTGCACAGCCGCACCAGCTTGTCGGTCAGGCATTCCCCGTCGACGATCCGCAT
The DNA here is from genome assembly GCA_905233385.1 of uncultured Oscillospiraceae bacterium. GTDB lineage: Bacteria > Bacillota > Clostridia > Oscillospirales > Oscillospiraceae > JAZOXB01. Next base: position 63,433 of record CAJOEH010000013.1, read on the forward strand.
ATTGGTGAAAAATACCTTCGATTTACTCATAGCCGTCGCTCCCTACTTCTAATTTCAATAATATTGTACCATAATTTCCCATTTTTTGCAACCGTCGGGCGTCAGAGATCGAACGCCAGGCGCAGATGCTCCGGCCGTGCGCCCGGCAGGGCGGCGATCTCCGCGCGGGGCACCAGACGGAAGCCCTCATAGTGGAAGGCGGGCGTCGTGGCGCAGGAGAGGAAGGCATAGCCGTCCGCGTCCGCGTTCTCCGCCGCGAAGATCGCGCCGGCGGGAATGACCGCCATGGGGCGCTGACCTGCTGCGGTATCGCTTCCGAGCAGCAGCGTCTCGCAGAAACCGTCACGCAGGACGGTCACGCGCAGCGCGCAGCCTTCGTGATGGTACCACAGTTCGTCGCAGTCGATCCGGTGAAAGTGCGAAATATCGTCGCCTGCGAGCAGGAAATAGATACTGCCCATCAGCGGGCGGCCTTCCGTTTCAAACGGCGCGGTATAGACCTCTGCAAACCACCCGCCCTCCGGGTGCTGCCGCAGATCGCAGGCTTCCTTGAGCTGCGCGATCCGCGCCTTCGTATTCTCCCGCATGATGTTCCCCCTTTCGCTTTCCTTTGATTTCATTATATCAGAAGGCGCGGAAAATGTCCAATCCTTCCGGCGGAAACCCGCGGAAATCCGCTTCCGCCGCAATAATTGGAAGGAAACTCTTGTTATTTTTTGCCTGATATGCTATGATAATACAGAATTCTTTACGAGAGAGAGCTATTTGGGAGTTACTTTATGGACGTTTTTGCCAAGTGTTATAAGCCGTCGCTCGCCGATGAAGCGCGGGGAAAAGGGATCTATCCGTATTTCCACGCGCTCGAGTCCCGGCAGGATACCGAGGTCGTCATGGAAGGCAAACGCCGGATCATGCTCGGCTCCAACAACTATCTCGGGCTGACGACCCACCCCGAAGTGATCGAAGCCGGCGTGCGCGCGCTGGAGAAATACGGCTCCGGCTGCTCCGGCTCCCGTTTTCTGAATGGAACGCTCGAGCTGCATCTGGAGCTGGAGAAAGAGCTGGCCGCCTTCCTGCGGAAGGAAGCCGCGATGACCTTCTCTACCGGCTTCCAGTCCAATCTCGGCATCATCAGCGCGATCGTCGGTCTCGGCGATTACGTCATCATGGACCGGGAGAACCACGCGAGCCTGTACGACGCCTGCCGTCTTTCCTTCGGCAAGATGCTCCGTTTCTGGCATAACGACATGGAGGATCTCGAGAAGAAGCTCGCGTCCGTGCCGGAAAGCGCGGGCTGTCTGATCGTCACGGACGGCGTCTTCTCCATGGGCGGCGACATCGCGAATCTGCCGGAGATCTGCCAACTGGCGAAGAAATACGGCGCCCGCGTGATGGTCGACGACGCCCACGGTCTTGGCGTGATCGGCGAGGGCGGACGCGGAACGGCCAGCTACTACGGCTTAGAGGATGAAGTGGACATCTACATGGGCACCTTCTCGAAGTCTTTAGCTTCGCTCGGCGGCTATATCGCCGCGCCGGCGCAGGTCGTCGACTACGTGAAGCACGCCTCGCGGCCGTTCATCTTCTCCGCTTCCATCACGCCGGCGAGCTGCGCCTCCGCGCTGGCCGCGCTGAGGATCCTGGAAGCCCACCCGGAGCTCCCGGAGACGCTGCAGAGCAGAGCCCTTTTCCTGCGTAAGAAGCTGCGCGAAGCGAACATCCGTATGCGCGAATCCAACGGCGAACGGATCCCCATCATCCCGATCTACACCTACGAGGTGATCCCGACGCTGACCATCGCCAAAGATCTCTATGACCGCGGCGTTTACGTCAATTCCACCCTGCCGCCCGCCGTGGCGCCGGGCGAATGCCTGCTGCGCACGAGCCTGATGGCGACGCATTCGGAAGCCCTGATCGAAGAGGCGGTCGGCATCATCGCGGACGTGCTGCGGATGCACCATATCGGAGAGGAAAAATGAAAAAAGTCATCCTGATCACCGGCGGAACGAGCGGGATCGGTCTGTACGCGGCGAAAACGCTCGCGGAAAAGGGCTGCAAAGTGTATGAGCTCAGCCGCAGAGAAGCCGAGTCGGACGGCGCGACCCACATCCGCGCCGACGTGACCGACGACAGGCAGGTGGAACGCGCCGTGCAGGAAGTCCTCGACCGCGAAGGCCGCATCGACGTCGTGATCAACAACGCGGGCTACGGCATTTCCGGCGCGGTCGAATACACGGACACCGAGGAAGCGAAGCGGCAGTTTGACGTCAACTTTTTCGGCATGGTGCGCGTGAACCGCGCCGTCCTGCCGGTCATGCACAGGCAGGGCTGCGGACGGATCGTCAACCTGAGCTCCGTCGCCGCGCCGATCGCGATCCCCTTCCAGACCTACTACTCCGCCTCGAAAGCGGCGATCCGCGCGTATTCCATGGCGCTGGAGAGCGAGGTCAGACCCTACGGCATTTCAGTCTGCTGCATCCTGCCGGGCGACGTCGCGACGGGCTTCACCGCGGCGCGAAAGAAGGACCCTGCGGGCGACGACGCCTACGGCGGACGGATCTCGCGGAGCGTGGCGGTCATGGAGCGCGACGAGCAGAACGGCATCCCCGCGGAAAAGGCGGGCGCCTTTGTCGCGAAGAAAGCCCTGCAAAAGCGTGTGCCGATCGTCTGCACCCTCGGCGGGAAATACAAGGCGTTCGTCTTCCTGACGCGCCTGCTGCCGACACGGCTTACCGTCCGGCTGGTCGGGAAAATCTACGCTTCATAATCATAACGGAACGCCCTCGTCAACGACGAGGGCGTTCCGTATATTTGCGCCTCACAGTGTTTCGTTCTCTTCCTGTTCCTCCTCCGGCTGCGCTTTTTTGCCGCGCAGGAGGAAGACGAAGGTCGTGACCGCCACAACGAGGCAGGACGCTCCGCCGACGTAGTTGCGGATCGCGAAGTTGAACACCGCGAACATGATCATATTGAGGATGAACGCGATCTTAAGCGCGCGGTCGTTCTCGCGGAAGCGGAACATGGCGACCGAATACTCCAGATTGCCGACGATCGGCAGCCAGTCAAGCCAGCCGTGCGCGTTGTGGTTCAGCCAGATCCCGAAAACGCCCAGAATCACACCGAGCGCGACCAGGATCCACTCGATGACCTTGTGCTTGAGGTTTTTCATCGCCGCGAAGTTGCGGAGGATGGCAACGGCGTTCTGCGCGGTGCTGCTGTAGCCCTTCAGGATGATCGAGCCCGCGGCGTAGAAGACCTGGCTGATCATCTGGATGCCGAGGATCTGATTGCGCTTCTTCCGCGTTCCGCTGACGGAATCCGTCACGCACGCGCAGAGACTGCACACGTTGCCGACGATGACTTCTCTTAAACCGTCCATATTTTTTCCTATCCGTATCCGTGATCGACGTGCCGCCAGGCGCCGCCGTCGCTTCTGACCAGGATCCAGTTCCAGTCCTTGTACGTGCTGTTCGGCTCCATGGAGCCGTCGCCGCCGCTCTCGTCCACCTCGAACGTCGAGATCAGGACGATCAGCTGATCGAAGTCACCCTAGGACTTTGAAAAGTCTTCATAATGCTCCCGCAGGTAATACTCCGCAAACTGTCCTGTCGTTTCGTCTCCCGCATAGGCGATCTCTTTGAGGGTACAGCCCGGCCACGAGAGAGAAAACTCGGTTTTGATCACGGAGATCGCGCTGTCGATCTCGTCCGCCGTATACAGCTCGGACGGCATGTCCCGGATCACCGCGCCGCGAACGCTCCCGCCGCAGGCAGAGAGCAGCACCAGCAAGACAAGCACTGCTATGAGTTTTCTTTTCATATCGATCACCGGTCACATTATACCATGTCCTCGTAATAATAGCAAGCCGCACCAGCTTTACAGATCAGAGATGGCGAAAAGGGAAAAGCCTCCCCGGTTCTGTCATTCCCGCAGCCGATAGGCTGCAGGGAATCTGTCCATTGCAAATTTGGGAGCTTTATCGTTTTTTGGAAAAGAGTCTAAACCTGACACGGACAGATTGCCCGGACAAGCCGGGCAATGACAGATTTGTTTCTGCCTTCATATGCGTTGAAGCGTTCTTTCTTTTACAGCTTGAATCGCGGCGCAGGCAAGCTGCCTGCACCGCGGTTTGCGTCGTTTGTTCAAAGTATGTCGATAAATCTTAGGAAGGGACTCTTCCGGTGGGGTCGCACTTGAAGAGGCTTTTATGATACTCACTCCGTGTGACGGGATCGTATTCCCGTTCCGCCTTTCAGCGAAGCAAGAAACTCAGATCCAGGATTCTGGCGTAATACTGCGCCCCTTGTTTTGTCAGGTGTCTGCAATCCTGACTGATGAAGAATTTGTCGTCGGTAAACACCTGTATCTGTCCCTCTTCATCTATCAGCGGCGAGATCATGTCAATATAATGATCTCCGTAAGTCTTCTTCCACAAATCGTTCTGCTGGAGCATATCCTGATCCAGTGAAACGCGCTGGTCATAGTACCAATCTTTGCCCCGGTTGATGTAGATGATACCGTTTGAATTGCCGTACGACTTGTTTCCAACAATGTAAAGCTTTTCGCCTGGTATTTCGTTAAGCGTCTTTGGCAGACGCCAAGTGCTGCCTCCGTAAAAGACATAATCTGCCTGTTCGACCCTGTCCTTTTCGCTTGTTGTGTCAGCACCGTAGATGTACGATATTTCAAGCTGATCGGAATATTCAGACTCATGCAGAATATTTGCAAAGTCTCTCCCAAAGCTGTCTCCCAGAACCAGAACGTGAATCTTCTGCGTATCGGAAAAATCAACATCCCACGAAAACGGAATATCCACATATTCCGCGTGCATATTTCTGTGCACATTCATTTTGTCGATCCCCAACTCCGGCACGTCTCTGACTACGCCCGCGTTCAGATACAGGAAGCCAGACAGCGCGCAGCCGATGATCGCTGCGATTGCGGCAAAGACGAGCCGTTTCCGCGCGCCGCGCAAAATCGCCGCTTTGTTTCGGATCATGACCGAAACAACTGATAAAACGGCTGTGATCACAATGGTCAGACAGACAAGCATCGCGTTCAGTTTCTGGAAGAACGCGTAATACAGGAGCGCAATCACGATTTGGTGCCAAATATAAATATCAAAGCTGTATCTGCCGGGAAGAGTAATGATCTTGTAAGCTTTTTCACTGAAGCCGTTGCCCGCATCAAGATTTCCGTGACTCCATATCACAAATGCCGAGGATGCCGTCACCGCCGGCAAGCCTGCCCGTCCCGGTATCGCGACCCCGCTGAACAGGCAAAACAGGAGGATCAAGTATCCCGGGATACCAAGCAGGGTTCGCGCCGTATTCGAAAGTTTACCCTTCGGCAAGTAGAAGATCAGACAGCCGACGGTGATCTCAAACAGCCGGAACGGGAAGTGATAAAACTTATCCGAATTTGAAAACACAGGCAGACACCAGGCGATGAACGACACAGCTGTCAGAACGATCAACGCAATCCTGACACCGTTCTTCTTTGATGCTTTGGATGCTGCCCACAGGATAACGGAAAGAAACAGCGTCGCCTGCACCAACACGCCGAGATACCACGTGTGCATCAGCGGCTTGTAAGTGTTTACGATATCCCAGTAGTTTCTCGTCGTGATCGCCTGCAGGATATTGTTGGAAAACAGATTCGAGGCAATGACCGACTCCGCCAGATTCTCGTAGTCGTCCGGCAGCATGCAGAAATAGCCGGCTGCCAGCAGCAGCAAACCCGCCACTGCAATCAGCGGCCAGAAGCTTGCGACTCGCTTCAGACAATACTTTATGGGATGGTAGGTGTTATTGCTGATGTTCCGGGATATCCCCCGCATCATTAAATAACCGCCGACTACAAAGAATATCTCAACGCCCCAATATCCGTTTTTTAAAAGTCCGACATGATAAAACAGTACGCCGATGATCCCCAGCGTCTTCAAAAAATCAAGCGCAGGGATCCGTTCTTTCAATCTGCTCTCCATTTATTCTTATGTTTCCTTACAGCGCGCCGACAAACCGCAGGAAGGCGGCTTTGCCCGCTTCGTCGCGCTTGAAGACGCCCGCGTCCTCCAAGACCGCGAGGAAGACCTTGCCGACTTCCCGCTCCAGCGCGGCGCGGATGATCTCGCGCGGCTGACCGCGCAGCGCGGGCGCGAAGCCCTCTGCCCAGGCAGCGTGCTTCGCGATCGTCTCGTCGGAGGCGACGTCCTTCCCTTCCGCGATATACTGCTCCAGCAGATCGAGTTCCTTTTGCAGTCTGGCGGGCAGGACGGCGAGACCCATGACCTCGATCAGGCCGATGTTCTCCTTCTTGATGTGGTGGCGTTCCGCATGGGGATGATAGACGCCCAGCGGGTGTTCCGCCGTGGTCAGGTTGTTGCGCAGGCAGAGGTCGATCTCGTAGTCTTCCCCTCTTCTGCGCGCGATCGGGGTAATCGTGTTGTGCGGCGTGCCGTCGGTCTCGGCGAAGATCGTCGCGCTCTCGTCCGTGTAGCCGCGCCATTTGGCGAGGATATGCGCGGCGAGGTCTGCGAGCCTCGCGCTGTCGCCGCCGCGCAGGCGGATGACGGACAGCGGCCACTTCACGATGCCGCATCGAACATCTTCATAGCCCAGGACAGTGAACTCGCGCTCGACCGGCGCCTTCGCCATGGCGAACTCGTACCGGCCGCCCTGGAAATGGTCGTGGCTCAGAATCGAGCCGCCGACGATCGGCAGGTCGGCGTTGGAGCCGATGAAATAGTGCGGGAACTGCCGCACGAAGTCGAACAGCCGCTCGAAGGCCGCGCGGTCGATCTTCATCGGGACGTGGCGGCTGTTCAGCGCGATGCAGTGCTCGTTATAGTAGACGTAGGGCGAATACTGCAAAAACCACTTCTCTCCGCGCAGCATCAGCGGGATCATGCGGTGATTGGCGCGGGCGGGATGCCCGATCCTGCCCGCGTAGCCGACGTTCTCGACGCAGAGCTGGCACTTCGGATAGGCGACGGAAGCGGTCCTGCCCGCGGCGGCGATGTCGCGCGGGTCCTTCTCCGGCTTGGAGAGGTTGATCGTGATATCAATCTCGCCGTAGTCGCTTCCGACCTTCCAGCGGCGGTCGCGGGCGATCCGGTCGCGGCGGATGTAGTGCACGTCGCCGCAGAAGCGGTAGAACCAGTCTGTCGCCGCCTGCGGCGAGCCCGCGTACAGCTCCGCGAAGCGGCGGTCGACCTCGCCCGGCCGCGGCGTCAGGCAGCCCGTCAGCCGCGTGTCGAAGATGTCGCGGCTCTCGGTCGTGTCGGCGCAGAGGCCCTTCTCCACGGCGTGATCGGTCAGAATTTTCAGCAGCTCCGGCAGGGGCGCGTCAAGCGGCTCCGCCGCCTCGAAGCTGTCCTCGCGCAGCGCGTCGAGCAGGCGGTTGCGCGAATAGGCGCGTTCGCTTTCGTCGATCAGTTTTCGCTCGAGGGCGTAGTTCACCAGGGATTCGATGGCACTGTAAATCATAGTCTTTCACTCCCACGGTTCCGTTTCAGTTACTGTGCTGGCTGTTACGCTCTTTTCTTCATCTTCTGCAATAAAAATGATGCAGTTCAGTTCTTTTGTTTTGTTGCCCTCTGTCACCGTAAAGGTGAAATAGTGAATTTCCAAATACTGTCCGTTTCCGCGCACGACTCCTCCGGCATCCCGCGTCGTATGATAAAACCACGTGTTGCCGGAGGGCGGATAGGAGAATGGAACGCCGTCTATCTCAAATGATTCTTTGTTGTGCGCACCGACAGGCGTCAGTTGGTAGTTCTCCACGTATCCGACCACGGTTTGATAATCCGTCCTGTGTGCAGTAACTATCATATGCGCCGTCGCCCGAACAATTTGCACTGTACAATACACTGCAAAAGAGCCAAAGAAAGCAGTGATTAGGATCGTGAGGATCAATCCTTTATGATCATGCGTGCGTGTAAATTTGATCATTTTGACAATGGCATACACTACACCGCCGACCCAAGCGACTGCCATCAGGAGATCTAATTGAAAGTATGTTGGGCGGAACAGAACTTTCATTTTCCTTCCTCCTTCTCACAAGGCGCGGGCCGCCGCGCCGTCTGCGGCGGTGATCGGATAGATTGCGGGGTCGATGCCGAAGCGGTCCAGATAGGCGGCTTTCACCGCCGAAGCGAAGCGTTCGACCGCCGAGTACTCCATCAGGCTGACCGTGCAGCCGCCGAAGCCGCCGCCGGTCATGCGCGAGCCGTACACGCCGCCGATCTGCTGCGCCGTCTCCGCTAAGAAGTCCAGCTCCGCGCAGGAGACCTCGTAATCGTCTCGCAGGGAGACGTGCGAGGCGTTCATCAGCACGCCGAAGGCGGCCAGATCGCCGCGCCGGAGCGCGGCCGCGCCGTCGAGCGCGCGCCGGTTCTCACAGACGACGTGCTTCGCCCGTCTGCGGCAGACGGGATCGGAAATCAGGTTTTGTTTTTTTTCAAATTCTTCGGGCGTCAGTGCGCAGAGCGCCGAAACGCCGATCGCGCGGCACGCCGCCTCGCACTCGCGCCGCCGGTCGTTGTACGCCGACGAGGCGAGCGAATGCTTGACCCCGCTGTTGACGATCACGAGCGCGGCGTCCCCGAGCGGCGCGTATTCGTATTCGAGCGTGCCCGCGTCGAGCAGGATCGCGCAGCCGCTCTTTCCCATCGCGCTCGCGAACTGGTCCATGATCCCGCAGTTCACGCCGATGAAACGGTTTTCCGCGAACTGCCCGATCCGCGCGATCTCCTGCTTCGTCACGGGCAGGGAGAATAATTCTTTCAGGACCGTTCCCGTGACGACCTCCAGCGCGGCGGAGGACGAAAGTCCCGCGCCGTCCGGCAGGTCGCTGCGGAAGCAGAAGTCCGCGCCGCGCTTGATCGGAGAACCGAACGCGGAAAACGCGCGGATCACGCTCGCGGGATAATCCGCCCAGACGCCCCGCGGCGACAGATCGCCGAGCGCGTATTCGACGATCCCGTCGCAGGCGAAATTCTCCGAAAAGAAGCGGAGCTTTCCGTCTTCGCGGGGCGCGGCGGCGCAGAATATTCCCATCTGGATCGCGCAGGGAAAGACATGGCCGCCGTTATAATCCGTATGCTCGCCGATCAGGTTGACCCTGCCCGGCGCGAAGCCGGCGGCCTCCGGCGTTTTTCCGTAGATTCTTTCAAAGGCGCTTGTCGTCGCGTTCAATCGCTTTCCTCCATGTAGTAGAGCCGGGACGCGAAGTCGGGGAAGACCCGCGTGTTCTCGTTGAAGCCCGTTCCCGCGTAGGCGGGACGGAGGGCGACGCCCGTGCGCATGAGGAGGTCTCCCGTCGCGGTGACGTCCTCGGTCTCCTCGTTCATCTTGACCACTTTTGCGATCATGTTATGCACCATGGAATCCTGCTTGACGTGGATCGGCGCGACCGTATTGATCAGGCTGCCGAACTGCAGGATATCCACGCGGTCGGGAATGCTGTAGAGCCGGTACTTCCGCGCAGGATCGAGTCCCGCCGCGAAGAACCGCGCCGCCTGCGTATTCGGCTGCGCGAGCTCCTGCAGGAGCAGGCCGACGGCTTTTTTCTTATCCTCGGAAACGCAGATCCATTCGTGGATCCCGCCCGTGAGGACGCGGTAGAGCTGGCCGAACTGGAAGACCTCGCGCCACCGCTTGTAGATCTCGATCTCTTTTGTGATTCTTTCTTTCAGCGCGGCGTTCAGGTCGCGCACGTCCCACTCGTAGCCAAGCACGCCGAAGGCGGCGACGCCGAAGCGGGTGTTGATCGGCGATTTGCGCAGGGTCTGGTGGTTCGGGCAGGAGCTGACGTGCGCGCCGACGCAGGACTGCGGATAGCCGTAGCTGTAGCCCTCCTGGATCGTCGTGCGACAGATTGCGTCGGTGTTGTCGCTCGCCCAGATCTGCGGGAAGTAACTCAGAATGCCCAGGTCAAAGCGGTTGCCGCCCGAGGCGCAGCCCTCGAACAAGATGTGCGGGAAACGCTCCGTCAGCGCGCGCATGACGCGGTACAGCCCGCAGATGTAGCGGTGGGCGGTCTCGCCCTGCCGTTCGGCGGGGAGGCACGGAGAATACGCGTCCGAGAAGACGCGGTTCATGTCCCACTTGACGTAGGCGATGTTCGCGGACGAGAATACCTCGCTCATTTTCTCGATCAGCCAGTCCTGCACGGCGGGGTTCGCAAGGTCGAGGATGCGCTGATTTCTGCCCTCGGAATGGAGCCTGCCCTCGATCTGCATCGCCCAGTCGGGGTGGGCGCGGTAGAGGTCGCTGTCGACGTTCACCATCTCCGGCTCGACCCAGATACCGAAGTCCATGTCGAGCGCGTTGATCTTCTCCGCGAGGCCTTTCAGGCCGTCGGGGAGCTTTTTCTTGTTCGGCGTCCAGTCGCCGAGGGCTTTTTTATCGTCGTCGCGCTCGCCGAACCAGCCGTCGTCGAGGACGAACAGCTCCACGCCGAGCTTTTTGCCCGCCTTCGCGAGCGACACGAGCGAGCCCTCGCTGACCTTGAAATAGAAGGCCTCCCAGCTGTTGAGCAGGACGGGACGCGCCTTTTTCTTCCATTCGCCGCGCACGATATGCTCGCGCACGAAGCGGTGCATGTTGACGCTCTGCCCGGAAAAGCCCTGCGCAGAGAAGGTCATGACCGCCTCCGGCGACTCGAAGCGCTCGCCCTCGCCGAGAAGGAAGCGGAAGCCGTCCGGCTGGATGCCGCTGACGATGCGGGTCTTGCCGTAGGCGTTAACCTCCGCCGCGGCGTAGTGACTGCCGCTGTAGAGCAGGTTGAAGCCGTACACGCTGCCGAACGACTCGGTCGCGGACGGCGCGTGCACCATAAAGAACGGGTTGGCGCGGTTGGACGAGCAGCCCGTGCGGCTCTCGATAACGAACTTGCCGGCGGTGAGCGAGGCGGTGTTTTTGTTCATCTCCCGCGCCCACGCGCCGTGGAAGGACGTGACGGACACGCCGCTGAACGGGATATCGACCTGCGTGCTCATCATGCGCTCCAGCTCGACTGGCGCGCTCCCCTCGTTGCGCAGTCTTGCGCAGCGGGTGATCACGTCGCAGTCGGGATAGACGCGGTAGTGCAGTTCGAGAACCAGGTCGCCGTCCCGCGCCGTGACGCACAGGTGCTCCGCCTTGCCGTCCTCCGCGTAGGAGGACGGCAGGGCGGTGAAGTCCGAAGGCTCGCTGTCGATCGTATCGCTCTCGTAGAGGAAGTTCCCGCTGCGGCTGCCGTCCGCTCGGACGAGCGAAACAAAGGGCTCGCGCACGTCGCCGTGGCCGGGCGCGGAGAATTCCAGGCACATGTCCTCCAGCAGGACCGTCGGATGGTCCTTGGAGTAGACGATGCTGTTGCCCGCCTCAAACTCGCGCTTTTCGCGGAACACTTCGCAGTCCTCCGCCGTCGTCAGGGCGATCTTCCCGCCGTAGTACAGGTGCTCCAGATGGCCCGAGGGCGTGAGCGAAAACGCGTAGGTCGTGCGCTCGGTATCGAGGACGAACGCGGGGCGTTCGCCGTTCAGTTTTCTAATCAATCAAATCACCCGATTTATTTATCTTCTTTCTTTTCGATCGTCTTCATGATCTTCTTCTCGTTGTAGAAGCCGAGCAGCACCGCGCCGAGGACGCAGAACGCGACGGCGACGATGCCGACGATCACCATGCCGGGAACGCCGGCGGTAATGTCATTGGGGTTATCCGTCGCAGCTCTCTTCGCCGCGCCGATGATGGCGAGCGAGGTGAACATCAGCATCGCGAGGGACTGGCCGAACTTCATGGCGAAGGTACGCGCCGCGAAGAACATGCCCTCGCGGTTTTCGCCGGTCTCGATGCCGTCCGCTTCCGCGACGTCAGCGACGATGGACTGCGGGATGATGCCGAGCAGTGCCATCGGGAAGGCAGCGATCAGGCAAATGAGTCCGCCGAAGATCTCGCTCGGGATCTGAAGATTGAAGAGCAGGCCGGTCACGACCTTCTCCTGTGCCGCGCCGTCAACGGTGACATGACCCTTTGCACCGAGAATGCCGATCAGCGCAGCGATCACGTAAGCTGCCGCCAGACCGAGGAAGCCGAGGATGACGAGCTTCTTCTTGCCGTGCTTTTTGACGAGCTTCGGCACGATCGGGTAGAACGCTGCCGACAGGACGGTCATGCCGCCGAGGAAAATCATGGTATAGATCTCATCCAGGCCCATGGACACCTTGACAAAGAACGGCAGGCCGGTCTGGAAGAGGGTCAGGCCGACCCAGTACATGATATCGGACGCCGCAAAGGTACGGAAGCTTTTGTTTTTGAACGTCGATTTCAGAGATTTAAACATATCCGTCTCGGACGGCTTCGTCTCCACGAATTCCTTTTCTTTCAGGAAGAACGTGGGGATCAGCATGCAGATACACGCGATCACCGCAAGCACGATGAAGCAGAGGCGGTAGCTCCACTCGAAGCCGATCCCCATCCCGCGCAGCACGCCCGCAAACACGAACGGCGTATAGGCGAGCATCGTGCCCGCGAAGAAGGTCAGGGAGATCGCGGTGGAGATGTACATTCTGTCTTCCTGCGTCTTGCCGAACTCGGAGATCAGCGCGTTGTACGGCGTGCAGTACATCGTCATGAACAGGTAGAACAGCACGATGACAACGGAGATCCACGCGATGTTGATCCCGCTGATCTCATTCACGGGCGCGCAGAACAGCAGGACCGTGACGAGGGAGAGGGGGATCGCGGCGTACTGCATGAAGGGGATGCGTCTGCCGCGCTTGTTCTTGCTGCGGTCGGACATGGACGCGATCCACGGGTCGGTGACCGCGTCGAAGACACGCGACAGCGCCGTGATCAGGCCAAGGACCGTCAGGAAGCCGCCGATGATCAGACCTTGCGGAACGAACTGGGTCGCGTCGCTTTCCGTCGGCAGATAGAACGTGACCAGCCACGCGCCGATGATGCCGCTGAGGGTCGACCAACCGAGCTGGCCTACCGCAAAGATGCGCATCTGCTTTTTTGTTAATCTTTTCATATTATCCTCCTATTTGTTTTTTAATCCCATCGCGATCTCGACGGCCTTGTACGCGCCGTCGTAGAGCCCGATGGTCTTGTTGACTTTGATTTGTTCGCACATCTGCGCGAAGAGTTCCGTTTCGTTCAGGAACAGATCGACCATCTGCAGGGTGTGCGGCACGTCCTCGCATTCGAGCGTGCCGTCGCCCATCTCCGCCGAGTGGATCGCGCCCCACTTCTCGTGGCCGCCGATCCGTTTGAGGAAGAGCTTCGGGATCGGGTAGAACGCGAGCTCGCTCGGCTTCGTCAGCAGAACGTCAGACGAGCGCATGAGCAGGTTCGTGCAGTAGACCGCCTCGAAGATGTTCTCGTGCCAGAAGGCGTGCACGCCGGTCACCTCGCCGTCGATCGCTTTTTCCGCGAAGGCCGCGGTGTCGTTCCAGTCGTTGAAGTGGGTTTGGCTCATGCCCTCCAGTTCCTTGATCCCGGCGCAGAGCTCCTCCCAGACGGCCTTGTAGTCGCCGACGTTGACGTAGAGCGCCGCCTTGCCCGCATTGATCTGCGGGATCAGGTGGCGTATCACCGCCGCGAACAGCTCGCGCTGCGCGCCCGCGCCGCCGATCGTCATCAAAAAGCGCATCGGCTTGCCGTCTTTCTTGCGGGCGATCCTGCGGTCGCAGTCCGCTTCGAGGTCTTTGACGAGCTCATGGTCGATGTAATGTCCCGTGTAGACCAGGCTCTCGGGCGGCATGGGTTTCAAGACGTCGTTCTTCTGCATGCCGTTGAGAATGCGGTAGCCGATGTAGGACTGGTGCGTCTGGATTGTGTGGACGCTCCCCTCCGCGAGGTGCAGCGCCATCGGCCAGTTGTCCGGGATCGCGTTGACGACGTATTGCATGCCCGCGTGGAGCGCGGCCTGCGCCGGCCAGACGTGGGTGCCGATGATCGGGATATCCTTCGGCACGTTCGCGAAGACCGCCGCCATCAGCTCCGCGTTCTTCTGGTCGGAGGAATTGTAAGTCAGCTGGCGGAAGCCCTCGTAGTTGAGCGGTTCCCAGTAGAGCTTGTTGAAGAGCTTGCTCTTCTGCGACAGCCGGGAGCCCATGGAATACAGGTCGTTCTGCGCGCCGATGACCTTCGTGCAGGTGGTGGTCTTGAACGAGTTCAGATCCATCCAGTACGGCGTGTAGCCCAGCGCGTGCGCCGCGGACGCCATCGCGATGGAAATGCGGTAATGGCCGAAGCCCATGCGGATGTTGCCGACGATCAGGCCCTTCTCGCGGTCGAACGCCGTATCGCCCTCGCCCTCGTCCACACGGATGTCATACACGCCCAGGGGCTCGTGCAGGCAGGCGTTCTCGACGATTTTTACGCGGTAGTCCGCCTTGCTGTCGTCGCCGTATTTCTTTTGGTACTTGCGCTTGGATTTGACCGCCTTTTTCTGCCCCTTTGCGCTGATCGGATTGCCGAAGATCACGTTTGATTTGTCCGCCATAGCGTCCCTCCTCATACTTTTCGCAGATTTGTGCAATATATATACTTTACATAGAAACATAGTAACATTTATTTGTCATTTTGGCAAGAAGAAAATCCGGTTTTGCGCAAAACGATCTCGGCCGGGCTGCCGCGAAGCGCCGCCTTGCGAATCCGCCTATGCAACTCCCGATAACAGCAAAAACACCTCCGGAAGGATGGTGTTTTTGCTGTATTTTCCGGTTTTGCCGATCTATCCCGCTTTCGTTTCCCCGCGAAACTCTACCGTCGCGCAGTCGTTAAACCTCGCAAAGCGGCGGAGCGTCCGGTCCAGCGTGCGCCGCAGTTTTTGGGTCTGCCGCACGCCGGGCTCAAGCCAGACGTTTTTGACGCGGAGCGCGCCGCTTTTTTGATCGGCCGCCGCCTCGATCCGCCCGATGAAGTCAGCGCCCCAGAGAATCGGCAGGGTATAATAGCCGTACTTCCGCAATTCGGCGGGCGTGTAGATCTCCCACGCGTAGTGAAAATCCCAGAGCGCGGCGACCAGCGCCTTGTCCCAGAGCAGCGGGTCTAGCGGCGCGAGGAACTCCATCCGCGGTTTGCTGTCAAGCATTCCCGCAAGCACGGCCTGCATCAGCGGCTCGTCCTCCGCGAGATAATAGAACGGCGGTTTGATCCCTTCGACCAGCGCGGGCAGGATCGCGCCGCGGGCTTCCAACACGGAAAGCGACGCCTTGCGCAGGTCCGCTTTCAGCCGGATACCCAAAAAAGCGGGGGAATTCTTGTCCCAGAGCAGGCCGACCGCCCCGATCCGCCGCAGAACGCGCCAGCGCGTCAGTTCCCCGTCGTCTTTGCAGGGGTTTTCTGCCGTCAGCAGCGACGCATCCAGATGGCTCTCCGCCAGATCGTAGTATTTCCGCGAGCCGCTTTTATGGTGGATCACGAGCGTTCCGTCCGTATACAGTTGTTCCAGGACCGAGCGGGCCGCCTTCGACTTCTTATGCCAGTTTCCGCTCCAATGCATCGAGGAGTGCCAGAAGATCTCCCCGTCGATCGGGAGCGTGTCGCCGGAAACCGGGCCGTTCGCCCGGATATAGGCCAGCGCCTCCCCTTCCAGCTCCGCAAGTCCGGGAAAGCTCGCGCCGAGTTCCCGGCTGCGTTCCCGATAAGGAGAGAAATACGGCCAGTCCTCCGCGGGCCAGATGGAAAGTTCCTTGTCCGCGTAGTCCACCAGCAGGCGGTCCTTGTACAGAAGGTCTGCCAGCATAGACTTTCGGAAGCCTTTCACGCGGGATTGCAGCGTGAGCTCCGCGTTCTTTCCGCAAACGTCCACCGGGTCGTACTGGATACAGCCCGCCTGCCGCACGTAGGCATACGCGCCTTCCTTGCCGGAAAAACGATAGCTGCCGAGCAAGCCCTGCTTCGCCAGAACGAACCTCCGCGCCTGGGTCTTTGTCAGCATGATCATCCGTTTTCCCTCCGAAAATCCAAGCTTTGGTATCCTGAATATAGCATACCGGAGGCAAAAAAGCAAGGAGGCGCCTCTCTTGCCGCAAGCGGCAATTCACCTTGAGCCACGGCGGGGACGTTTGCGACCGCCGCCTGAGGCGGATAAAGGGAGCAAAAAGGAGTGGCAGCAACAAGGCGATTAGTAAGTGTCGCTCGACGGCACGCAGACAGAGCCGCTGTTGCAACAGGGTGCGACAGTCCACCGGACTGTCGCCAAGCGCCGCCTTTCGAATCCACCTTCCGAATGCCCATACCAACAAAAGACGCCATCCGAAAGGATGGTATCGGTGTCCCCTCCATCAGTTCTTTCTGATCGCACAGTGGATTCGCTTTTCTGCGGAAAAGCCACGGCGGTTGCAAGGCCCAGCCGCCTTTCGAATCCACCTTCACGAATGCCCATACGCAGAAAAGCGAGACACCGGAAGGTGTCTCGCTTTTCTGGTGGGGGAAGGTGGATTCGAACCACCGAAAGCACTGCTAACAGATTTACAGTCTGCCCCCTTTGGCCACTCGGGAATTCCCCCATATGAACTTGCGTGGAGCCGGTAGACGGACTCGAACCCCCGACCTGCTGATTACAAATCAGCTGCTCTACCAACTGAGCTATACCGGCGTCTGATTCGAGCCTCTGGCTCAACAGCAAGCGTATTATATCAATCGCGACCTCATTTGTCAACATCTTTTTTTGCTTTTTCCGAAATTCAGACTTCCCTGCCGTCCGACGCCGGACGGCACTTTCTTTTTCCGGAAAAATGCGCTATAATAGCTCCGTAAATGATAGATCACGTTACGGAATCCTGGCCGAAACCGGAGGAAAACCATGCTGCCTTCTGCTTTTCTGGAGCGAATGAAACGCCTGCTCGGCGACGAATATGAAGCCTTCCTCGCGTCCTACGACCGGCCGCGCAACACGGGGCTGCGATTGAATCCGCGCAAGGTTGCAGCCGCGCTGCCGTTCTGCGCGGAGCGCGTGCCGTGGGAGCCGAACGGGTTTTATCTGCTGCCGGACGTGCGTCCCGGTCTGCACCCGTATCACGACGCGGGGCTGTTCTACCTGCAGGAGCCGAGCGCGATGGCGCCGGCGGGGCTGCTGGACGCGCGGCCCGGGGAGATCGTGCTCGATCTCTGCGCCGCGCCGGGCGGTAAGGCGACGCAGCTCGCCGCCGCGATGGAGGGGCGGGGGCTTCTGGTCTGCAACGAGATCCACCCGAAGCGGGCGCGGATCCTGTCGTCCAACATCGAGCGGCTCGGCGTGACGAACGCGCTGGTCCTGAACGAGCACCCGGCGAAGCTATCCGAGCGGTTTCCCCGCTTCTTCGACTGCATTCTCGTGGACGCGCCGTGCTCCGGCGAGGGCATGTTCCGCAAGGAGGACGCGGCGGTGACGGACTGGAGCGAGGAGACGGTCGCCATGTGCGCCGAGCGGCAGGGCGAGATCCTCCGCTCTGCGGCGGAGATGCTCCGTCCCGGCGGGCGGCTGGTCTATTCCACCTGCACCTTTGCCCCGGAGGAAAACGAGGGCGTGATCAGCCGCTTCCTGCATGACCGCCCGGACTTTTACGCCGAAGCGGTCGACGCGCCGTGGTTCGACCGCGGGCGGCCGGAGTGGATTGAGGACTCCGCGGACGGCGTGGAACGCGCCTTCCGTCTCTGGCCGCACAAGCTGCGCGGAGAGGGGCATTTCGCCGCCGTGCTGCGCCGCGGAGGGGAAGCGGAACGGACGCTCCCGGCCATGCAGAAGCCCGCCGCGCTGCCGGAGCCGGTCAGGGCCTTCCTTGCGGAAAACGGACTGCCGTTCTCCGGCGGCGCCGTCCTCTTCGGCGATTCTGTCTTCCTCGCGCCGGCGTTTCTGCCGGATCTGCGCGGCCTGCGCGTCCTGCGCGCCGGGTTGGAGCTCGGCGAGGTGCGCAAGGGGCGCTTCCTTCCCGCGCACGCCCTCGCGCTCGCGCTGACGGACTTCCCTGTCACGGCGGACTTCCCTGCCGACAGCCCGCAGATCGGCGCCTATCTGCACGGACAGACGCTGTTCGCGCCGCAGAGCGGCTGGACGCTCGTCTGCGCGGACGGTCATCCGCTGGGCTGGGCGAAGGGCGCGGGCGGCGTTCTCAAAAACCACTATCCGAAGGGGCTGCGCCGAATATAAGTCACGTCTGAGGCGGCGAATCTTCGCCGCCTTGTTTTTTACCCGTTTTCGCCGCTTCGGGCCAAATATGTGCAAAAAAACATTGAAATTTTGTCGATTTATGCTATGATATTACATATGTGTTTTGCTTTTCGCACAGGAAAAGGGAGAGACTATGAAAACAACGTTTTCCGAAGACATCCGGCGCGCGCAGAAATGTGAAAACATCGGCGATCCGATCGATACATACGTCTTCGATTACACCGGTATGGTGTTTTCTCGGTTATTCATCAAGCTTCACGTCATTCCGAACGTGATCACCGTGCTGTCCGGCATCGTCGGCGTCGCGGGCGGTCTCCTGCTCTGCTTCGACACCCTGCCGCTGACGATCCTCGCGGCATTTCTGATCTTCCTGGCGACGACGCTGGACGCGAGCGACGGGCAGGTCGCGAGACTGACGAAGCGCTACAGCAATTTCGGCAGAACGCTGGACGGCGCCGCTGACTTCGCCGGCTACCTTGCGCTGCACGCGGGTCTCTGCGTCAGGCTCTACCACGCCAACATTCCGTTCACCGAAACGGAGTGGGGCTATCGGATCGTTCTCGTCGCGGCGGCGGGCATTTACTTCTTCCTCGCGCAGTCGCGCACGGTGGACTATTACAAGAACCTGCACATCTATATGCTCTCGCGCGGAGAGCGCGGCGAGCATACGAGAAGCGCCGAGGTCACGGAGCAGATCAAAGCGTCGAAGAAATGGTCGTTCGACCGTCTGCGGCTGCTCATTTACCGCGAGTATACGAGAGTGCAGGAGTTTGAGACGCCGAAGACGCAGAAGCTGCTCGACAGGATCGAAGAAAACGGCAATATTATTACCCAACAGCTTTCCGACGCATACTACGCAAAGAGCAGGAAATACGTTCGGGCAACGAACATCCTCGCGTACAACCTGCGCATGGTCGTCCTGTTCATTTCGCTGTTTTTGCCCGGTCATATGGAATACCTGTACTTTGCGTTCGTCTTCCTGTTCATTGAGGCCGCGCGGATCGTCATCATCGTGAAGTACGAACGGCTGGCCGCCGATCTGACGAAACAACAAGAATTATTTACCGAGTTGGAAGCGATATCATGAAACTGAGATACCGAATCATATTCTTCCTGATCGGCGTTGCCGGTATGGGCGTGATGCTCTGGCAGTCCGATCTGGAGGCCGTTCCCTGGGACCGTCTGCTGACGCCCAAGACCCTGCTCTTTCTCGCGGGGCTCCTGGGCCTCTGGCTCATCATCTATATCATCCACGTCGTCTGCTATTACGTGATCCTCGGAGAGGACGGAAAGAAGATCCCCGCGGTTTCCATGTTTATGATCTGCTTTTCCGGCTTTGCTCTGAATAACGTCACGCCCGCCGGCCTCATCGGCGGCGAGCCGTACCGGATCATGGCGCTGAAAAAGTACTGCTCGACGGAAAAAGCGAGCGCTTCCACGTTTACGTTTTCGCTGTTCTACTTCATCGGGCACGTCACCGTCTGGCTGACCGGCGCCATCGTGTATTTTGCCGTCGGGATCAACGGCCGGCCGGCCATCGACACCCTGATGATCATGACGATCGTCGTGACCGTGGCGATCCTGATCGCCTTTTTCGCGAGCAAGCGGCGCGGTCTCGTTCGTCCGTGCATGTCGCTGCTGACGAAGATCCCGCTGCTGAAAAAGCCGATGAAAAAGATCTACGACAAGAACTGCGACAGTTACGTCGAGATCGACCGCAACATCAAGGAGTTCCGCGCCACGCGGCTCCGCTTCTGGACGGTATTCTGCCTGCAGTACCTGACGCGGCTGCTGGAATGCGTCGAATACTTCCTCATCTTCCTCTATCTCGGCGCGAAGATCAACCTCCTCGGCGGCATCCTCATTCTGACGATGGCGTCGCTGGTGGGAAATCTGATCGTCTTCATTCCCATGCAGGCGGGCTCGCGCGAGCTCGGCATGTACGCGGTGCTTCCCGCGCTGCATATCAGCGAGGAGCTCGGCGCGATGGGACTGATCCTCTACCGCGTCCGCGACTTCCTCTGCATCCTGCTCGGCATTTCGCTGATCCTGTTCGAGAAGAAAAAGATCAACAAGGACGAGCCCGCTTCCGAGGTCATCAAGGAGATCCTCGAAGCGGAAGATCTCGAAGCATCGCCGGAGGCCGAATAGCGGCGGAGCGCACTGCAACCGTTTTGTCAGTTTTGCAACCGTTTCGTTAATTTCCTCTTTACAATCGCGGTTCTGTGTGCTATACTGACTCTGCCTTTTTTTGGATTACTAATCTGCCGCATATGGGAGATACTCCTAATATGAGAGGATAATGATAATGACGCAATATGTGATCGAGGGCGGCAAGCCCTTAAACGGAACCGTAACGATCAGCGGCGCGAAAAATGCCGCTGTTGCGATACTGCCGGCGACGCTTCTGATCAACGGCACCTGCCGCATTGAAAACGTGCCCGATATTTCCGACGTCCGTCTGCTGCTCGAGATCCTGGACAGCATGGGCGCGGAGATCCGCAGACTCAGCCCGAACACGATCGAGATCTGTTCCCGCAACGTCCGTGAGAGCGAGGCCTCGGACGCGCTGGTGCGCCGCATTCGCGCTTCCTACTATCTGATCGGCGCGCAGCTCGGCCGTTTCGGCCACGCGAAGGTCGCGCTGCCCGGCGGCTGCAACTTCGGCCCGCGGCCGATCGACCAGCACATCAAGGGCTTTGAGGCGATCGGCGCGGAGATCGAGCTGCAGAACGGTTACGTCTGCGCCCGCGTCGGCGAAGCGGGCCTGACCGGCGGCCGCGTCAACCTCGACGTCGTCTCGGTCGGCGCGACCATGAACATCCTGATCGGCGCGACCCTCGCCAACGGCACGACCATCATCGAGAACGCGGCCAAGGAGCCGCACATCGTCGATATGGCGAACTTCCTGAACGCGATGGGCGCGAAGATCTCCGGCGCAGGCACCGACGTCATTAAGGTCCGCGGCGTCAAGTCGCTGCGCGGCGGTTCGTACTCCATCATCCCCGACCAGATCGAGGCGGGCACCTATATGGCGGCCGTCGCGGCGGCGGGCGGCAACGTCCTCGTGCAGAACGTCATTCCGAAGCATATGGACACCATCAGCGCGAAGCTGCGTGAAATGGGCGCGAAGGTGACGGAATATGACGACGCTATCCGCGTCCAGCGCACCGGCGTTCTGCGCCGCGCGAACGTGAAGACCCTGCCCTACCCCGGCTTCCCGACCGATATGCAGCCGCAGATCGCGGTCTGCATGGCGCTGGCTTCCGGCGTGAGCACGATCCGCGAGAGCATCTATGATACCCGCTTCGCCTACTGCGCGGAGCTCAACCGCATGGGCGCGGCGATCAAGGTCGAGACCAAGACCGCGACGATCACGGGCGTCGATCAGCTCCACGGCTGCACGGTCCACGCCTGCGATCTGCGCGCCGGCGCCGCGATGGTCATCGCGGGGCTTGCCGCCGACGGTACGACGGTGATCGAAGAAGCCGAGTATATCGAACGCGGCTATGAGTCGCTGATCGACAAGCTGCGCGGCATCGGCGCGACGATCAAGCGCATCGAGCTGCGCCGCGGCGCGAGAAAGAACGCGGCCGGCTGAAAATCGAAAGATAAAATGCACATCCGACCGGATGTGCATTTTTTGAGGGATAAAAGTATGGAAACATTTGCCAGAGTCTTAGAGCTGATCGGCACGGTCGCCTTTGCCGCGTCCGGCGCGATGATCGCGATGAAAAAACGCATGGACCTGTTCGGCGTGATCGTTCTCGGCGTCGTCACCGCCATCGGCGGCGGCATCCTGCGCGATCTGATCCTCGGCATTACCCCGCCGCTCGCCTTCCGCGATCCGCTGTGCGCCATCGTCGCCACGGCGACGTCGATCCTGCTGTTCATTCCGTGGCTGCGGCATCGCCTGACGCACAATCAGCGGCTGTTCGAGATGGCGCTGCACGTCATGGACTCCGTCGGTCTCGGCGTCTTCACGGTCATGGGCATCTGGAACGCGCTGGCGTTCGCCCCGGCGCGCAGCACCTTTCTGCTGGTCTTCGTCGGCGTGCTCACGGGCGTCGGCGGCGGCATGATCCGCGACGTGCTGGCGGGCAATATGCCGTTCATCTTGGTCAAGTACGTCTACGCCTGCGCCTCCCTGCTCGGCGCGCTTGCCTGCGCCCTGCTGTGGAAGGTCCTGCCGAGCTACGCCGCCATGCTGATCGGCAGCGTGCTCGTGCTCGTCATCCGCCTGCTGGCAGGACATTATCACTGGAATCTCCCCCACGCCGATGACGTGGATTACAAGATATAAAGATATCAGCGTGAAAACGAAGACGCCCGCAAGCGGGCTAATGAAGGAAAGAAGACGCTTCGCTAATGAAGAAATTCGGAAAAGACGATGATCTTCAGCGTGCGTCTTCGCTTCATTAGGCAACAGAGTTGCCGTCTTCATTAGCGAGCGAAGCGAACGGCTTCATTAGGCGGCGCAGTTGCCGTCTTCATTATACCGGATCGGGCGTATTTCCCTGTGGTCTTTAGATACTCCAGTCGATCGCCTGTTCGCCGTGCTCCGCGAGGAAGCGGTCGATCTGCGAGAATGGTTTGCTCCCGAAGAAGCCGCGATAGGACGACAGCGGGCTCGGATGCGGCGCGGACAGGACGAGCCGCGGCGCGGCGCTTTCGATGAGCGCGGCTTTTTTCTGCGCCTGCGCCCCCCAGAGGACGAAGGCGACCGGCTGCGGCAGGCGGTTCGTCGCGGCGATCACCGCGTCGGTCAGGGTTTGCCAGCCCCAGGAAGCGTGGCTGTTCGCCTTCCCCTTTTCCACCGTCAGAACGGTGTTGAGCAGGAGCACGCCGCGTTCCGCCCAGGCGGTCAGATCGCCGTGCTTCGGCAGCGCGATCCCGAGGTCGGCCTGCAGCTCCGTATCGATATTCCGCAGGGACGGCGGCAGCGCGATCCCCTTTCGCACCGCGAACGCCAGGCCGAACGCCTGCCCCGGCTCGTGGTAGGGGTCCTGCCCTAAGATCACCGCGCGGACGGCGTCCGGCTGCGTCAGCCGCAGGGCGGTCAGCTCCTCCCCTGCGGGCGGGTAGATCTCCGCCGTCTGCCGCGCGAGGGTCAGCCGCTCGTCCAGTTGAGAAAACAAATCTTTCTGGTCCGCAAGAAGCTCGCTCCATGCGCCCAAGTCGTTCCAATTCATCGTATCACCCGCGAAAATTATACCGCATCGGTCGAAAAAAGGCAACGCATTCGGTCGAATTTGTGATATAATGGTCGAAAAGGCGGTGTTATCATGCAGAACGTCAACGAAATCATCTCCATTCTGAAAGCGCGTTACCCGGAGGCGCTGTGCGCCCTGCAATACGAAAAGGACTACGAACTGATGATCGCCGTGCGGCTGTCAGCGCAGTGCACCGACGCGCGGGTCAACCTCGTCACGCCCGCGCTGTTTGAGCGCTTCCCGACCCTCGACAGCTTCGCGGACGCGGACGTCGCGGAGGTCGAGACCCTCGTCCACTCCTGCGGCTTCTACAAGCACAAGGCGCGCGACATCGTGCTCGCGTGTCAGATGCTCCGCGACAAATATGACCGCAAAGTGCCGGATTCCATGGAGGAGCTGTTGAAACTCCCCGGCGTGGGCAGGAAGACCGCGAATCTCCTGCTCGGCGATATTTACGGGCAGCCCGCCGTCGTCTGCGACACGCACTGCATCCGCATCGCCAACCGCCTCGGTCTGGCGCACGGCAAGGAGCCGGAAAAGGTCGAGACCCAGCTTCGCGCCGTCCTGCCGCCGGAGGAAAGCTCCGCCTTCTGCCACCGCATCGTCCTCTTCGGCCGCGACCTCTGCACGGCGCGGAATCCGAACTGCGGCGACTGCCCGCTGCGGCCGTACTGCAAAGAATTCTCGGGAGCATAAGCTGAGGAGAGTCGAACTCAAGTCGGTTTTCACGGGCGACGATCCGCCAATACTTCGCAAACCGCCTTGAAAATCCGTCAAGGATTCCCTGCGGCGCTTTACTCGTCTTGACGAATTGCCGCTCCGGGAAAACTGCTTTGCATCTCTGCGCGAGTTATTTTTGAGGGATTTTCGGTGCGGCGGACGCAGCCTTGCTGACGCAAGGCAAGGACAACAAGCCGAAAAGGACCGAAAAGAGCCGCGCAGAGACGGCTTGCGTTCGACTCTCCTGAAAGGAGTCGGCTATGGAGCTGCATACTTGTTTCTTTACGAAAAACGACTGCTACCAGCGGGGCGACAAGATCGCGCCGCAGGGCGTCATGGTGCATTCCACCGGCGCGAACAACCCGTGGCTCAAGCGATACGTGCAGCCGGACGACGGCCTGCTCGGGACGAATCCCAACGGCAACGACTGGAACCGCCCCGGGCTGGACGTGTGCGTGCACGCTTTCATCGGCAGAAAGCAGAACGGTGCGATCGCGACCTATCAGGTGCTGCCGTGGGCGCACCGCGGCTGGCACGCGGGCGGCGCGGCGAACAACACGCACATCTCCTTCGAGATCTGCGAGGACGCCCTGCAGGACCGGCGGTATTTCGAGGCGGTCTACCGCGAGGCGGCGGAGCTGACCGCCTATCTTTGCAGGCAGTACCGCCTCGATCCCCTGCGCGACGGCGTGGTGATCGACCACGCGGAGGGTTACCGGCGCGGGATCGCGAGCAACCACGGCGACGTGGCGCACTGGTTTCCGAAATTCGGGAAGACGATGGACGATTTCAGGAATTATGTAAACCTATTGACGGGGGTGGAGGACATGACGGCGGAAGCTTTGGAGCGGCTGATCGACGAGCGGATCAAAGCTGCGCTGACCGGCGCGGACACGAAGGTCAGTCCCTGGGCGGAGGAAGAGCTGCGGAGCGCAGTCGCCAACGGCATCACGGACGGCTCGCGCCCCGGCGGGTACGCCACGCGCGAAGAGGCGGCGATCATGGTCGAACGCCTGCGGAAACGGGCGGAAGGATAAAAAATCCCGCTTGCTTTTCAGCAAGCGGGATTTTTCGTTTTTATCGGAAAATGTTCAGGATGGAACTGAGGATGCCGCCGCCTGAGGATTCTTCCTCCTGCGTCTCTTCCTGCGAACTGCCGCCGCCGAACAGGCTGGTCAGGCCGCCGAGACCGCCGAGCGAATCCAGCAGGCCGCCGGACGACTGGCTCTCCTGCTGCTGGCTCTCAGTCTGCGAGCTGCCGCCGCCGAGCAGGCCGCCCAGCATACCGAGCAGGTTGAAGCCGCCGCCGGACTGCTGGCTCTGCTGCCCGCCCAGAAGCGAGAGCAGCAGCGGCGCAGCCATCGCGAGGATCGACGTCGTCTTTCCCTTGGTGACCCCGCTCTCGCCGGAGACGCGCTTGAGGATGGAGCTCTCGTCGTCGCCGAGGACGTGGCCGAGGATCTTCTTGCCGTCCTTGATATCAGCGGCTTTCAGGAACGCGCCGGGATCGGACACGTCTGCCGCCGCGTGATCCTTCAGCGCGCCGCTCAAAGAAGCCGCGCCGGCGTCTGTTCCGGCGTTGCGCTGCATGCCGGTCAGCAGGATCGGGATGCCGGCGGAAAGCACGTTGGAAACGTCGCTCTGGCTCACCTTCGCGCGCTTGCTGATGGCAGCCGTTCCGTCGCCCGAGAGCATGGACATGATCGAATTCAGATTGAGTTCAGACATGGTGACCTCCTTATGCCGCCGGTTCGACAACTTCCTCCAGCGGCGCCTCTTCCGCAGGCGCGTCCTCCACGTTCAGCGCGTCAAGGTCGAGCCCCAGCTCCTCCGCGTAGTGGGAAGCGCAGTAAGAGCAGATCGCGGTGCGGCCGGACTCGATGGCCTCGGTGACCGTGCCGGCGTAGAGGGTGGCGGAGTCGCGGATGTGATAGCATTCCTGGCTCAGGTGATACTTGTGGCCGAAGGTGCTCCAATACACGTCGCCGGTGATCGTCTGCTCCGCTTCTTCCTTCTCCTCCGCGGTGATGGGGTTGAAGTCCGCGGAAGCAAGGCCGGTGATCAGCAGCGCGACGACCGCGATGATCGAAACGATCGTCTTGGACTTCTTGTCGAGCTTCTTATCCTTGAGCAGGAGAACAATCAGCGGGATAAAGCAGATGCACGCCATAATGACGCCCAGCTCGCTCCACAGATAGAACAGGAGCTTGTTCTTGCCGCTCATGGGCTTGATGCGGTTGGCTTTCTTCCAGAGCTGCGCGGCAATAATCGCAAACACGAGGTCGAGCACGATCATCACGATCAGGAACGGGACCTTGCCGAACGGCGGATACATAAAGTCGAGCAGCACCATGATCGCCAGAGCTTCGCAGGCGATGGCGAGAACCCACAGAACTACCGCGCCGATACGGTACGGGATGGAATTGCCGGAGGAGGGCTTCGCCTCTTTGATCTTCTGCGCGGGCTTGGCTTCCGCGGCAGCTTCCGGCTTCTTGGCGGGTTTCTTTTCCTCGCTGGCGGGCTTTACTTCCTGCCCGTCAGAGGCGCGAACGATTTTTTGTGCCATAGTTTTTCCTCCAATGTCAAAGAATATCAAAATATAGGAGATTAGCTGATTCTATTATCTATATCCAGTGGTTTTTTGTCAATAGGTTTGCGAAAAAATCTTATGCCGCCTTGCCGGAATTGCGCAAAAATGTTTCCCGTCGTTTTTGCCACAGGTTTTAGAATCCATCCCTGCAATTCGACGACCCTTATAGCCTATTATCTACTGGACAAACCCGTCGTATTTTGCTACAATATAATATGTAAAATTGCGTTCCGGCAGTACCGCCGGAAAACGCCGAGCTTTCATATTTGGAGGAATCGGTCATGACCTGGAAAGAGAAAATCGTACATTTTTTCTGGACGCTGCTCCAAAAACGACGCAGACGCACCAGAATGGAAAAGATGCTCTCGAAGCGATACAATGCGGCGCACCATCTGCTCGCTAAGAATCCGCAGCCGCCGCTGTCGGATGCCGACATTCGTGAAATCGACGAATTCTGGGGCAAGTACGGTATTCAATTTCGGGATTACAGCTGGTATCGTTGGTATTACGGCTTGACCGGCATCCATAGTCCGTATTTTATCGGATTGGACGTCTATGCAGACATTATTATGCTGCACTACAATATACACGAATTCAAGAACGCCTGGTGTGATAAGGGCTATTTCTCGTCATTCTTGCCCGGCGCTCCTTTCCCCAGAGTCTTCTTCAAAAAATGCAACGGCAGATGCTATGACGCAGACGGAAATTACTGCCGCGAAGAAGAGCTTGAAGCCGCCTTCCTGCGCAGCGTTCCCGATGAAGAGATCATTCTCAAACAAACCCACGGCAAGCAGGGCAAGGGCTTGCAGAAACTCTCGTTAAAAAACGAAGCGGACGTCCGCTCCGCGATTCAAGCGATCGCGCAAGGCAGCGATCTGATCGTGCAGGAGGTCGTGAAGCAGCACCCGTTCTTTGCCCAGTTCAACGAAAGCTCCGTCAATATCATCCGAATCAACACGCTGTTTTTGAACGGCAGAGTGATCGTCTTCGATAATGCGACGCTCCGATACGGGCTTCCCGGCAGCATCACCGACGTAAACTTTGTCAAGGGCAAGGAAATCGTCAATGCGGTTCCCATTTCCGCCGACGGATCGGTTCTTCCCGTGTCGTTCGACACGGACGGACATAAAACTGACGCGGCAAAGCTCTTTGATATCAAGATCGACCGCGTCCCGAATTGGGATGCCGTAATCGAAACCGTCAAAGCCTACGCGCTGAAGATTCCGTACTTTGCATGGATCGGCTGGGACGTCACAGTTTCAGCAGATGGTAATCCGGTTATTCTTGAGTATAATATCAAAGCTCCCGGCATCAATTTTTATCAGTACCGTGCCCCGTTATTCGGCGAATACACGGAAGAAGTCCTGCGCTTTCTGGAGGATGAGGAAACGCAGGAGAGAATCGTACCGCCCTATCTAAAGAAGCCGAAGAAATAATGCACATAGAAAGCGGGAGGATCCGGCGGATCCTCCCGCTTTGATTATTCGTTTTTGCCGCAGGTGTCTGCAATGATATAGCGCGGGCGGTCCTTGATCTCCTCGTAGATATTGCCGACGTAGTAGCCGATGATGCCGAGGCTGATCATGATCAGGCTGCCGATAAACAGCAGCAGGATGATGACGGTCGTGAAGCCGCCGAGGGCGGTGCCGTTGATCTTCTGCACCAGCGCGATGACGCCCATCACGACGGAAACGATCAGCGTCAGAACGCCGAAGAAGGTCACCAGATGCAGGGGCACCGCGGTGAACGCCGTGATGTTGGACAGGGCGTACTTGACGAGCGACCAGGTGGACCACTTGGACTCGCCCGCCGTGCGCTCGCGCACCTCATAGGATACTTCCGTCGTTTTGAAGCCGACCCACGAGGACAGGGCGCGGAAGAAGGCCCGCTTCTCGCGCATCGTCAGGATGGCGTTGACCGCCTTGCGGTCGAGGAGCTTGAAATCGGAGGCGCGGGACATATCGACCTTCGTCGCGCGGCTGATGAGCGAATAGAACAGTTTAGCGAACGCGCGGTGCGCCACGCTCTCCTTGCCGCGGTCGGACTTGACGCCCTCGATGACCTCGTAGCCCTGTTCCCAGAGCCGGTACATCTCTACGAGCTTCTCCGGCGGATGCTGCAGGTCGCAGTCGATGACCGCGACGCAGTCGCCCTTCGCCTCGCTCAGACCCGCGAAGATCGCCGCCTCCTTGCCGAAGTTGCGGGAGAAATGCACGCCGCGCACCGTCAGGAAGTCCGCCGACGCCGCCCGGATCTTCTCCCAGGTCGCGTCCTTCGAGCCGTCGTCCACGAACAGGATCTCATGCGGGATCTCCGCCGCCGTCAGCACCTTGCTGATCTCGCTCGCCGCGACCGGCGCCATCTCCTGCTCGTTATAGGCAGGAAGTACGACAGACAGCATTTGACCGCCTCCTTTTCCCCATTTTCTTCATTTTATTGCCTGCGGCCGCTTTTGTCAACCTTTTGCGTTGCTCCCTCGGCGATTTCGTGCTATAATATCTGTGTGAAATCTCCCGAAAGGAGTCGCGTTACGATGAAGAAAGTCCTGATGCTCGGCACCGGCGGGACGATCGCCTCCGGCATGACGGAGTGCGGCCTGACGCCCGTTCTGACGACGGAGCAGCTCATTGAGAACGTCCCCGCGGTCACGGAGCTCTGCGAGGTCGCCTGCAAGCAGCTTTTCTCGATCGATTCCACGAATATCACGCCCGACCATTGGCTGACGATCGCGAACGCCGTGCGTGCGCACTATGACGAATACGACGGCTTCGTGATCGTCCACGGCACGGACACGATGGCCTACACGGCCGCCGCCCTGTCCTACCTGATCCAGTATTCCCCGAAACCGATCGTTCTGACCGGCGCGCAGAAGCCGATTTTATTTGAAAACACGGATTCCAAGACGAACCTGATCGACGCGTTCCGCGTCGCGGTGTCGGACCTCTGCGGCGTGATGATCGTCTTCAACGGGCGCGTCATCCTCGGCACCCGCGCCAGAAAGACGCGCACGACCAGTCTGCAGGCGTTTTCAAGCATCAACTATCCGCCGCTGGCGTATATGCAGAACGGCTTCCTGATGGAGTACATCCGACCGGACCGTCTGCCCGCGCCGGTCTTCTACGACAAGCTCGATCCGCGCGTCGGGCTGTTCAAAATGGCGCCGGGCACGGACTGCGATCTGCTCTCGTACCTGCTGGAGCACAACGACGGCGTGCTCGTGGAGAGCTACGGCGTGGGCGGCCTGCCCTCCTATCAGGGCAGCGGTTTCTTCGACGTGATCCGCGCCGCCATCGGGCGCGGCAAGGCCGTCGTGATGACCACACAGGTCCAGTTCGAGGGCAGTAATTTAGCGGTCTACGACGTCGGTTACCACCTGAAAAACGATCTGCATCTTTTGGAGGCCTACGACATGACGACCGAGGCCGCGCTGACGAAGCTGATGTGGATCCTCGGGCAGACGAAGGCGCCGAACGAGGTGCGCCGCCTGTTCTGCAAGCCGATCTCCCACGATCTGCTGTATTCAAAAGAAGACGCGTAAGCGCCGATATAAAATGGCACTGTGCCGAAGCACAGTGCCTTCGCTTTTTTATTACTGTTCGGACTCCGCCATTTCCTTCAGCGCGTCCTTGCGGCTGAAGTTGGCGCGGCCCTTCTCGTCGAAGCCCATGAACTTAACCCAGGTCATGTCGCCGACGTTCAGCACGTCCTCGACCTTCTCGACGCGGCGGTTCTCCAGCTTGGAGATGTGCACCATGCCGTCGTGGCCCGGCGCGATCTCGACGAAGGCGCCGATCGGGAGGATGCGGACGACCTTGCCGTAGTAGAGGGCGCCGACCTCGGGAACGAAGCAGATGTCGTCGATCATCTTCTTGGCGGCGTAGCCGGCCGCGCTGTCGACCGCGGCGATGAAGACGTTGCCGTCGTCGTCGATGTCGATCTTCGCGCCGGTGTCGGCGCAGATCTTCTGGATGGTCTTGCCGCCGGAGCCGATGACTTCGCGGATCTTGTCCACGGGGATGACCATCGAGATCATCTTGGGCGCGTACTCGGAAACCTCGGGACGCGGCTCGGGGATGCACGGCAGCATGACCTGCTCGAGGATCTCCAGGCGCGCCTTGCGGCAGCGCTCCAAAGCGTCCGCGATAATTTCCATCGTCAGGCCCTTGTTCTTGAGGTCCATCTGGATCGCGGTCACGCCTTCGGTGGTACCGGCGACCTTGAAGTCCATCTCGCCGTGGAAGTCTTCCACGCCCTGGATGTCGGTGAAGGTTCTCCATTCGCCGGTCTCCTGATCGGAAATCAGGCCGCAGGAGATGCCCGCGACGGCGCGCTTGATGGGCACGCCCGCATCCATCAGCGCCAGCGTAGAGCCGCAGATGGAGCCCTGCGAGGTGGAGCCGTTGGAGGACAGGACCTCGGAGACGACGCGGATCGCGTACGGGAACTCCTCGAGCGTCGGCAGGACGGGCAGGAGCGCCTTTTCAGCCAGAGAGCCGTGGCCGATCTCGCGACGGGAGGTCGAACGGGCGGCACGGGCTTCGCCGGTGGAGAAGGCGGGGAAATTGTAGTGGTGGATATAGCGCTTGGTCTCCTCGGAGTAGATGGTGTCCAGCTTCTGCGCGGCGGACATGGTGTTCAGCGTGCAGACGGACAGCACCTGGGTCTGACCTCTGGAGAACAGGCCGGAGCCGTGGACTCTGGGCAGGACGCCGACCTCGGCGTCGAGCGGACGGATTTCGTCCATCTGACGGCCGTCGACGCGCTTGCCGGCGAGCAGCCACTTCTTGACGACCTTCTTCTGCATCTTGTACAGGCAGACCTCGATATGCACGTCGAAATCCTCGTACTTCTCCGCGAACTTCTCGGCGAAGTCGCGGCGGGCGGCGGTCAGGCGCTCCTCGCGGATGTTCTTGTCGTCGGTGTCGAGCGCGTACTCGATCTGATCCATGCCGTAGGCGCACAGATCGTCGAGCAGGTCGTGGTTGACGGCGGCCTTCTCGAAGGTGAACTTCGGCTTGCCGATGACGGAGACGATCTCGTTGATGAACTTGACGACCTCCATGTTGGTCTCATGCGCCAGACGGATGCACTCGAGGACGATATCCTCGGGGGCTTCCTTCGCCTCGGTCTCGATCTGCACGACCTTCTCGAAGGTGGAGGAGACGCAGACGAAGCACTTCGCGGCCTCGCGCTGCTCGGAGGACGGGTTGATGACGTACTGGCCGTCGACGAAGGCGCAGTTCGTGGTGGAGATGGGGCCGTTCCAGGGAACGTCGGACGACGCGACAGAGATGGACGCGCCGATAGCGGCGACGATCTCAACGGGGTTGTCGTAGTCGTTCGCGAGGACGGTGCAGGTCACGACGACGTCGTTGCGCAGCTCGTCGTCGAAGAGCGGGCGCATCGGGCGGTCGATGATGCGGCTGTTCAGGATGCCGCGCTCGGAGGGCTTGCCCTCGCGGCGGTTGAAGCTGCCGGGGATGCGGCCGACGGAGTACATTCTCTCCTCGAACTCGATGGTCAGGGGGAAGTAGTCGATGCCGGGCTTGGGATCGGGCGAACAGGTGACGGTGACGAGCACGGTGGTGTCGCCGTAGCGGCAGATGCACTCCGCGTCCGCCAGCTCCGCGACCTTGCCGGTCTCCACGGTGAAGGCGCGGCCGCCGATCATGGTCTCGAACACATGATGGTTGGGATACTGTTTTCTGGTGATCATTGGATAACCTCCTGTTTGATTTTTCCGCGGGAGGTTTAGCACTTGAAGCCGAAGCCGAATCGGGTCGGTTGCGTCTTCAACTGCTAAACTGCGCTCCCGCGTGCGGGGCAGAGAAAAAACGGGCGGCCGCTCGGGCCGCCCATGCTTGCGCTATTACTTACGGATGCCGAGCTTTGCGATGATGGCACGATAACGGTTGATGTCCTTCTTTGCGAGATAGTCGAGCAGGCTGCGGCGCTTGCCGACCATCATGAGCAGGCCGCGACGGGAGTGGTTATCGTGCTTGTGCTCACGCAGGTGCTCGGTCAGCTCGTTGATACGAGCGGTGAGGATCGCGATCTGGACTTCGGGGGAACCGGTGTCGCCCTCGTGGGTCGCGTACTCGTTGATGATAGCGGTTTTCTTGTCCTTGAGGATCATTGGTTTTTCCACCTTTCAAAAATATTTTCCAACGGCTAAGCCCGGGACGGCGGAATGCTGTTTTTCAGCGGTCTCCCAGGGCTGGGCGCGCGGATCGTGGCCGGCTGAACGCCAGCCGTTATAATGTATCACGCTTTGCGGGAAAAGTAAAGAAAAATTTTTCAGAAAATGCGGTTTTTTCCGAAATTTTTACCCGTTCCAGACGCAGCAGCGTCCGTTTTATGGGTAATCCGCCCGTAAAACCGCCCAAACCGTTCGCCGCGACGACGCGATGGCACGGAAAAACGATCAAAAGCGGGTTCTTCCCGACCGCGTTCGCGACGGCGCGGCAGGCGGTCGGCCGGCCGATCGCCTGCGCCAGATCGCCGTAGGTGACGACCTTTCCGAAGGGGATCGCCGCGAGTGTTTTCCACACGGCGCGCTGAAACGGCGTGCCCTGCGGCGCGGTCTCTAACGAAAATTCTTTCCGCTTTCCGTCAAAATATTCCATGAGCTGCGCCGCCGCGCGGTCGGTCGCAGGGTCGGGATCGTCCTCTCCTGCTCTGTCCGTCAGGGTGATCCCTGTGAGCTTCCCGTCCTGCGCCGTCAGGCGCAGGACGCCGATCGGGCTTTGCAGATAGCGGACGCTCACAGCGCGACGTCGTAGTTTAGAGTCAGCTCTTTCAGGCCGCTTTCCAGGCGGCGATAGCGCACGCCCGCCGCGTCCAGCATCCGTTTGGAGGCGACGTTGCCCTCGGTGCCGCAGTACTTGTCCGACAGATAGATGATCTCGCGGATGCCGCTCTGGATGATCGCCTTCGCGCACTCGTTGCACGGGAACAGGCCGACGTAGATCCTTGCGCCGCTGAGCTTTCTGCCGCCCGCGTTCAAAATCGCGTTCAGCTCCGCGTGGACGACGTAGGGGTACTTGGTCTCCGTACCCTCGCGCTCCCACGGAAACTCGTCGTCGCTGCAGCCGTTGGGAAAGCCGTTGTAGCCGGTGGAGACGATGATGTTCTCCTTTGATACGATGCACGCGCCGACCTGCGTGTTGGGATCCTTGCTGCGGTTGGCGGCCAGCAGGGCGATGCCCATAAAGTATTCATCCCACGAAATGTAGCCTTGTCTTTTCATAGTGCCCTCCTGTCAGATCAGAAAATCCAGCGCGTGGATGCCGAGCGTCACGATCAGCGTGACCGCCACGGCGGCGATCAGCACGCCGACGAAGATCGTCGGCAGGGCGCGCTTGATGCGCATGTTCATCAGCGCGGCGACCAGCGCGCCCGTCCACGCACCCGTGCCGGGCAGGGGGATGGCGACGAGCAGGCACAGGCCGATCGTCTCGGACTTCTTGACCCTGCCGCTCTTCTTCGCCGCTCTCGCCTCGAACTTCTCCGCGATCTTCGCCATCTTCGGGAATCGCTTCATCCACGCGAAGATGCGCCGGATGAAGAGCAGGATAAACGGGATCGGGAGCATATTGCCCAGGACCGCGAGCGCAAAGACCAGCCACGGCTTCAGCCCTGCGGTAAGAATGCCGTAAGGGATCGCGCCGCGCAGCTCCACGACCGGGATCATCGATATTAAGAAAGTGATCAGCGCTTTTGTCAGCATGGTATGTTCTCACTTTGTTTTTGTCGTATGTTCTAATAGTATAACAAAGAAATGCCCGCCGGTCAAGGCAGGCATGCCGGAAATACGCAGAATTCTCCTCCGCGTCATTGCGAGCCGGTTGAAAACCGGCGTGGCAATCTGTCCGTCGCAGGATTGGGAAACCGTACCGTATTACGTAGAATCTACCAGGTTTGTCATTCCCAGCAGCCGCAAGGCTGCGAGCGGGAATCTGTCCCTTGCAGGTATGGTACGCGTTCCATTTCACGAAAAAGTGTCCCGCGTCGATAAGCACAGATTGCCCGCGTAAAGCGGGCAATGACAGAACTTTGATACGTATGGTATTACGATAAAGTGTCCCGCATCGAGTGGCACAGATTGCCACGGCTTGCTCTGCAAGCCGTGGCAATGACAGGAACGAAGGATTATCCGTAATACGAGAAAAATGCCCGCCGGGGAGGGCGGGCATTTCCGTTCGTTATTCAAATTCGCGCAGCAGGTCCGCGCAGTCGCCGCACAGGGCGTAGACCGCCTCGGTGTCGCCGTCCAGCTTGTCGTAACAGGGATCGTCCGCGCTGTAGAATACGCAGGTGCCGCAGGAAGACGAGATCTTCCGCGGGACGGGCGCCATCCGCGCCGTGATCCTCGCCGCCGAGAGCGAGCGGTGCGTTTTCAGCGCGGCGAGATGGGTGTGGAAGGTCGCAAGATACTCGTTCATCGCTTCGTGAGAACCAGAGAATATTCGTCGTCTTCCAGCTCCTTCACCGCCACGTCGTAGCCGTTGTTGTTGGCGAAGCGCGTCACGTTGCCGACCGCCGTCTGATTGTCCACGAGGACTTCCAGCGTATCGGGGTTGTTTTTCTTGATCTCGTTCTGCGTCTTGATGACGGGCAGCGGGCAGGAAAGGCCTCTTGCGTCTACCATATTACTGCTCCTTCTTGAGGTGGGTAACGGAGATGATCAGAATCACCACAAGGCAGACGATCGTCGCGATCGGGCCGTTGTCGCCCGTGCCGGCGGCGGAAGACGCAGTCTTGAGGGTGTGGGCAGCAGCAGCGCCGCAGATCATGCCGAGGACGGTGACCGCGCTGTCGGTGTTGCCCTCGCCAGCGAGGACGAGCTGACGCAGCGGGCAGCCGCCGAGCAGGGCGCAGCCCCAGCCGACGACGGTCATGCCGAGCAGGTTCCACAGCCATTCGGTGTGGGCGATGGGCTGATCTTCAAAGCCCCATTTCAGGTTGCCGAGGATGGCGTTGCCGACCAGAACGGCGACAATAATGCAGCCGAAGGCGGCCAGCAGGCCGAATTCCTTGAACATGACGGCGTCACGAACGCCGCCGACCATGCACAGGCGGCTCTTCTGCGCCAGCGCGCCGACGATCAGGCCGATGCCGAGCGAGAGCAGGATGGGCGCGTGCATGGAGCCGGGGCCTTCGGTAGAGAACGCGAAGTAAGTAACGCCGCCGATCAGGGTGAGGACAAAGCCGAAGATGAGCATGACGGGGAAGACAAGTCCTTCGACCTTGCTCTGCTTATAGGCTCTGCCGAGCGAGAAGTTGTGCTTCAGGAAGAAAACGCCGATCAGGATGCCGAGCACGAAGCCGACCAGGCCGATGATCGCGTTCAGGTCGCCGCCGCCGATACGGATGACCATGCGGAGCGGGCAGCCGAGGAAGACCAGCGCGCCGACCATGACCGCCGCGCCGAGCGTGAAGCGGATGATGGGGGAGCTGCCCGCCTTCGGCTTGAATTCCTTGCCGATGAACGCCATAATGCAGGCGCCGACAACGATGCCGAGGATCTCCGGACGGAAATACTGGACGACGCCTGCGCCGTGAAGCTTCAGCGCGCCGGCGATGTCACGCTCGAAGCAGGCGATGCAGAAGCCCATGTTCTTCGGGTTGCCGAAGGCCGTCAGGACGACTGCTCCCGCACCGACCAGAAGACCGGTCAGCATGACGAGCCAGTACTTTTTGAAAAAGTTCTGTTTCTTTTCCATGAATAATCCCTCTTTCATAGATTTTGTTTTCGCTTGGGAATAAAATAAGTATAACGCTGCCGTTATTTTTTGTCAAGTATCACGAGTTTTTTTCCGCGCACCGGTTTTTCGCCGTTTCTCTTGTCAAATCGCGCAGATATGTTATAATGAAAAAAACGAAACGGAGGCAGCCATGATCTATCTGGACAATGCCGCGACGGCGTTCCCGAAGGCGCCCGGAGTCAGCGACCAAATGAAATACTATCTCGACCGCGTCGGCGCGAGCCTCAACCGCGGCGTGTACGCGCCGGCGCAGGAGGTCGGGCTGAAAACATTGACCCTTCGCGAGCAGCTCGCCGCGTTCTTCCGCCATCCCAACCCGAATCACGTCATCCTGACCTCCGGCTGCACCGCCGCCCTCAATATGGCGATCAAGGGTCTGCTGCGCGAGGGCGATCACGTCCTCGTCAGCTCGCTGGAGCACAACGCGGTCATGCGGCCGCTCGTGCAGCTCGGCGTCGCCTTCGACCGCGTCCCCTGCGACAGCGAGGGCTTCCTCCGCGCCGATCTGATCGAGCCGCTGCTCCGCCCCAACACGAAGCTGTTCATTCTCAACCACGCCTCCAACGTCTGCGGCACGGTGCAGAACGCCGAGGCAGTCGGAATATTATGTAAACTTCACGGCATTCCCCTGCTCTTAGACGGCGCGCAGAGCGCGGGGCACGTTCCGGTGGATTTCGAGGCGTTCGGATTGAGCGCGCTCGCCGTTCCCGCGCACAAGGGTCTGCTCGGGCCGCAGGGCGTCGGCGCCCTGCTCGTCACGCCGGAGTTCGCCGCGAAGCTGACCCCCCTGCTTGCAGGCGGGACGGGCAGCGTCTCCGATTCCGAGGAGATCCCGCCGTACATGCCCGACCGCTTCGAGCCGGGCACGCCCAACCTGCCGGGCATTTTCGGCTGGTCGGCCGCGATGGATTATGTAAACCAAGTCGGTTTGGACGCGCTCCGCCGTCACGAGACCGCGCTGACCGCGCGCTTCCTCAAAGGACTGGCGGAGATCGAACACCTCCGCGTGGTCGGCACGAAGGATGTTTCCCGCCGCGTCGGCGTGATCGGCGTGGACTTCGCGAACATTGACAACGCCGAGGCGGCCGACCGTCTGGAGCGCGAGTTCGGCATCCTGACGCGCTGCGGGATGCACTGCGCGCCGGCGGCGCACAGGGCGCTCGCCACCTTCCCGCAGGGCGTCGTCCGCTTCTCGGTCGGCGCGTTCACGACAGAAACAGAAATCAACGCGGCAGTCAATGCCGTCCGCATCCTCGCGGAAGAAAGGTGAAGAACTATGAGAATTGCGATCGTTACCGGCGCGAGCTCCGGCATGGGGCGTGAACTGGCGCTGCAGCTCCCGCAATGGGAGCAGTTTGACGAGCTTTGGGTCATCGCGCGGCGCACGGAGCGGCTAGAGGCCCTGAAAGAGGGCTACCCCTTCCCCGTCCGCCCGATCACCCTCGACCTCACGGAGCCGGACGCGCTCGAGCATTTCCGAGGCCTTTTAGACGCGGCAAAGCCGGAGGTCGGCCTGCTGGCCAACGTCTCCGGCTTCGGCAAATTCGGCAGATACGACCAGATCCCGGTGGAAGAATCCCTGAACATGATCGACCTGAACTGCAAGGCGTACGTCGCCCTGACGGAGCTGACCCTGCCCTACATGAAGCGCGGCGCGCACATCCTGATGCTCGACTCGCTCTCCGCCTTCCAGCCCGTGCCGTACCTGAACGTCTACGCCGC
The DNA here is from genome assembly GCA_905233385.1 of uncultured Oscillospiraceae bacterium. Lineage (GTDB taxonomy): Bacteria > Bacillota > Clostridia > Oscillospirales > Oscillospiraceae > JAZOXB01. Next base: position 101,592 of record CAJOEH010000013.1, read on the forward strand.
GACCAAGGCGTTCGTCCTCAGTTACTGCCGCTCGCTGGGGCAGGAGCTCAAGCCCCGCGGCATTCGCGTGATGGCGGTCAGCCCCGGCTGGGTCAACACGGAGTTCTTCGACCGCGCCACGCAGACGAGCAAGGACGCCGTCACCTATTACAACCGCTGGTACGAGCCGAAGGACGTGATGGCGACCGCCCTGCGCGACCTCTACCGCAGGAAAAAGGACGTCTCCATCCACGGCTTCCCGGTGCGGATGCAGGTGCGCATGGTCAAGCTCCTGCCGCACTCCGTTGTGATGAACACCTGGATGCGCCAGCAGAAGCACAACAAGCTCCCGCCCGAGGACTGAACGACCTCACAGATCGTCCGCGTCCTGCACGGGAATGTCGTAGGGCTCGGCGGGCTTGCCCGTCCAGCTCCCCTGCGGGTCTGCCGCGCTCGGCGGATTCTCGGAGATCGCGCGCGCCTTTGTTTTCGGTTTCCAAATCTTCATAAAACATCCCTCCGGCAGTAGTATCTGCCGGAGGGATGTTTTTATTCCGCAAAAAGCGCCCTCTGCGTAACGCAGCGCTTTCAAAAGGGAACGGAAGTCGTCAGCCCTCGCCGACGTTGATCCACATCGCAGGACGGACGGAAGCGTCCGTCATCCAGACGACCAGACCAAAATAGCCGATCACTCTCGCATCACAGGTCATCGCATAATTCGCTTCGTGTCCGGGGCCGCGCAGCCAGTAGCCACACACGTTGCCCCATTTGTCGCTGGGCAGGACGGCGGCGCCCATCGCCTGCGCATAGTCGGTCGCTTCGCAGTTGTACCCCGGGTCGTCATTGTGATAGTCGCCGTCCGTGTCAAGGTATGCATACATCTCAGACGCGCTCAGGCAGAAAACACGGTCGCGTGTCGCTCTGCCGAAATTCGCAGTATCCGCATACATATAGTTATCTCCCGGCGGGACCTCGACGGCGGGGATCGCGTCCCGCTCTTCTGCGGTGAAAGCAGTAGAGAGGAAGTCCTCGTTCAGCCATTTGCGCAGGGTGCAGTCCTCCCAACTGATTGCCTTGTCCTCCGTATTGTAGGGCTTACAGTCCAGCGCGTACACGCTGACGACAAAGATGCGGTTCCCCTCCCGCGTCAGCACCTGCCAGGCGATCGGCTCCGCGCCGTTGGAAAGATTGTTGTCCTGCTCATAGCGGCCAAAGAGGACCACGCTGCCGGTGGAGGCGCTTGCGAGCTGCGGCGCGTAGCCGGTGCCGCCGTCCTCCCAGTCGGTCTTGCCGGGATCTTCCCAGTCGGATACGGTCGTCGTCTGCGCCGGGTCCTCCCAATCGGTGCGGTTGGGATCCTCCCAGTCCGAGCCGCCGTTTGTCTGCGCCGGGTCTTCCCAGTCGCTTCCGCCGCAGCCGAACAGTCCGGCGCAGAGCGCCGCAACCAACAGAAAGCATACAAAAACTTTGAAATTCATAACTGCTCCTCCCGCGCTATGTACACGTATAGAAAGAATTGTAAGGTTACTATTATTATACCACCGATTTTTAGAAAAGCAAGAACACGCGCTTATGAAACAGCGCATCGCGCATCACTCGCCTGAATCGCTTACCACTTACCACTCATCACTTAGCACTAATCGCTCACAACTTACCGCTCGCCGTTCATCACGATTGGCATCATTCATCAGTTACAGTTTTGAGCTTTGAGTGATGAGTTTTGAGTTATACGTTGCACGCAGGGGCGGCCATTGGCCGCCCGCGAATACTAAAAAACCGCAAGACTGCAACGGACAGATTGCCACGGTCGCTGCGCGACCTCGCAATGACAAAGAAGATCGATGTTTCAATACAAAGAAGAATTACTCTGTCAGCCGCAATCGTTCCGGCAAATCGCTGTCCGGGGTGACGAAGACGGTGCGGTAGCGGTCGTAGACGACCATGCCGGGCTTCGCGCCGTTCGGCTTCTTCAGATTGCGCACCTGCGTCACGTCGACGGCGACGTTCTGCCCCTCGCGCACCTCGGAATAATACGCCGCGAGCATGGCGGCCTCGGTGATCGTCCCGTCCGGCACCTCCGCGCCCGCGCACTCGATGACGACGTGCGCGCCGTGGAATTTCTGCACGTGCAGCCAAACGTCATATTTATGAGCGATTTTCAGCGAAATCTGATCGTTTTGACGGTTGTTCTTTCCGATGAGGATTTTCACGCCGTCCGAGGAACGGAACGTCAGCGGCTTCGACGGCGCCTGCTTTATCTGCTTCGCCTTGCGGCGATCGGCGCGAACGTAGCCGCCGTCCTCTAATTCCGCTCGGATTTCGCTCAAGTCTCGCTCATTTTCCGCTCGTTCCAGCTCCTCCAGCACGCCGCCGAGGTATTGCGCCTCGGTTTCGCCGGCCGCGATCTGCTCCGTCAGGACCTTTTCCGCATGCTTCGCCTTCGCGTAGTCCTTGTAATACTTCGCCGCGTTCTGCTGCGGTGACAGCTCCGGCTTGAGCGGGATCTCGATCTCGCGCATTTCCGCGTCGTAGAAGTTCTCGGCGCGGAGCAGAGCCTGCCCGCGCTCGATCGCGTGCAGATTCGCCGTCACGATGTCGCCCATCCGCCGCAGCTGCTCGCGGTCGAGGGTATCCTCGCGCTCTTTGCGCTGGATCTCAAGCTTGCGCAGGGTGCGCTCATAGAGGGTCGTCACGGTCTTGCGCAGGGTCTGCGACTTCTGCCGCATCCGGTCGGCGCGGTCGGTCTCGGTGTAGAATTCGTCCAGCAGCGCGGAGAAGCTCTCGCAGCGTTTCTGCGTCAGGAAGTCGCCGTACTGCGCGATCTCGCGCCAGGAGAAGTCCTTTCCCCTGCCGTCCTGCAGAAGCAGGATCGGCGTTTTTTCGCCGTTCATCGGCAGTTCCCGCGCTAAAAACGCCGTCAGCTTTTCTCTATCGAGCGTCAGCATATCCGCGTCGGTCTCGCCGCAGAAGCGGTAGGAAAGCTCCCGCGCGATCAGCGGCGACAGCCCCGCGAAGGTGTCGATCAGCCACTTGTCCAGCCGCTTCGAGCTGTCCTCCGCGCGCACCAGCGCGGCGATCTCCGCCGCGTCCGTCTCCTGCGGAACGCGCTTGTCCTGCCGCGGCGGCTCACGGTAAAACAGACCCGGCAGGACCTGCCGCGCCTCGGACATCTCAAAATCCACGCGGCGCAGGCAGTCGATGATCCTGCCGTCCGCGCCGGTCAATATCAGATTGGAATTGCGCCCCATCAGCTCTAAGATCAGGTGCTTGCGGCAGGGGCTGCCCATCTCGTCCGTGCAGTCGAAGGCGATGCTGACGCTCCGCTCCGCGGGCGGCTGGGTCAGTTCCGCGATCCTGCCGCCGGAGAGGTGCTTGCGCAGAAGCATGCAGAACATCGGCGGCTGCGCCGGATTGTCGAATGCCGCCTGCGTCAGATGAATGCGCGGGCGGTTGACGTTCGCCGACAGGAGCAGCCGTTCCCTGCCCCGCAGCTGGAGCAAGACGGTATCGCGCGCGGGCTGCTGGATCTTATCCACCCGCGCGCCGAGGAGCGCGGGCCGCAGTTCGTCCAGCACCGCGCTCAGAAATATCGCATCAAAGGGCATCGTTTTCCTCCGTCGCAGCCGCGAACAGCTGCAAGATCCGTTCCTGCTCGCCGCGCAGATACAGCGCGCCGAACAGCGCCTCCACGCCGGTCGCCTTCGCGTACTGCGAGGGCGACGCGTTTTTCGGGATCGCGTGCGGGTGCGCGTTGCGGCCGCGGTGATACCACGCGTTCTCCTGCTCCGTCAGCAGCGGCTGCAGCTTCTCCGCGAGCTTCGCCTGCGCGCTCGCGCAGACCTGCGCGACCGTCTCCTGATGCAGGCGGCTGTTGGTCGTGCCGCCGGAGAGGCAGAGCTTCGTCCGCACGAGGAGCTCAAACACCGCGTCGCCAATGTGCGCCAGCGCGAGCGCGGACATGGCGCCTACCTGTTTCTCCGTCATGGCCGGGTGCAATAGGTCGTTCATGCGCTCTCCCCTTCCGTGATCAGCAGGCGGTACGCACCGTACATGCCCGCGTCGTTTCCTAATGCGGCGAGGGCGAATTCCGTCCCCTTGCAGGCGTGGAACATAAATTTCTCGAAGTGCCGCTCCACACGCTCGCGCAGGAATTCTCCCGCCTTCGACATGCCGCCGCCGAGGATGACCCGCTCGGGATCCGCCACGCAGCAGGCGTCCGCCAGCGCTTCGCCGAGGTAGTCGAACACCACTTCCAGCGTATCGTTCGCGAAGCGGTCGCCGCGCTTCGCCGCCTCGAACACGTCCTTGCAGGTCAGGTCTTCTTTCCCGCGCAGGGCGGTCGCTTCGTTGGTCTTCGCGAGCCGTTCCTTCGCCACGCGAACGACGCCGTTCGCGGAGGCGTACTGCTCGACGCAGCCGCGCTTGCCGCAGGTGCAGGGCCAGGGGTCGGGCACGCTGACCGTGATATGGCCGATCTCCCCGCCGACGCCGTGCGCGCCGCCGAGGATCTTGCCGTCCAGGATCACGCCGCCGCCGATGCCGGTGCCGAGCGTGACGAAGACCGTGCTGCGGCAGCCCATGCCGCCGCCCTTCCAGTGCTCGCCGAGCGCGGCGCAGTTGGCGTCGTTGCCGCCCTTCACGCGCAGGCCGGTCAGTTCGCCGAGCGCTTGATGCAGATTGAAAACACCCCAGTTCAGATTGACACAGCGGTTGACCGTTCCGTCCGGCGCGACCGGCCCGGGCACGCCGATGCCGACGCCTTCGACGTTCTCTTTTTCGATGCCCCGCCGCGCGAGCACCTCACCGATCGCCTCCGCGATCTCCGGCAGGATGCGCGCGCCGCCGTTCTCCGTATGGGTCGGGATCTCAAAGCTCTCCAAAAGCGTCCCTGTCTGCTCAAACAGGCCGATCTTTACCGTCGTTCCGCCGACGTCCACGCCAAAGCCGTATTTCATAGCCGCACTTCCTTTGCAGTTTCTCTGCCGCTATTATACACAATCGAAAGAATAATTTCCAGCATAAAGTTTTGCGGCGCACCGCAGGTCCTTGTCATTGCGAGGCTCCGAAGGAGCCGTGGCAGCGCAGCCGTTGGCGGCTCTGCCGCCTTACGGATGCGGCGTACCCCCTGCGGGTGCAATCCGTGCCTCCCGATGCGGGACGCTTTACCGTAATACCGCCTGTACTACAATTCTGTCATTGCCCGCTTTTCGCGGGCAATCCGTGCGTTTCTATGCGGGACACTTTATCGAAATACGCTACACAATCCTGCCACGGACAGATTGCCCCATGCGGGGCAATGACAGGATAGAAGCGTTTCTCATAACACGATGCAGATACCAGCCCTGCGACGGACAGATTGCCACGACTGCCGCAGGCAGGCTCGCAATGACAGACTTGAAAGATTTCTTGTCATACGCTGCTGCTTCCAATCTTGCTGTTCACAATAAACTTTTTTCGGAATTTGCTTGTTTTTTGCTGCTGTTTGGTGTAACATGAAAGCAGGAACCAATTTTATTGCGAAGGAGCATCGTTCATGATAAAAGTTGACATTTCCAACGTATGGGGCGATCTGTCTCTCCCCGATCTGCTCGCGACCGAGCAGGAGGTCTTCAACGCGCACAAGATCCTGACCGAAGGCAAAGGTCCCGGCAATGATTTCCTCGGCTGGCTGAATCTTCCCACCTTTGAGGAGACCGAAGAAATGCGCCGCATCCGCCGCGCCGCGGAGCGCATCCGTTCCGATTCGCAGGTCTTCGTCGTCGTCGGCATCGGCGGCTCCTATCTCGGCCCGCGCGCCGCGATCGAGCTCGTCAAGGGGCAGAACTACAACCTGACCAACGACACCCAGGTATTCTTCGCAGGCAACAACCTCTCCACCCGCGCCTGGCAGGAGCTGTGCGCGCTGCTGGAGGGCAAGGATTTCTCCATCAACATCATCTCCAAGTCCGGCACGACCACCGAGCCCGCCATCGCCACCCGCGCGCTGCGCTGGATGCTCGAGCGCAAGTACGGCGCGGAGAAAGCTAAGAAGCGCATCTACGTCACCACCGACCCCGAGAAGGGCGCCCTGCGCCAGATGGCGACCGAGGAAGGCTACGAGACCTTCGTCATCCCGCCCGACGTCGGCGGCCGCTACAGCGTTCTGACCGCCGTGGGTCTGCTGCCGATGGCAGTCGCGGGCATCAACCCCGTGGACGTCATGCTCGGCGCCGCGAGAGCCCGCAAGGAGCTGGACGTCCGCTCCTTCGAGAACCCGGCATGGCAGTACGCCGCTATCCGCAACCTGCTCTACCGCAAGGGCAAGAAGATCGAAATGCTCTGCTGCTATGAGCCGAGCTTCAAATGCTTCGGCGGCTGGTGGCAGCAGCTCTTCGGCGAGAGCGAGGGCAAGGACGGCAAGGGCATCTTCCCCGCCACCGCCGAATTCACCGCCGATCTGCACTCCCTCGGCCAGATGATCCAGCAGGGCGAGCGCAACCTCTTCGAGACCGTCGTCCGCTTCACCCCGCCGCGCAAAAAGACCGCGATCGAGCTGGACTGGAAGAACCTGGACGGTCTGAACTATCTGGAAGGCAAGACGCTGGACTTCGTCGAGGAGCAGGCGTTCCTCGGCACGCTGAACGCCCACGTGGACGGCGGCGTTCCCGTCATGGTCCTGCAGACCGATGAGGTCGACGCGGACACGCTTGGCGAGCTGTTCTATTTCTTCGAGCTCTCCTGCGGCATTTCCGCCTATATGCTCGGCGTCAACCCATTCAACCAGCCCGGCGTCGAGTTCTATAAGAAGAACATGTTCCACCTGCTCGGCAAGCCCGGCTATTGATAAACGACATCATCAAATCATCAAAACAAAGGGGGAATTTCCTATGGTCAAGATCATTATGGGACTGAAGGGCTCCGGAAAGACCAAACGTCTCATCCATGACATCAACACCGCAGTGAAAAACGAAACCGGCAGCATGGTCTGCATCGAAAAAGGCACCAAGCTCCGTTATGATATTGATATGCACGTCCGCCTGATCGACTATCAGGAGTACAAGCACGAGGGCACGCTCACCTTCCTCAAGGGCTTCGTCAGCGGCCTGCACGCGGGCAACTTCGACATCAGCCACATCTTCATCGACAGCTTCTATAAGCAGGTCGACGGCGCGGGCATGAAGGAGGTCGAGGAATTCGCCCTCTGGTGCGACAAATTCGGCAAGGCGAACGATCTGGACTTCACCCTCGTCGTCTCCGACGACCCCGCCAACGCCACCGACGCGATCAAGCAGTATTTGCAGTAAGATTTAGGTACTCATCAACCGCCGGACGCGGCCTCGCGTCCGGCGGTTCTCTTCGGTCAGCCCTGAGAAAAAGGGTCGCTTCCATAGAATGAATTATGGAAAAATGCGTATTCACATGGGTTCTGGAAATACAAAAACAGCCATCCGAAAGAATGACTGTTTCTGTATGGTTGCGGGAGAGGGACTTGTTTGCGTTTTGCCTGCGGCAAAACTAAAGATGAGACCAGTTTTTGAACTGGTCTCCCGACAGTCCACAGGACTGTC